>JBBAOE010000012.1:46366-118855 GCA_040401595.1 Burkholderiaceae bacterium
TTCGAGGCTCCCCTTTCGGGCTCCCGGTTTGGGTTTGCGGTTTGGGCTCCCCGAGTGGGAGCCCTCGTCAGGCGGGGGCTAGACCGGCGATTTCGCGTAGGGCCGCTTCGAACACTTCCACGGGATGGCCGCCTTCAATCAGATGCTCATCATTGATGATGATGGCGGGTACCGCGTGGATATCGGCCGCACGATAGAGGGCCTGGCGCTCTCGCACCGCATCCGAATAAAGACCGCTTTCGAGCACACGCCGGGCGTCGCTCACGGAAAGCCCCGCCGAATCGACCACCGCCAATAAGACCTCGTGCGACTCGACGCATTCGGCGCGGCCCTGATAGGACTCGAGCAGCGCTTTTTTCAGACGATACTGCTCGCCCGCTTGACCCTCCTCGGCAGCCCATTGCAGGAGCCGGTGAGCGTCGAAAGTGTTGTAGACCCGACCCCGTCCCTCTGGGCGAAAGGTGAATCCAACTTCGGCCCCCCGTGCGGTGATCATAGCTCGGGTGCGCGCTTGTTGCTCTGGCGTTGATCCATATTTCTGCCGCAGATGCTCGCCGAGATCCTGACCACCGGGTGGCATGTCCGGATTGAGCTCAAAGGGCTGGAAATGGATCTCCGCGGTCACCTGGCCATCCAGGCGTTCCAGCGCTTTTTCCAGGGCGCCCAGACCGACTGCGCACCAAGGGCAGGCAATGTCGGAGACAAAATCGATTCGCATCGTTGTCGTCATACGTTGAGTGTCTTTCAGTAAGTGATCGTGACCGTGATGGTATCGCTATATGCCCCGGGTACAGCGTCCTGGCCGGCGGGGATCCTCCCGTAGGCGGCAATCGAAAAGTTGCGCGAGCTGTTGTTGTTCAAAAATTTGCCATTCCCTTGAACCACCAGCGCGGCGACCGTGCCGCTCCCGCCCGTCCCGTTGCCCCAGATGGTCGTTCTTGCCGCGCTGGTGTAGAGGTTGTAATTCAGGCGGTCGGTCCCCTTCGCCATCTGGCGGGAGGCAAAGCTATTGCTGGTTCCGGTCGAAAGCGTCACTGTGGCGCCGGTCATGTTCGGATCTGCCCCGCCGCCCTTGCTACACGTCCCCGAGAAGGTCGCAACCGCCGTTTCGTTCAGGGTGTTGTCATAGCTACCGAAGATCGCTGAGGTGGTGTTGAGGGTGCAGGATGCGGCCATGACAAGACCTGAAACGAGCCCTGAAACGAGCGTACCGGCCAGACCCAGGCCAAGAGTCCAGCAGACTCGCACTGGCAGGCTGACCGGCAGTCCCAGTCCCAGTCGCAGTTTGAGGCGCAGTCCTCTCCCCAGCGTCGTATTCATCGCTGAACTCCTCGGCAGTGTAGGGTTCCCAGATCGGGCAGTGGGTCGTTTGACGCCGGTACGGTCAAGTCGATTGCGCAATGCTGGTCATGCCACTCGAGTTCCAGTCGATTTTCTTTTTGCAGGCCGGTGAGATAAGCGGTTCCAGCCAGAACCACGGGGAATGAATCGGCCTGTTCGTTGACCCGGATCAGTGCGCCAACCGGCGCTGGGAGATGATCGTCCAATTCGATACGAACCATCCCGCCTCGGGATTCACTCACGGGGAAACGAACCACGATGCCGCTGCGATAAAACGGGGTGGCGTTGACGGTGACGGCGTCGACTTTGGCATCGAGCGGAAGATCCAGTTGGTTGACGCCGATCCGGTTGACCTCATACGAGCGCAACTTCGGGATAAAGGCATTGCCCTGCGCATCGGTGCGCCCGACCGGTTGATTGTCCGCATAGACCCTGACTCCCGGATAATCGGGCAGCTGGACCAAGGCAAAACTGTCGTTGATTCGGTTGCCGAAGTAGGGTGTCCCGCCGACCATGGCAACCCCACCCGATGCGGTGGCCCGGGTCGAGAGCCCCTGCGATGCGCTTCGGGCCACATCGAGGCGGTAGCTGCCATTGTCGCGCTCGAGAACGCCACCGAGTTGTTGCGCACCTTGGCTGGTGCTGCGGAATTGCCATCCAAAGCCTCCACCGGGGGCTGGATTCTGTTGCGCCTGGAATGCGAATTCGTTGGCGGCATGCTGGTCACCGATCGAGCGCTGCGCAGAGATCGCGCTGCTGACACGCCCGCCCAGCGGGATCGCGAGCAGGAAGAAGAGGCTATGGTTTGCAGTCCCTGAGAGGTTGGTGACGGCCGAGATGCTCAGTGTCGCGCGGTTCTGGATGTTGACCTGGTAATTGGCCGAAACCAGTTGAGATCGTTCCTGATTTTGCGACTCGCGGGAGATGACGCCCAGATTGATTGATCCCCAACGACCACCGAAGTAACTCAATGAGGCCGAGAGCAGATTTTTGGGTGCTACTTCGTTGGGTGCCAACCCGAGTTGCGTGAAATAGGCGCTCGTGCGCTGGGCCGATGCCGAAAATCCGAGACTTCCAACGAGGTTACGTTCGACGCCGATCCCAAGCAGTTTTCCATCGCCCTGCGGGTGGTGACTCCAGGCTGCATTCACGTTGAAGAGTCCGCTGAATAGACCAAAGCCGGGCTTAACGAAGGTGCCTCCCGCACCCAGGGTGACCTGCTGGCTGGGGACGGTCTCCGCATGGAGTTCCCCAGTGAACTGGTTACTGAGACCCCGTCTGAACGTCCCAGCCAGCAGATGCCGACCGTAGTGATTGCTGCTCAGGCCATAGTCCTGGCGAACAGCACCTGCTTCATAGGAAAACTCCTCGACGCCGCGTGCGAGGGCTACCGGACTGGCATAAAACGGTTGCGAAACGATCCGTTCACGCCCCAGCAAATCCCGAACGACGACTTGCATGGCACCACCGCCAACGATGTTGGTGAGTTCGCTGAGCGAAAACGGACCCGGTGGCACCTCATGGCTTGAGACGATTTTGTTATTGAGCATGACATCAACAGTGGAGGGCAGCAGGGCTTCCCCGCGCACCGTCTGCACCGGGTAGTAATTCGTGTAGGGCTGGGTGGCTGCATTGGTGGCGTACTGGACTCCCCCATACCGAAGCGATCGCCCCCAGCCGCTGGCGGATCGTGTAATGGCGTCGCCCACGCGCAAGGTCGTCCGGTTTTCGGGCGTATCCCGTGTCCAGGTACTCTCCAGGCGAGTCATCTCAAACCTGGAACCTGGGCTGGGCGTGCCCCCGGAGGCGTCCGAGCCAGTTCCACCCGGCAGGGTTCCGCTGCCGGGGGTGTCGTGCGCGAGGACGGTATTGATGAGGACGCCTCGATCACTACCAAAGAGGCCCAGTTCAAACAGCCCGGATTTCTGAATCTGTGGACCCCCTTCCAGTTTCTGAGCCAATACGTCGTAGTTCAGGAAGGCACCCAGAGTGGAAGCCTGGGGCGTCGGGTTGACGCGCTGTACTGACTTGAGCACCGATCCTTCGAAGGCCTGGGCAGGGGCACGCAGCTTGAGCGTGAGCGCTTGTTCGTCAAGGTCCCACTCAAGCCCCGGTATGGCTGAAAGCTGGTAGTAACTCTCGCCGGCATAGGGATCACACCGCCCCGGTGGCAGTCGCAAACGCCACTGCCGCAATGGTCCTTCGCCCACGCATAGGCGCCCGTCTGTTGATCGAATGATCAGCACTGGATTGGCGATGCGCTGGTGATTCAGCTCGGTCTCAAGCAGGAGCTCCTGGGTCGACGACTTCGCCTCAGAAACCAGGGGCGAGTCGACGCGGTTCGCATCCGCCGTTTGCCAGGTCGAGCATACGCAACACAGCGTCGTCAGAACACCGGCAAGGCGTTTCACATCCCCGCGTTTTCAAGTCTGACTCCGTTGACCGCCACCTGCTGCTCGCCAAGATCGGTTCGCAATTCGAGACGGATCGGATTAGCGCCCAGGTGGGGTGGGCCCGTCAGCGTCCAGTTCCGGGTCTGTCCGGGCAGCAGGTAGGCGGCATCCTGGGTCGATGACACGGGTTTGGGTTGTGAAGCTTCGAGGACCTTGAAGCCCAGGATCTGGGTGTGCACATTGCCAGCGTTGGTTGCGCGAACCGTCATCCCGGTCGAGGTGGTATTGATCAGGTCCCAGCGGACGTCTGTTCGGCGCACAGCCAAGGGAGAGACGAAGATGGGCAGTCCGATGCGCAGCGCGATTTTTGCGCCGGTTTCGCCGTCCTTTTGAGGCATGGGAATTTCTTGCAGGAAGATGCGGTAACTCAGCTCCTGATCGGGATCGAGACCGCGGCGCATGCCAATGCGGACAATCTGGGCGGCGCCGTTCTTGATCGTAAAAACCGGCGGGGTAGCCAGGACTTCGGTCGTCGGCGCATAGTGGTCACGGCCATCCTTTTGGCTCCATTTCATGACTTGCACCTGGACCACAGCCGGCTCGGCACCTTCATTTCGAAGGGTCAGCGCGCCCGATAGTTGCCGATCCGATAGCTCGACGCGCAGTGGTGAGACGCCAAAATTGGCGGCGAATGCGGATCCGTTCAGGATGAAGGCCAGCGTACACGCCAGAAATGTTTTTTCCCGCAGCAGGAGGTGTTGACGAAGCCTCATTTGCTCCAGGCGCTGCGTCTGGAGTCTCTTAATCAGCGTGCTCATCTTCATCAGTAATTGATCGTCAAGGTAACGGTCGAGGTGTAGAGCGCCGACGGAGTCGCCGCCTGGCTTGTGGCGTCATCGGTCAGCCGTCCATAAACGGTGTGCGTCGCCGTATTGCCCAGGCCCGTGCCGGTGCCGCCCTGGTTGCCCGCTGCCGTTGCAGCGGTGACGGGGTTGGCCCAGAGGACGGTTCGCGCTGCGTCGGTATAGAGGTTGTAATTGACTTCGTTATTTGCGCCACCAGGGCCGATCGTCATTTTTCGCTGCGCCAACGTGCTGCCGACGCCAGTTCCCGCGTCGAGTCCGATGCCGTACGTGGTGGTATTGCTGCAACGCAAGACAATCGATGAGGTTTGATCCACGTTGCCAGTGCCCGCCGTATAGCTGCCAAAGGTCATGGCACTGGCAGAATTGATAAAGCAGTTCGCAACAACCGTGGTGGTGACGGCGAAGGAACTCGTTTTGGAGGCGGCGCCTGCCATTCCGACCCCACAGAGCAGGCCAACCGCAGTCAGTGTCTTACAGGTCAAACGAAGGGAAAACATGGCCAAGCCTATTCAGTGATGGTGATCTCACGATTGCTGTGAGGCGCTTCTGCATGGGTGTGATGGATCATGCGGCCGGGGTTACAACAGCAGGTTGTTGCACTGCGTCGACGGCATGTTTGGGCCGGCCACCGGCATTGATCATGCGAAACTTGAATAATTTGAAGGAGTTTCCCGATGGCCCCTGAGCGTTTGAAGATCAATGGTGAGCGATTGCTGTCTCGTCTCATGGGACTCGCAGCAATCGGGGCGACTGAAAAAGGTGGTGTCTGCCGGCTCGCGCTGACCGACCTCGATCGGCAGGCCCGTGAGCAGTTTTCAACCTGGGCCAGCGAAATCGGCTGCGAATTGCGGGTGGATGCCATCGGGAATGTCTTTGCCCGACGCGCAGGACTCGATCCCAACCGCAGTGCTGTGGCGACTGGCAGTCACCTCGACACGCAGCCGACCGGGGGGAAATTCGATGGCAACTATGGGGTTCTGGCAGGTCTCGAAGTCCTGCAAACCCTGCATGACGCGGATATCCGAACCCAGGCGCCCCTGGAGGTCTGTGTCTGGACCAACGAAGAGGGCTCCCGATTTGTTCCGGTCATGATGGGCTCTGGTGTTTATTGCGGTGCGTTCACCCTCGAGCACGCGTTGGCCGCCACCGATACGCAGGGCGTCAGCGTTGCCCAGGCCCTGCGTGCGATCGATCAGGCGGGGCCGCATCCCGCATCGGTGGATACGGGTGCGCCCAGATTTGACGCTTATTTTGAGGCGCATATCGAGCAGGGACCCGTCCTCGAAGATGCGGACACCACCATCGGTGTAGTCACCGGGGCCCTCGGCCAGCGCTGGTATGACGTGACGGTCACGGGCATGGAGGCTCATGCAGGCCCGACACCCATGGGACTGCGTCGCGACGCCTTGCTACCGGCGACCGAACTGATTCAGCGAATCCGCGCGATTGCGATGCGCGAACAACCAAATGGCCGCGGGACCGTGGGGTATCTGAACGTTTTCCCCAATTCGCGCAACGTCATCCCAGGCCGGGTCCAGTTCAGCGTCGATTTTCGCCATCCGGATGATGCCGGACTGTTGCGCATGGATGCGGCGCTGCACTCGGCAATCGCCGAATTGACGACGGCTACGGTGACGATTTCGGTCAATCCGGTGGTCTATTTCCAGCCCCAGGCGTTTGATCCGGAGTTGGTCGCGCTGGTTCGCACAGCGGCGGCCGGCGCTGGATTCACCCACCAGGAGATCGTCAGTGGTGCCGGGCATGATGCGGTCTATGTCGCCCGCACGGCGCCTTCGGCCATGATTTTCATCCCGTGCAAGGACGGCATTTCCCACAATGAGATCGAAGATGCGCTGCCCGAACATCTGATCGCAGGGGCCAATGTGCTTCTACAGGCGATGCTTGCGCGGGCGGGGTCCTAGCGCACGAGCCCCCGGCAACCGCGGGGGCCGCGCCCTCGGAGCCGGATCTACGCGGTCAGGATCTGCTGGGCAAGCCGGATTAGGCCGCGATCACTACCGGCGGGGCCGAGTAGGGAAAGCCCAAGCGGTGCGCCCAGTCGGTTCGCCATCGGCAGACTGATCTGCGGGAAACCGCTCATGCCAGAAATCGAAAGCATCCGGATGGCACGGTTGCGATAATCCTCCAGGCTGGCGGCATCCTGCGAAATCAGCGGCGCGACATCGGGCATGGTTGGCATCAGCAACACACCATCGCTGCCCAGCAGCGCGCGCAGTGACCCGGTCAGTGTGTTGCGATACATGCGGGCCGCCATGACCTGCTCATCGGTTACTGCCTTGGCCCATTCGAACCGTTCGCGAACACCGGGCCCAAGGGGCGGGTGATAGCGTTCGATGAAGCCACCATCGACCTGCCAGGCCTCTCGCCCTTGCAGATAGCGAAAGTTCCAATACAGCGCATCAAAATCGCCAGGGAAACCGGCCGTTTCGGCTGCCTTGCCCAACACCGTCTCGGCCCGGTCCGTGGCTGGCGTGAGTGCGGTGCGAACTTCTGGCGCGAGCAGGTTCCAGACTTCCGTGAGGCGGATTAGACGAACCTTGGCTGGCAGGGGGGCTGGGTCATCGCCCAGCAAGACGTCGCCAACCTGAGCAAAAGTCAGGATGTCGCGACTGAACCAACCGCAGGTGTCCAGGCTGGGGGAGAGGTCGAGCGCGCCAGCGAGACTCACCCGACCATGCGTCGGCCGAATCCCCACCAGGCCGCAATGGCTCGCAGGTGCCCGGACCGATCCACCGGTATCCGTGCCGAGGGCAAAGTCACACAGTGCGTTCGAGACGGCTGCGGCTGAACCCGAGGAGGACCCACCTGAAATACGGTCCGGCGCCGCGCCGTTGATCGGACTGCCGAAGTGGGCATTCTGACCATTCATCGAAAAAGCCAGTTCGTCTGTGACGGTCTTGCCCACCATCCGCGCGCCGGCGTCCAGAAGTCGTTGGACCGTCGGCGCGGTCTGCGTCTTGATCCCGGACATGGCGAGCAGAAGCGGTTGGCCACCGCCTGTGGGGTAGCCCGCGACATCAAACAGATCTTTGACGCCAAAGCCTAACCCGGTCAGCGGGCCGGTGCTCGCATGGGCCACGGACGTCGGGGGATAGGGGACAAAGGCTCTGGCGGTATCGTGGAGGTAAGTCATACAGCACTCATGGGAAATGCGTTGGTGTGGGGAACGGGTAGGGCCGGTCGGCGCCGATTAGCGCGGATCAGCGCTTGATACTCGGATCGATACAGCGCACCCGGTGACGTCCGTCCAGGATGAACTCTGGTGGTTGTTCTTGCCGGCATTGGGCCTGAACCATGCCACAGCGCGGTGCGAATGAACATCCGGGGATGCGCTCACTCAGATCGGGCGGAGCCCCCGCAATGGTCTCCAGACGCACGCCCTTGGCCATGGCGCCGTGCGCCCGGCTGGTCAGGAGTGCCTGGGTGTAGGGGTGTCGGGGTTCGCGGATCAGGCTGCGCACCGGCCCTTCTTCCACGATTCGCCCGGCGTACATGACCGCGATGCGATCGGCCACTTCGACCGCTGCGCCGATATCGTGCGTGACGAAAATAACCCCCAGTCCGAGGGCCTTCTGCAGCTCACGCAACAGCAGCAGGATCTGAATCTGGACGGTTGCGTCCAGCGCCGTCGTGGGTTCATCGGCCAGCAACAGCTGGGGGCGACAAGCCAGTGCCAGCGCAATCATGGCTCGCTGACGCATACCCCCCGAAAGCTCATGGGGGTAGGACTGCAGACGTCGTTCAGGGCTCGGTATCCGCACTTCTTCAAACAACGCGAGCGCTCTCGTCCGAGCGTCGTTCTTGGACAGCGGTTCGTGGCGGCGGATCGACTCGGTGATCTGCTGCTCCAGCGTATAGACCGGATCCAGCGCGAGGAGCGGCTCCTGAAAGATCATTGAGGCCACGGCACCGCGGTATCGCGCCAGGGCGGCTTGCGACATCTGCATGACATCCTCGTCCGCAACCGTGATCCGTCCTTCGGTTCGCGTGTGACGCTCGGAATGCAGACGCAACAAGGCACGCAGCGTGACGCTTTTACCCGAACCCGATTCACCAATCAAGGCCAGTACCTCACCACGGTGAAGCTGCAGATTCACTCCGTTGACCGCGCTGACCGGCTTGGCGCCGCCGGTGAAAGTGACGCGCAGTTCCTGCACGTCGACCAGCGCAGCGCTCGCGCCGATGGCAGGCCCTGCGGGGGCCGTCGAGGTCACCGTACTCATGCGCTACCCAGTGGTTGCGGTGCGACGGACACCGCACGGGCTGTGTTCGCTGCATCGGCAGCTTGCGCCGAATGGGCGGACGCCGGGTTTGCTTGCGGATGTCCGCTGCCGGGGATGTGCAGGTGGCAGGCAACGCGCTGATGTGGCGAAACCGAGGTCAGGGCGGGCACCTGTTGCTGACAGATTGTGCTCGCCTGTGCGCACCGTGTATGAAACCGACATCCAGGAGGCGGATTGATCGGATTGGGGGGGTCGCCCGAGAGGGCTGGAACCTCGGTCCGGTGGTCTGGATCCATCGAGGGGATCGACGACAGCAGTGCTTGCGTATACGGGTGGCGGGGATCTGCAAACAACGATTCGCTGTCGCCGATCTCGACCACTTCGCCCAGGTACATGACCATCACCCGGTCCGACATGTAGCGCACGACGTTCAGGTCGTGGCTGATGAAAACGTAGGTGAGGCCGAAACTCTGCTTGAGGTCCTGGAGCAGGTTGAGCACCTGGGCTTCGACGGATTTGTCGAGCGCCGAGACGGCCTCGTCCAGAACAACCAGGCGCGGATTCAGTGCGAGTGCGCGCGCAATATTGACCCGCTGTCGTTGGCCACCCGACAGTTCATGGGGATAGCGCCCACCGAACCGGACAGGGTCCAGTCCGACCCGATCGAGCAGATCCTGAGCCAGTTTGCGCGCATCGGGGCCGGAGATGCCGTGGACCTGGGGGCCAAACGCAATGGAGTCGAGAACGGTCAGGCGCGGATTGAGCGACGCAAAACTATCCTGGAAAACGATCTGCGCCTGCCTTCGGAATTCCTTCAGTGGCAACTCCCGCCCACCAATGGTCTGGCCGTCAAATATGAACTCACCACTGTCGGCAGGCGTGAGTTGCATGAGTAATCGGGCGGTGGTGGACTTCCCGCAGCCGGATTCGCCGACCACACCCAAGGTTTCCCCGTTGAGGACATCGAATTCGACGTCATCGACCGCCCGCACGACTTTACGGGGCCCGAACAAAGAGCCTTTAAGCGGGAAGTGTTTGCGCAGTCGGCGCACCCGCAACAGCGGCTGTGCCTGGCCTCCGACATCAGCGGGATGGGTCGGCGGGGTGTTTGTCATGTCAATTGCGAAGTTCCATGGCGTTACGCAGCCCGTCAGAGAACAGATTGAAGGCGATCGACGTCATGAAGATCATGACGCCAGGCAGCGCGGCAACCCAGGGCTGAACATAGATGGCCGTACGCAGGGTATTCAGCATCAGCCCCCATTCCGGCTCTGGCGGTTTGACACCCAGGCCGAGAAAACTCAGGCCCGAGGCAAGGATCATCGAGACCGCTATCAGGCTGGTTGCGTAGACAAAGATCGGGCTCAGCACGTTGCCCAGCACATGCACCCGCACAATGCTGAATGCGCTCGCACCGGACGCCCGGGCCGCATCGACGAACTCGCGATTGCGGATCTGTGTGGTCACGCTTTCAGCCACCCGTGCAATCGGTGGGATGAAGACAATCGTCAGTGAGATCAATGAATTCGTGATCCCTGCGCCCAAGGCGCCGGAGAGCGCAATCGCCAGCAGCACGGACGGGAAGGCATAAAACACATCGATCGTCCGCATGATCAGTGTGTTCAGAATCCCGCCGCGATAGCCCGCAAGGATGCCGAGAAACGAGCCGAACACAAAGGCCAGAACGACCGGCGTGATGCCCATGAAGAGCGAGAGGCGGGCGCCCACCATGAGCCGGGTCAACATGTCCCGACCCAATTCATCAGTACCAAGCGGATGACCGGCAAACCCGATCGGTTTGAGCCGCTTGAGGATCGACGATGCATAGGGATCGGCCGGGGTGATGCTGCTGCCCAGCAGAGCAAGCAACAGGAGCAGCACAATCACCAGAGCCGCACCGATCGTGACCGGATCGCGACGCAGCCGGCGCAGCACGGTTTGCCAGTAACCGGGGGACGCCGGCGCTTGAATCGGATTGGGGCCCGGCTGGGAACCATCCCGGCCAGTGTCCGCGCTGATGTCGGTGGAGACTGAAGAATTCATGGATGCGTTACTCTTCAGCCGCGAGCGATTCTGGGATCGAGAAAGGTTTGAATGATGTCGACGATCAGGTTCAGCAGCACAAAGAACATCGCCAGAATCAGGATCGTGCCCTGCAGGAGCGGCAGATCGCGTTGAAAGATTGCAGAATTCAGAAGAAATCCGGTACCCGGCCAGGAGAAGACGGTCTCGATCAGAATGGAACCGCCCAGCAGATAGCCCAGTTGCAGGCCCATGACTGCGAGTGCTGTCGGCGCGGCATTCTTGACCACATGCAGAAAGATGCCCAGATTGGTCATTCCTTTCGCCCGCAGTCCAACGATAAATTCCTGATGCAGGATATCGCCCACCAGCGCGCGCACGGTGCGGGCGATGATGCCCATCGGAATCACGCTCATGGTCAGCGCAGGCAGGACCAGATGCTGCATGTATTCAAGATTCCACTGCCAGTCACCCGATCCGCCGGGACCGGCGCCTCCGGGGGGCAGCCACATGAGCTGAGAGGAAAAAATGATGACGAGCACCATGCCTAACCAGTAGTGCGGGACACTCACCCCAAGGACTGAAAGCATCGAGGCGAAGCGATCAACCCAGGAATGTTGAAAATAGCCGGCAACGAATCCGAACAGACAGCCCAGGAAAAAACCGATCATCGTCGCGAACACGGCCAGCCGTAGTGTGTTGCCGACGGCTTTGAAGACTTCCTGTGCCACCGGACGACCACTCGCAATGGAGTTCCCGAGATCGCCCTGCAACGCGCGGCCAACCCAGGCCAGGAACTGCTCCGGGTAGCTGCGATCAAATCCGTAGAGCTCGCGCAGTTTGGCCTGGAGCTCGGCGGATGCGTCGGGCGGTAGGATGGAGACGAGCGGATCCCCCGGAGCCAGGTGCACCAGGGCAAAGCAAACGATCGAAACGCCCAGCATGATCGGCAGCGTGTAGAGCAGACGCTGCAGCAGGTAGTTCAGCATTCAGTCATCAAGGGCGAGGGAGGTTCATGCGGGAAATCAGGACAGCGCAGTCCTGACCCCGCCGACCAGGCAAGCCCTGACGGCGGGGTTGTTACCGAGGTTTTAGTCGATCGTCATGGTGGCGATGTCGATAAACCAGCTGCGGGGCTGGACAACGCCTTTGACCTTGGGGCTCATCGCCCGTGGGCCGACGTCATGGGCGATCCAGATGAAGGGTGCTTCCTCGACAATGCGGGCGTGCAGTTTTGCCAGTGCGGCGTCTCTGGGCTTTTCTTCGAAGCTGGTCCTTGCAGCCGCAATCAGCCCGTCAAATTCGGGATTGCCAAAGTAGCCCCAGTTGTTCGATACCGGCGGGAACGTTTTGGTGCTGGTAAATCGAACCATGGCAAAAAATGGATCCATCGCCGCAAAGCTGACGTTGGTTGCCTGTGCACCGTTGGCTGAGGGATCTTTCGAGCCCTTGCGCCAGTTGGTGAACAGAGTGTTCCATTCAATGACATCGAACTGGATGTCGATGTGGCACTGCTTGAGCGACTGCTGAACGAATTCATTCATCGGCAGCGGCTGCATCTGCCCCGAACCAGATGCTGAAATCTGGACCTTGGCCTTCATCGGCTTAGCAGCCGAATAGCCGGCTTCGGCCATCAGCTTGATGCCTGTGGCGACATCGTATTTGATGTCGAATTTCGGATCTCCCCACCACGGATGTCCTGGCGGAACCGTTCCTTTGGGTACCGCCATCAAACCACCGAGAAGCGTCTTGAGGCCTTCGCGGTCAACACAGAGGTTGGCTGCATGGCGTACGCGCTTGTCCAGCCAGGGAGAGCCCTCTGCGAACGACAATTGCCACGGCCAGACATGGGGTTGGGCGTTGCTGTAGAGCTTGAAGTTGCGCTGGGTGATCTGCGGGATCGCATCGGGCGATGGGGCCTCAATCCAGTCCACCTGACCCGAGAGCAGGGCGGCCGTGCGGGCGTTGGCCTCTGGCATCGGCAGCATCACTACGCGATCAATTTTCGGCGTGCGTTTGGGATCCCAGTAGGCTTTGTTGGCAACGACTTCGAGACGCTCGCGAGCCACGAACTTCGCCATCTTGAAGGGCCCGGTGCCCGACGCATCCGCGGCGAATGCGACCCATGCAGCTTTGGCACGCTCGGCCGGCGCACTGACGGAGGCCGGAACGGCCTTATTGAGTGCATCCCAATGGGCCGGTGAAGCCATAAAGAGATTGGTCAGATTGATCGGCAGGAAAGAGTCTGGCTCGCTCGTTGTCAGTTCAACCGTCAGGTTGTCAATCTTGCGGGCGCTGCGCAGCGTCGGCATGCGCGAGGCGGTGACGCCGACCTGGCTGGGATCGAAATGCGGAGCATCCTTGTCCAAGACCTTTTCAACGTTCCAGACAACTGCGTCGGCAGTGAATGGCGAACCATCATGAAATTTGACACCAGGGCGCAACTTGAAGGTCCACTTCGTCTTATCCTGAGCGTTAACGCTCCAGGAAAGCGCCAGTCCCGGAATCAGAACGCTGGGGGCATCGGACTTGGACAGATCCCAATGCGTCAGCGCGTCGTACATCGGAATGCCAGTGAACCGGTTGCCTTCGAAACCCTGGTCTGGCTGGCCGAGCGTCCGAGGAATATCAGCCGCGGTCATCGCGACCCGCAACACCTTTTCCTGGGCCAGCACTGCGCTGCTGCTCGCAAGCACCATCAATCCGATCAGGAGCTGATGCCGAAGCGGCCCAGTGACGGTCTTATCCTTGGATTCAAGTCGGTTTGCAAAAAAAGCCATAAGGTCTCCAAATTGGCTGATTTATCGATCAGGGCAACATTGTGCAAAGCTCATGCCATGCTTGCGAATCCACAGATGTTCTGGATTGCGCACCGCATTGGTGCTGAATTTTGAATGATACTGAATCATGCACCGTTCAAGGGAGGTACTGATGAACTCTATTCTCGTGATTAACCCGAATACGACCGAATCCATGACCGCCGCGATAGGACTGGCTGCCAGGAACTGTGCAGGTCCTGGGTTTGAAATCGTGGCAGTTCAGCCGAGTTTTGGCCCACGCTCGATTGAGGGGCATTTTGACGAGGCGATCGCGGCGGCAGGCGTTGCTGAACAGGTGCGCGCGCACGCTGCGATGTCGTTGGCGGGGGTTGTCATTGCCTGTTTTGGCGACCCTGGTCTGGATGCGGCACGTGAGGCCACGACTGCACCGGTATTGGGCATTGCCGAAGCCGCTTTTCATGCCGCGAGCATGCTGGCGACGGGTTTTTCGGTGGTCACAACGATGACCCGGACCTGCATCCTGGCGGAACGATTGGTCCAGCGCTACGGGTTCGAGCGGCAGTGCCGCGGTATCCATGGGACCGATATCCCGGTGCTCGCGCTCGAAGCAGATCCGCAGCGGGTCCTGGATATCTTGGAAGACAGCGCTCGTGAGGCCCTATCGCGGGATCGTAGTGGCGCGATTGTGCTCGGATGCGCTGGGATGGCTTCTCAGTGCCGCGCGCTGCAGGAGCGATTGGGCGTCCCGGTGATTGACGGCGTCGCGGTCGCGGTCAAATGGATTGAGGCGCTGGCGAGTCTGAATTTGCACACCAGCAAGCGGGGCGACTACGCGGCACCTCTACCGAAGGAATATATCGGATGGTCAGCGCCGCTCGGTTGGCCTGCGGTCGGTCAATGAACGGACGGCGGGAGCAGGAGGCTAGGCCATCCGCTGTGATGAACCCTGATCGAGGCTTCGCAGGCGCATGACCAGCCCCACCGGCATCATGGTGAACGACAGCAGTTCCTCGGGATCATTGCCGTCGCTGGTGCTGACCTGCAACAGGTCGAAGTGACCCAGCAGAACCGTCATCGCGATCTTCATTTCCAGCATGGCGAGGTAGCGTCCCGGGCAGATTCGGGGGCCCGCGCCAAATGGCATTGAAATCCGTTTGGCGGTATTGGGCTCCTCAAGCCAGCGCTGCGGCTTGAACTGCATGGCCTGTGTGACGAGGTCCTCGCGCAGGCCGTCGCTGCGTAACAGATTGATCACCACCGTCCCGGCGGGCACTTCGATATCGCTGATGATGGTTCGGCGGCTTGCCTGCAGGGGCAACTGGGGCGCGACCGGTTTGAGTCGCATGGTTTCGTGGATGCAGGCTTCGAGAAACACCAGACGGGACAGTTCGTCGAGGCTGGGCTGGGTGCAGTCGGATACGGTCGCTCGGACCTCCTGCGCGGCCTGACGCAGGACGTCCGGGTTTTTCCACAGCAGGTGAATCATCCAGGCGATGGTATTGGCCGTCGTATCTTCACCGGCAAGCAGCATGGTCAAAACGTTGCCGGCGACTTGCTCGTCATCAATGCCACTGCCTTCGCGATCCGCAGCGGCGATCATGGCCTCCAGGAGATTGGCGGGATGTTCGCGCAAGGAGGGCTGGGCATTGAGCCGTGCGCGGGCCTCGTTGATGAACTCGGTGACCGCGAGGTTGACCTGAATCATGCTGCGCTTGAGTTCCCGATCGGCTTTGGAGGGAAAATAACGCCAGACGGGGAAGGGGGCTGTGATGCGCCGAAAGAGGGCTGGGAAAATCTTGTCCAGGTGCTGCTGAATGACGTCCTCGCCCGATTCCAGCGTATTGACCTGAGCCCCGAATGCCAGTCCGGCGATGGTGTCTACGGTAAACCGCATCAGGTCGGATTGCAGGTCGATGGTGCGCTGCGCATTCGCTGCAATTTCCCAGCGCCGGGTTAGCCGCCCAGCGACCTGGAGCAAGGATGGAAAATAGCGTCGCACATGGGTCGGATCGAATCCGGACATGACCATGCGCCGCTGGCGCAGCCACTCCGGCCCGTTGGCTCCGAAAACACCGGGTTTCATGCCCATTTCGAGCCCCACCAGGCGCAGGCGGGCTGTTCGTTCGAATCCGTCGGGGCGATCTCGCAGAATCCCGGCGATGGCCCGGTGATCAGAAACGACCAGAATCCGATGACGACCGATCCTGAGCTGAAAGTAGGGCCCGAATTCGTGGCGCCACGCTTCCAGCTGGCGGTGAATCTGCCCCGACCGGATCTGCAGCGTATTGCCCAGCAGCGGCAGACCCCGCGGGCCCGGCAGGTCTTTGAGTTTGCGCGGGCCGCCCCCGGAAGGCATGGTGCTGGTGTCGGAGCGGTTCTCGGTGCTTGCAGTGGTCAAGGTCAATCTCGAAGTGGGTGGCGGATTCTTCGGCTATTGTGCAAATGATGCCTTGAAGGGGACACCTATGCTTGTTCGATCACTAAAGCGCGTTATCCCGTCGGTTGCGACCTCGGATGGTGCTGGGGTCAAGCTGCGCCGCAGTCTCGGTTCAGTCCGCGGCCTGTACCACGACCCATTTCTGATGCTTGATGAGTTTTATTCTGATATTCCGGACGAGTATCTGGCCGGCTTCCCGTCCCATCCGCACCGTGGGTTCGAGACGGTGACGTACATGCTCGATGGGCGCCTGCGTCATGAAGATAATGGCGGGAACACCGGAGATCTCGGACCCGGCGATGTGCAGTGGATGACGGCTGCGGGCGGCATCATTCATTCTGAAATGCCGCAACAGACCTCGGGGCGGATGCGCGGATTCCAGCTTTGGCTCAACCTGCCCGCCCGGGAGAAGATGAAGCCGGCTTCGTATTGCGACATCCCGTCCGCAAAAATCCCGGTGGTATCCGCTGGTGAGGGTGTGCGGGTCAAGGTGATCGCCGGTACGCTCCTGCAGGCCGACGCTGCTTTCCCCGGGCCCATTCAGGGGCACTCGACAGCGCCCCTGTTCTTTGATCTTTGGCTCGAGCCGGGTGCCATCTTCGAGGCGCCCTTGCCAGCGGATCATCAGGCTTTTCTCTACGCTTATGAAGGTGCGGCCTGGGTCGGGCGCGAGAAAACGGCATTACCCAACCGGGCGGCCGGCCTGTTGTCAGCGGGCGACCTCATTTGTGTCGGGGCCAGCGAATCAGGTGCCCGGGTCCTGTTGCTCGCGGCACATGCACTGGGCGAGCCGGTGGTTCAGTACGGCCCCTTCGTCATGAATACCCAAGAAGAACTGGAGCAGGCCGTCACCGATTTTCAGTCCGGTGTTTTTAAGCATGCGCCTGTTGAGCGGATCCGGATCTGAGATGCAGGATTTTCGTCCCAAGGATGTCGATCAATGGCCGGTCTTCGGAGGCTTGTACTCGGTGGCTGCGGCTGACCTGGGCAAACTGTTCCGGCGCTTCGATGTGTGCCGGGTGGCGCCCGGAACCCTCTATGAAAAACTCAGTGCCGAGTTGTTCTTCGTGATCGCAGGCTTGTATCCGTTCTCGCTCCTGGGCAGCCAACCCGTTGGGCAGTCGTTGATCGCGCTGACCCCGGATTACGCCTTGCTGATCGCGATCCGGCACTTCCTGTTCGTTCGGCGAACCCGTCTCGGCAAGGCACTGGTAGGACTGGGCGTCCTGATCGATCTGAGCTTTACAGCGTTCTTTGTGATCGACCCGGCGTTCACAGGCTATGACCGGGGACTGGCAATGGTCCAGTCCCTGACCTGGTTACTGTTCGGGATCACAACCTATCGGATCGATCAACGGATCGTCACCCAGGGTACTTCGAGCCAGTTGTCCGAACGATGAACTGCTTCGATATTGGTTCGTGCGGCCCAGGCAATGATCTGGCGGTGCAGGGGGATCAGGTGGACCTGAGCGGCGTAATCGCGCAACGCGCTCTTGACCAGCTCCTCGCGTTTCCGGGGATCGGCTTCTGAACTCGACGCCGCAGCCATCGCATCGAATTTGTCGTTACGAACGTTGCCATAATTGTAATAACCGACACCTTTATCACCGCGGTTACGCATGACCGGGGTCAGCGTGGTTTCCGCATCGGTCACCGATCCGCCCCAGCCCAACATGTACATGCTGGTGTCGAGCTTGTCGGTCTTGGCAAAGTAAGTGGCGCGTGGCATCGCGTTAACTTTGACTTTGACTTTGAGCTGGGCCCACATCCCGGCGAGCGCAATACAGATTTCCTCGTCGTTGATATACCGGTTGTTCGGACAGTCCAGGGTGACCTCAAAGCCATCGGCATAGCCGGCCTCTGCCATCAGGGCACGGGCTTTTGGGAGATCAAAGGGGAGGCGCTTTTCGAATGCCGGGTCGCTGTAATAGGCCAGGGGCGAGGGGGTCAGGGCCCCCGTCGGAACCGATTGGTTGTTCATCAGTTTGGTCTTCATCGTTTCGATGTCGACCGCGTGATACAGCGCCTGACGTACCCTAAGGTCCTTGAACGGATTCCGATCTCCCGGGACGTTCCCATAGAGCAACTTGTCGCGCGCCTGATCCATACCGATAAAAATCACGCGATTTTCAGGGCCTTCGAGAATCTTGACGTTGGCGGTGTTGCGAAGACGCGGAAGATCCCGAGGCGCCGGGTCTAGGACGAAGTCGATGTCGCCGGACAGCAGGGCCGAGACCCGGGTTGCATCATTCGAAATTGGCGTGAAGACAATGTCCTGCACATTGCCTTCAAATTTTCCCCACCATGCCGGGTTGCGCTTGTAGACGGTCTTAATGCCTGGCGCACGGGACACCAGAATGTACGGACCGGTCCCGTTGGCATTGAGTGAAGCGTGGCTCTCTTCCTTATTCTTGAAATCCAGTGGCTTGGTCACCTTGTATTTCTCAGACCAGGCCTTGTTCAGAATGAAAATCGAGTCGAGGTGTTGCAGGAAGATCGGATTCACCGCCTGAAGGTTGAATTCGACAGTCAGGTTGTCGATTTTCTTCGGCTCACCCAGCATCGAGGCGTAGGCAGCGATCCCTGAACTGGGCTCTTTGGCCCGGTTGATGGAAAAAACCACGTCATCGGCGCTGAACGGCGCGCCGTCATGAAATTTGACATTCGGACGCAATTTGAACCGCCACAGCAGCGGATTGACCTGCTGCCATTCAGTCGCAAGCGAGGGCTTGATCACCAGGGCGCGGTCACGTGTGGTGAGCTTCTCGTAGACCTGACCGTTCATCATGTTGGTCATGGATTCATTCTGTGAATGGGGGTCCATGGTCTGCGGGTCGCCCTGCGAGGCCCAGCGCAAAGTTTGCGCCTGGGACAGTGCGGTCATACTGCAGGCCAGAACGGCCAGCGCGGTCATCAGTTTTCTGGCAATAGCCATGTTGGGTCAAACTCCGTAGCAATCAGGCAGTTGATTCTGGCAATCTATTCGGAGTCACGCTCGACAGCAAGCGTCGGGTGTGGGGATCGGTTTTTTCAAACAGGGGTGTTGCAGATGAGCGGGTCGGAAGTCGTGATGGATACACAGAGCGTATATGCCGATGTCAGTCGGGTCTGGGATGACGATCTGGTTGGACAACTCAGTCAATATGTCGAGATCCCGGCCAAATCACCCGCTTTCGACGCGAACTGGGCGAGCACGGGTCTGCTCGATGTCGTCGTGCAACGGGCCGCGGACTGGGTGATCGCGCAACAGGTCCCGGGCCTCAAACTCGAGATCGTCCGATTGCCCGGCCGCACGCCGGTCCTGTTCTTCGAAGTCCCCTCGACGCGGCCCCAGTCATCCGATGATCCGACGGTCCTCATGTATGGGCACCTCGATAAACAGCCCGAGTTCAGCGGCTGGCGATCGGGTCTGGGGCCCTGGACACCCAAATACCTGGATGGCTTGCTGTATGGCCGAGGGAGCGCAGACGACGGGTATGCGGTGTACGCCAGCATCACCGCCCTGCAGGCACTCAAGCGCCAGGGGCTGTCCCATCCGCGTATCGTTGGTCTGATCGAAACCAGCGAAGAGAGTGGCTCGCCAGACTTGTTGCCGACCATTCATTCGCTCGAGGGGCGTCTGGGCGATGTCGGACTGGTGATTTGCCTCGACAGCGGGGCGGGCAATTACGACCAACTCTGGTTGACGACCAGTTTGCGCGGTATGGCGACGGGTGTGCTCAAGGTCGAGATCCTGACCGAAGGGGTCCATTCGGGTGACGCGTCGGGGCTGGTGCCATCGAGTTTCCGGATTTTGCGTCATGTGCTCGACCGCCTGGAGGACAGTGGTACTGGCCGTCTCCTGCCAGCGCAGTTCTATTGCGAAGTGCCTGAGGTCCGTATCGAGCAGGCACAGGCGACCGCATCGCTCCTGGGCGACCTTATTTACAAGCGGTTCCCCTGGGCGCACCACGATTGCGGCGGCTCCGAACTGGTGGCCTTGCCCACGACGACAGATCCTGCCGAGGGCCTGATCCGGCGTACCTGGATGCCGGCCCTGAGCGTGACGGGTGCCGAAGGCTTCCCCGCTCTGGCGGACGCGGGTAACGTGCTGCGCCCCTATACGGCATTCAAGCTGAGCTTGCGCTTGCCCCCGTTGGTCGATGCATCACAGGCGGTTCAGGATCTGAAAAAGCTCCTCGAAGATAACGCCCCATATCAGGCACGGGTGACCTTCCATGTTGACGGTGCTTCCAGCGGATGGAATGCGCCGGCAACGACACCGTGGTTCGAATCGGCACTCAACGATGCCAGTCTGGCGCAGTTTGGCGCCCCCATTGGCCATATCGGACAGGGCGGATCCATTCCGCTGATGGCGATGCTCAGCGAGGGGTTTCCGAAGGCGCAGATGATGGTGTGCGGGGTCCTGGGGCCCAAATCCAATGCGCACGGGCCAAACGAATTTCTGCACGTCCCGTACGCCAAGCGCCTGACGGCGGCGGTCGCTCAGGTCATCGCCAGTATGCCGTCCGCCGCATGATCAGAGGCCACTGCAGATCAACCAGCTCTCAGAGACTGAGGACCACATTGCCCGTCACGGCGCCCTGTTCGACCCATTGGTGCGCTTGCGCGATCTGCGCAAGTGGCACCCGCGCGCCGATGTGATGCTGCAACGCGCCACGGTTCAGGAAGCCTGCAAGCTGGGCATGGGCTGTTTCGCGTTCTGCAGGCGTGAGGGAGTAGACGATGAAGAACCTCAGCAGGGCTGCCTTGGCGATCATCGGGAAAAAGGGCATCGAGAATTCCCGCGCCCCGCTGCCATAGATGACCCATTGGCCACCCGCCCGCATCACGGCCTGATTGAGCGTTGCGTTGGCGGCGATATCGACCTCGATGATCCGGTCAATCCCGGCGCCGTCGGTAAGTTCCTGGATCCGTTGAACCGTGTTCTCGGTTCGGTAGTTGATCGTTGCGGTCGCGCCTGCTTGCAGCGCAAGCCCGGATTTTTCAGCCGAACTCACGGTCGTGAGGACTTCACGCGCGCCCAGTAGGCGAGCGAACTGAATTGCATAATGACCCACCGCACCAGCCCCGCCCGCGACCAGAACCCGCTGTCCGGCAACACCCCCATCGGTTAGCAGGCTATGCAGGGCTGTGAGTGCCGGTATGCCAAAACAGGCGCCAGCTTCATCCGGCACACCCGCGGGCATGGTGACCGCTTGTTCGTGGGGCAGAACAACGTACTGCGCTGCCGTTCCATGCGGGCGGCCCCAGGCCGCATTCCAGATCCAGACGCGTTCGCCGATCCGGCTGGCATCCACACCCGCACCGACCGATTCGATTTCTCCCATCCCGTCGCTGTGCGGGATGACCAGGGTCCCAGCTGGCACGGGGCCTCTGCTACCCAGACGCGATTTGACGTCCGAGGGGTTCACCCCCGACCAACGGACTCTGACCCGGACTTCACCCGGGCCTGCGATGGGCGTTGGGAGTTCTGCAATCCGGAGGACTTCATCGGCTGGACCGATCCGATCGTAATACGCGGCGAGCATGGTGCAGGGTTCCTTGGGGATGTTCGAGTGAACGATGGTGTCAGGCCTGAGATTCAGGTCGATCCATAGACATGCAGACGATCGTTACCGGTGTTGGCATGGACGCTGGCATTGAATGAAATGATGATGCGCTCCAGTGCCCCGTCGTAGGGCAGTGCCTGATGCGGCAGCCAGGCCGGAAAGACGATCAGTTGCCCTGGAATGGGGGCAATATCGATATGAGGGGGCTGCAGATAGGCGTTCCCGAGGTCAACATGGGCACCGCCTAGCTGCCCGAATGGGGGGCCGACAAAGCGGGTGACCCCATTGCCCGGTCCATAGGTCGGATGGGTCTGGCGCGAGGCAGGTTCATCAATCTGGACAATATAGACCCCCGACCAGGAGCAGTTGCCGTGGGTATGGATGTCGTGAAAAGCGCCGGCACGACTGCACTGAAACCACATCCCTTCCAGCATGATCCGCATCGAGCGGCGCATCGGCCCCCAGGCTGCCTGATTGGCCAAGGTCACGGTCTCTTTGAGTGACTCGATCAGGAACTGAATCAGGCGCTGGCCTTCGTCGATCTGAAGCCGGCCCATGAGATCGTCATCGCTTGCAAAGAAGGGGGCGTTGGGGGCCTCGCCCCGTTTCGCGCACTGGCCCAGACGCAGGGCTTGCAGTGCCCGGGCAATGACCGGGTTGATGCGGTCCGCATCCGGCAGTCGATGAACACCGATGGGGGTCGGCCAAAGACTGTGAAATCCAGCGTCAAGGGTCATCAGTCCCTGCAGCCTTGGACACGCGTTGAATCAGCGTCGACCGACCGGATCATCATGGTGCCAAGTCTGACGCTCAGGCGATGGCTGGCCAACGCAGGCGGTGTCCGGTCTCGCGCTCGAACCGGGCGATATCGTCTTCGGTATCGAGATCAACCTGGTAGCGACGGTTATCCGTTTCAAACGGCGTCACCAGTTCGGGATGCGTGGATTGCCACTGCCGACAGCCAACCTGGAGGCCACTCTGGAGAATCTGCTCGCGCACTTCCTGGGTAAAGATCACCGGGTTGCCGCGATCGCCATTGACCCTCGGAAATACCACCTGACTGCCCTCGGGGCGTTTTTTGAAGGCACTAATCAGATCGGTGATGTCCTGAGCGTTGAGCAGCGGCTGATCGGCGAGTGCCACGATGACGGCATCCAGTTTGCCCCCGAGTGCGGCCAGACCGAGGCGTTGCGAGGAGACCTGGCCTTGATCGGGGTCCGGGTTATGGACAATCGTGACGGGGAAGGTCTGAACGACGGGTTCGATCTCTTTCGAATGATGACCCAGGACAACCACTACTTCGTCCACACCTGCGCCAGATAGGGCGATGAGTTGGCGTCGAATCAGGGGGACGCCACCGAGTTCAAGCAGCGACTTCGGGCGATGGCCCATGCGCGATCCGCTGCCAGCAGCCAGCAGGACTGCGCCGATCACGACCCGGCTATAGAGACCTCCACCGCCTTTCAGTAAGCAACCCATGGACTCAGCTCCCGCAACAGCTGCCGCCGGCGCGGGCCGGCAGGACTGTCGTTCCAATAGGGTGGTCTGGGACTTGCGCCCCATCGGCTGCCGGGACAGCCTCGGCGCGGCCGATCGATTGACTGGTGCGGCAAGCGACCTCGACTGAATCTCGAGTGGGATGTTCCGTCTCTAACGCCCGATCGATCTCGGGTTCGACTTCGATCGGGACTTGGGCGCGGCGGGCCGCCACGACCGCGGCGAGAACGGAGAGCGCGATCTCCTCGGGGGTCTGAGCTCCGATGAGTTGACCGGCGGGGGCGATGATGGCCTCGACGCGACTGGACGGTTCCCCCGCGGCAATGAGCGCCTGCTTGAGTACCTGAGCCTTGCGTGCACTGGCGACAAAGAATGTCTGCCGTGCCTCGAGTGCGAGGGCCAGGCGCAGACCTTGGAGGTCACGCCGTCCCTGCGTGGCAACCACAATGAATCCGCCATCCAGGGCTGGACATTGCGCCGAGGCAGCGTGTACGTCCTCATCGCTGGTCAGAACCCGCTGTGCAGCCGGAAATCGGTTGGCGTCGGCATGATGCGCGATCACGGTGACCGGGAGTCCCACGCGCGGCGCCAATTCGCACAGCGCAGCCGCCAGGGGCGTATCGCCGATGATCGTGAGCTGGGTTCGCGCGACCACGGGGTCAACAAAGAGCTCCAGTGTTCCGCCCGAATGGCAGGTCATGCCAAATTCAAGAATATCGTCTAGGCGTTGCCGATCGGTCAGTCCACGCGTCAACGGTCTGTCGAGGGTGGTGTCGGATTCAAATCCGCTATCCGCATCGACGTCCGATTGACCCTGGGCACCAGCGCTCGCATCCTTTGGCACCGGCGCGATCCGGATCACCCGGGCACGACCATCGGCAAGCGCCTCCCGAACCGTGCGCAAGACGGCAGGTTGTGCGCAGCCGCCACCGATCCAGCCGTGAATGATGCCTTCTGCGGTGACGACTGCCTTGTCACCGGGCCTCGCCGAGGCGGGTGCCTGAACCCTCAGAACGCTCACGAGTGCGAAGGGCTGATCCTGTTGCTGGAGGCGGGTTGCAGCTTCGAGTACCTGGAGTGAGTTCATGATGTTCTCCGTCTGTTCAGGAAAGGTCTGCCGCGATTCGGGCCAGATCGCGCAGGCTGTTGAGCCGGTGAAATTCTTCGATGTGTTCGCGCGCCAGATCCATAGCCTGTGAGGCTGGTACGGCTTCACCCGGATGAAACCACAGAATACGCGCACCACGCTTTCGGATCAGCAGAAGCTCTTCCTGCAGACGATGGGGTTCGTCGGCATCGAATCCATCGGAGAAAATCCAGACTCGCCCGGTACGGCCTAACTGGGCGCGGGCATGGATTCGATGAAAATCTTCGAGGCTCGTGGCGATCCGGGTTCCACCGCCAAACCCCGCGGTCACCGCATTGATTTTCTCCTGCACACTGGCCGAGTCGCGTTGTAGCAGGGGCGTGACCTCGGCAAGACGGGTGTGGAAAACAAACACGCGCGCGTCCAGCGCGATGACCAGCGCCCGGGCAATGCGCAAGAACAACTGCGCATGGGTTTCCATCGACCGGCTGACATCGACCAGCACAAAGACCTTGGGGCGTTCGCGCCGAATCCGGCGCCAGGCGGGTTGTAGCGGGATGCCTCCCGTGGCGAGGCTGCTGCGCAGGGTGCGGCGCAGATCGAGGCGACGTCCCCGGGGGTCGGTGCGCCAGCGGCGTGTGAGTCTGCGGGTCAATCGGCGGGCAATCTGTTCAGCCAAGGCCTCGAGCGCGGTCAGATCCTGCGGCAGCCACTGGGACGCCGAGCGATCATGCAGCGGATCAGTATGGCTTGCACCGCCATGGGCCCGGTCTGCGCCCGGGGCCATGTCTTCACCCGCGGCGTCCATCGCCTCGCTGATGGCTGTGTCGCGGGCCTTGCGCGCGTCGGGTAATGCGCTGCTGGCAAGTTGCTCCTGAAGCGACTGAACGACTTGGCGCAAATCTCGCGATGGGCGGGTCAGGCCGCTGCTGCGGATCGACCCACGGACCCGGTCCGGGTGCCAATAACGATCGAAGAGTTCTGGCCAATGCTTCCAGTCGCGCGGGCTCTGACAGGCGATGGCCCGCCAGGCCGGACTGAGGCTTCGGGCTTGCGACAGCGGGATCGCGAGTGCTGCGAGGACCATTGCCTGCTGCTCGGCAATGCCAACCTTCAGCCCGTCCTCGCGCAGCAGCTGGGCAAACCCCGCGATCGAGCCGATCGGGTTGGCCGCTGGTTGCATCGCGTCAGTCGTTCGAGTGACTTGCCATACCCGCAGCCACACCCGCGGCCGTACCGGCTGCAACCCCATCGCGACGTCCATCCAGAAGCCTCTGAATCTGTCGGGGTTCCATCTGAAAGCGATCCTCGCGGGTCTTGAGTAGACAGCCAAGCGTGGCCATCAGACCACCGGGATCATCGGGTAGGTTCTTGAACTGTAAGCGATGCAGGGCACGCACCCAGTCGAGGGTTTCGGCGACACCCGGCGTTTTACCGAGGTCTTCTCGGCGCAGTCGCTGGACAAAAGCAACCGCCTGTTCGATGAGTCTGCTCTCGGCATCGGGCAAGGTGGCGCGAACGATTGAAATCTCGCGGGCCAGATCTGGATAGTCGAGCCAGTGATACAGACATCTGCGACGCAGGGCGTCACTCAGTTCGCGCGTTCCGTTACTGGTCAGCAGCACTTGCGGTGCATGGCGGGCGTGCAGGGTTCCGAGTTCGGGGACCGTGATCTGGTAATCGGCCAGAATCTCCAACAGAAAGGCCTCGAACGCTTCGTCCGAGCGGTCGATTTCATCGATCAGCAGAACGCAAGGCTGGTCGCTGGTAATGGCTTGCAGCAGCGGGCGCTCGAGCAGGTACTCGCGCGAAAAGAGGTCAGCTTCGACGAGTGCCCGATCCGTGGTTTCTCCCAGCCGGATTGCCAGTAACTGACGCCCGTAATTCCATTCATACGCAGCCTGCGCAAGATCGATCCCTTCATGGCACTGCAATCGGATCAGCGTTCGCCCTTCAGCCCGGGCCAGCGCCAGAGCGAGTGCTGTCTTGCCAACGCCGGCGTCACCTTCGATGAGCAGCGGACGCTGCAACTCGTCAGCCAGCCAGAGGGCGGTTGCCAGGTCCGGGTCCGCGATATAGCCGACCCGATGCAGCTGCTCGCGCAGGCTGGATCCGTCGTGCTGCGTCGAGCTGGCTTGCAACCCGGAGCCTGTCACGCCCGACGAAGCGGCCGGGGAGGTCAAGGTTTTTTGCCGAACAGGCCGGCAAACCATCCTTTGATGATGATCCAGAGCAGGGCCAGGGCATTCAGATCGCCGGCGGGCTGCGGCGCTGGTGCGACCGGCACCGATGACGACCCCGTCGAAGGGGCAGCGTGCGCTGCGCTCTGACCGGACAACGGCACGGAGGCGTGGGCAGGAATGGATGAACCGACGCCGGTCGCCGCGTGGCTGTCTGGATGGTCAGAACCCGAACCCATCGAGGTCTCGGCTGCGCCGTCCCCTGCGATGACCACGGCTAGGGCAGCGGTCTGGAAATGTCCAGCAAACTGGCCGAGGATGGCTTCCGAGACCGGGACCAGCAGACGGCTGCCGAACTGGGCGAGTTTGCCGCTGACCACCACCGTGGCCATTCCGACCAGGACCGAAGTGCCCGGCGTTTCCCCCGGCACAATCTGGGAGGAGAGATTCATCGACGCCGATGAACCCGCGCGGTCTGCACCCTTGCCCAGCATCTGCATCGAGTAGGTCGCGGGATCGAGAGCCAGGACTTCGATATCGCCGCCAAAGTTCATCGTCGCGGGCCCCACTTTGGACTTCACCGTGCCCTTGAAGTGGGTGTCGTCGATTTGCTCGGTAATCGTCGCACCGGGCATACAGGCCGCAGTGGCCCGGATGTCGGAGAGGACCGCCCAGGCCTGAGCGACGCTGGCGTTGAGCGGGTACCGTTTTTCGAGTTTGACTTCCATTTAGAGTGCGACGCCCGAAGCTTTGAGTTGTTGCCAGACCCGGAACGCATTGTGGGGCATGGTCATGTTGGTGACCCCAAGGTGGGCGAACGCGTCGACCACCGCAGAGGTGAACGTTGGGATTGAGCCAACATGGGGGGATTCGGCCACGCCTTTTGCACCGATTGGATGGTGCGGGCTTGGGGTCACCGTATGGTCGGTTTCCCAGTGTGGCGTCTCCACGGCGGTGGGCAGGAAGTAATCCATCAGGGTGTTGCCGAGCAGGTTGCCCTGGGCATCAAACGGCATCTGCTGACCCATCGCGACCGCATAGCCCTCGGTCAAGCCGCCATGGATCTGACCTTCGATGATCATGGGATTGATCCGCGTACCGCAATCGTCGAGCGCGTAGAAGCGCCGGATCTTGGTTTCGCCGGTCGCCCGATCAATATCGACCACGCACAGGTAAATGCCGAACGGAAACGTGAAGTTCGGTGGATCGTAGTAATGCACCGCCTCCAAGCCCGGCTCGAGACCAGCGGGGACATTGTTGTACGCCGACCAGGCGATGTCTTTCATCGTCTTGTGCTTGGATGGATCGCCTTTGACGTTGAATCGATCAATCTCCCAGTCGAGATCGTTTTCGTTGACTTCGAGCAGATGGGCCGCGATCTTGCGCGCTTTCGCGTGAATCTTGCGCGCGGCCATGGCGATTGCAGCGCCGGCGACAGGCGTTGAACGGCTGCCGTAGGTGCCAAGGCCGTAGGGCGCGGTGGAGGTGTCGCCCTCTTCGACCTGAATGATTTCGCTGGGAATCCCCAACTCCGTGGCGATGATCTGAGCGTAGGTCGTCTGATGACCTTGCCCCTGAGTGATGGTTCCCATCCGGGCCAGAGCGCTGCCGGTCGGGTGCACTCGGATTTCGCAACTGTCGAACATGCCAACACCCAGAATGTCACACATTTTGGAAGGGCCTGCACCGACAACCTCGGTGAAACTCACCAGGCCGATCCCCATCAGGGTCGGGCAGTTCGGGTCTGCCCGCTTGGCGGCTTGCTCGGCACGCAACCCTTTGTAATCGCAGGCGTCCAGCACCTTGTGCAGGGCCGTGTGGTAGTCGCCCGAGTCATATTCGAAACCGAATGCGCTGGTGTACGGGAACTGTTCTTTGCGGATGAAGTTGCGCTCGCGAATCTCCGCCTTGTCGATGTTGAGCTTTTGCGCCAGCACGTCCACCATGCGCTCGATCAGATAGACGGCTTCGGTGACCCGGAAGGAACAGCGATAGGCGACGCCGCCCGGCGCCTTATTGGTGTACACGCCCTTGACGCTGGCATGGGCAGCGGGGATGTCATACGAGCCCGAAACGATGTGGAAAAGCCCGGCTGGGAATTTGGTGGGGTCAGCGCAGGCGTCAAACGCCCCGTGATCCGCAACGACCTGGACCCGAAGGCCGGTGATTTTGCCGTCCGCCGTGGCCGCCAGTTCGCCGTCCATGTGGTAGTCGCGGGCGAAGGCTGTGGACGAGATATTCTCGATGCGGTCCTCGACCCACTTGACCGGCTTGCCCAGTACGATCGACGAAACGATCGCGCAGACGTAGCCTGGATAAATACCGACTTTGTTGCCAAAGCCGCCGCCGATGTCAGGGCTGATGATGCGAACCTTGCTCTCCGGGATGCCCGAGAGCAGCGACACCACCGTGCGCACCACGTGGGGTGCCTGCGAGGTGATGTAGGTGGTCAGTTCACCGCGGATCGGATCAAAGCTTGCGACGCAGCCGCAGGTCTCCAGCGGGCACGGGTGAACGCGCGGATAGAAGATATGTTCCTTCACCGTCACTGGGGCGGCAGCAAACGCGGCATCGGCCGCCTCCTTGTCGCCAGCATCCCACGTGAAGATATGGTTGTGGTGCTCGCGCGCGCCATGTGCGCCCGAGGTCTTGCCGGCCAGGTCTTCACGCAGCACCGGCGCGTCGGGCTTGAGCGCCTCGAACGGATCGATGACCACGGGCAACTCTTCATATTCCACGATGACGGCTTCAACGCCGTCGGCCGCCGAGTAACGGTCCTCGGCGATCACCACCGCGACTTCCTGCATCTGAAAATGCACTTTCTCATCGGCGAGCACGGCCGCGACGTCTCCAGCCAGGGTCGGCATCCAGTGCAGTTTCAGGGGCTTCAGATCTTCCGCGGTCAGGACCGCGATGACGCCGGGGACTTTGAGCGCCTCACTCTTGTCGATGCGTAGGATCCGGGCATGGGCATAGGGCGAGCGCACGATATCCATGTGCACCATCCCAGGCATTTTGATGTCATCGACATAATTGCCCTTGCCTTGGATGAAGCGGGCGTCTTCCTTGCGCAGGCGGCTGTCGCCCATGCCCTGGAGGGCAGTGGTGCGCTCCAGCAGGGTTGGATCGGTGGGAGCGTTCATGCGGCCTCCTGGTGCGCAAGCGCGTCTTGTTGGAGTTTGCTGGCGGCGTACTGCACGGCCTTGATGATGTTCTGATACCCGGTACAACGACAAAGGTTGCCACTCATGCCGTGGCGGATTTCGTCTTCGGACGGGTTTGGATTTTCGTGCAGGAAGCGATAGGCCCGGATCAGCATCCCCGGGGTGCAGAAGCCGCACTGCAGACCATGTTCCTTGTAGAACCCTTCTTGCACGGCATGCAGCACGCCCGCATTGGCAAGGCCTTCGACGGTGAGCACTTCCGAGCCTTCGCACTGGACGGCGAGGTGGGTGCAGGACTTGACCGATTGGCCGTCGATATCGACGGTGCAGGCGCCGCAGTGACTGGTCTCGCAGCCGATATGTGCGCCGGTCAGGCTGAGTTCCTCGCGTAGGAAGTGGACGAGCAGGGTGCGGGATTCAACGGCTTTTTCGTGCGTGCGGCCGTTGACCTTCATGCTGACGAGCTTTTTCGCCATGGAGATCTCCTTGGGGTTTTATTCGTTGACCGACTGGGTTGAGCGGGCTAATGGCAGCGCGTGGCGGCCGCGCGCAGCGCGCGCTTGAGCATCTGCCCGGCCATCGCAGTCTTGTATTCGCGGTTGCCCCGCAAATCATCTGACGGGTCGCAGATCGCCATGGCAGCATCGGCGGCGGCTTCGATCCTGGGCTCGGTGAGGGGATGTCCGCGCAGGAGGTCTTCGGCCGCCTCGGCGCGGATCGCCGTTGCAGCCAGATTCGTGAGACCTATGCGGACGTGGCTGACCACGCCACCGTCGAGGCGCAGCACTACCGCGGCGCCGGCTGTGGCCCAGTCGCCCGTCTTGCGTTTGAGTTTTTCGTACGCCCAGCCCGTACCACGGGCCAGAGCCGGGACCCGCAGTCCGACGAGAATCTCGTCTTCGGCGAGGGCGGTCATGTAGGTGCCCAGGAAGAAATCTTCGGCTTTGATGCGGCGCTCGCCGCCCGGACCCCGCACGACCAGGGTGGCATCGAGCGCCAGGGCGAGTGCAGGGTGGTCATTGGCGGGATCGCCATGCGCGATATCGCCACCGATGGTGCCGCGGTTGCGTACCTGAGGATCTGCAATCTGCAGCGCCGCTGCCGGCAGCAGTCCCACTTTCTCTTTGAGCAACGGGGATGCGATCAGATCGTTCTCGGACGTCATCGCACCGATACAGATGGTCTCGCCATCTTCACAGATCCCGCGCAGTTCATCGATCCGATTGAGATCGATCAGATGCGCGGGTTGGGCGAACCGCAACTTCATCATCGGCAGCAGGCTGTGCCCGCCCGCCAACAGTTTGGCGTCGCCCCCCAGACTGGCCAGCAGCGCGATGGCTTCGCCGACCGACTTGGGCGCGTGGTAATCAAAGGCTGGTGGGATCACGGGCTTCTCCGAAGGGTTGTCTCAGGCGTTCTGCGAGTATTGCCGGGCGAGGGCCGATTCAGGCCTTCACGGGTACCAATCGGGCGTCGATCCAGTTCGGATTCAACTGGTGACGAGTCTTGGAATGGGTTATCTTGGCACGGAATTGGGGCGAATCAGGGTTTTACCTAGGGTATTGCGCGATCGGATTCTGGTGGTCTGGTTCGCACTGCGTCGGTGTCAGCCGCTCGTTGCATTTTCCAGCACCAGAAGCCCATAGGCTGTATTCGATGCCGGGACATGATAGAACCGGTGAACGACGCGGACCTGCTCGTCCAATGCGCCACGCATGACAAGCCACATCGTGCATTCGATGCCCTCGGATCCTGTTTCGCGCATCAGTTCGACCGCCGGGATAGCCGCGACCTCCGACGGTTCGCGGATGAATCGGTCCAGCCACCGCTGATCGTACTCGCGGTTGATCAACCCTGCGCGTTCGCCTTGCAACTGGTGGGAGAGGCCACCGGTTCCAAAGATCGCGACCCGGATATCGGCCGGGTAGCGGTCGATCGCACGCCGGATTGCCTGACCAAGTCGGTAGCAGCGCTTGCCGCTCGGTTGGGGGTACTGAATCATATTGACGCACAGCGGGATGACCCGGCATGGCCAGACTTCCGGTTGTCCGAAGGCAATCGAGAGTGGTACGGTCAGGCCATGGTCGACCGTCATGTCGCTGACGATCGTGAGGTCAAAGTCGTCCTGAATCAGGGATTCGGCCAGATGCCAGGCAAACTCCGGGTCGCCCTCGGCAACGGGAACGGGTCGGGGTCCGAATCCTTCGTCGTGTGGCGCAAACGAGGCCCCGACGCCAAGGGCGAACGTTGGGATCAGATCGAGCGCAAACCGCGACGCATGATCGTTGTAAACGACGATACACACATCGGGCTTGACCGCCCGGATCCAGTCCTTGGCGGCCAACATGCCATCAAAGACGGGTTTCCAGTAGGGCTCCTGGGTTTTGCCCTGATCCACCGCTGCCCCGATTGACGGCACATGCGAAGTCCCCAACCCACCAATCAGCTTAGCCACGGGCGGGCTCCCGATCGGATCCGGATGATTCCGGCTGAGCCTTCGGCGGGCGGCTGAGCGCAGTGCCGCTCGCATCCGCGCCGGACGCCTGGCGCAGGCTGTTCTCAAGGCGGCTGCGGTTACCCTCGATCGGGCGCCCACCTGCCGCCATCATTGCCCGGAAGTCCTCGACTGTCATTCCAGTTCCCGACATCGCGGCTCCCGCATGCTGCATGGTCATTCCATCGAAAATCGCGAGCTTAAAGGTGTAATAGATGTTGCCACCCAGGCGCAGCATGCCGAGCCAGTCGCGCTCCAGAACGGCTCTGCGTTGGGCGTCCGTGATGGGGAAACGGTCCAGATACTGCGCTGGATCCTGCCGGAACAGTTCACGGTTGCTGGCAAGATCAAGCGTTTTGCAAAACATGTTCAGTTGATACCCCAACCGATTGTGCTGGCCATCGAAGACATAGGTCCCGGGGATGTCGTGATAATCGCGCTCGACAGCGAGTTGGGCTGGCGCTGGTGCTGGAGGGGGTGCTGGAGTGGCCTTCATGGCGTTGGGTCAATTCAGAAGCCCGGGCAGCGCGGCCGGGACGCTTGATGTCAAATGTTGGCTAGATAGATGACAATAGTACGCGTCGAGAGCCTCTGCACCTAGCCGTCATGCAAACCCCCATTCCCTGTCTGTTCATGCGAGGTGGTACCTCACGCGGCCCTTTTTTTCGTGGTCAGGATTTGCCGCCCGACCTTGTCACCCGCGATCGTGTTCTGCTGGCCGTGATGGGTTCGCCCGATCGGCGCCAGATCGATGGCCTGGGCGGGGCGCATCCGTTGACCAGCAAGGTCGCGATTGTTACGGCAGGCAGCCAGCCCGGCATCGACCTCGATTTTCTGTTCGCACAGCTTCAGCCCGATCAGGACACCGTCGACACGACCCCCAACTGCGGCAACATGCTCGCCGGCGTCGTCCCTTTTGCGCTCGAGACGGGGATGGTGAAGGCGCAGGGTGAGAGCAGCACGTTTCGGGTGCTGACCCTGAATACCGGGATGCAATGCGACATCACTGTCCAGACGCCGGGCGGCCGGGTTTCGTATTCGGGTGATGCCCGAATTGATGGCGTGCCGGGGACTTGCGCACCTATCCTCATCAATTTTCTAGATACGGCAGGTTCGGTTTGCAAATCACTCTTGCCCACCGGGAACGTGGTCGATGAGATCGACGGTCTGACGGTTACCTGTATCGATAATGGGATGCCACTCGTACTGGTTCGGGCAGCTGACCTCGGCCGCACCGGCTATGAGTCGGTTGCCGAACTCAATGCCGACACGTCTTTGAAGGCTCGGCTGGAGCAGCTCAGAATTGCCTGCGGGTATGCCATGGGCTTGGGCGATGTCACGACCCGAAACTATCCGAAAATGACCCTGATTGCGTCCCCTCGCGCCGGGGGCGGGATCTGCACGCGCAGCTTTATTCCGCATGTTTGCCATGACGCGATCGGCGTGCTCGCTGCAGTCACCGTAGGCACGGCTTGCGTTCTCTCAGGCTCGGTATGCGATGGCATCGCTGAAGTCGAGCCGGGGCTTGAACATCAGGTGGCGGTCGAACATCCGACGGGGGAGTTCTGTGTCGAGCTCGAGACGGACCCCGCTGACCCACAACGGGTTTTACGCGCTGCACTGATACGAACGGCGCGGCTCATCATGCGGGGCGAAGTCATGGTGCCCCGCGAGGTCTGGACCGGGGCGGCGGATGGTTGTCACGTTTAGCAGAATGACCCCATCGCTCATTTTTCTCGTTTTTTGTAGGACATGCTCACCATGATCATTGACTGTCACGGCCACTACACGACAGCGCCTCTGGCGCTCGACGCCTGGCGCAATCAGCAAATCGCCGGAATCAAGGACCCCAGCGTCATGCCCCGTGCGGCCGATCTGAAGATCAGCGATGACGAGTTGCGCGAATCGATCGAGACCAACCAGCTGGCCTTGATGCGCAAGCGTGGCAGCGATCTGACGATCTTCAGTCCGCGGGCCAGCTTCATGGCCCATCACATCGGTGATTTTCAGATTTCCAGCACCTGGGCAGCAATCTGTAACGAGCTCTGTTACCGGGTCAGCGAATTATTTCCCGACAACTTCATCCCCGCAGCGATGTTGCCGCAGTCCCCTGGTGTGGACCCGGCAACGTGTATTCCGGAACTGGTCAAATGTGTTGAGCAGTACGGCAACGTCGGGATCAACCTGAACCCTGATCCATCCGGTGGGCACTGGACCAGCCCGCCGCTGTCGGACCGCTACTGGTACCCGATCTACGAAAAGATGGTCGAGTACGACATTCCGGCCATGATTCATGTCAGCACCAGTTGCAACGCGTGCTTTCACACCACCGGCGCCCACTATCTGAATGCCGACACGACGGCATTCATGCAATGCCTGACCAGCGACCTGTTCACCGACTTTCCAAGCTTGAAGTTCGTTATTCCACACGGTGGTGGTGCGGTTCCGTATCACTGGGGTCGTTTCCGGGGGCTAGCCCAGGAGCTCAAAAAGCCCTTGCTGAAGGACCACCTGCTGAACAATGTGTTCTTCGATACCTGCGTCTACCACCAGCCGGGCATCGATCTGCTGACCAAGGTGATTCCGGTCGATAACATCTTGTTCGCGAGCGAGATGATTGGCGCGGTACGCGGTATCGATCCCGAGACCGGCGAATACTTTGATGACACGAAGCGATACATCGAGGCCAGCAACCAACTCGACGAGGAGGCGCGCTATAAGATCTACGAGGGCAATGCCCGTCGGGTTTACCCTCGACTTGACCGCGCGTTGCGAGCGAAGGCGGGTCTGACCCATGCCTGAGTTTGTCAAGACGCCCGGTTGGCTGGACTGGATTGATGGACCCAGCAAACCTCGGTTCGTCGTGCCAACGGGCAGCGTCGACGCGCATTGTCACGTGTTTGGCCCGGGCGCACAGTTCGAGTTCGCGCCCGAGCGCAAGTACACCCCATGCGATGCCAGCAGCGATCAGCTGTTTGCCTTGCGCGAACAATTGGGCTTCGCCCGAAATGTGATCGTTCAGGCCACCTGTCATGGATCGGATAATCGGGCGCTGGTCCATGCCTGTCTGGCCTCGGGAGGACTTGCCCGGGGTGTCGCTACGGTGCGGCGTTCGATCACCGATGCCGAGTTGCAGGCGCTGCATGCGGCCGGTGTCCGCGGGGTCCGATTCAACTTCGTGAAGCGTCTGGTTGATTTCACGCCCAAAGATGAACTGATGGAAATCGCCAGCCGGGTGGCCGAACTGGGCTGGCATGTGGTGATTTATTTTGAAGCCCAAGACCTTGCTGAACTTTGGGATTTCTTCTCAGGCCTGCCAACGATCGTGGTGGTGGATCACATGGGACGGCCCGACGTGCGGGCGCCGATCGAAGGGCCGGATTTTCAGCGTTTCCTGCGCTTCATGCACGAGCATCCGAACGTCTGGAGTAAGGTCAGCTGTCCCGAGCGGTTGTCGGTGACGGGGCCGCCTGCACTGGGCGGCGAGCAGGCAGCCTATCGCGACGTGGTCCCCTTCGCACGCTGCGTTGTCGATACCTTTCCAGATCGGGTCTTGTGGGGAACCGATTGGCCTCATCCCAATTTGAAGGACCATATGCCAGACGACGGGCTGCTGGTGGATTTCATCCCCTGGATTGCCACCACACCGCGCAAGCAACAGCAGTTGCTCGTTGATAATCCGATGCGTCTGTATTGGCCCGATGAACCCGCCCGTAGCCACGGGCAACAGGAATTGAATCCATGAAGACGGAACCATTGAAAGTTGCGCTGGCGGGTGCCGGTGCATTCGGGATCAAGCACCTCGAGGCGATTCAGAAGATCGAGGGGGTCGAGGTGGTGTCTCTCATCAGTCGCCAACTCGAGCCAACGCGCTTGGTGGCACAACGGTTCGGGATCGAGCATTGCACGAACGAGCTTGCCGAGAGCCTCGCGCTGCCAGGCCTCGATGCGGTCATTTTGTGTACGCCGACCCAAATGCATGCTGCGCAGGCGATGCAATGCCTGCGGGCAGGCAAACATGTGCAGATCGAGATTCCGCTCGCCGATCAGCTGGCAGACGCCCGTGCCGTACTCGCGTTGCAGCAGAGCACAGGTCTCGTTGCGATGGTTGGGCATACCCGCCGCTTCAATCCGAGCCACCAGTGGCTCCATCGGCGGATTGTCGCGGGGGAGTTCGCGGTCCAGCATCTGGACGTGCAGACCTTTTTCTTTCGTCGCACCAATACGAATGCGCTTGGTAACCCCCGCAGCTGGACCGACCATCTGCTCTGGCACCATGCCGCGCATACGGTGGATTTGTTCGCCTATCAGGCACGCAGCCCGATCGTCAAGGCCAATGCCCTGCAGGGGCCGATTTCGCCTAGCCTTGGGATCGCGATGGACATGTCGATCCAGTTGCAGGCTGCCAACGGCGCGCTTTGTACGCTTTCCCTGTCGTTTAACAATGACGGCCCGTTGGGAACCTTTTTTCGTTACATCGGCGACCACGGAACGTATATCGCCCGCTATGACGACCTCGTGACCGGGCGCGACGAAAAAATTGATGTCACGGCGGTGGATGTCTCCGTCAACGGCATCGAGCTGCAGGACCGTGAGTTTTTTGCAGCGATTCGAGCCGGGCGGGAACCGAATGCGAGTGTTGCTCAAGTGCTGCCTTGTTACGAGGTCTTACACAGTCTCGAGTTGCAATTGGCCTGACGGCCAGTCTCGCGGGCTAGCCCGGTCTATGATCGCGCGACTCCAACCCAATTTGTTCTGGTGACCCTGATGAAATTTGCTCCGCTGTCGAAACCGAGAGCCTGGCTGTTGGCCCTGGTGGCCACCTTTGGGCTCGCCCCCGGCGCGATGACATCGGCATTGGCTCAGACGGACTATCCGAGCCGCACCATTCGTTTTCTCGTGCCCTATCCACCAGGCGGTCCAACGGACCTGATGGCCCGGTTGTTACAGCCTGAAATGCAGGCGCGCCTGGGCGCAACGGTCGTTGTCGAGAACAAGTCGGGAGCGGGCGGGAACCTGGGAACCGCAGAAGTCGCCCGTCAAGCTCCGGCGGATGGCTACACCCTGTTGTTGGCCGCCAGCGGTCCTATGGCGGTCAATCCCAGCCTGTTCAAGTCATTGCCCTTCGATCCGCAGGGCGATCTGGCTCCTGTGATCCAGATCTCGTCGTTTCCGCTGGTTCTCGAGGTGCATCCCTCGCTCGGGATTCATTCGCTGAAGGAATTCATGGCGCAGGCCAAGGCGAACCCCGCTACTTACAGCTATGCGTCAGCCGGTAACGGGACTCCGCAACATCTGGCCGGCGAAATATACAGTCGGGTCAGCGGCGTTGAACTCACTCATATCCCCTACCGCGGCGCTGGCCCCGCATTGATCGATCTCGTGGGAGGACATGTGAAGGTCATGTTTGACATCATCGCGAGTTCGCAGCAGCACATTGCCAGTGGCAAGCTCGTTCCGATCGCCGTGACGGCTGCCAAACGCAGCCCGACGCTCCCGGACGTTCCAACCATGGCCGAGGCGGGTCTGGCAAACTTTGAAATCACGGCTTGGCACGGTATCGCGGTTCGTTCGGGCACGCCGGCGCCCGTCGTTGCGAAGCTCAATGCGGTGCTGAATCAGATCTTTCGGGATCCTGCCTTTCGCAAGAAATGGGAACAGCTGGGTACGCCCGCCATTGGCGGTACGCCCGAAGAGTTTGCGGCCCTGATCCGGTCGGAATCGGTGCGGCTTGGCCGAATCGTGCGTGAATCCGGGGTGACACCGGACTGACGGCGCCTCCGACCGACGGGGTTAACGGTCCAGCCGAGTTCAATCCACAATTATTGTGGATAACTTGGTGGACAACCATCATCTGGATGGCCGTAAACGCCCGCTGAGTGGAACTTGGGGTTGCCTGCTCGTTTTTTGGGCAAAATTGAAAAATCATATTAATCAATAACTTACTTCGTACACTTGGGTTTGCAAGGGGGTTTGTCCCCGGCTCTGAGGCTTTGGGTGTTGTTCTGTGGATAGCCTTCTGGGGGCGCACAGAGAAACTCTGCCGTCAAGTCGGAACTTCGCTAGCATCTGGGTTTGGGCACTGGATCGGGAAATGAAAATGCAACAGGAATATTTGTGAGTCGGTTTATTTTGTCGCTGTGTATGGCTCTCTTGACGACTCAATCGTTCGCGAGTGGATTCTGCTTGGATTTCCAGCGCCGTCTGGTCGGGGTCCTGCCACAGGCCTGCCAACGGGCTGAACTGTCGGCCTCGGAGGCGCGCTCTGTTCGGGGGCGGGTTTTGTATTTCACTGATGTGCGCGTGGGCGAACCCCGATTGCGTGCTCTGGTCATTGGCGGCATCCATGGCGATGAGCTATCGTCCACCGCGCTGGCCTTAAAGTGGATTGGATTGGCCCGCCTGACGCCGGCACAGACCGAGTGGCGTTTTATTCCGGCGTTGAATCCGGATGGGTTGCTGACGCAACCCGGAAGGCGCACCAATGCCAACGGTGTCGATCTGAACCGAAATTTTCCAACCAAAAACTGGGCCAGTGAGGCGCCGCTCTACTGGGAGCAGCGCACGCGCCGCGATCCCCGTCGCTGGCCCGGCCGGATCCCCCTGTCCGAGCCCGAGACCAAATTTCTGATGCGCCAGGTAGACGAATTCAGGCCCGACGTCATCATCAGCATTCACGCTCCTTACGGCGTCCTTGATTTCGACGGACCGGCCGTCGCGCCTTCGCGCCTGGGTCGCCTTTATCTGGATCGGGTCGGGATCTTCCCTGGGTCGCTCGGCAACTTTGCCGGGGTCGATCGCAATATCCCAGTGGTCACCATCGAATTGCCACACCATCTGCGCACGCCGGTCGATGCTGAAGTCCGGCAGATGTGGCTGGACCTGCAACGCTGGATTTCCGAGCGTGGCATGGAGCGGTTGACCGGCGCGCAAAGTTCCTGATCTGTTGGGCCGGGACCCGTCGGTCGTTCAAAACCCTCCGACGATTGGGCGATCAACTCAGGGCTATCCGCTTCTGGCGGCATGGGCCAGGCTGCGCTCGATCGTCCCCATGGGATTGGTGCGACCCGTCTTGCCGACGATCGACAGGCTTGGGGTCATTCGTAGCATCTCGATGGCGGCGTGCTCCAGGTCAACCGCCTGGACCTGCGCGAGTCGGTCGAGTTGCTGATCGACACTCCAGACGGATCCGCGGAACATCAGGTCGCGGGCAATCGATTCGGCCGTTCCGAGGGGGCGTTCCAGATTCATCAGCAACATCGCCCGGTGCTGATTCCGGGCGCGCTCCAGGTCTTCGGGGTCAATCCCGCGGGCGAGTCGGCTGATCTCTTCGCAGGTGACTTCGAGCAGGGCCTTCAGGTTGCGCGGCGCAACGCCTGCACTGATTTGAAACAGACCACAGTCTTCGTGTCCTTCCGCCCAGGCGTCGATCGCGTACGCGAGTCCGCGGCGTTCCCGCACAGCCTGAAAGAGGGGTGAAGACATGCCTCCGCCAAAGAGTTCGGCCAGCATCTCAAAGACGTGGTAGCGATCATCTGAACGCCCCGGGATCGGCCAACCGAGAACGAGGGTCGCCTGGGCGAAGTCGCCAGGGCGGTGCCGATATCCACCGATATAGCGCGCCGTTTCAGGAGTCTGGCCAGCGCTTCCTGCGGGGAGATCGCCGAAATGCCGGCTCACCAGTTCATGGAACTGACAATGATCAATGGCCCCGGCACCGACCACGATAAGGTTGGCGCCGACGTGATGGGTTTCAATCCACTGGGTAAAGCAATCCCGTTGAACGGTGCGAATAACTTCAGGGTCGCCCAGAATCGGTCTCCCCAGTGCCTGATCGGGATAGGCGACATTGTCAAAGCCTTCCTGGACCAGATCATGAGGATCGTCGGCCGCCTCTGCGATTTCCTGCAGGATGACTTCACGCTCCCGTTCGATTTCGTCCAGCGGAAAAGTCGATTCCCGCACTACATCGGCGAGCAGGTCGATGGCCATCGGGGCCTGTTCGCCCAGCAGCGACAGGTAGTAAGCCGTGTGATCACGTGCTGTCCAGGCGTTCATGGTGGCGCCAACCCGTTCGGCCTCAAAAGAGATCCTGCGCGCGTCACGCCGGCTGGTTCCTTTGAACGCCATGTGTTCCATGAAGTGTGCGAGACCGCCGAGTTTGACGGGTTCGTGGCGGGCACCGACCCGGAGCCATACGCCGATCGCTGCGGAGCGCAGGCCAGGTAGACGGGCCGATGCGACGACGAGGCCATTGGCCAGAGTTTGAGTTTCAAGATCCATCGCGCAATTGTCCCCTAATGTGGTGTCCCGAATCTTCAAGACCGTGTTTTTTGGGTGACTGCGATGCGCTTGGCTTGCCCTCAACCGCCAGACCTGCGTTACGATTCCGACTTGGAGAATTAGTTTCTCGCCTTTTGGCGCGGAACCTGTTTGCAGATCTGTTTAATCGACGGTTAGAGGAGAAGACTTTAATGAACAAGGGCGATCTGATCGATGCGCTGGCAACGAGTTCGGGTGAGTCCAAGGCAGCCGCTGGGCGAGTCTTGGAAGCATTTCTGGAAACGGTGACCGGCCAGTTGAAGAAAGGCGAAAGCGTGACTCTGGTCGGATTCGGGTCATTTTCTGTGACCAAGCGGGCCGCGCGTGAAGGGCGCAACCCCCGAACTGGCGAAACGATCAAAATTAAAGCCAGCAAAGTGGCCAAGTTCTCGCCGGGCGCTGGCTTGAAAAGCGTCTTGAACCCGACTAAGAAGTAAAGCTCACTGGAATCTGACGCCTCCTTCGGCGTCAGTGCAGTTGGGGGTTGTCGGCCAGGCAACCTGTCCCGCAATCTGTCGACCCGCTGCCTCTAGCGATCAGCCGCGGCCAACAAACGGCATCTTGGTCGCCATCACGGTCAGAAACAACGCGTTGGCATCCGCTGGAAGACTGGCCATCCAATGGACAGCGCTCGCGACCGAAGCCAGGCCCATGCGGTCTTCCGGAGCGATCCGTCCGTCCGCTTGCGCAATGCCAGCCGCCATTCGATTGGTCATGTCGCTTGCCGCATTCCCGATATCAATCTGTCCGCAGGCGATGTCGTGCTTTCTCCCATCGAGGGACAGGGATTTGGTCAGTCCGGTGACCGCGTGCTTCGTTGCGGTATAGGCGATCGTATCTGGCCGCGGAGCATGGGCTGAAATCGAACCATTGTTGATGATCCGCCCGCCGCGCGGGGTTTGCGACTTCATCACGCGGACGGCTTCCCGAGCACAGAGGAACATGCCATTGAGGTTGACATCGACCACCTGTCGCCACGCCTGATAGTCGAGGTCTTCGATCGGGCCTCTCGCCTGATTGCTGCCGGCATTGTTGAACAGAAGGTCAAGGCGACCAAAGCGAGCAACGGTTTCGGAAAATAGCGCCACGACGGCGCCTTCATCGGTTACGTCAGTCGGCACGGCAAGCGCGCGCGAGCCAGCACCCGATTCGGTCGCTACCTGTTGGAGAGCCTCAGCACGGCGTCCAGCCAAGGCAACGGCCCAGCCGGCCTCGAGTAGGGCGAGGGCGACTGAGCGCCCGATCCCGCTGCCGGCTCCGGTAACGATGGCGACGCGGGTGGGCGTGGTGTGCTGGTTCATGCGGTGGTACGGAGGTTGGGTTGAAACTAATGCCGATTGTAGTCAGAACGCCGTTGGCGGCGCATTTTCATCAACATGGTTTCAAGTGAATGTGAGGCGGCTTCCAGCATTTCCGTCTCGGTTTCTCGCCAAAGCATATAGTCTCTCAAGCGATCAGCGGCTTCGGTAACGGCAGCGATCGGGTTGGTTCGCCGCTCGAAAGTGTCCTGAAGGGCCTCGCTTCGGCCCGCCAGGACGGCGTATGCGGCTCGGCGGACCGTTTCGAATTCGGTGGCTTCTCGCAACATTTGCTCAAACTGTTCACGAGACAAAGCGTGTTCTTGTGCAGCGGGTTCCATCGGGCCCTCCGGTGCGGCGTTGAGTTCGGGAGAATTCTGTTTGGCGGAAACTAACACGTTGCCCGTTGTCGAGCCGACCGTTAGTGCGGCAATTCGCGCCACGTGGCTTGTCGAGCTTCCCGGATGTGAAGAATTGAGAAAAACCGCATTGCGCTTGCAATTCTCAAGGGCTTCAGGCGCTCAAATGCCGCCCCGCAGGCACCAAAAGGCGTTGCCAGCCGGATTGCATCAGGGCTCCATGCGGTCGGCGACGACGCGGTCCATCAGAAACAGGGGGAGTGCGAGCAGGGCCTGGGCGGTTGCACCCAAGCCATAGAGTGCCGCGCCGACGGCGGCGTTTTCGGCTGGCACACCGGCTCCAGCCAGGATGACGACGGCAGCCGCCTCGCGCAGCCCCCAGCCAGCCAGCGAAATCGGGATGGCGAGGCTCATGAAGACGAATCCGGAACTCATCATCAGCGTCAGCGGATCAAGCTGTACGCCTGCCGCCCGAAGACAAAGGCCAAAGGTGACCATGGCGAGCGCCTGCACCGGGATCGATGGCCACAGGGCTTCAATCCATGCGCGCCTCACCGCATTCTGTTGGGCGCGCAGGGGGGCTAGGCGGCGCTGCAGACTGACGGGTAGCCAGCCCTGGTCGAGAACACGGGGCGCGAGAAAAAATCCCAGTGGCATCCCAAGCAGAACCGCCAACAGGACGAGGCTGTAGACCAGTGCAGCCCAGGGCGTAAGATGGGCGTCGCGGCCGAGTAATACCCAGCCCAGAGCGCCGAGGGCGGCAACGATCCAGAGCCCTGCGAGCCGATCAATGATCACGGAGAGCGCCGCATCACCCAATCGCGCTCCCCGACGGTTGAGTTGCATCGCCCGCCAGGCGTCGCCCCCCAGGATCGCGCCGGGCAATACGTTATTGATCGTGATCGCTTCGGCGTAGATCCGGCACGCCACCAACAGGGCGATCGGTGCCGATAGCGCAGCGCTGATTCTGGACCAGCGCCAGGCGCAGGCCACACTGGCCAGCACGGCCGTACCCACGCTCTGGCCCCAAAGTACCGGGTCGACGCTTTTCAACGTGGTGAGGATGGCCGCGACGTCGAGCGACCACCACAGCGCTCCGACCAGAAGCAGCCCGCCGAGGATTCGGAGCCATTTTTTAGGCATTGAGCGACTCATCCCGCACCACCGGGTCGCGGCTACCTGTTGCGGCGCGCGCACTGGACCGGAGGCGATATTGCGCCCGACCATCTGGTTCATGGTAGATCCGGATCAGCAATTCGCCCAGCAGGCCGACCGCTACCGTTTGCGCGCCCACCACGACCAGGAGCAGACCAAGGAGCAGGAGTGGCCGTTGCCCGATCGACTCACCGTAGCCGACCTTCAGGATCGTGAGCCAGGTCAGAATGACACTGCCGATCAGGGCAAGCACAACGCCACCGCTACCGATGGCGTGCATCGGCCGCTGCAGGAACCGTAATAGAAACTTGATCCACATCAGATCGACAACGACCCGGATCCAGCGTCCGATGCCGTACTTGGACACACCGAACTGACGGGCGTGATGCGTGACCGGCACCTCCAGAATACGCGCGCCTGCTTCGGCGGCCAAGGCGGGAATGAACCGGTGTTGCTCACCGTAGAGACGCAGGCCATCGACGATTTCGCGCCGATAGACTTTGAGCGCACAGCCATAGTCATGGAGGTGGACCCCGGTGACCTTTGAGATCAGTGCGTTCGCAAGCCGCGAGGGCAGTTTGCGCGAAAGCCCGGAATCCTGACGGTCGACACGCCATCCCGAAATGGCATCAATTTCGGGTCGCGAGCGGAGAATGCCAATGAGCCGGGGGATATCGCGCGGTTCATTCTGAAGGTCGCCATCGAGGGTGACGATGATGTCGCCCTGAGCCGCGTCGAAGCCGGCTTGCAGGGCCGTAGATTGTCCGTAGTTCCGAATCAGGTACTGACCGCGCAGCCACGGGGTCTTCAGTGCCAGCGCCTCAAGCTGTTTGGCTGTTCCATCGGTCGAGCCATCGTCAGTCACAATCAGTTCGAAGTCGTTCAGCCCGGAATCAAGCATGGCTTGCCCGATGGCATCAACGAGGCGCGTAACGCTCTCACATTCGTTGTAGACCGGAACGACGATGGAGATCGAAGGAACCGAGGGGATTGCAGTCGCGCTGGCGGATGCTTCGGCTGTGGCGATAGCGTGGATGGCACGATCAATGGACATGATGACAATCTCTGGACAGAGTACTTAGCGGGAAGAATTAGCGCGAAGGCGCGTCTGCGCAAGACGCCAGCGCAGACGCGGCCGGTAGGCCAGCAGGTAGGCTAGGCCGATGCCAACGAAGGTGAAGGTCATGGAGAACGCAATGTCACTGAACCAGTGACCTCCTGCGACGATGCGGACAAGACCGACTGAAAACCCGGCCATTGCTCCAGCCCAGAGCCATGCGCGCCGGCGCCGGCGCGATATCGCATAGCCACTGGCCAACCAGAATCCGACCGCGGCATGGCCACTGACGAACGCGCAGTTGCGCTCGCATTGGTCTGCCTGCCGAAGGGCGGCTGAAAAGATCCGGTTGCCGCCGAATTGTTCGACCTGCTCCGGTCGTGCTCGACCAATGTTTTCTTTCAGCACGACGTTGATCAGTAGTCCAGGTCCGATGACCAGCGAAAGCAAGGCACAGGTCAGGGCTTGCCGGGGACGGACTAACCGACCCACCGATGCACCAGGTGGTGCTTGCGTCCCTGCTCGCGAGCGCAAGGCCTGAATCATCAGCGTGAGTCCGATGGCGAGGAGCGCGCCTCGTGCGAACCAGTTGGTCCCCACGTAGATACCGTGGACCAGCGGATTGTCCTGAAGCCAGAAACCACGGGATTCGTCAAAAAAAAGGGCGGCAATGTGCAGGTCCAGTGCTGGCCAGGCTGCGGGTACCAGTCCGATCAGGATCGATACCAGAATGGCGATCCGCAGGCCCCACCCGCGCCAGCCTTGACCACCGCTCGGCCGAGATTTCAAGGCGTCGCACGCGGTTGCAGAGGGGCGTAGCCGCGAAATCCCTGGGCAATCCAGACCTTCCACGGGGTCGCGCACGCTTCGCAGCCGGGGCCACGATCATCGGCCTGGCGCACGACGGACTCGAAGCTGGCAAGCAGAATCGACTCATCAAGGGTGGCGCTCACCACCAGATAGCGCCGCTTGGCTGGGTCGGCGTGGATACCGTTCCCGCGGGGCTGATCAGCGACGTCGGCCAGGTCAACAAACCGGCTCCAGTGATCGGCGCGACGACCCTCGGGATTCCAGGAAGCGATCCGGTCGATCGGCAGCCGCAGTTCATAGGCCAGCAAGGCCATGCTCGACCGTTCATCGTTGACGAGCATCATGTCGGAGTCGAGCTTGGCCTTGAGGCGCTGGGCAAAGGCCGGCCAACCATAGAAGCGTGCAAACAAATCGCCCTTTGCCCCGGACTGCAGCCCGATGGCTTCACGCAGTACCGGCCAGTGCAGGAAACCGCTCAGAATCAGCAAGTTGATGGCCAGCGCCATGGAGAGTCGTTGGCCCCATCCCCGTCGCAGCATGAACGCAACGATCAGGATCGTCAGGCTGACATAGGCGGGCAGGGCCCAGTTGAGCTGGGCGCGCGAGAGGGTGGCTTCGACGCAGGCGATCAGTAGCAGGGGCAGGGCGAACCATTGGTGCAGCGCAATGGCGTTGGTTTCCGCCGCGGGCCCTATGGCGGGCTGCGCGGGCCTTTGAGTCCAGGCCATGAGCAGTCCAAAGAGGACGAGCAGTGGGCCACCGACAACCCATTGACCGAGGATGAATTCGAGCAGGCGCATCGGGTGCAGTCCGGCTCGATCGAGCTGGCTGATTTCCTGCGTGTGGCCGAGGGTGGGGAATCCGTTGTGCGCATTCCACAAGAGATTGGGTGCGAATAGTAAGGCCGCTATGACAAGCGCGCACCACGGTCCCGCGCGGCGAAACTGGGCGCGGCCCTCCGGTCGGCTCAGGAGCCAGCCAAGCGCCGAAATCGCTACTGCGCCCATGGTGTATTTCGACATTAGTCCGAAGCCAGTCGCCACACCCAGGCCGAGCCAGTGCCCGAGGTGGCCCTGTGTTCCGCAGGCCCGTTGCAGCGTCAGGAGTGCCAGTGCCCAGCACAGGACCAAGGGGGCATCGGTTGTGAGGAAGCCTGCCGACACCGCGATCCCCGGAATGCTGGCAAACGCCAGCGCAGCAGGGACCCCGACGCGGGAGCCGAAGCTGTCTCGGGCGATCAAGCCAACGACACCAGCGGACAAGGCGTAGAGAAGGCCCGAGGTCAGACGAAAACCCCAGGCGTCATGACCGAGCATGAGTCCGGCAGCCCGGTAAATCCATGCGATCACGGGGGGCTTGGAGTAATAGCCCCAATCGAGGCCGGTTGACCAGACCCAATACTGGGCTTCGTCAAAGTGCAGCGAAAGCCCTGCCCGCTGCAAGGCCAGACCGCGCCAGACCAACAGCGCCATCAGGATGGCGCAGGCGAACGAGAGCATCCTGGGTGACGACTTTGTCCAGTCCAGAAGCGTTGAAGCGGGGCGGGCAGTGACGGTCAACGGCGTTGTTGGATTTCGGCGAAACGGTCAATCGGGCCCCAACGATACCGAAAGATCCAACTGCCGACCTATGAAAGGCCAAAGCGACGCACCATCCGGGTCTTGGCCCACTGCGTGAGGATGAAATACGCAGGCAGCAAAGCAGCCATCCCGAACCAGAACGAAACCGGGAGCGGGACCAGGTGAAAACTGCCGCCAAACGCCGTGTAGGGCAGCCCGATCCCGATCGCGCAGACGCCCAGCGTGGTTCCTAGTAGCGTGGCGCTGGGAGAGCTCTCGATGAACGGCAGGCGGTGGGTGCGCAGCACATGGACGATGAGCGTCTGCGACAGGAGGGATTCCACAAACCAACCGGTCTGAAAGAGCGACGCAGATCCCGGACTGTCAGCGCCCAGCACAAACCAGAGGAGGGCGAAGGTCGCGTAGTCAAAGAGCGAGCTGATGGGTCCCAGGCGGAACATGGTTCGGGCGATCGCACCGATATCCCAGGCGCGTGGTTGGGCAAGGTAGTCGGGATCGACCGAATCGGTCGGTACCGCCGTCTGCGAACAGTCGTAGAGCAGGTTGTTGAGCAGGATCTGGACCGGCGCCATGGGCAGGAAGGGCAGGAGTGCGCTGGCGCCGATCATGCTGAACATGTTTCCAAAATTAGAACTGGCCGACATGCGGATCGTTTTCATGATGTTCGAAAATACGCGCCGGCCTTCGAGCACCCCCTGTTGCAGCACGAGTAGGCTCTTTTCCAGGAGAATAATATCGGCCGACTCCTTGGCGATATCGACGGCCGACTCGACCGAGATGCTGAGGTCAGCCGTTTTCAGGCTGGGGCCGTCATTGATTCCATCACCCATGTATCCGACCACATGCCCGCGTGATTGGAGCGCCCGAATCACCCTGGCCTTTTGCTGGGGTGCCATTTTCGCGAAGACCACTGTCGACTCCGCGACCAGAGCCAGGTCCGCATCACTCAAGGCATCGACTTCTTCACCGAGCAGGATACGTTCGACGCTTAGACCGACGTCCTGACACACCTTGCGGGTGATCAGCGGATTGTCACCCGTCAGGATCTTGACCTGGATAGCGCATTCCCTGAGTGCTTGAAGCGCTGGGCGGGCTGAGTCTTTCGGTGGATCCAGGAAAGCGACGTAGCCCAGCAAGGCCAAATTCTGTTCATCGGCGATGCTGAAGGTCTTGGTCTTCTCGGTTGTTGTACCCGCCGGTTCCTCCCGAATGGCGACCGCGATCACGCGGAAGCCCTCCTGATTGAGTGTGGCCACGACGGCATCCATGTTGGACCGGTGCGATGCATCCAGTGGGACAAAATCGTTGCCGACCTTCGCGCTTGTGCAGCATCCAACGACTTCTTCGACAGCCCCTTTGCAGATCAGAACCCACGATTGCTGATTCTTCTCGAGGACGACTGACATCCGGCGGCGTTCAAAATCGAAGGGGATCTCATCGACCTTCTGCCAAGTGTCGACCTCATGCAGCTTTTCGTGAATTTCATGGTGCTTGAGTACCGCGACGTCGAGGAGATTGCTGAGCCCTGACTGGTAATGGCTGTTTAGGTAGGCGTATTCCAGAACGAGGTTGTCGGATTCGCCCGCCACATTGATATGGCGCTCGACGATGACGGTGTCCTGGGTCAGGGTGCCCGTTTTGTCGGTGCACAGGATGTCCATGGCGCCCATGTTCTGGACCGCATTGAGCCGTTTCACGATGACTTTCTGGCGTGACAGCGCCAGCGCCCCCTTCGCCAGGTTCACCGTCGTGAGCATCGGCAGCATTTCGGGCGTCAAGCCGACAGCGACGGCGAGCGCAAAAAGCGCGGCTTCGAACCAGTCGCCTTTAGCCAGTCCGTTCACGATGAAGACGATCGGGACCATGACCGCCATGAACCGGATCATGAGTCCAGTGAAGCGCTCCAGGCCCTGGTCGAATGCAGATTTCCGCGTTTGTGCGGTGGTCTGGCGGGCGACCTCGGCAAAAAAAGTCGCCGCACCGGTGCGCACCACGATGGCGCTCCCGATGCCAGACACCACGTGACTGCCCATGAAGCAGAGGTTTTGATCGGTCAGCCCGATCAGTGTGTCGTGGCCCGCTGGGTTCGGATGCTTCTCGGTCGGTAGTGACTCGCCGCTTAGTGAAGCCTCGTTGATGAAGAGATCCTTCGCCTCGATGATCCGGACATCCGCCGCGATCAGATCGCCGACGGCCAAGTGCAGGACGTCACCGGGAACCACCGCATCGAGCGCAATCTTTTGGGCCTGGCCATCGCGCTCAACCAGGGCAAAGGTTTTGACCAGGTTGCGCAGCTTCTCGGCTGCTCGGTTGGATTTGCGCTCCTGGGCGAAGGTGAGCAAGGTGGACAGGATCACCATCGTGGCAATGACCACTGCACCCCGGACTTCGCCGGTCAGGAACGACACGGTGGCAAGCGCCATCAGGAGCAGGGAGAGCGGCGCGCCAATCAGCTGCAATAGCCGTCTGCCCGACGAGGGTCCGCTAGGCAGCTGGAGCGTGTTGGGCCCAAACCGTTGCAGTTGTCTCGCGGCCTGCTGGCTGGTCAAGCCTTGGGCGCCACTGTCCAGCTTCGAAAACAGGACGGACAGATCGAGTGTGGCGAGTTCCTGGAGCGAGAGTTCGCTTGGGTTGTCCATCGGGATGGCCTTCCGGGTGGGGGGCTCAATCCCCCGCGTGAAGCGTTCCCGTTCGGCCAGATTCCGGATTCAGCGTCCGCGGGGTGCACTCCAGCCTACGCGAGGCGAGATCCACGGCGTGATTTGACAGGGCATTGCGCGATCGTGGACAGTCTGAGGCTAAGTCAACGCAATTGACTGTGATTCAGAGGAGCTGAGTGGTGAAATATCTCTCACAACGAATCCTGCCCTGGACGTGTCTGATCACTGCATCGCTCCTCCTCGGTGGGTGCGAAAAAATACAGGCCTTGCTGCCAGCGAGAAGCAGCCCGAGCGGTGCGCCAGCTGAGAAGCCTGCGGCACCTGCCCAATCGGCTGCAACAAACGCAGGTTCGGCTGCTCCCGCTGGCTCCGCGGGTCCTACTGCACCCGGTGGTCCACCGGTTAGCGTCACCCTCGTCACCGCCAAAGCGCGCAGCCTGCCCGTATTGCTCGAGGTGACCGGCACGGTCGTTCCTGTGGCTAGCGTAGACGTGCGTCCTCAGGTCAGCAGTGTCGTGACCCAGGTCCACGTTCGGGAGGGGCAATTTGTGCGCGCCGGCGAACTGCTGTTTACGCTCGACTCCCGCAGCGATGAAGCTAATGTGGCCAAGATGCGAGCCCAGATGGCGAAGGACGAAGCCGCGCTGGCGGATGCAAAACGACAGCTCGCACGCAGTCGAGAGTTGCTGGAAAAAAACTTCGTCTCCCAGGGTGCGGTGGACACCAATCAGGCACTCGTCAATGCGCAGACGGCGGCTGTCGGTGCTGATCGTGCGGCCGTTGACGCAGCGCTGGTGACGCTGGACTTTGCCCGGGTCAGGGCGCCCAGTGCCGGCCGGCTCGGTGCTATTGCGGTCTTTCCGGGCAGTGCGGTTCAGTCCAATCAGACCAGTCTCGTCACGCTGACGCAACTCGATCCGATCAACGTGTCCTTCAATGTCCCCCAGCGTTATCTGGGCGATCTGCTGCAGGCCTTGAATTCAGGCGCTGCCAAAGTCAATGCGAGTCTGCCGGACACGCCTGGGAAGCTGGTCGGACGACTTCAGTTTGTTGACAACGCGGTTGATGCAGGCTCTGGCACGATCAAGGTCAAGGCCCGGTTCGAGAATCGGGAAAGCCGGCTTTGGCCAGGCGCATTTGCGACGGTGAGTCTGACGCTACGCACCCTGGACGACGCCATCGTGATTCCTCAGGCTTCGGTCATCCAGAGCGCCCGGGGCTCGATCGTGTACGTCGTCGACGCCGGCAAGGCGGCCTCTCGGCCAGTGACGGTTATTGCTGCTCAGGGCGACGATGCAGCGGTCAGTGGTCTGAAAGCGGGCGAGCGGATCGTGTTGGACGGGCGGCAGAATCTGCGTCCAGGGTCCGCAGTGGTCGAGCGCAGCCGGGAGGGTGGTCCAGCCCGCGGCGGTAACGGTGCGCCTGCGTCCGCCAAGGCTTCGCCATGAATCTATCGGAATTGTTCATTCGTCGCCCGGTGATGACGGTGCTGCTCAATCTCGCCATGGTGCTGGCAGGCGTCATCGCCTATCGGAGCATCCCGGTCGCAGCCCTGCCGAATTACGACACCCCGGTGATCAACGTCAGTGCCAGCCTGCCCGGAGCGAGCCCCGAAAATATGGCGACCTCGGTCGCGCTGACGCTCGAGAAGCAGTTCCAAACCATTGCGGGCCTGAGCCTGATCAGTTCGGTCAGCACCCTGGGCAATACATCGCTGACGTTGGAGTTTGAAGAAGGTCGCAATATTGATGGCGCTTCTCTGGATGTGCAGGCCGCCCTGCTGCGCGCGCAGCGCAGCCTGCCCATCGAGATGACAAGTCCACCGTCTTACCGCAAGGTCAATCCCGCCGACTCGCCGGTTTTGTTGATCGCGATGACATCGCCGTCGCTGCCGCTGGCGGATTTGCAGGACTATGCCGAACATCTGCTTTCACCCCTGCTATCTACCCTCGGTGGCGTCGCTCAGGTCAATATCTTTGGTGCCAAACGTTATGCCGTACGGGTCAGGATCCGCCCCGCGGATCTCATGGCACGCAACTTGAGTCTGGATGAATTGGCTGCCGCGCTGAAGTCGGCTAACGCGAACAGTCCGGTTGGCACGCTGGACGGCGCGCGCCAGATGTTGACGCTGCAGGCGAACCGGCAACTGCGTAATGCGGCCGAATTTGCCAATCTCATCATCAGCGTCCGCGCAGGCAACCCGGTGCGCCTGCGCGACGTTGCCGATGTGGAAGACAGCTACGAGTCGGTGAAGACCAGCGCCAATCTGAACGGTGAACCCTCGATCACGTTGGCGGTTTACCGCCAACCCGGAGCCAACACGGTCAAGGTCGTGGATGCAGCGCTGGCCATGCTGCCGTCGCTGCGGGCGCAGTTGCCTCAGTCGGTGAATCTGATTCCAGTCAATGATCGTTCCCTGTCGGTGCGCGAAGCGCTGCACGATGTGATGCTGACGTTGTTGGGGACTATCGCGCTGGTGGTTCTGGTGATCTTTCTATTTTTGCGACGGATCGTTGCCACGGTGATCCCAACGCTCTCCCTGCCGATTTCGTTGATCGGAGCGATCGCACTGCTCTGGGGTCTGAATTACAGTCTGGATAACATTTCGCTGCTTGGTCTCACGCTTGCTGTGGGTCTCGTGGTCGACGATGCGATCGTGATGTTGGAAAACATCATGCGCCATGTCGAAGACGGCATGCCTGCCTTTCAGGCCGCGCTCAAGGGCTCCCGTGAAGTTGGGTTCACGATCCTGTCGATTTCGTCCTCGTTGATCGCCGTCTTCATCCCGATCTTTTTCATGCCGGGTGTGATTGGGCTTCTATTTCATGAGTTTGCGGTGATCGTCGGCCTGGCGATTGTGGTTTCGGCGTTCGTGTCGCTGACCGTGGTGCCAATGCTGGCCAGTCGGTTTCTGACGGCCGAGTCGCACGATACAAAACCGAACCTTGTTGTCGGTATCTTCGAACGGGGCTTTGACCTGATCCTGCGCGCTTACACCAGGTCGCTCGACGCTGCGTTGCGTTTTCGAAAGCTGGTGCTGCTGGTGGCATTGCTGACCTTTGGGGCAACAGCCTGGCTGTTTGTTCTGATTCCAAAAGGTTTCTTTCCCGAAGAAGATATCGGGCAGATCACGGTTACGACGGAATCGGCAGAGGACACCTCCTTTCCTGAGATGTTGCGCCTGCAGAACCGGGCCGCAGCCATTTTGCGGGCTGATCCTGCCGTGCTTGCGGTCAGTTCCTTCAATGGCGGCAGCGGTGCGCAGAACACGGGCCGGATGTTTGTCACCCTAAAGCCGCGCGACCAGAGACCGCCCGTCAAGCAGGTGATCGAGGGCCTGCGAAAAAAGGCTCGGGAAGTGGCTGGTATCTCGCTGTTCATGCGTCCAATTCAAAATCTGCAATTGGGAGCACGCTTCAGCAAAGCCCAGTACCAATATGTACTGCAAAGCGTCAAGCCCGAAGAAATCAATGAATGGGCGGTGAAGCTGCAGGAAAAATTGCGCCAGGACCCCCTGTTTCGGGATGTCACAAGCGACGCACAATTCCGCGGATTGCAAGCCCAGCTGCAGATCGATCGGGAGCGCGCGAACACGCTCGGGGTATCGATCGACGCCATCCGTAGTGCGCTCTTCGGTGCCTTCGGCGAGCGCCAGGTTTCAACGATTTACTCGTCCACCGACAGCTATCAGGTGATTGCAGAAATGGCACCCGACGCCAAGCAGGATGAAAGCGCACTGGGTGGGGTCTATGTGCGTTCTTCGACGGGGGCACTGGTGCCCTTGAGCAGCTTTGCGACGGTGCAGAGGTCTGTTGGGCCAACTTCGATCAGCCATGTTGGACAGCTACAGGCGGTGACGATCTCCTTCAATATCGCGCCGGGTGCCGCCCTGGGCGATGCCACCAACAAGATTGACCAGCTGCGCGAATCGCTGCAACTGCCATCGACCATCAGTACCCGTTACGGTGGCGATGCGGCCGTATTCAAAAAGTCGCAGGGAAGTCAGTTCATCCTGATCATTGCAGCGCTGCTGGTCATCTACGTATTGCTTGGCGTGCTCTACGAGAGCTACATCCACCCGCTGACTATTCTGGCGGGGCTGCCCTCAGCTGCCGTTGGGGCGTTGGGGACCTTGATGCTATTCGACATGGACCTGACGCTGATCGCGACGGTGGGGATTCTACTGTTGATTGGGATTGTCAAAAAGAACGCGATCATGATGATTGACTTTGCCCTCGACGCGCAGCGTACGCAGGGATTGAGCCCGGAGCAGGCCATCCGCGAGGCCTGCGTCCTGCGATTTCGTCCGATCATGATGACGACACTGGCCGCGCTCATGGGGGCGCTACCGATCGCGCTCGGCATTGGTGCAGGTGCCGAACTCAGGCAGCCGCTCGGCCTCGCAGTCGTTGGTGGATTGATTTTTTCGCAGGCAGTGACGCTCTACATTACTCCGGTCATTTACCTTGCACTGGACCGTTTCAGCGGTAAGGGTCCGATCACGGTCGCGAATCAACCGGACGCCTGAAGCACGCGCACCCGTAATTCCACGCGCGCTGGGCTCCGCACCCGAGGTTTTGCGCGGGCGCGATCTTTCTCGTGCGACCTGCCATTCGGTTCCGGCGCTCGATTAGTGGTCGTGTTTCCGCTTAGCCAACGCGAAGCCACGGTGAGCGATCAAACCATGGCGGTTCGACTGTCCGCATACCCAAACACCAATAAAAAAGCCTTGACTGATCAAGGCTTTTTTAAAGATTGGCGCGGCTGGCAGGATTCGAACCCACGACCCCCTGGTTCGTAGCCAGGTACTCTATCCAACTGAGCTACAGCCGCCCGGACAATTGAAAAGTATAGCATCAGTGCGCAGAGCTGATCAAAGTCCGCCACGTAAGGCTGTTTTCATGAGCTCGGCCATCGAGCGGGCTTCCAGTTTTTCCATGATGTTGGCGCGGTGCGCTTCAACAGTCTTGATACTGATGCCGAGGTCGTCCGCGATCTGTTTGTTCAGACGCCCGGCAACGATGCGCTCAAGGACCTGTTGCTCGCGGGCCGTGAGACGCGACAATCGGGCATCACGTTCCCGCCCAACCGCAGCTGCGTCCTTGGTTTCCTGGTTTTGCTCGAGGCAGGCCGAAACCGCCTGTCGCAGAGAGGCCTCATTGAAGGGTTTTTCAATGAAGTCGATGGCGCCTTTCTTCATGCTCTCAACGGCCATCGGCACGTCTCCGTGGCCCGTCACAAAAACGAGCGGGAGTTTGGAGCCACGGCGCAACAGGACATCTTGCAACTCCAGTCCGCTCATGCCGGGCATCCGAATATCCGCGATCAGGCAGCCACCACTTTTGGGATCGACGCGTTCCAGGAACTCTTCGGCACTCGCAAAGGCGGCCACATGATAGCCGTTGCCCTCGAGCAGCCATCGCATCGAATCGCGAACAGCTTCATCGTCCTCGACAACGAATACGGTCTCTTCATATAAGGTCATAGTGCTACCTGTGTGGATTCAAAGGCTTCGGCCAGGGGCAGGGTGAATCTGAATACGCAGCCTGTTGGCTTCGCGGGTTCGACCCAAAGTCGTCCTTCGTGGAACTCCACAATTGTGCGACAAATGTTCAGGCCCATCCCCATGCCTTCGCTTTTGGTAGTGTAAAACGGCTCGAACAGTCGATCGAGCAGTTCTTGCGATACGCCGGGACCGGTATCGGCCACCATGAATTCGACCTGATGCCCGACGGTCGAGGCAGCTAGGCGCAGCAGGCGTTCACGATGCCCATAGGTGTCATGTCGGTCCGTTCGCATCGCCTCGATGGCGTTCTTCATCAGGTTCAGCAGAACCTGCTCAATCAGGATGGGGTCGGCCCAGAGCTTTGGTAGATCAGGGCTAATGTCGAGCTGAATCTTGACACGATGGCGGCTCGCATCGATCTCCGCCAGGCCGACGGCATCGGCGATGATGGCCTGCGGCTCACAAGCTTCTCGCGATGGCTCGCTGCGTCGGACGAACGCCCGAATCCGGCGAATCACTTCGCCAGCACGTTCGGCCTGTCGTCCTGTCTTGGCGAGCGCATCGATCAGTTCTTCCCGGTCCATCGACTGGCCCCGAAGCGTCCGATCGCGCACCCGCGCAGTCAGTCCCGATACATAGTTGGAAATGGCGGCCAGGGGCTGGTTGATTTCATGGGCCAATGAGGACGCCATCTCGCCCATCGTGATCAGGCGCGATGTATGGGCGAGTTTTTCGTCTTGCCGACGTTGACGTTCAAGGTCCATGCGCCGGTTTGTCACGTCAGTGGCCACCTGAATTTCAACCTGTCGGCCATCAACCCAGCGAATCGGTCGCCGTCGCACCTCAAACCATCGTTGGGTCTCCTGACTCCAGAGCTCGGCCGCGGTTTCCTCGTCACTGCGAACGTCGGCTGCCGTTCTCAGGGATCGATGTCCGCTTGGGTCGGCACCGAATAGATGCCGGTACATCGGATTGGCAAACAGGAGGACTTCGAGGCCGTTCGAGTCAAGACCTAGTACGGAAACGGCAGCATCGAGTTCGTCCAGGACGGTGGTGAACCGGTCCTGGGCTTCGGCAAGCTCAGCCCGAATGCGCCGCGGTTCGGTAATGTCCATGACCGAGGTCATCCAGCCGGCCTGCTGGCCGTTGTGGTCGATCAGCGGGGACACGTACATCCGGGTGTCAATGGCGACGCCGTCTCGACGCTTCAACCTGACTTCGATACCCGCTGGGGGGACTTTGCCGGCCAGCATTCGCTCAAGCGCTGCCGCTTGATTGACTTCCTCCTCATCGGTCCAGTACGGGAACGGTGCGACAGTTCCGATCAGCTCTTCGGCATCGAAGCCGGTCATTCGACAGAATGCCCGATTGACGTAGGTGATGCGCCCCTGTTGGTCAAAAGCCCGCATGCCGGTCAACATCGAGTCTTCCATGGCCCGACGAAAGGCTGCTTCCGCCAATGACTGGCCGAGGGAGTGGTCGCGCTGGGCCTCAGCCAGCATGCGCAATCGGACGGCTCGCCAGAGCAATCCAAGGCTCGCCAGAATGATGATCGAAAGTGTCATGACGGCCCCGTACAAGAGGCGTTCCATCCGTTGGGGCCTTGGTTCAAAGGCGTAGGCCTTGAGCCGAAGTCCGTGACCGGGCGGTTCCAGCAGGATACTTTGCTCAACGGTAGGACTGCCCGCGGAGCGCAGCGAAGTACTCGCCAGGATTCGGCTGTCCCCACCAACAACTTCGAGCTTGTAACGCTGGCGTGATTCGCTCGACATCGCAATCTGGAACAGTCGATTCAGTGGGTAGCCCACAAAAATCGTTCCATTCGAGACGCCCGTTCGGATACTTGGAATATGTAGTTCAATAAATACATTGCCGTCCCGCGTTTCAAACGGACGACTCCAGGCCGTGGTCCGTCGCATGGACGCGTAGCGCCAAGCCGCCAGGCCTTCTGGTTCCTCGAGCTTGGTACCGGGGAGCCGGGTGTCTGGCGTCACGATGGTCGATTGTGAAAGTAGCCATTGCAATTGCCCTTTTGCATCGATTGCGCCGACCCAGGCAACTTCTGGATTGCGCTGGAGGAACTGGGTGGGAGCGCCCAGGGTTGCCCCTTGGGGTGCGGCCTCGCCGAGTTCCCGGTAGGTTGCCCGGGACCATTCGGGCGCTGCTGCGGCTACAGCCTCGATATGGGTCTGCCAGCGGATATTGAGCGCTTGTTGCGCCCATTCTAGGTCGCGGATCAGGGTTTGATGCTGTTGCTCGCGGTCACTTTCCTGGGCATAAAAAAAAGCCGAGGTCATCAAGCCCAGAAACAGCAAAAGGCCGACGGTCGGGGCAGCAACCCAGCGTCGGAGAGATTTGAGTTCGGGAGCATTCGCCCACGCGGACTGGATTCCCGACGCAATCGCGTGCTGCGCTGTGCGCGAAGCGGCAGGTACGGTGTCGGTCGTGGGGGTTTGTGGCTTTGGATTGGGCATGCTGGCGCGTTTCGGGAAGTGTAGGCCCACCGACCCGGGACCGTCCACGAGCTGGCTTTTCAGGGATTCAATTTCGTGTAGATTTTTCGCATAGTGAAAAGTGCTTTCCCATTCTGAAAATATGTCTTGCAACTTTTCTGAAGGACCCTGAATATTTGAAAATCAGGGATGCCATGCGCGTCCCGAAAAAACCCTGGATCGATCGGTCCTTCGACAGGAGACATGCGATGAATGCAGTACCCGAACAAATTGGTGGTGCCGCCAATGACCCTGATCCGCAGGAAACGCGGGAGTGGTTGGATGCGCTGGAGGGGGTGATCGCACGCGAGGGCCCGGAGCGCGCGCAGGCGCTGCTGGAGCAGCTCATCGAGCAGACCCGCCGCTCGGGGGCCTACATCCCGTTTTCGCCGCACACGGCCTATCTCAATACGATCCCGACCCACCTCGAAGTGCCATGCCCCGGCAACATGGAGTTCGAGGAGCGCATCCGCTCCTACATTCGCTGGAATGCGATGGCGATGGTGGTTCGTGCCAACAAGCACAATCCGCCCGATGGCGGCGACCTCGGCGGGCATATCGCCTCGTTTGCTTCGCTGGCGACCATGATTGGCGCTGGAATGAACCATTTCTGGCATGCGCCTCACGAAGGACACGGTGGTGATCTGGTCTACTTCCAGGGGCACGCGGCGCCAGGCCTTTACGGACGCGCCTATCTGGAGGGGCGACTCAGCGAAGACCAGCTCGATCACTTCCGTCAGGAGGTCGACGGCAAGGGCTTGTCGAGCTACCCGCATCCCAAACTGATGCCCGAGTTCTGGCAGTTCCCGACCGTCTCCATGGGCCTCGGGCCGCTGATGGCGATCTATCAGGCCCGATTCCTCAAATACCTCCATGCCCGCGGTTTGGCGGATACCAGTAATCGTAAGGTCTGGGTCTTTTGCGGTGACGGCGAAATGGACGAACCCGAGTCTCTGGGTGCGATCGGTTTGGCGGCCCGCGAGAAACTCGACAACCTCGTGTTCGTCGTCAACTGCAATCTGCAGCGTCTAGATGGCCCGGTGCGCGGCAACGGCAAGATCATCCAGGAGCTCGAAGGGGACTTCCGTGGTGCTGGCTGGAATGTTCTGAAACTGATCTGGGGCTCGTACTGGGATCCGTTGTTGGCGCGCGACAAGGATGGCATCCTGCAGCGCGTCATGATGGAGACCCTGGACGGCGAATATCAGGGCTTCAAGGCCAACGATGGTGGGTATGTCCGCCGTAAGTTCTTTGGCAAGGATCCGCGTCTGCTCGAGATGGTGAGCCGGATGAGTGACGCCGACATCTGGCGTTTGAATCGGGGTGGGCACGATCCGCATAAGGTGTATGCAACCTTCCACAGCGCGTCCCATCATCAGGGCCAGCCGACGGTCATCCTAGCGAAGACCGTCAAGGGATACGGGATGGGCCGGGTTGGCGAAGGCAAGAATACAACCCACCAGCAGAAGAAGCTCGATCAGGATTCGATCAAGGATTTCCGGGACCGCTTTGGTATCCCTATTCCGGACGATCAGCTCGAGTCGCTGCCGTTCTACAAGCCCGCGGATGACACGCCAGAAATGCGCTACATGCATGAGCGACGGGCGGCATTGGGAGGCTACCTGCCACAGCGTCGCGCGCGCTCGTCCGAGACTCTGGAGGTGCCTGCGCTATCGGCGTTTCAGCCAGTACTGGAGCCCACGGCTGAGGGGCGCGAGATTTCGACCACGCAGGCATTTGTTCGGATTCTGACCGCGCTCGTGCGCGATAAATCACTCGGGCCGCGCGTGGTGCCTATTGTTCCCGACGAAGCCCGCACGTTTGGGATGGAGGGGATGTTTCGGCAACTCGGCATCTATGCCCCGGAAGGCCAAAAGTACGAGCCGGTTGATCGTGATCAGGTCATGTATTACCGGGAAGACAAGCAGGGCCAGATTCTGGAAGAAGGCATCAACGAAGCCGGCGCCTTCAGCTCCTGGATCGCGGCCGCAACCTCGTACTCGACCAACGACCGCATCATGGTCCCGTTCTACATCTACTACTCGATGTTTGGTTTTCAGAGGATCGGCGATCTGGCCTGGGCAGCGGGTGACATGCAGGCCCGGGGGTTTTTGTTGGGCGGCACCGCTGGCCGGACGACACTCAATGGAGAGGGACTCCAGCACGAGGATGGGCACAGCCATATCCTTGCGTCGACCATTCCGAACTGTATCTGTTACGACCCGACCTATGCGCACGAACTCGCCGTGATCATTCATCATGGGCTGGAGCGCATGATTGGTCGTCAGGAGAATGTTTATTACTACCTGACCGTCATGAACGAGAACTATGCTCATCCGGGGCTGAGCGCGGGCGATGAAGAGGGCGTCGTGCGCGGGATGTACCGGTTGCGCGAATCGTCGTTCAAGTCGGGCAAGGTCAAGAAGGCTGCCCAGGCGCGGGTTCAGTTGATGGGTTCTGGGACGATTCTGCGCGAGGCGCTGGCAGCGGCCGAGATGCTCGAGTCGGATTGGGGTGTGGCAGCCGATGTCTGGAGTGTCACGAGTTTCACGGAATTGCGCCGCGATGGCCTCGATTGCGAACGGACCAATCTGCTCCATCCAGAGTCGGATCCGCTCGTTCCATTCGTGACCCGCGCTCTGGCGGCGACCGAGGGTCCCATCGTGGCCACGACCGATTACATGAAGCTCTTTGCCGATCAGGTCCGACCCTTCATTCCCAAAGGCCGTGAATATCGCGTGCTCGGAACGGATGGCTTTGGTCGATCGGACTTCCGCGCCAAGTTGCGGGAACATTTTGAAGTCGACCGGCGCTTCGTCGTTCTGGCCGCGCTGCGTGCCCTGGCCGATGAGGGTAAGGTTGAACGCAGCGCGGCTGCGCAGGCCATTGTTCGCTATGGGATCAATCCCGCGAAGACGAATCCGCACAGCGCCTGAATCAGGACGGGGACAAAACCATGAGTACGGTAGTTGAACTGAAGGTACCCGATATCGGGGATTTCGATTCGGTCGAGGTGATCGAGCTGCTGGTGAAACCTGGCGATTCGGTTCGTGTCGAGCAGAGCCTGATCACGGTCGAGAGTGACAAGGCGTCGATGGAGATCCCAGCGTCTGCGGCCGGCATTGTCCGCGCGCTACGGGTGAAGATTGGGGACAAGGTGAGCGAGGGGAGCGTCCTGCTCGAACTTGAAACGACCGATGCTACAAGCGGGGTTGCCGGCTCAGCCAGCGCGGTCACAACGACCGACGTTCCTGTATCGGCACCGGCGCCCGTCGCGGTTCCAGCGCCAGGGCCTGCCCCTGTTCCTGTCGTTGCAACAGGGGCCCCGGAGGTCGCCAAAGCCTTGGCGCCTGTGGCAAGTGAGGCGCATGTGCCGACGGCGACCGATGTGGTGAACCGTCCGCATGCGTCCCCCTCGGTTCGATCGCTGTCACGCGAGCTCGGTGTCGATCTAGTGCATGTGGCTGGCACCGGACCGAAGGGAAGGATTACGCCCGAGGATGTGCGTGCCTACGTCAAGGCTGCCGTGGCCCAGGCGCTCGCCGGTTCGGTCCAGGGCGCTGCTACTGCGGCAGGCGGTGTGGATGCCGGGGGTGCCGGCGCGATCCCGCTCGCAGCATTCGGAGGCCGCGAACTGGCAGCCTGGCCGAAAGTTGACTTCGCTAAATTTGGCGAGATCGAGACCCGGCCGCTCGCCCGGATCAAAAAACTTTCGGGTGCGAACCTGCATCGTAATTGGCTCGCGATTCCGCATGTCACCAATCACGATGATGCGGACATCACGGAGTTGGAAGCTTTTCGGAACCTTCTTAATAAGGAGAACGAAAAACGGGGTCTGAAGCTGACCATGCTGGCGTTTCTCATCCACGCCTGCGTCGCAGCCCTGAAGAAATTCCCCGAATTCAACGCCTCTCTTGATGGCGACCGGTTGATTCTGAAGCACTATTTCCATATCGGATTCGCTGCCGATACGCCCAACGGATTGGTTGTTCCGGTCGTTCGCGATGCCGACCGCAAGGGCATCCTCGAGATCGCTCAGGAAACCGCAGCGCTGGCTGCGAAGGCCCGCGACGGCAAGTTGGCACCTGGGGAAATGCAGGGAGGCTGCTTCTCGATCTCGTCTCTCGGCGGCATCGGTGGAACCTATTTCACCCCCATCATCAATGCTCCGGAGGTCGCGATCCTCGGGGTCTGCAAAGCCCAGATGCGGCCGGTCTGGGACGGCAAACAGTTCGCACCCCGACTGATGCTGCCGCTCTCCCTATCCTGGGATCACCGGGTCATCGATGGGGCTGCCGCTGCCCGATTCAATGCCTATCTGGGCCAATTACTGGCGGATTTTCGCCGCACGCTGCTGTAAAGGCATCCACGCCAGTTCATTCGCAAGGGGAGCAGAATCTGATGACGAACGCAGTGGAAGTCCGGGTACCGAACATCGGTGATTTTGATTCGGTGGAAGTGATCGAAGTGCTCGTCAAGCCTGGCGATACGGTCGCAGTCGATCAGAGCCTGATCACGGTCGAGAGCGACAAGGCTTCGATGGAAATCCCCAGCGCATTGGCTGGGACGATTTCCGAGCTCAAGGTCAAGATTGGCGACAAGATTGCCGAGGGTTCCGTGATCGCATGGCTTCTGGCCAATCAGGCGCAAGAGGCGGGTCATCCAGGCGGGACGCTTCAGGCTCAGGCAACTACGGCCCCGGTGGCCGCGCCGGGGCGAGGGCCAGCCCCGGCAGTGGCACCCACCTCCACAGCCCCGGCGGCGCGGACCGTTTCGGATGCGTCAGCTTCGAACCCCTCGCCCGGGTTCACGGGTGATGTGGATCACGAGTGTGACCTGATGGTGTTGGGCGCTGGCCCGGGCGGCTATTCGGCGGCATTTCGAGCTGCTGATCTGGGCCTGAGCGTGTTACTGGTCGAACGCTATCCCACCTTGGGCGGCGTCTGTCTCAATGTCGGCTGCATCCCTTCAAAGGCTCTGCTTCATGTGGCCTCGGTCGCCGACGAGGCGCGTCAACTCGCGGACCATGGCATCGGATTCGGGCCCATGCAGGTTGATCTCGATCGCTTGCGGGGCTGGAAGGATCAGGTGGTTGGCAAATTGACCGGTGGGCTCGCGGGCATGGCGCGCGCCCGCAAGGTTCAGGTGGTTCAGGGCCATGGAGAATTTATTGATCCGCACCACATCACTGTTGAATCTGCTGGCACACCGCCTGGAGGGGCCGGGTCAAGAACCATCATCCGGTTTCGCCAGGCGATCATCGCGGCAGGCTCTCAAGCCTCAAGCCTGCCATTCATGCCCAAGGATCCGCGGGTGGTGGATTCCACCGGCGCGTTGAAGCTGGCGTCCATTCCAAAGAGAATGCTTATTGTGGGTGGTGGAATCATTGGTCTCGAAATGGGGACGGTGTATTCCTCGATCGGCAGTCGACTTGATGTGGTTGAGATGCTTGACCGGCTGATGCCGGGGGCCGACCGCGATCTGGTGAAGGTATGGGAGAAAAAGAATGCCCATCGCTTTGATCGAATCATGCTCAATACCAGGACGGTTTCCGCCCGCGCCGAGTCTGATGGCATTCATGTGCGCTTTGAGTCGGCTTCAGGTGAATCCCAGATTTCTGCCCCGCAGGAGCAGATTTATGATCTGGTTCTGGTCGCGGTGGGTCGGCGGCCCAACGGCGACCGTATTGGTGCACAGCATGCCGGGGTGACGGTGGATGCCCGTGGCTTCATCGCAGTTGACAGGCAGATGCGGACCAACGTCCCTCACATCTTTGCGATCGGTGACCTCGTCGGTCAGCCCATGCTGGCGCACAAAGCGGTCCACGAGGGGCATGTCGCAGCGGAAGTGGCAGCGGGTCAGAAGCGCTTTTTTGACGCCCGGGTGATCCCGTCGGTTGCTTATACCGACCCCGAGATTGCCTGGGTGGGGCTGACCGAAGAAGACGCCAAGCGCGAGGGTCTGGCCGTTCGGAAGGCCTTGTTCCCCTGGGCGGCCAGTGGGCGCGCGATTGCCAACGGTCGCGACGAGGGGTTCACGAAACTGCTATTTGACGAAACCACGCACCGGATCGTCGGGGGAGGGATCGTCGGCACGCACGCGGGTGATCTGATCGGTGAAGTGGCATTGGCCATCGAGATGGGCGCTGATGCGGTTGATATCGGCCGCACCATCCATCCGCACCCGACGCTTGGCGAGTCGATCGGGATGGCGGCTGAAGTGTTTGAAGGCGCCTGCACCGATCTGCCGCCTGTGCGTCGCTGAACACGGCGACTCGCCGCACCTGCTTGGGGCCCCGAAGGCCAGCCCAGATTGCGACTTGCCGCACCGGATCGGGGCAGGGCCCTTGTCCGGGAGCGTCTCAGCTATCTCGTTCGTTCACGCCGATCCAGCGCCGCAGCTGCCGCATGAGGCCGATTCGCGACGAGACGCGTTCGGATTTCTCCGGCTTTTGATGGGTGCCTGCGGCACGGCGCAATGCGAGCACGAGGTGAGGATTGCGGGGCTCGAGGGCGCGGGCGACTCGTCGTTGGGGCTCGCGCCCCGGGTGCTTGGTTTCGCTCATGGCGTTCTCCTGAAATCCGGTTGATCGGCTTATGGCCGAGAAACTGGGATAGCGGGCGCCAGGCGTATCAGAAAGCGCTCGGGAGAGGCTTTGGGAGCGTAGCCGGCGACCGCAACGGTGAGTCGGAACTCATAGATGACGCTGGGTTGTTACGGGCGCCGCAAGTCTAATGGATTTTTCGTCCCGACAGGGATCGAATATTCGGCTTTCTCGAGTTCCCTCAGCTCAGCATGTTGGTATCGCCACAGACGGAGAGTGCCTGTCCCGAAATCGTAGCGGCGCGAGGACTCGCAAGAAACACGGCATAGTCAGCCAGCTGCTCCGGGCTGACATATTGTTTGATGGATGTAGCGGAAAAGGCACTGGCTTCGATTTCGGCGAAGCTGACCCCTTTAGCCTGCGCTTTTGCCGTGAGTACGCGGTGCTGCCGCTCGCCCGAAACGACCCCCGGCAAGAGCGCATTGACGCGGATATTGTCCGGTCCGAGCTCGATCGCAAGCGATCGCATGAAACCGATAACGCCCCATTTCGCTGCTGCGTATGGGGTGCGCAGTGCGAACCCCAACCGCCCCGCCAGGGACGAAAGATTGAGCACACTGGCGTTCGAAGACGCACGCAGTGCAGCCACGCCCAGGCGGGTGCAGTTGAATTGTCCCGTGAGGTCTACGGCGATGCAGCGGTCCCACTCCTCGGGGTCGATGGCGTCGACTTTGCCGGTGGGCCCGGCGATTCCCGCGTTATTGATCAGGCAGTCCAGACCGCCCAGATGGCTCAGCGCGGCATCGAACCATTGCTGGACCTGGGTGCGATTGGCCACATCGCAGACCGTACCGTGAATAGCCGGGTCGGATATTGCCAGTGCTGTGATGGCGGCAGAATCGACGTCGCACACGCACACGCGGGCGCCTTCACGGACAAATGCCTGCGCAATTGCCAGACCTATTCCCTGGGCCCCCGCGGAAATCATGACGCGCAAACCACTGATTCCGAGATCCATAAATGCTCCTCAAGATGGGGTTTACCTTGGTTGACGTGGGATTTATTTGACTTCAGGCTAATGATGGAGCGAAGGCGTGACAAGTCAGGGTCAGTACTGGTTTGACACCGCGCCTCGATCGGTGGACTCAATTTAAAACGATTCTGGAGACAATCAATCATGGCCTCATCCGTCAATCAGGGCCGGCGCACTGCTCTGGCTGGAGCGTCTTTGGCAGCCGCTTCCCTCGGGTTTCCTGCGATCAGCCGCGGGCAATCGGACACGATCCGAATCGGGCATTTGACGCCACGGACCGGCTTTCTTGGGCCCCTCGGTGAGTATGCGGTTCAGGCAGCTGATATGGCGGTGGCCGAAGCCAATGCTGCGGGCGGTGTCCTGGGACGCAAGATCGAGTTGCTCAAGGAGGACTCCGTCAACCCCCAGACGGCTTCGACCAAGGCCGAGCGCATGATCGAGCGCGATAAGGTCGCCTGCATCATTGGCGAGATTTCCTCGGCCTCAGCGCTGTCGTTGAGCCAGGTGACGGAACGTGCCCGTACCTTGTTCATTAATACCGGCGCGAATTCGGACGAACTGCGCGGCAAGGGTTGCAAGAAATACATGTTTCACATCGAAAGCCAGAATTCGATGTATGTCAAAACCTGTGGACGATCGCTGCTGGCGCAAGGTCTGGTGAAGGGTAAGAAGTGGTTTTCACTCACGGCTGACTATGCTTTCGGTCATGATCTGCTTCGGGTTTCCAAGCGGTTCATGGCGGCGAACGGCGGGGACTTCTCGGCAGACAAACTGGTCCCAACGGATGCAACCGACTTTTCGCCCCTGCTGCTTGAGATCCGGAACGCCAAACCCGATCTGGTGATTTCGAATCTTGCGGGTAACCAGATCACGAATTTTCTCAAGCAATATTCTGAATTCGGCTTGGCATTCCCTGTTGCAGGTTTTGGGTTTGACACGGCGCTGGCCTGGGGAGCTGGCCGTGGGAATTTTCTGGGTACGTGGCCAGTGGTTTGGCATCACCTGATCGAGACCGCTGAAACCAAGAAATTCGTCGCCGAATTCACGAAGCGCTATGGTCGTCCACCCGAAAACCAGGCTTGGGGGGATTACAACGCGGTCCGTCTGACCCTGCAGGCGATGGCCGAAACCAAGTCGACCGATTCGACCAAGCTGGTTGAACACTTCGAAAAGGGCGCGAAGTTTGGTCTGATGAAGACTCGGGAGGGGTATTTCCGCAAGGCCGATCACCAGATGATGCATGAGATGTATACGGTGCAGGCCCTGCCGGCGAACGAGATCAAGAACAATTACGATATCTTCCGGTCGTCTGCTCCAGTGCCTGGACCCAATGAATCGCTGGAGGTCATTGCGACAACGGCGGAAGAAAATGAGTGCAAGATGGCCTGATTGTGCTCTTTCTTCAACACCTGCTGAATGGGCTGCTTGCCGGGGCCTATTACCTGCTGATCGCACTGGGCTTGTCGCTGATTTTCTCACTCGGCGGCATTGTGAACCTGGCGCACGGTGCCTTTTACGCGATTGGCGCGTATTTGGCACTGACGATCGGCAACCATCTCGGATTCACCAGTGCGGCGATTCTTTCGCCCCTGGTGGTCGGTTTGCTGGGCGTCCTGATTGAGCGCGTCCTTTTTCGCCGTTTCTATAAAAGTGATCCGGCGCTCTCCTTGTTGCTGACGTTCGGATTGGCCATGGTGGCCGAGCAGGTGTTACGGATGGTGTTCGGTGCGGCGCCACTCTCCTGGTCTATTCCTCAAGAGTTGCGGGGTCAGATCTTCATTGGCGATTTTGTCTATCCCCGGTATCGCCTGATGATTTTGGGCGTGGCGGTGTTCTGCGTGGCCGGGCTTTGGCTGCTCCTGCAACGGACACCCTTTGGGCGGGTGGTTCGCGCCGGAGTGCAGAACCCTGAAATGTTGGGTGCACTCGGAATTTCGCTGCAACCCTACATGGCCGCTGTTGCATTTCTTGGCGTCGGGCTGGCCGGCTTGGCCGGCGTGATGCTTGCGCCGATTTTTTCGATCCATCCGGCGATGGGAGCGGAAATTATCACTTCGGCGTTTGTCGTGGTCGTGATCGGTGGGTTGGGATCGTTTTGGGGTGTGGTTCTCGCGGCAGTGATTGTTGGTGTTACCAAGGGCGCAGTGACTGCGCTGGGCTATCCCGAGCAGTCTGAGGCAGCAATTTATTTGCTGATGCTGCTGGTCCTCCTGGTCCGCCCGCGCGGTTTGTTTGGGGAACGTATTCAGCGTTTTGAGTGAACAGTTCATGCCGCAGAAACGTGATCTTTTATTTCTAGCCATCGGTCTGGTGCTTTTGCCATTCCTGCTGACCTCGCTGGGATTGGGGGTCAGTTCGGCGACCGAGGTGGTGATTTTTGCAATCGCCTGTATGTCGCTGAATGTGCTGGTGGGTACCACTGGCCTGACGTCATTTGGTCATGGCGCTTGGTTTGGGCTCGCCGCCTATGCGGCTGCCCTGGCTCAACAGCACTGGTTTCCTGGATCGATGGTTCTGCCCCTGTTGTTCGGGCTGGGCGTCGTGATGGCCATTGCGCTGGCGTTTGGTTATCTGATCCTGCGTCGTCGTGGCGTCTATTTTTCCCTGCTGACGCTGGCGATGTCGGCGATGTTGTACTCGGTTGCCTTTCGCTGGACGGCGTTGACCGGGGGGGAAAACGGTCTGGGCGGAATCACCCGACCGGTATTTGCCGGATTCGAACTCGAGAGTGCCCAGGGTTACTACGGCCTGGTGGCCTGCATCGCGATGCTGGCAGGCATCGTTTTGTGGCGGTTTCACCGCTCGCCGCTCGGCACGGTTCTCGTTGCCATCCGCGAAAACGAGCAGCGGGCGCGGTTTTTGGGTTATCCAACCAATCACTACAAGCTGATCGCATTCGTACTCTCGACCACATTGACCGGTCTGGCCGGGGTGCTGTTGCTCTATAAGAACCGAATGACATCGGCCGAGCCGATCTCGGTCGCCTTCTCGGGCGAGTTGCTGGCGATGGTGATCATTGGCGGGATGCGTTCGTTCGTCGGGCCAGCGATTGGAGCGCTGTTCTTCGTGATTTTTCGAGACTATCTGTCGAGCCTGACGGAGAACTGGCTGCTGTACTTCGGGCTCCTGTTCGTTGGCTTCATCGTCTTTTCGCCCGATGGGCTCGTCGGACTTTACGCGCGCGTGACCGCACCGTTTCGCAAGAAACAGGTCAACGATGCGGCGATGACCTCCCGTCAGGCGGGCGGCACGGCATTGCCAGACTTTCTCAAGCCTCCTCCAGGGCAGGCATTGCCGGTTCTCGAAGTGCGCGGGTTGCGCAAGCGCTTTGGTGGTATTCAGGCCGTGCAGGGCATTGATTTCACGGTGACTGACCGGACCTTGCATGCCCTGATCGGACCGAATGGGGCTGGCAAGACGACAGCCTTCAACCTGATTTCCGGCTTGTTCACGCCCGATCAGGGCAGCATCCATCTCAAAGGGCAATCGATTGCCGGTCTGTCGCCCGAGGAGATTACTCGAGCGGGAATTGGACGTTCCTTTCAGATCACCAACCTGTTTCCGGCCCTCACCGTTTCGGAAAATGTTCGGTTGGCGGTTCAGGCACGCGATCCGAAACGGTTTGGGTTCTGGATCAACGCCAGCGCATTGCAGCGGGTCAACGAAGAATCCGGTGCCATCGTTCGGACAATGGGACTGGGTGGCGTTGAAGGGGCCGAGGCGTCGTCACTGTCCTACGGCGGGCAGCGCCTTCTGGATATGTCGCTGGCACTGGCAACCAAGCCGCGCGTATTGCTGCTCGATGAACCGCTGGCAGGACTTGCTGCGCTCGAGCGCCATCGGGTTGGAGACCTGATCAAGCAGATTTCGAACGATATTCCGGTGCTTCTGGTTGAGCATGATATCGATCGCGTCTTTGCACTAGCAGATGCCGTCACCGTGATGAATGAAGGTGCGGTGCTGGTCGATGGTGGGGTCGACGATGCCCGGAATTCCAGGCGCGTCCAGGAGGTTTACATTGGCTCGGGATCGCAAGCTTTGGCAGGGCGGCATCGGGAATCGGCAGCTACCGACCAGGAGCTGCTCCGGCTCGATGGGGTCAACACCTACTATGGAAAGAGCCACATCCTGCGTGACGTGAGTTTCCAGGTTGCAGAGCGCGAAATCGTCGCATTGCTGGGGCGCAACGGTGCCGGCAAATCGACCTTGTTGAAGACCATTGTTGGAATCGTCCCCCCTGCCAGCGGTCAGATTTCGCTTGGAGGGGTCGCGATGGCCAACGACACGTCGGCCGAAATTACTCGCCGCGGTATCTCGTATGTGCCGCAGGGGCGGGGGTTGTTTTCCGGGATGACGGTTGCGGAAAACCTCGAACTCGGCCGGATGCGCCGACGCAATGGCCAGGGCACATTCTGGGAAGAGGAGCGGATTTTTGAGTTTTTCCCGCGGATTCGAGAGCGCTGGCGTTCGCCAGCCGATTTTCTGTCCGGTGGCGAGCAGCAGATGGTTGCGGTCGCCCGGGCCTTGTCTGGAGACACCAGGGTTCTGTTACTCGATGAGCCTTTCGAGGGGTTGGCCCCGGCCGTAGTTGAGGAGCTCTTCGAAGCGTTTGACCGGTTGCGTCAGGAGATTTCGATCGTGATCGTTGACCATCACCTGGATCTTGCCCTGGCGCTTTCGGATCGCACGGTGGCCCTCGAGACAGGGCAGGTGACGCATATTGGAAATTCGAACCTCCTGTTTCAGGATCTGGAACTGAGGAGGAAAGTGCTGTGGCTATAAGGGAGATGGAATGCAAACCGTAGGAATTGTTGGCGCTGGGCTGATTGGATGTTCCTGGGCAAATGTGTTTGCGCGCTCCGGTTGGAAGGTTCGGGTTTGGGATCCGATTGAATCGCAGCGCGCAAGTGCATTTCAAAAGATTGCAGGTTCGCTTCATGATCTCGCTGCTGTCGGCTTGGTCGGCGACGCGGCCGAAGCCCAAGCCCGGGTTGAAATTGTGGCTACGCTGGACCAGGCGCTGGACGGCGTGAGCTATGTTCAGGAAAGTGGACCCGAGCGGCTGGATCTGAAAATCGAAGTGTTCCAGCGTATGGATGCCGTCGCGGACCCTTCGACGATTCTGGCGTCCTCAACCTCAGCCATCGTTGCTTCACAGTTCACCGAATCGCTTGCTGGGCGAAGTCGCTGTCTGGTTGCCCATCCGGTCAATCCCCCCCATCTGGCGCCCGTCGTGGAACTCTGCGGGGCGCCCTGGACCAGTGCTGAAACGAAGCGGTTGGCCAGCGAAATCATGCATGGGATCGGTCAGGCACCGGTCGATGTCCGCCGCGAAATCGATGGCTTCATCTTGAACCGCCTCCAGGCGGCACTGCTCACGGAGGCGTTTCGCCTGGTGCAGGACGGATATGTCAGCCCGGAGGATCTGGATCGAACCGTGGCTGATGGACTGGGGCTGCGCTGGGCATTTATGGGGCCTTTCGAGACGATTGAACTCAATGCGCCTGGCGGGATTCCCGATTACTGCGAGCGGTATGTCTCCTGGTTTCGCCGTTATCAGGCGGATGCTCCTCCGGCTGAAGTTTGGAACGACGAAAACTGGCAACGCGCTGCGCAGGCCTGGGGCGCAGCACCGAGCCCCGAGCAAATTGCTCGCAAGAGTGTGTGGCGAAATCAGCGTCTCGCCGCGCTGGCTGCGCATAAAAAAACGCAGTCGACTTACGCCCCGGAATAATTGACGGTCGTTTCCGCCGATTGATTCTCGTCCAGTATTCGAAGACCTCAAGGAAGACCAGCATGTCGACTCCAGCCGTTCAATCCTCAACGCTCGCAGCACCGGCGGTTCTCAAGCGGCGACGCAAGGTCATGGTGACCTGTGCCGTGACGGGTGCCATTCATACGCCAACGATGTCTCCGTATCTGCCCATCACGCCGGCCGAGATCGCGGAGGCGGCGCTTGGTGCCCATGCGGCGGGCGCGGCGTTGGTACATCTTCACGCGCGTGACCCGATCACCGGTAAACCCGATCAACGACCGGAAGCGTTTGAGCCATTTCTGAAAGTAATCAAACAAAATAGCGACGCGGTGATCAACATCACCACAGGCGGCGCGCCAACGATGGGCGTCGATGAGCGCCTGGGGCCCTGCGCCCATTTCAAGCCGGAGGTCGCGTCCTTGAATATGGGGTCGATGAACTTTGGTTTATTTCCGATGCTGGGTCGATACCCAGAGTTCAAATTCGACTGGGAGAAGCCCTACCTGGAGGGGTCGGATGACCGGATTTTCAAAAATACCTTTCGGGATATTGAAAGAATCCTGACGACTTGTGCAAGCAATGGCACACGGTTCGAAATCGAGTGCTACGACATCGGGCACTTGTACACGTTGCGACATTTTGCAGATCGAGGTCTGGTCAAGGCACCGTTTTTCATCCAGTCAGTGTTTGGCATTCTGGGCGGAATCGGCCCACATCCGGAAGATGTTGCCCACATGAAACGCACTGCGGATCGACTTTTTGGCGATCAATACCAGTGGAGTGTGCTCGGCGCTGGCCGCAACCAATTGCCGATTGCGGCGCAATCCATTGCGCTTGGCGGGAACGCTCGGGTCGGGCTTGAGGATTCGATCTGGATCAGTCCCGGACAACTGGCACGAACCAATGCTCAGCAGGTACAGGCCGTTCGGCAGGTGATTGAGAGCCTTGGTCTCGAGATTGCATCGTCTGAGGATGCCCGCGAGATTCTGGAACTCAAGGGCCGCAACAGCGTCAATTTTTAAACGAGGGCACAGCAAGCATGCGTTCTAATGCCCTGCGTCAACGATGGCAGGCCGGTGGCGCGGTGGTGAACGGCTGGTTGTCGATCCCGGATAGTGTGACAACCGAGATCATGGCCCGACAGGGTTGGGATTCACTGACAATCGATCTGCAGCATGGCCTGGTGGACTATCAGGCCATGATTCCCATGCTGCAGGCGATATCGACCACGCAGACGGTGCCGATGGTTCGCGTGCCTTGGCTCGAGCCGGGGATTCTCATGAAGGTGTTGGATGTGGGCGCCCTCGGCCTGATTTGTCCCATGATCAGTACCCGCGAAGACGCCCAGCGGTTTGTGGCGTATACGCGGTATGCCCCCCGGGGAACTCGAAGCTATGGCCCCCTGCGAGCGATGCTGGTGCATGGGGCCGATTATCCGGAGCGTGCGGACGAGGAGATTGTTCGGTTTGCAATGATCGAAACGGCCGAAGCGCTCGATAACCTGGACGCCATTTTGTCGGTCGAAGGCCTCGATGCGATCTACATCGGGCCATCCGATCTTTCGCTTGCACTGGGATGTCGGCCCAGTCTCGACGATGTCGCCCCGCCGGTCGCTCAGGCGATTGAGCACATTTTGGCGCGCAGTCAATTCTATGGGCTGGTGCCAGGGATTCATGCGGGTTCTTCGGCGGGTGCATTACGTCGAGTAGCCGCTGGATTCAAATTCGTGACGGCCGGTTCCGATGCTGGCTTTGTCGCGAATGGAGCCCAGGCCGTGGTCTCTGCCATGAAGAAGGGCTTGTCGATTTAAGTTAGAGACCGCGTTTACTCCGGTTTGATCCCCGCACGGGTGATCAAGGTT
>JBBAOE010000013.1:0-103983 GCA_040401595.1 Burkholderiaceae bacterium
TCGTTGATACCCAAATCGTCGGCCACGATCAGGATGACATTGGGCGGCCGGGCGCTGGCCCCAGAGGACTGCGCTTCTGCGGGGCCTGCCTGCCACTGGACCTCGCGGGTGGGCGCATATTCTTTGCGCAGGACATACTTGACCATCAGTAACGTCAATCCGACTCGCCCGCCCGCCGCGAAGTAGGCAGCGGTTCCCAGGGCCCCAAGCGCGACCACTGAAATCAACAGGATGCGTAACCCGGAGAATCGTCTAGCTTGCGCAAGTGCGGTCATGGCGTTGTCTCAGTGGTCTTGTTCTGGGTCAGCACAGAAATCAGATCCTGTTCGACCATCCACAAGCGGTCATTCCCCCAGATGGCGGGGCAACCATGGACGCGAAAACTCGGCACGCCCCAGCACCCCAACTCGAGCATTTCCTGTCGATTGGTCTCCGCCACAGCCTGCCAACTGGGATCGGCGAGCGCGGCGTCCATATCACGCCGGCTCAGCCCGGCCCGCTCGGCGATCTGCCAAAGGCCCCGATCGTCGCCCGCATAAATCCCATCGGCGAACACGCCCTGCAGAAAGGATTCCACCAGGGCGCTGCCTTTCCCCAGTTGAATGGCGTGATGGAGTAAGGCGAGGCCGCGTTCTGCAGGCTTACCTACGGGGTCGACCGCATGACCAAAGCGGATACCGAGCCGATCAGCCTCACGTTTGACATCGCGCGTGATGTAGAGCCGTTTCGCCTTCGGCACCGGCAGCCCACGCATCACCATGGGTAGGACAGGTCGAATCCGGAGCGTCGCCCCATAGTGGTGAGCGATCTTGCGGATCTGGGCTGCAGCCAGGTAGGTGTAGGGGCTTCGAAAGGAGCAGAAAAAATCGATTGTGGCTGTCGTGCCGGTGGATTGGGGCGGTGAGCGCCACTGCAGGGGCCGCGGTGGATACAGCGGTCCGCGAGGGGAGTCGATTCTGGCCAGACCCGCGTCGGACAATCGTTCCTCCAGATAGTGCAGTCGGTCGATACCCCAGTACCATTCGCCCTCGAAGTAGAAGGTTGCACCCAGGTAGTGACCCAGACGCTCGCGTAACTGCCCGCCTTGCTGAAGGTCTTCGTTCAGAGCCAGCGTATCCCAGATGCTGCTGGTTTCTGGATTCAAGCCAAGTGAGTCGCCCAGGCGTTTCGCATCCCGAATGGACCAGGATTCGAGCCGGGCGCGGTCGGGGGCCGCCGCATCAGACGGTGGGGGTACACGATGGCATTGAAGACGGATGTCATAGCGAGCCCTGAATGAAACCAGGCTTTGCGCTGCCAGTTCACTATAGGGATCGCGATCCTGATGAAAGTAATGAACGATGGCCGGGCTGCCCTTGAATCGCCTTGCCAAGACGTGGCCTGATCGCAGCAGATCTCGTAAGCCCCGGCTGTTGAACGGGCGGCTTAAGGTTCTCTGAAGAAAAACTTCAATTGGGGACACGTTGACGGTTCTGCGGAGGTGGTGCGTCAGCCTGAGTGCCCGCTACGCGCATCATCGCTTGTGCGGTCGGGATGCCGGCATTCTGGTTCTGTCCTGTGACCAGGCGGCCATCAACAACGACGTGCTGGGCAAAAATGTCCAGCAGTTTGTGGGTCGACTCGAACTGGGCACCAGCTGCCCGCAGGTCGCGCTCTGGATGTTTCGGGGTAAACGTAATACCCAGTTGATTGACCTGAGCGTCCGTCACAGCGGTGAGTTTTCGCCCCCGCACGAGTGGCTGTCCGGTTTCATCGACAGCCTGTAACAATCCCAGTGGGCCGTGACACACGCCACCGATCACGCTTCCCGCAGACCAGGCTTGCGAGATGCCACGCCCGAGCGTGTCAGACTGCGCTAGATCATAGGCGGCGCCCCAGCCACCTGCCAGAAAAATAATGTCGTAGTTTTTGAAATCAATTGCTTTGATCGACAGGGATTGAGCGGTCTTACGCTGGAACTCGGGGTCCGCCAGGTAACGTCGGTCGGCGGGCGTCGCCAGAAACCACCGAAACGAGTCGGGTTCGATCGGGATGGGGCCACCACGAATACTTGCAACATCGACGCTCATGCCAGCATCGAGAAACGTGTAGTAGGGCAGTGTCAGTTCACTGCCAAAGACCCCAGTTGCCTTGCCGCTGGTTTTTCCTGGCCGATCGAGCGTCGCATGACTGGTGGTGATGACCAACGCTCGTTTCCCGGGCAGGCGGACGCTGGGCCCGGTGTAATCGGGATGCAAGCCGAATGATTTCAGGACTTTCGGAAGTCCTAGCCACAGGAAGAGCCCCAGGCCAACGGCAGCGACGCCGCTCCAGAGCAATGCTGGATGGATCATTGGAATTAGAAGTTTTTTCGTTGTTGGGATTCGATCCGGGTCGTTCCAGCGGGAAGACTGAACCAGTCGAAATCCTGACCGAGATGGATTGGACCGCGAAAAATCTCCCCGGACTGTCCGCGAAAGGTTTCTTCAAGGAGGCTCGACGGCAGGGGCGGAACGATGTGATTCATGACCAGCATGCGTACGCCGCTCGCTTGCGCTGTTTCTGCCGCTTGCTCCGGCGTCGTGTGGTAGTTCTCGATATCCGTCATCACCTGCTCAAGTGCGACCCGCCCAGCCTGTTTGAATCCGGCTTGAAGCAGTTTCAGAAGCTGGATCGATTGCGCCTCATGCACCAGCAAATCCACTCCTTTCGCCTCGCGCTCGATCGCCTCTGATTTGCTGGTGTCGCCGCTGATGACCATGGTGCGGTCTTTATAGCGAATCCGATAGCCAACAGCAGGATCGATGGGACCGTGCTTGACCTTGAACGCAACGATTTCAAGGTCCGGTTCTGCAATCAGAATCGCGCGCCCCGTGTCGGCGGGTATGTCAAAGACGTGAGCAGACCCACCAAAACCGGAAGGCGGCGCCACGACAGGGCCATGGTGAGCGCTGCGCCAACCGGAATCGGCTGTGTAGGCTTGCATAAACCCATTCAGGACCGGCACAAGACCTTGTGGGCCGTGGATCGGGAGTGGGGTGGACGCATTACCCTGGATCCAGCGCGTGAGCATCAACTCGCCCAGACCATCGATATGGTCAGAGTGATAGTGAGTGAAAAACAGCGCTTCAATCTGACCCGGGTTCAGTTGCATGCGCGAAATGTTGCGCGCCGCGCCACCGCCTGAGTCGAATACGAACATCCTTTTACCGGCAACGACGACCGTGCAGGGGCCGCTGCGTCGGGGATCGGGGAATGGTGACCCCGCACCGCACAAGCCCACGTGCAGGCCGTCGATGAGTTGTCCGATGGGGTTTGACTCGGAAGTGCTGCTTGCCACCATCCGATTGGCCAGTTGCATCACGATCTTGCTGCGTTGCGAGTACAGCGCACCCGCCGTCACCAGGATTGCGAGAGCTGCAATGGCTCCGATTTTCAGCACAGATCGGTTGGTCTTCGAATTCATGCGTTCGACGCTCGGATTGGGTTCGCTCAGGGTTGATTGCGGCCAGTCTGCAGAAGTCGCCTGAGACTTGTGTCAGCCCTAAAAATACGGCATTGTTTGTGCCAATAGTTATACAACAAAATCGCTGGCGCCGGCATCAGGGAATGCGCTTGCTGGAGGAGACATGGAAAAAATCTGGTTAGCCAGTTATCCGCAAGAGGTTCCGGCCGAAATCCGCCTGGATGATCTTGGATCGATCGGCGCGTACTTCGAAGCAAACGTCCGAAAGTTTGCCGACCGACGGGCATTCGTCAGCGGAGCGACCGGTAAGGCGATCACCTATCGCGAGCTGGATCAACTGTCCTCGCGGTTCGCGGCCAAGTTGCAAAGCCTTGGCATCGCGCCTGGCGAACGGGTTGCGCTGATGATGCCCAACCTGCTGCAGTACCCAGTCTGTCTCTTTGGGGCGCTGCGCGCGGGTTATGTGGTGGTCAATGTCAACCCGATGTACACGCCACGGGAACTGGAGCACCAGCTCAAGGACTCTGGTGCCGCAGCCATTGTTGCGTGCGACCTCTTTGCGCATACGCTGCAAAAGGTTGTGGACAAGACCCAGGTGCGCCATGTGATGTTGACGGGCGTGGCGGATCTCATGCCATTGCCGCTGCGCCTGATCGCGTGGGCGGGTCTCAAGGCCAAGGGCCTGCCTCTGCCCTATACGCTAGCGGGCAGCCTCCGCTTGAGAGAGATCCTGCAGGACGGTCGACTACCTGCGCCGAGATCGGTCCCCGTCAAGCCCGGAGATCTGGCATTTCTGCAATATACGGGTGGCACGACGGGTGTTGCGAAGGGGGCGATGCTGACGCATCTGAATGTGATGGCCAATGCCCGTCAGGGTTACGTCTGGTTCGAATCCGTGACGGATCTGAACGACGAGCAGATTTCGATCATGGCGCTGCCGATGTATCACATCTTCGCGCTCAGCCTTGCGATCAACGGCCTCGAAATGGGGGGAACTGCGGTGTTGGTTGCGGATCCACGAGACACCAAGGCGTTTGTCAAGGTGTTGTCGAAGTATCGCTTCGTGACCTTGCCTGGGGTCAACACGCTGTTTAACAATTTGTTGAATGATCCTGATTTTGCGAAGCTCGATTTCTCGGCGCTCAAGGTGTCGGTGGGCGGTGGGACCGCAATCCAGCGTGCAGTTGCAGAGCGCTGGCAGGCACTGACCCGGTCTCCCTTAGCCGAAGGGTACGGGCTCACCGAATGCTCTCCCACGGTGTCGGTCACACCGATGGATCGGCCCGACTTTACGGGATCTATCGGGCTTCCGTTGCCGTCGACTGAGGTTTCGCTGCGCGATGCCAACGGCATTGAAGTGGCGCTGGGTGAGCGTGGCGAGCTCTGTGTGCGGGGCCCTCAAGTCATGGCCGGGTACTGGCAGCGTCCAGAAGAGACGGCCAACGTGATGACGACCGACGGGTTTCTTCGCACGGGCGACGTCGCCACCATTGATGAGCAGGGCTTTCTGCGAATTGTGGATCGGGTCAAGGACATGGTGCTGGTCTCCGGATTCAACGTGTTCCCCAATGAGATCGAAAGCGTGGTCGCCATGCATCCCGGTGTGCTTGAAGTCGCAGCGATCGGCCGCCCTGATCCGGTGACAGGCGAGGCCGTCCACCTCTGTATTGTCCGCAAGGATCCGGCGCTGACCGAGCAGGATGTGATCGCACACTGCAAGCGAGAACTCACTGGTTACAAGGTGCCCAAGCATGTGCACTTCATGACGGACTTGCCCAAAAGCCCAGTGGGAAAAATTCTGCGCCGTGAGATCCGAGAGGCCCTGGCAAAGGCGGCTTGAATGTTCGATGCCCCCCTTCGGTAACCCCATCCTGCAACCGCTTGATTCTCTTTTCCATGGTTATTCGTTGCATTCCGTTCACAAAGTGGATCGCTGTCAGAAGCGCAACCGTTCTTTTGTGCGCGATGGCCTGCACAGCTCAGGCGCAGCTTTTCGGCATGTCAATCGATTCAATGATTGATAAGCGCTTCAAAGAAGCTGACAAAAACAAGGACGGTAAGCTCACCCTGGACGAGGCGAAGGAGGGGATGCCGCGGGTCGCGAAGAATTTCGATCAGCTGGACGCCGAGCGTAAGGGCTACGTGACGATCGAGCAGATCAAGAAAGCGGTCGCGTCGCAGGGCGGCAGTTGATCAGGGCTTCTGTCCTGGTGGCCATTTGATTTAATTTTTTGAGAGATGCCATGAAGATCCTGCGCACCCCGGATTCGCAATTTGATGGGCTGCCTGGCTGGGATTTCGAGCCCCACTACACCACCATCACCGCCGAGGACGGGACGCCAATCCGGATCGCCCATGCCGAGCAGGGCCCCTTGGATGGCGAACCGATTGTGCTCATCCACGGTAACCCCACGTGGTCCTACCTGCATCGGCATATGCTGCGTCCGCTCGCCGCGACGGGGCGTCGCGTGATTGCCGTGGACCTGGTCGGGCACGGTCGTTCGGATAAACCGGCATCCAAAGCTGATTACACCTTGCCGGCTCATGTTGACTGGATGTCGAAGTGGCTGCTCGCGATGGATCTGAATCGGGTCACGCTGTATTGTCAGGATTGGGGCGGAACAATCGGTTTGCATCTGGTTGCAAACTTTCCGGAGCGTTTCGATCGGGTGGTCATTTCCAACAGCGGAATGCCGGTCGGCGGAGGCAGCAACTGGTTTCTTGATCTCTGGACTGCGCTCATGAAACGTGCAACCCGTTTTCCCTGGTTCATGCTCAAGCCTGGATTTGCCAAAGGGATCAGCGATGCGGTTTACCGGGCCTACCGGGCACCCCATCCCTCTCCAGCGTACGAGCAGGGTCTGGCCAAGTTTCCACTCCTGATCGCGGTGCGCCCAGATCACCCGAATGTCCCCATGAATCTTGCCGCCTGGCAGAAGCTCAAGACATTTCAGAAGCCCTTCTTGACCGTGTTTGGCGGAAAAGATGTGGTTGGCCGCGGTGCCGATCGCAGAATGCAGCGGGCAATCCCGGGCGCCGCCGGTCAGAGCCACGCGGTCTTTCCGAACGCGGCGCATTTCATTCAGGAAGACGAACCCGAGTTGTTGGTCGAGCACCTCACGCGCTTTCTGGCGGTGCAAGGCCCAGCTGACCGAAACGTCGAGCCTGCGATCAGGTAGACCGAATAAACAGGCGCGCGATCATGTCGCGTCACGCCCTCACCCAGGAGATTCTTGTCATGACGTTGAGCAATACCCCCACTCAGGCCACGCCTACCCAGGTCCGCCTCAACGCTCGCCCGAGCGGATTGACCACAGCCTCGACCTGGAGGATGACGCACGATGCACCGCCTGCTCTCCAGGAAGGAGATCTACGCGTGGCCGTTGAATACATTTCGGTGGACCCTGCGATGCGAGGTTGGCTCGACGACGTGCGTAGCTATTTGCCCCCAGTCGCCTTGGGCGATGTGATGCGCGCGAGTGGTGTGGGTCATGTGCTGGAGTCCAGATCGCCTGCGTTTGCAGCGGGGGATGCAGTGTTTGGGATGACCGGGGTCCAATCTCAGTATATCGGTCCTGCCAAGGGTTTTTTCAAAGTCGATCCCAAACTGGCTCCGCTTCCGACCTATCTGGGCGGCTTTGGATCGACCGGCATGACTGCGTACTTTGGCCTGCTCGAGGTCGGGCAACCGAAGGCGGGTGAGACTGTGGTCGTGTCTGCCGCCGCAGGAGCCGTCGGCTCGGTCGTCGGACAGATTGCCAAGATTCTCGGCTGTCGAGTGGTCGGCATCGCCGGTGGCGCCGAGAAGTGTCGTACCGTGGTCGAAGAGTTCGGGTTTGATGCCTGTATTGATTACCAGAACGAGTCGGTCTCCGAAGGCTTGAAGAAGCATTGCCCGGATCGAATCGATATTTATTTTGATAACGTTGGTGGGAAGATTCTAGATACTTGCCTCACCCGCCTCGCGTTACGAGCCCGAGTCGTCGTCTGCGGCGCGATCAGTCAGTACAACGCAACAGAGCGACCCGCCGGCCCGTCGAATTACCTCCAGCTACTGGTCTCGCGAGCGCGGATGGAAGGCTTTGTGGTCCTGGACTACGCCAAGCAGTTTCCTGTAGCGATTGCCAGAATGGCCGGATGGCTTGCTGACGGAAAACTCAAATTCAGTGAGCATGTAGTCGAGGGACTCGATCAGTTTCCAGATGCAATCAACATGCTATTTAACGGTAAGAACACGGGTAAGTTGATCGTTAAGGTTTAAAAACGAAACGCAAGGAGACCAGCATGGATCCAGTCATCCTCACGATCGATGGCACGATCGCCACCGTCACCCTGAATCGACCGGCCGCGCTCAACGCGCTCTCACACGAAATGAACGCGGCTCTGGTCGACGTGAGTTCTCAGCTTGAACATGACGTGGGTGTTCGGTGTGTGGTCATTCAGGGCGCGGGCGAGCACTTCATGGCCGGCGGCGATGTCAAAGCCTTTAGTGAAGGGCCGATCGATCCGGAGCAACGCAAGATGCTGTTCGAGAACGGGATCTCGCAGACTCACAGCATCATCACTCGACTGCGGCGCATGCCCAAACCCGTGATCGCCAGCGTCAAGGGTGCCGTAGCCGGGTTTGGACTTTCGCTGATGAGTGCCTGTGATCTTGTGATTGCAGCCGATAGCAGCTTCTTCACGCTGGCGTATTGCCATATCGGGACTTCGCCGGATGGGGGAGCGACCTATGCCCTGCCACGTACGGTCGGGGTCAAGCAGGCGATGGAAATCGCGCTGCTGGGAGATCGTTTTGATGCGACCCGCGCGCTCGAACTGGGTCTGATCAATCGGGTCGTTCCTGTTGCCGACCTTGAGCTCACGACTGCGAAACTCGCTGCCCGCCTGGCTAAGGGACCGACGGCAGTTTATGGTCGAACCAAGAACCTGATCAATCAGTCCCTGAACCGGACCCTACCCGAACAACTGCAGGCCGAACAGGACAATTTCGTAGCTTCGGCACTGGGCGCGGACTTCAGCGAGGGCATTCGAGCGTTTGTCGAAAAACGGAAACCCAATTTCATCGGCCATTGATCAGAGGCCGCCGACAGAGAACACCAGGATTACATGATGAAAACGATGATCACCGAACTGTTTGGTATCGAACATCCCATCATCCAGGGGGGTATGCATTACGTGGGCTTTGCCGAGTTGGCAGCAGCCGTTTCGAACGCGGGCGGACTGGGCATCATCACTGGTCTGACTCAGCGTACCCCCGAGGATCTCGCGAAGGAAATACGGCGTTGCCGAGAGATGACGGACAAGCCCTTTGGCGTCAATCTCACGTTCCTGCCGATCGTCAATACCCCGGATTATCCCGGTTACATCCGCGCCATCATCGAGGGTGGCGTCAAAGTGGTTGAGACTGCCGGCAACAACCCTCAAAAATGGTTGCCCGCGCTGCACGAGGCAGGCGTCAAGGTCATTCACAAGTGCACTTCGGTTCGGCATTCGCTGAAGGCCGAGGCAATTGGTTGCGACGCAGTGAGCGTGGATGGTTTCGAGTGCGGTGGCCATCCCGGTGAGGATGACATCCCAAATTTCATTTTGCTGCCGCGAGCGGCTGAAACGCTGAAGATTCCGTTTGTCGCCTCGGGTGGTATGGCGGATGGGCGTTCGCTGGTTGCAGCACTGGCGCTTGGCGCACAGGGGATGAACATGGGTACTCGCTTCATCGCGACCAAAGAAGCACCAGTTCATGAAAACGTCAAACAGGCGATCGTCGCGGCGAGTGAACTGGATACCCGTCTGGTCATGCGTCCCTTGCGTAATACCGAACGGGTGCTGCATAACGCAGCAGTCGATCGACTCCTGGAAAAAGAACGAACCTTGGGGGCCAATCTCAGGTTCGAGGACATCATCGAGGAGGTTGCCGGGGTCTATCCGCGCATCATGACCGAGGGAGAGATGGAAGCCGGTGCCTGGTCTTGTGGCATGGTGGCCGGGTTGATCCACGACATTCCGACGGTCAAAGAACTGATCGATCGAATCATGGTCGAGGCGAACGCGATTATTGGCCAGCGCCTGGCAGGATTTGTCGCTGGGAACGTGAAATGAACCGAGTCCTCGCCCATACGGGCGCCCGATATCCCATCGTTCAGGCCCCCATGGGCTGGATCGCCCGTTCGCAGTTGGCGCTGGCGGTATCGCGAGCGGGAGGGCTCGGCGTGATCGAAACCTCCTCAGGCGAGACCGAGGCCTGCAAGCGGGAGATCGAAGTCATGCGCGCTTCCGGGCTGCCGTTTGGCGTCAATCTGCCGATCCGGTTTCTCAAAGATGACGCGATGCTAAAGTTTGTCTGCGAGAGCGGCGTGCGTTGGGTGAGCACCTCAGCGGGTAGCCCCGCCAAGTTTATTGCGCCACTCAAGAGTGCCGGTATTGCCGTCTACCATGCGGTGCCAACGCTGGAACTGGCGCAGAAGTGCGTCGATGCCGGCGTCGATGGCCTTGTTGTGGAGGGCGCCGAAGGTGGCGGCTTCAAGAATCCGGAGGAAGTTTCCACTCTCGTACTGCTGCAAGCCATCCGCGAGAAAGTCGACGTTCCCTTGATCGCTGCGGGAGGGATCTGCGACGGTCGTGGCATGGCGGCGGCATTTGCACTAGGCGCTGAGGCGATCCAGATGGGTACGCGCTTTGTGAGTGCTGCCGAGAGCCCAGTTCATGCCAATTATAAGAACGCTATTGTCGATGCAGCTGCGACCGGTACGCTCGTGCTGAATCAGAAGTCCACTCCTTGTATCCGTGCGCTCAAGTCTCAGAGTATGTTGGCCGTTCACCAGTCTGGTCTCCTGCCTCCAGATGCGTTCAAGGGAATCCGCCAGGTGTATTTCGACGGAGAAATGGAGGCGGCTCCGGCGCTTGCCGGGCAGAGCGCTGGACTGATTCACGAGGTGAAGTCGGCGCAGCGCATCATTGAGGACACCGTCGCGGAATTTTTCGCGATCACGAAGCGTCTTGGTGCACTCGCCTCTACACAGTCTTTTGCTTAGTTCAGTGCCATGCGGCGAGAGGCGGGGGCGAACTCGGCTGTGATCTCGATTTATCAGCCGGGCATGTCGATGATCGGTCCCTGGAAACTTCGATACGACGGGAAGAAAAAGTAGGCCTTTGCCGGTCGAGGGGCCCTCAGCACCCAAGGTTTGGTGAGGGTGAGCCGGCGAAGGCTGAAGCCCGGTGGTAGTTCGATCGGCTTTGAGTCGGCGAGGGCGTCGACTTGTTCAACGAAGGCGGCCCCTTCCGGATTGATCAGAAACTCAAGCTCACGGCCTGCTGCAAACACGACGCAGTGGTGCTTGTCGACCATCGCTTCGACACCGGAACCACCCGGTAGGGGCGTAAATTTCCCGGGCTTTGCCACCAGACGAAAGCGAAGTCCACCGATTTCGCGTTCCGCAAGCGGGCCGTCCGCACCCGCGCCTGGCGAGCGGTCAAACCAGGCCAGGTCCATCGACGAAACCGCTGGTCCGTACTTGACCATCCGAGGACCGATCTCCAAGGCCTTGGCCTGGGCTGGCGTTACCTCGTCCAGACTCATCCACACTTCGCCCGTTGCGTGGTCCATGACCTCCATCATCTTGGCCCTGAGGTGGGGAACGCGGTTGACTTCTGGGACCTCGGCAGGAATCAGTGAAAGCAGGTCGCAGGCGTCGGTCGTCATGGGTCAATTCCGGAAGTGTTCGTGAGTGACATGAGTACGGCTCTCTCAGGTATCTGATGAGCCAACAGGGCACGTGTCGCATCGAGTTTCACTGGCCGAACAAAGTTCTGTCAACTGCAAGAATTGTTGTCACCGAGGAGCGATGCTTCGACAGTCGCTCCCGATGGATGTGTTGGCCTGCGCGAGATTTGCACCAAGGCGGCTTGAATTGACACTATTCGTGCCAATATGTTCCACTGTCTCCCGCGTTGTAGCGCTTGGGGTGCTTCGTCCGAGCCGCAGGTTTAGATTTGATCAATTTCGAAAGAAAACATGATTCTGAATGGGTCATATGATGGAGACGAAGATGCAGATCAAGGAATTTTGGGTTAACCGTCAGCAATTTCGAGACATCAAGGTTGTGATGCTCGAAGCGTCACCGATCGCTGATGGGGAAGTTCGCGTCGCGGTTGATAAGTGCGCTCTGACCGCGAACAACATCAGCTACGCGGTCAGTGGCGATGCGATCGGCTACTGGGGCTATTTTCCTGCGGCCGAAGGCTGGGGCAAGATTCCCGTTTGGGGCTTCGCCGACGTCGTTGAATCTCGTTGCGAAGGCATGCCAGTGGGTGAGCGGATTTGGGGTTTTTTCCCCATCGCTTCGCATCTGACCTTGGTGCCTGGGAAAGTGACGCCAGCCGATTTCATCGACTTTGCACCACACCGCCGCGAGTTACCCCCCCTCTACAACAAGTATCAGCGAACGGCGGCCGAACCGTCGATGTTGCGTAGTTTTGAGGATGAGCGAAGCCTCTTTTTCCCACTCTTCGCGACTTCATGGATTTTGTACGATTATTTAATTGACAATAAATTTTTTGGCGCCCAGCAAGTCGTGATCGCGTCCGTTTCGTCGAAAACAGCGTTCGGGCTTGCATGCATGCTTCATGGTGACAAGACAGTTTCCCAGAGGGTCGTTGGGCTGACCTCGCCACGCAACGTGGACTTCGTCAAAAGTCTGGGCTGCTGCGATCAGGTGGTGACGTATGACAACATCGCTGCGATCGATCCTAATTTGCGAACGGCATTTGTCGACATGTCAGGTAGCTTGGAAGTGCTTGCCAGCGTCCATCGGCACATTGGCGAGAATGTCGTGGAAAGCTGCAAGGTCGGCGCGACCCATTGGGAAGAGTCGGGTGTCCTGGCGACCGAGACTGACCTGTCCGCGCCAGCGGCGGCATTGCCGGGTGTCAAGCCGCGCTTCTTTTTCGCGCCGAAGCACTTTGGTAAGCGTGAGAAAGAGTGGGGGCCAGGAAGCGTGTTGATGAAGGCGTTCGGTAGCGCGATGAAAGTCGTGGGCGAAATCAAAGGTAAGGTCAGGATCGAGCAGGTCAGTGGGGATGACGCAATCATCGGACGTTACCTGGAGGTGCTCAACAACCAACTACCTCCGAATACGGGACTGATGATCGCCGTTCGGGCTTGAGGAGATCGCTCCGATGACGATCTTGCCAAGGATTGACAAGACTCAGATCTTGCGAACGCCGGAGACTTGTTTTGACCAGGTCCCTGATTTCCCATTTGCGCCGCAATACTTCGATCTTGATGGATTGCGCATTGCCTATATCGATGAGGGTCCCCGCGACGCCGCGCCGGTTCTGCTCATGCATGGTGAGCCAGCCTGGTCGTTTCTGTACCGCAAAATGATCCCAGTCCTCGTCGCTGCAGGGCATCGCGTCATCGCGCCTGACTTGATCGGCTTCGGGCGTTCCGATAAACCGGCACTGGCAAGCGATTATTCGTATGGCAATCACGTGCAGTGGATGGTCGCCTGGATGGCGGGGTTGGACCTGAAGCACATCACGCTGTTTTGTCAGGACTGGGGGTCGCTGATTGGTATTCGGATGGCAACGCACAGCCCTCATCGGTTCGATCGGATCGCCTTGGCCAATGGCGGCTTACCGGATGGACTCACCAAGATTCCCAAGCCGCTCCAGATATGGCAACAGTTTGCCAAGTGGTCGCCCTGGTTTCCAATCGGACGCCTGGTCAGTGCCGGTTGTGTGAGTAACCTGTCCGCTGCCGAGGTGGCGGCGTATGACGCGCCATTTCCCGATGATCGATACAAGCGGGCGGCAAGGATGTTTCCGTCGTTTATCCCGACCCGTCCTGATGATCCGCAAAGTCAGAACAATATCGCTGCCTGGCAAGTGCTGAAACAATGGAACAAACCATTCTTGACCCTGTTCAGCGACCGTGACCCGATGACGCGCGGTGCCGACAAGATGTTCCTGAAACTGGTGCCCGGTACTGCGGGCCAGCCGCATGCCTATACCCGGCAGGCCGGGCATTTCCTCCAGGAGGATAAGGGACCGGAGTTGGCGAATAAGCTCATTCACTGGATTGCGGCCACCCCGACGAGTGTTGCTGGCTGATTGATCCGGGCCACGGGCTCAGGAAGGCCAGTCCGCCCGACCGTGTCCTGGCAGGCCGGGCATTGAATTTCTCGAGCGGGCAGCATAGGTTCGGTGCACACTGATCGGCTCGAGGTTGTGGACACTGTGGCCATGGATTGGCTTTTTTCCGGCGATTTGCGCGGCTTGGAACCCTGGACTTGGGCGGCCGCTTTGGGCGTCTTTGTGTTGGGGGGCGTTGTCAAAGGTGCCTTGGGCGCTGGCCTGCCTTTATTCGTGGTTCCGGTCTTGTCGCTGCGCTTGCCGCCCCCCGTTGCCATTGCGCTGATGGTCGTCCCAGTACTCGCATCGAATGGTTGGCAGGCCTATGACACCCGTGCGTCGCGCAGCAACATGCGCCGTTTTTGGCCCCTGTTGGGCACTCTGGTGGTCAGCACTGTTCTGACCGTTCCAATGACGCTGCGCCTCTCGAACGCAGCGCTCAGTAGCATGCTTGCTTTGGCGGTGATCATCGCAATCACCTGCATGGCGCTCAATCCTCAGATCAAAATTGCGCCGGAACGTGAACCGCTGGCGGGCGCTGCCGTCGGTCTGATCTCGGGAGCGCTGGGTGGAGTTTCGTCGCTGACAGGGCCCGTGATGATCACGTACCTGATGTCGCTCAAGCTCAAACGCGAGGACTTCGTGGGCAGCATCAGTGTGATTTACCTATTTGCGTCGGTTCCCCTCTATGCAGCAATGGCCTATACCGGGCGCCTGGATAGCTCGCATCTCGCACTGTCCTGCATAGCCATGGTACCGGTGGCCGCCGGGCTTCGACTGGGGAAGATACTTCGCAGCAGGCTCAACGAGGCCTGGTTTCGCTGGATCTTGTTGGCTTTTCTGGGGGTCGTTGCGCTCGCTCTACTCTTTAAGTGAGCGTACCGTCAGGGCCGCTTACCCAGACGCGTCATGAGCGCAGCCAACGCGAACAGGATCAACGGGATGACCACCGAAGCGTCCAGAGGTACAAAGCCGGTCGTGGGTACCGCAATGTTTTTTGCCAGCGAGGCAAATTTATGAGGCGCTCCGGCCATGTAATCGGGGTCAGAAATCATGCTGAGCATGTCGCGACGGCTTCGGTAGCGAACAATGCCGATATGTTGGAAGAAGTCGGCGCCCGGGGCACTCTCTTCTAGTAGGTTCGAAATTTTGGAAGAAACGAAGATGGGGTAGGAACCACGCCGTAACAGATGCGGAATCACGACTCGAGCGTAGGCATCGGCAGCGTCGGACCCGGTGCGAATGCCCGGTCGTTGAACGCCGTCGGGATAGGTGGCCTCCTCCCGGTAGAGCATCAAATTGACGTTGTAGAAAGGGCGTCCATCGTCGCTGGAGAAAAACGCGCGGAGCTTTACCTTTTCGGATTGGGGAAGGGTAGCTGCCCGATCGACCGAGATGGCAAAGGCGGCATCAATCTCGGCGGCGGTCAGGGGCTTGCTGAACCACGGTTGGTGCCACAGCAGAAAAGCGGCCGAGAGGACCGTGGCGACCAGCCAGGGCCAACGCGGCGACCGGGAGATCCTGGTTGTGGGAGCCGATCCATTCATTGTTGCCGTGTTCATCATGTTCATGGGCCTGAGGGTCGTGTGCGTTCGTTGCAATGTTCGTTCACACGATAATATGACAGTTTGAATGTCAATTATTCTGGGACGTCAATCGCTGTCTCCGGAATACGGTGGCCGTGAGGATGTTCAACTGAGCAATACCGGGGAAACCCGCAGTTGAAACACAACTTTCAGTCGTGAATACTTTGGACGCTGGCTAATTTCGGCCATAAGAAAATGAACGCTAAACGAATGAAAAAAATCGCCCTTTCGAGCCTGGCCCTGAGTACGCTTGCAGTCGCCTTGACCGCCTGTACGACCAGTGAACGACCGGAGCCGCCCCTCAATATTCTGTTCGTCGGTAACAGCTATACGTTCGCCCGGATTGCACCAGCACAGCAGTACAACGCGGCAAACGTCAAAGATTTGACTGCGGCCTACAATGCGATCGATCCTACGGGCGGCAACAGTTATCCGATCGGTACCGGATTGCCGCCGTCGCCATGCGCCGCGCCCGATACCGGCTGCTTCGAGCCGCACCCCTGGGGCGGCGTCCCAGGTATTTTTAAGGCCCTCGCGGATCAGTCGGGCCTGAGTTACACGGTGTCGCTGTCCACCCGAAATGCGGCAACGCTGCGCGGACAGTTTCTGAATACCGCAAATGTGAACTGGGACTTGCGCGCCAATATGGCGCGTGAAAAATGGGATGTTGTCGTGCTGCAGGGTCAGAGTGATGAGCCCCTCTCGCCCGCGAAAGCCAAGAATGGCAATCCGGTCTCCTTCAAGACCTACGCCAATCTGATTGAGAATTACATTCATTCGGGGACCGGATCGACCACCACAGAGGCCGCGATTTTCGGTGGCCTGCCGAACTGTACGGCTGCGGTGACCGCAGCAGTGCCTGGGCCAGGGTTGTCCACCACCAGCTGCAATACCAGTCGCGTCATTCCGACCAATGCGAATGCGAATCCGAACGCCAAGGTTTATCTGATGCAGACCTGGGCCCGACCCGACATGGTGGAGGCGCACAAGTGCACCATCGCTGACAAGAGCACGCTCAATGGCGCGCCGATCGTCGATCCGACTTGTTCGGCGGGTGCCAATGGAAGTACGACGACGGGCTTCAGCAACTTGTTCTACACGAGCAAAGCCACGACTGCGGAAAATCTGAAGGATATGACGACCGATATGGCCACCGTGTTTTATGGTTTGGCCGATGCGAACAAGAAGTTTGCGGGTGTTGTCCCAGTGGGCAATGCCTTCCAGCGCGCTGTGGATGCGAAGGTTGCGAAGTCGAGTAATTTTTACAAGGCTGATGGGACCTACGACGAGAGCGGGAGCCAAATGAACCTATGGTGGATCGACCGCACGCACGCGAGCGTTTTTGGGTCTTATCTAAGTGCTTTGGTCTCATTCGGGACGATCTCCGGGCGCAATCCGACGTCCTTCGGGGCGACTGAAAAGGCGGCCAAGGACCTTGGCATTGCACCGAGCGACGCTGTGATTTTGCAAAATATCGCCGCCGAGAGTCTGATCGCATCGGGCGTACAATTGCGCTGAGCAAACTGAGTGCATCCGGGGATCCGAGCACGTAATTCGTGCTCGGCAGGGAACCGCCAGTCGGAACAAAATCTGGTCGTGGTTCTCTTTTCTGGCCCCCTGGAATGACGGGATTTCGCTTGCCCCTGAGATCCCGATTTTTTCCGTTCCTGAACTGGCCGGCGCCAACTCTCGCATTGTTGCGAGGCGAGGCGTTGGCCGGTATCACGGTCGGTCTCATGGTGATTCCTCAAGGGGTCGCCTACGCCTCCCTGGCCGGGATGCCCCTGGTCACCGGGATTTACGCCTCCCTGTTACCCGCGCTGGTCGCGGTCCTGTTTAGTGCATCGACCCGTCTTTCGGTCGGGCCAACTGCGTTGACCTGCCTGTTGGTGGGCGCTTCACTGACAGGATTGGCTGAGCCGTCGAGCCCGGAATGGGTGGGGTTAGCTGTTTGGTTGGCGCTCTTCTCAGGAGGTTTGCAAGTACTCCTGGGGTTGGGGCGCTTCGGCTGGTTACTCAATCTGGTGAGTGCCCCCGTTTTGATGGCCTTCACTCAGGCGGCAGCGGTGTTGATCATCGGCTCTCAACTACCCCATTTGTTGGGGACTCCGGGGTGGAGCGAGATTCAGGGCTTACTCGGGCGCGGTGTCGCGATCGCAGAACTCCCGGCGCCGCATGCGATGTCGACGGCATTCGGGTTGGGCAGTCTAGCGATCTTGATCATCGCTCGGCGCATGCGGCCTACATTTCCATCGGTTCTATTGGTGGTGGTGGGCTCTTCGATCTTGAGCCGATGGCTGGGATTTTCAGATTCGGGCGGGGCCGTGGTGGCCGCGTTGCCGATGGGTCTGCCCATGTTGCAGATGCCTCGATGGCCAGAATGGTCCACGCTGGCCGAACTGGTCTTGCCCGTTCTGGTCATCACCCTGGTGAGTTTTCTGGAGACCGCGTCGAGCGCCAAGGTCGACAGTGACCGCAAAGGTCAGATCTGGAATCAGGATCAGGACCTGATTGGTCAGGGGTTGGGAAAGCTGGCCGCCGGATTCAGCGGTGCGTTCCCGACCAGTTCTTCGTTCTCACGTTCAGCATTGAATCTCTATGCTGGCGCGCAGACCGGATGGGCCACCGTCTGTTCGGTCATCGTCGTGCTGGCGGCACTTTGGTTTTTCTTACCAGTACTGTTTGATGTGCCGCAGGCTGTGTTGTCTGCGATCGTTCTGGTCGCAGTCTTTGGGCTCATCCAGCCCCGTCAGTTCTTGCGCCTCTGGAAAATCTCGCGCGTCGAATGCGGCATCGCTGGGATGACCTTCGTTCTGACGCTGGCTGCTGCCCCGCGCCTGTACTGGGGCGTTCTCGCTGGCGTGATGGTCGCGCTCAGTCATTTTCTCTACTACCGTCTGCATCCCCGGATCATCGAAGTCGGCCTCCACCCCGATGGTCGGCTGAGGGATCGGCATCTCTGGCAATTGCCACCACTCGCACCCGCAACCTGCGCACTGCGCATGGATGCAGCGCTGGATTTTGGGTCTGCTACTGCCTTGGAGAGTGAGGTCGCGAAGCGTCTGGTAGAGCAGCCTGATTTGCGTCAGGTCGTGCTCTTTGCACAACCGATCAACTGGATTGATGCGACAGGCGTGGAGGCCTTCGGACGGCTGCACAGGCAGTTGGCCAGCCAGAACCGCATCTTGATCGTGGTCGGTTTGAAACTGCCCGTTGAAAGCGCACTGATGAGCGCAGGCGAATTGCAGCCAGGTCCTGACCTGCGTCTTTTTGCGACCGACCGTGAGGCCATCGACTACCTGGCCGCTAGCCCAGCGGAAAACCTGCTAGGGCAAGCCCCTCAGGCAGGGGATGCGCCCCCGCGCTGACGGTCTCGCGCGGGCGCTTGGGGCTTATCGCGCGACCCAACCCTTGGCGTTGATCACGTTGAGCGCAATCTGGCCAGCAACCTCATGGCCTCTGGGCGTCGGATGGAAATTATCGGAATACACAAAGCCCGTGATGTTGCCGGTGAGTTTCGTTCCTGAAATCAGCCCGGTTTGACCACTGGCGATGTAACCGTTCGCAGCGGCTTCGGTACAAGTCGCCAGGTTATAGGTCGGACCGCTGGCATCAGCCCCCACCGGTGGACAACTGGCATCTTTGGAATTGGTGAAGCTGTAAGTGGCCGGAGTGGTCGCGAAAGTGTCCGTGAGTGCATAGAGGTCGAAGATGGCGACGCGGGGTTCAGGGGAGAACTTGACCGCCAGCTGCTGGTTATAGCTCTGCACCCATGTGTTAAACAGTCCCTCGAGCTGGGCGCGAGCCGGTGCACCCAGCTGCGCTTGCAGACCCGCCAGCACGATCGCCAGGCGCGGCGTGACCGATAGTTTGGGCGAGTTGGCGAGCAAGACCTTGTTGGCCCCCTTGTCGAGTACTTTGGACTTCACCAGGTTGTAGGCCGTGGTCGCCAACGCGGTCATGTACGCGACTCCGACGGTCGCTGCGCCGTTCGTCGGGTCTGCGCTCAGCAGAGCCGTCACCGTCGAGGCACCGAGCACCTTGGAGGTCAGCGCAACAAAACTCGCTGAGTTCCCCTGAGCAAGCGCGATATAGGCTCCGATCAAATCCGCGCCGTCGTTACCCGAGATGCTCATCACGACCACGTCGTCATTGGTATAAGAACCAATCACGCTTGCCGCTGCGTCCAACTGAACCGGCAGAGATGCCGGGCTCGTCGCGTCAGGATGCACAATCCTCCCCCCGCCCACACCGAACCCTGTACAGGTTGCGGTGTTCGTGTAGGGTGCACCGCCCGTAGTCGAGCGGAAATACGCGCAGGGCTGGGTTGCACCCAGGCTTGCAGCAATGACCTCAGGAAATACTTTGTTGGAAGTCGCCCCGGTGGGCGCGCTGCCCTGAGTCGTGAATTTAAAACCAAAGGTACCGACGTCGACGAGACTTTCTCCAAAAACGACGACCCGAGGGGTATTTTTGGTCACCGTGTCGGACGAACATCCGGCCAGGGCAAGGCTCACCGCCGCGACGCTTGTCAGGAGTTGTTTGCCGAACCGGCGGTTGAGTTTTGCGGTCATGACCATCAGAGATCCTTCAGGGGTTGGCGCCAAGTGGCATGGTTGGACCATCGCTTGGGTCCGTCAGTAAAGTTTGACTGAACAGGACCCGAGAATCGGTGCTCACCGCCTCTCGGGTCCTGATCGCCTTCATTCGATCAGCCGCGCGGTCGACCGTGCGCACGCTTCGCCAAGTTTGCAAAGAAGGCCAGGGCCACGTCGGACTGCCTTATGTTTTTTAGAATTTCTTCGACAGGCGGACCATCGTGAACGAGCCCGCCAACGCATTTTTCGAGTCCATCGTGTTCATGTAACTCAGGGTGAGTCCCGCATCGATGCCCGGAATCAGTGTCGTGAACACGAGACCTGCGCCCTGAATGTTGAAGCGGTTGGCACCAAACGCTTTGGACTGAGGCGAGGATTTGTCGCCATAGGTGTCATCCTTGACCTGATCCACGTACATAAAGTGTGGACCAATAACGCCGATCGGCGTCTTGTAGACTGCCGCCAAGTCAATCCCGACATAGTCTCCAGACTTGATGTCGTTGTCTTTATTCTTCGTGTTGAAGCCGTAGGAGGCCTTAGCCCCGATGGTCCAATCCGGTGTCGGGGAGTACGCGACCGCCAAGCCGGGGCGCAACGTGTAGTAGTTGCCAAATCCGATATTGATGCCTGCAACGCCCGTTGGCCCGATCTGTCCGACGCCTGCGTTGTAATCCCCGGTTGGCAGGGCCAAGGTCAACCCTGCAGCGATCTTGATCGCGTCTTTTGCATAGGTCCAGCCGCCAGTCAGCTCGGCATCGCCCTGTCCCGAAACATTCCCTGAGTTTTTCTTTGCGAAGTCAGTGAGTGTCGTGACCACGCCGGCCTGGGTTGCGGTGGCGACTTTGCCGTAGATCCCTGAGGTGTTCAGAAAGCCGGCTTGCAAGGGCGTGAGTCCCACGGCCTGCGTCGTATTGAACACGATAGCGTCGGTCCCGGCTGCCCGGTTCAACTGCATCGCGTAGGGAAGCGAGATGTTCGCGACGACGCGCCCACCGGCAACCATTTGTTCGAAGGCGTAACCGACGCTGAGCGCCGCGTTGGTTTGAAGTTGGCTTAGTTTGACAGCCGTTTTCGCGTCATACGATGCGATGGTGGTTCCGACCGGAACGATGGCCGCTTGCGCCGTCGCGGCGGCCGTTGCCTGCGCAGTCGCGGTTGCAGTGGCACTTGCAACTGCGGTGGTGACCGCAGCCTGAACGCGCTGGGCGACGAACGCTGTCAGCGCGGCGCCCGATAGGCCGGCGGCTGTTCCCGCAGCGGTTGCAGCTGGCGTGGCAGCGGCGGTGGCTTGTGCGGTCGCTTGCGTGGTTGCTGTGGCGGTGGCTGTCGCGACGGCAGCCGCGATCAGATCGGCTTTCACGTCCGGCATCAGGATGCTACCTGTCGCAGACAGTTGACGCTCGTTGCCATCCTCACCCGAGTTTTTCTTGACATCGACGCCCACAATGGCGAGAGATGCGAACCATCCGGCTTGGTTAAGCGGTGCTGCGATCTCGCCACCGAGGCTTCCCTGGAACGGGTAGCGCAACTTGAACCCTTCAGCAGCGAAAGCGTTGCCGCCCGCGAGTCCCAACAGGGCAAGCGCGCTCGCGCCTTTGATCAGCGAATGGTTCATGACACTAGTCTCCTTTGATCTGACACGTGAAGTGTCATTTTTTCTTCACACAAATGGCATAGGTATTTACACTAGTCCGTTGGTTTTCGACGGGTTCATGCGGTGTGGTGGCTCGATCTTGAGGCCAACCCTGAGGCTGAAGGAGGTTCGATGGGCGCGCGCAATGTATTGGGAACCGAACTGGTCCCGTGTTCCTATGACCCGCTGACGGGATATTTCCGGGATGGCTGCTGCAATACCGATGCGAGTGATCGGGGCTCGCACGTGGTCTGTGCGGTGGTGACGGATGAGTTTCTGGAATATTCCAGGAGTCGGGGTAACGATCTCAGTACGCCCCGGCCCGAATATCGGTTCGCGGGTTTGCGCGATGGCGATCGGTGGTGCCTGTGTGCCTTGCGCTGGCGTGAAGCCCTATCCGAAGGCATCGCCCCCGAGGTCGTGCTGGAGTGTACGCACGAGAGAGCGCTGGATTTTGTGAGTCTGGAGCATCTGGTGGCCCATGCGGTCACTCGGGGCGATGCTTGAGCCCGCTTTTCGGGGTCCCAGAATCACGTCATCGCCTGATTGAACCCCCTGGTGCCTGGGTGAGGTCAACGCGTGGTCTGCCCGCGTGACTGCCCGGAATGGATCACTGCTGGTTTACCGGTTCGCCAGGAGCGCTTGCGCACCGCGTTGCATGACCTCCATAGCGGCTTCGCGCGTCAGACCCTGCTCACGGCGTAAACGGACCCAGGCGTCAATACTGAGTAACAGGTCCAATGCATCGATCAGCCACCGCTGGCTCAGGATCGAGTTGGGCAGAATTTTTTCGAGCACGCCGCGCTGGGAGCGGGCCGACCGAACGAGTTGTTCCTGCAGGAAGGCGGACTGATGACGGTGCAGGGACGAGCCGAGGAAGAAGGGGGTCAGTTCGTCGAAAATCTGCGCCCGTAGTTCGATGCTTTCCATCAAGCGGCTCTCCCAGGTGGCGGATCGCAGTCGGGTCTTGAGCAAGGGGACTGCAATCGCGTCGAGGTCGATGCTGATTTCCCGATAGAGCGTCTCCATGTCGTCGAAGTGCCGAAAAACCGTGCGCAATCCAACATTGGCCTGAACGGCGACTTGCTCGGCCGTCGGGGACAAACTGCCCGCACGGATGAGGGTCTCGAGAGCTGTCACGATTTTCCGGCGTGTGGCGATGCTGCGGTGCAATCGGCCGTCTGTTACGTGGTCAGCGGCGGCTGCACTTGGTATCGCGGCGTTGGGCGGGGGGAGGCCTCTAAATGTATCCATTGCGGTATTTGAAGTGGGGCCGGGGCACGGTTGATGCTTAAAACTGGATTGAGTCTGGGTTCAATGCGAATCAGGCCGCCCGCCATTGGCGATCCAGCTGTGTGCCTGCGCGGATACTCTGGGGCTGTTGCCAAGGTGTCAATGCGGTCATGCCCTGATCGGGTACGACTCGGTCAAGGAGCGGCTCGACCATTCGCTGAAGGTCGCTGCCGCAGGCCTCGGCGAGCCATGTCATCACGCGACGGCGGTCCGGCACAGGCAGTTGCTGAAATTCTCGTCGCAGCGTTTGCCAGCACCAGACTCGATAGGGGTTGACGGGCGTCCTGAACTCGGCGCCGTGAGTGTGCCACTGATGCCAGCGTTGCCCCTTCAAACAATGATCTTCGTTGGCGGCGAGGTAGGGCAGGTAGTCAAGGCACACGAGCCGCAGCAGTGGGCCGAGCCCGTCGGGAAGCCCTTGCTCCGATTTCACCGGCTTTGTGGTCCGAATGGCATCGTTTGGCCTGTGGTCCCACATACGCGCGACCCAATGCATGACTGCCGGTGCGCGGGCCCGCAAAATCCGGCTCGGGGTTGGATCGCTTGAAAAATGCCGGAAAAAGGGCCCGAAGAAGCCTAGATCAGCCTGGCTGGGATGTTCGCCCAGCAGAAAGGGCTGTTCGCCGAGTAACTCTTCAAGCGCAGCCAGGGTGTCGAGATACAGCCCCTCGATGGCTCGTGCGTTTTGCTTCGTCACGCCTTCCAGGCGAAGGTAAACGTGTTGCTGGCGGTGCCGGATGAAGGTTCGCCGTAGCGACAAAGGGGCAGGGATGTCTCGCAACATGCCTTGCGCGATTCGATCACTCATCAGGCGCGCATCTTCCGGGAACGCCCAGCGGTAGTACAAGGCAGGTCGCCAAAGCCATTCGTCGCCGAAGTCTTCGAGCAGGTCGCCAATCCAGCACAGTGCGGGATCTGACGCACGTAACGTTGGGGCCGGGACCTGTTGGTCCAACCATCTCAAGATGTGCGTCGTGTCGGTCAGCAGCTGACCGTCGGGTAGTTCAAGGTGGGGCATCTGTGCAATGCCCATGCGTTTGCCCAGTGTTCGAAAGGCGCGCGTATCCATTTCCACCAGTTCATAGCGCAGGCCCTTGATACGCAGGTTCGCTTCGAGCTTGCCGGTGAAGTACGACAAATCCAGCCCATGGACCCGCAATATCTGTCTCGGGTCCAGTGCGGTTCGTTCGATGGGAATGGGATCAAACAAAGAATCAGAAGAATAAGTGAACTCAGGTCACGGGCCAATCAGGAAGCCAGGGGTCAAGCCACGGATCAAGCCGGTGAAGTTCGGGATTGACAGATTTTTTTATATTGACATAGTAGGTGCCATAAATTGCTTCTTTTTTTTTTGACCGTGAGCTAGTTCTGTGAGTGATCAAAATTCTGACGGACCCGCCGATTTGAAAAAACTGTCCCGCCGCGCCTGGCTTCGCGGTGCTGCGGTGGGTGCGACCGGCATGGCTGCCGTGGGTGTGGGTGCCGAGGCGGTGCGACGTCAGGTCAAGACCATGGTGACGCCGCCCCCGCTCGCTGAGGGTGCTGCGCCCCAGGTGGCGGAGTCATTCCAGGATTCGCGCCCGGCTGCCGCGCTCAAAATCAAGGCGCCCAAGAGTGCTCCCAACGTCGTCGTGATTGTTCTCGATGATGTCGGTTTCGCCGACCTAGGTTGTTACGGCAGCGAAATTCGTACGCCCGCGATGGACGCGCTTGCGGCTCAAGGCCTGCGGTACACCAACTTCCGAACCTGCGCGATGTGCTCGCCAACGCGCGCTGCGTTGCTGACCGGCCTGAACTCCCATTCTGCTGGGATGGGCTGGCTGGCGGACCTCGATTTGGGCTATCCGGGCTATCGTGGCGATCTGACCCATGAGGCTGCAACGCTGGCAGAGGTCTTGCGGGATTCCGGATGGTCGACCTGGCTTTGTGGCAAGTGGCATCTGAACAACGCTGATACGACGGGACCCCAAGGCCCCTACGACAACTGGCCAACCCAGCGCGGGTTCGATCGGGCTTACTGGTATCAGGGGCATTCGACCGATTATTTCAAGCCTTCGGAATTGTTTGATGGTGTGGCACCCGTAGAACCACCAGTGCAAGACGATTACTTTGTTTGTGATGATCTAACAGATCGCGCGGTGACCTATATACGCACCCACCAGTCACTGACTGCGGAAAAACCGTTTTTTCTCAAGATTGCCTTCCCCGGAGCGCATTCGCCGCTGCAGGCGCGCCCCCGAGAGCGGGATGCTTATAAAGGCCGATACGACGAAGGTTGGGATGTGGTCCGAGCCCGGCGTCTGGAGCGCCAGCGTGAACTGGGCGTCATGCCTAAAACCACCCAGCTCCCACCGTTGTCCTTTGGTGCGGACGCCTGGGACAAGCTCAGCGCGCGCGAACGAAAGGTCTACGCCCGCTACATGGAGGTCTACGCCGGGTTGGTCAGCAATGTCGATTCCAACATTGGTCGGTTGATGGCAACACTCGACGAATTTGGGATCCGTGAGAACACGGCAGTTGTTCTTATTTCTGATAACGGCGGTTCGGCCGAAGGGACGTCGACGGGTACGCCCAACGTCTTCGGGCCTGGTTTTGGCCGGCCGGTTCCGCTTGAGCTGGCAGAAAAGCTCTATGACCAGATGGGAGAAGATGGGACATTTCCGCACTATCCGATGGGCTGGGCAAACGTCTCGAACACGCCATTTCGGATGTACAAGCAGCGTACCCATCTGGGTGGCGTCGCCGACCCATTGATTATCAGCTGGCCCGCCCGGATCACGGCGCGCGGGGAACTGCGCCACCAATTTGTCCATGTCGTTGACCTGTTTCCAACGCTGCTCGAGATCTCGGGTACCAAGCGTCCCTCTCATCATCAGGGGCATGCACAGAAACCCCTCGAAGGGCAGAGTGTGGTTGCGACCTTTGACGACTCGAAGGCTGCGACGCGAAAGGAACAGTACTTTGAGCTGGCGGGGAATCGCGCTTTCTTTGAAGATCCCTGGCGTCTCGTCGCGCGTCATGAGCGTGGTAAACCGTTCGAGGAAGACCATTGGGAGCTTTATGATCTTTCATCGGATCCGAATGAACTCGTTGATCTCGCGGCCCAGAAGCCCGACGTGGTGAAACGCCTGCGCGAGAAATTTGATCTGGCGGCGCGGGCCTACGGGGTGTATCCGCTCGATGATCGCAATCTGGTCATCCGTCTGGCGCAGGACCGGCAGCGCAGGATGCGCAAGCACTGGGAATTTCGTCCCCCCGTCGAGCGGATTGCCCGTGACGTGGGTCCGATTGTGGGCGGACTGGACCATCGGATTGAGGTCGAGTTCGAGCCTGCCGCCTCCGGAGCTCGCGGGGTTCTGGTGGCGCAAGGCTCAAAGCATGCGGGGTATGTCCTATACGTCGACGCCAAAGGACATCTCGTCTACGAGATCAATATGGTGCCGTGGAACGAGCGCATGAAGTCCAGCGAACCCTTGCCCAAGGGCCCTCTGAAGGTGCGTTACGTCCAAACGATGCGCTCACGTCCATTCGAGGGCAGTGGAGCCCTGTTCGTCAATGACCGTCAGGTGGCCGAGCACAAGTTCGATCGCGTTCTGGTCAACACGTCCTACGATGGCTTCAGTGTTGGCGCCGATCTGGGCAATCAGGTCTCGACCGATTACCAGGGACCCAATCCATTTCAGGGCAAGATTCGAGTCGTGCGGATTGATATTGATATCGCCGAGAATACGCCCCTCGAGATGATCCGATACCTGCGCGAGATGACTATTTCGGTCTGATCCCAACCGTGACTGCGATCCTGGTCGGTGATGCCAGAGGGGTGATCCCCGGTGGCCGGTATCGGATGGGCTCCGATCGCTACTACTTGGAGGAACGTTCTGCGCGGTGGATCGAGACGCTCCGGTTCGCAATCGATCCGACGCCAGTCACCAATGCAGAATTTGCGGACTTCGTTGCGCAGACGGGCTGGGTGACCGATTGCGAACGAGCGCATCCAGCGGGGTCGGCCGTGTTCCGGATGACGGCCGGTCCAGTGGATCTGCGCGATCCAGGGCAGTGGTGGGCTTTTGTCGATGGCGCATGCTGGCGCTGCCCCCAGGGGCCGGGTAGCTCAATCGATGGGCTGGAGTCTCATCCGGTCGTGCATGTAAGCCAGGCGGATGCGGCTGCGTTCGCCCATTGGCGCGGTGGCCGGTTGCCCACCGAAGTGGAGTGGGAAGCGGCGGCTCGCGGCGGATTGTTGGATTGTGAATATGCCTGGGGCGATGAACTGATGCCGCAGGACCGCTTGATGGCTAACATCTGGGTCGGTAGCTTCCCGTGGTACCACGCGGGGCGCGATTTGCCAGGGACGAGCGCCGTTCGTTCCTACCCACCGAACGGGTACGGGCTGTTCGACATGATCGGGAATGTCTGGGAATGGACGGCTTCGGTCTTTGCAATTCCCGCGCAGCCGATCCCAGATGCGTTGGTCCTGTCCGAACGCATGAACGCTGAACCGATCGCCAGCTTGGTCGCGCCGGATTGTGGTTGCGGGCGGCCAAAGCCGACGGCCCCGTCAATCAACTGGACCCTGAAAGGTGGGTCGTACCTGTGCGCAGCCGAGTATTGCGCCCGTTACCGTCCTGCCGCGCGGATCGGGCTTTCGGCGCAGACCAGCACCGCGCATGTGGGATTTCGCTGCGCCTACGATCTCGCTGCGCTCTCGGCCTGATCGGGGATCCTGAATTCAAGTCCTTGCCGCAGGAACCGGACCACCGTCGGGACGAGTGCTGTCAGGCGGCGCTCCTCGCCGCGCTCGATCGCTTGCAGGATCAGTTCATGAATGCCACCGACAATGGCGGTGATGATCGCGCGGTCCGGAGGTGGGCTTTGGGGCGCACCCGCTGCCACGGTTGCTGCGATGAAATCGACCAGTTGCTCGGTGTTGCGTCGCCGCGCCGCCAGGCCTTCGTCGCCGAGCGCGAACACGGCGACAAACAGCGTTTTCAGCAGGGCGGGCTGCGTCGCCAGGATACTCAGATACCCATGCAGGGCGTCGTCGAGCTGGTCGCGCCAGTCCCTGGTCGGGTTGATTGACCCCGCGAGGACTTTGAAGGCCTGGGTACTTGCGGCCTCGAAGAGCGCGATCAGGCAGGCTTCTCGAGTCCCGAAGTGTTCGTAAAAGGTGCGTCGCGAGACGCGTGCCAGTGTCACCACGTCGGTAATGGTGGTGTTTGCAAAACCGTTCAGCGCAACCGACTGCGCCATCGCGTCGAGCAGGCGATGACGATGGTCGCGTTCGGTATCCTGTGGGTGTGGTGAAGCCATCGACCCCAATGGTACTTGACAGTACCGGGCGCCTCAGGGAAGATCCTAAGAGTGGTACGGATTCGTACCAATTCCGTTCCAAACCTCGGAGCCCGTATGACTGACCTCGTTGTTCGCCGTCTCTTAATCGATCTGAAGGAGCCGTTTGCGCGGCGCTGGAATGGTGACGATGCGTTTCGCTCGGCCTGGTTAAATGCGTTGTCGATGGGGTTCCCGGTCGGTGAGCAAATGTTCATCGACTCCTTGCGTGATGGCCTCAAGGCGCTGCCCGAATCCAAGCGGGAATACTTTGCAACCGAAATTCAGGGGTTCGTTGGCCAGGAGGCCACGCATCGCCACTTGCACGCGCTCTACAACAAGCAGCTCGAGGCTCAGGGTTTCGTCAACAGCCAGGAAAAGCGCATGATCAAGCGCCTGGAAAAGTTGGACTCGATGAAGCTCGACCCGCGTCACGCGGTTGCCATTACGGCTGCGACCGAGCACTTCACCGCGATCTTCGCAGGTTGGATGCTGGAGACGCCGCAAAATCTTCAGGGGGCTGATCCTCGGTTGAAGACGCTCTGGCTCTGGCATTCGGCCGAAGAGACCGAGCATCGCTGTATCGCGTTTGATCTCTATCGGGCTCTGGGTGGCAATGAAAAATGGCGCCTGTTCTGGTTTCGCTTTGTGACGGTCCAGTTCATGACTGAAATCATGCGCCAGACCGTTCGGAATCTTTGGGACGACAAGGCGCTCTTTAGTTGGCGAACCTGGCGCAGTGCGGCCAGCATGATGTTGGGTCAACAGGGTCTGGTCCGTTACGGCTTCAAGCACTGGCGCGCTTATTTCGCGAAAGACTTTCACCCCTCGCATCAGGATGCCACCAGTTCGGAGGCGTGGCTGCGCGATAACGAGGATCTCTTCCGGGTCGTCGTGCGGGCGCCGGCCTGATTGATGTTTTGACACGCTCCCTTCGTCTCTGGGGGCTTGTCGTTGCCTTGGTTCTCCTCAGCCTACTGGGGTTAATCCGGTGGATGGAACCAGAGGGGAATCCTGGCGGCGCATCCGGTTCTGACCGCCCGGGCTGGTTTTACCGAGCCCTGGGGCGGTTCGTCCCGATTCTAGGTCGTACCGCGCCTCAAAACGATGGCCAGCCGTACCGTTGTGACCTTGCTCAAAGCGTCGATGGGCCTCCCCAGATGATTTGGGTCCCAGGTGGCGCATTCCAGATGGGCGATGAACAGGAGCCGGGTGAAACGCCTGCCCGGCAGGTTGAAACCGCCGGCTTCTGGATGGATCGGACAGAGGTCACCAACGCACAATTTTCCCGGTTCGTTGCGGCGACCGGCTATGTAACCGATGCGGAGCGCGCGCAACAGCAGAACTCAGGCAAGAAGGTTCTGGTGGGCGGCCCGGTCTTGGTGTTCAGCCAACCTGAGGCCGTCCTCGGTCGGGACGATACCTCGCAATGGTGGGTCCTCAGCCACCAAGCCAGCTGGAGACAACCCTCGGGTCCGGGTTCTTCGATTGAGGGGCGCGATGCGTATCCGGTCGTCGCCGTGACCTATGCGGATGCTTCTGCGTACGCCCAGTGGCTCGGGCGGGCCCTGCCCTCCGAGGTGCAGTGGGAGCGCGCAGCGCGTTCTGCCCGGGATGCAAGCAAAGGCGACGCCTCGGGCCAGTCCAACAGAATCCCAGGCGCCAATACCTGGCAGGGGGTGTTCCCCGTGCTCGACGCCGGCGCCGATGGGCACGCGGGAATCGCTCCGGTCGGGTGCTATGGCTCAAACGCCCTAGGCCTTCATGATCTCATCGGGAATGTCTGGGAAATCACCCAGGATACGTATCGAGGCTCCGGCCTTTTCAGCGCGCCGATGGCCCTGCCCGCCAATCCGTCTGGGTCGATGTCCCGTTTGACGTCGCCAGGGGCCTCTTCAGGCGCCCATGTCATCAAGGGCGGGTCATTCCTGTGTTCAGAAGATTATTGCTCTCGCGCCAGAGCGGGTTCCCGCCAACGGCTCGAAGATGGCATGGCGGCAGTCCATATCGGTTTTAGAACCGTGTCAGCGGACCCGGGTCCGCAATCAGAACTCAGGACGGGTAAAGCCTTCCTTGCTGTCACTCAATAGCCGGCGCCCAAGAGCAAGTTGTGCCAGCAGAAAGACTTCGACCACGGTGGAGCGGATGCCACCGTCGCTGATGCCATCGATACTGAGGTGAAATAGTCTGATGATCAGAAAGAGTCCGAGCATGGCGAGCGGAACATCCAGCCAGCGCTCTTGTCCGGGGCGCAGTCCGAGCAGCGTAAAGCCGCCCAGGGCGATGAAACATCCGCCCAAATCAGCCCGCAAACTGCCCAGGCCGGCAACGCCGACTGGGGTCAGTGCGAACTCCACGGCCAATCGCTCGGGTACGAGGGCAAATCCCAGGCCGGCGGCTATGGCGCCGATTCCAAAGAGTGCCAGCGACAGGCGCAACACATTCAACATGGTCGAATCTCCTACAAGTCTCGGATGCAGAAACGACGCCAACGCCCTGATTTTGACAGCAAACATGTCAAGATTCGAAATCCGACTGTTGTAATTGCGACGATCATCCTCCCGAATCCATGAATTCCGAACTGGTTGCTGACGTTGTCATTATTGGCGGGGGCTCTTGCGGTGCGGTTCTGGCTGCAAGATTGAGCGAAGATCAGGATCTCCAGGTTTGTCTGCTGGAAGCCGGCGGCGAAGATGATCGCTGGTTTGTCGATGTGCCGCTGGCACTCGCGTTAACGGTCCCGACACGTCTGTTCAACTGGGCCTTTCTGACCGAACCACAACCGGGCCTGGCCGGACGGCGGGGATATCAGCCTCGGGGTAAAGGCCTCGGCGGCAGCAGTTCGATCAATGCGCAGATTTATATCCGGGGTCATGCGGTTGATTATGATCATTGGGCGGCGCTTGGTAATCCCGGCTGGTCGTGGGCTGAGGTCTTGCCGTATTTCCGTCGCGCTGAACACAACGAACGCTTCGTTGATGAGTATCACGGTCAGGGTGGCCCGCTCAATGTGGCTGACATTCGAAGTCCCAATCCGTTTTCCCGTCAGCTGATTGAAGCCGCAGTCGCCCAGGGTTTACCTCGAATCGAGGACTTTTCTGGCGCTCAGGATGAGGGGGTGGGCTGGTATCAGGTGACTCAAAAGGGTGGCGAGCGCTGTAACGTCGCGAGAGCGTATCTGGGTCGACCCGGCCTGGCCGGCAGCGCACGAAACCGGCAGAACTTGCAAGTGCTAACGAGCGCCCGGGCCCTGCGGCTGACCCTCGACGGCAAGCGAGCCACTGGGGTAATTTGTGACATCAAGGGCACACGGATCCAGGTCAAGGCTCGCCGCCAGGTCGTTGTCTGCGCCGGCGCCTTGCAGACGCCCCAATTGTTGATGTTGTCGGGTATCGGTGATCCCGATGATTTGGCTGCGGTCGGGATCGCCACTGCGGTCGCTTTGCCTGGGGTCGGGCGGAACCTGCAGGACCACATCGATTGCGCGCTCGCCTATCGCCGCAAGGCTCCCGGGCTGTTTGGGCTGGGTACCGGTCTGGGCCCGCAGGGATGGACGGCCTGGCGTGACTATCGTGAACAGCGCCGGGGCATGTTCAGTTCAAATGTCAATGAATCGGGTGCGTTCGTTCGGACCCTGCCTGGTCTCCCAGCGCCGGACGTGCAGATGGTGTTTGCGCACGCGCTTTCCGACAATCATGGTCGTACACCGCGGGCGGGTAGCGGGTTTGCAGGCCATGTTTGCGTGCTGCGTCCACACAGTGTCGGTCGGGTGACCCTGACATCGGCCGATCCCCTGGCTGCGCCGTCGATTGATCCAGCGTTCCTGAGTGATGAGCGTGATCTGGAAACCCTGCTGCGCGGTGTCAAGCTGATCAAGCGGATTTTCGAATCGCCGATGTTGCATGCGGGTCGACCGGTGCCCTTGTTTGACGAGCCGCTCGACACCGATGAGGACTTGCGTCAATTCATCCGAAGCCATTCTGATACTTTGTACCATCCGGTGGGAACCTGCAGAATGGGTCGCGATGCCATGGCGGTTGTCGATGCCAAGCTGCGGGTGCATGGGATGACCGGATTGCGGGTCGTCGATTGTTCGGTGATGCCGACGGTCCCTGGAGGCAATACCAACGCGCCTGCTGTGATGATTGCCGAAAAAGCGGCTGAGTTCATCCGCGACGATTTGCGCGCCCCGCCAATTTGCTCGGTCAGTCAAGCTGAATCCACCCACACCCACTAAGCTCAATTACCTTTCGATGACCTCGTTCACTGACTCTGATAGCCGCCTGAGTGTCACTAACTCTCGACACAATCCAAAGCTTGGATCGAACGTCCTCCGACCGCTTCGCTTCCTGCGCCTGGATCAAGGGCTGAAGACCTTGGCAAGTTGGACCCTTGGTGTGACATTGGCTGGCGTTGCCTTAGGCGTCCCAGTCGCGCTCGCGCAGACAGATCCGGTTGTGGGACATTGGACAACGATCGACGACAAGACGCACCAGCCGAAGTCGATCATCCGGATTGATCTGGTCGATCAGAAGCTACAGGGCACCATCGTCAAAATCTTTACCGCACCGGGGGAGCGGGCTGACCCAGTCTGCGAGCAGTGCAAGGATCACCGCAAGGACAAGCCCATCATCGGCATGACGATCATGACCGGTCTGAAAAAGAGTTCCAATACCAGCTGGGATGGGGGCGAGATCCTCGATCCGAATAATGGTTCGATTTACAAGGTCAAGCTCAGCCTCACGCCGGATGCCAAGGCGCTTGATGTGCGCGGCTATATTGGCGTGCCGATGCTTGGTCGAACGCAGACCTGGGTCCGTAACTGAAGGTCAGCTCAACAGGAGCACCAGTGACATGACGATTCCCCCGATCGAGGTTTTGCCTCGCGACCTGACCCCGTACCGCGCCGGGAATGTCGGCGTCGATTATGTGCATCGGTTTGTGGCCGATCAGCCTGGCCCGCATGTTCTGATCAACGCACTCACGCATGGCAACGAGTTCTGCGGCATGGTCGCTGCGTGCGATCTGCTGGATCGAGGCGTGCGCCCCCGCCGGGGAACCTTGACGGTGAGCTTTGCGAATGTCGCGGCGTACGAGAGCTTTGATGTCTCGAAGCCCTTCGAGAGCCGCCAGATCACCCATAACCTCAATCGTATCTGGTCAACCCAATGGCTCGATGGACCCGAGGATAGTGTCGAGCTGCGGCGCGCTCGCGCGATGCGCGAGGTGGTTGCTCAAGCCGACCATATCCTGGACATTCATTCCACAGCGCAGGATGTCGCGCCGTTCTGGGTATACCCCGGGCATGCGCGCAATGTTGCAGTCACGCGCGCGCTTGCGCAGCCTCTAACCCATCTCGTGATGCCCAACGGCATGAGCTCAGGGACACCCCTGATTGAACATGGTCGGCATGGCCAGGCTGATGGACCCGGCGCTGCGGTGGTCATCGAATGCGGACAACACTTCAAGCGCACCTCTGCCGAACTTGCCATGGTCGTGACCCAGGATTTTCTCGGACATTTTGGGCTGATTGAGCACGAACCAAAGGGCGCCGGTCAGCATCGCGCTTACGAGATGCTACGTACCCATGTGGTTCAGAATGCCGGGTTCTCGTTCACCAGGCCTCTGGTAGGTTTTGAGGTCTTCGCTAAAGATGAACTGATCGCGATCGACGGGGCCGAGGAAATTCGTGCGCCCTGTGATGACTGCACCATCTTTATGCCCACCCGGGCCCCGATCGTCGGCCGCGAAGGCGTTTATCTCACCCGTCCTCTGGGCTAGGCGCGGCGGACCGCGCTTACAGCCATTTCTGCATCAACACGGCATGTCCGGCCTCGGGGTCCAGCTGGTAGTACGCGAAGCCAAACCGGTCATAGCTTTTCATGGCCACAGTGTTGCCGCTCAGCACTTCCAGGGTCAGCTTGCAGCATCCCCGGTCAATGGCGAGTTGTTGCGCGGCGGCGAGTAAGGCCTGGCCGATGCCCTGACCGCGAACCCGTGGATGCACGACGATGTCGTGGACATTCAGCAGTGGCTGGGCCTTGAAGGTCGAGTAGCCTTCGAAACAATTGATCAAGCCGACAGGGGCCCACTGTGCAAGGGATTCCCCGGCTGAACTCGGACTCGGTTGCCCGTGCGATTCGCCAGTTTCAGAAGGATCAGGCCGGCTAGGCTGGCCCGAAGGTCGATAGGCCAGAAAACTGGCGGCGTCTGGTCGGCGGGCCAGATCCGCGCACAGCCGCTCGAGGGCGGAGGCCGCGAGCGGTTCTGCACCGCCCATCGGGTCCCGGGCATAGAGATCGAGCAGCATTCGTAAATCCGAGGCATCCCGTGCCGCCAGATAGTCAACCCGGTGGATGTGTAGCTCTGGCGTTGTGAATGGTTGCATGCAGCCTCAGGTGCTTAGAAGCGTTGAAACCCGCTGCGACCGGACGCGCCAGAGCAACCAACTGGCGATGCTGAGATTGATCAGGTTCCAGGCGAGGCCATTCAAAAATGCAGCATGGTAGGAGCCCGAAAGGTCGAAGACCTTGCCCGACATCCAACCGCCCAACGCCATGCCGACCATGGTGGCGAAGATGACGCCGCCGACGCGCCTTCCAGCCTCTGCAGGCGGAAAGTACTCACGAACAATGATCGCGTAAGACGGCACGATGCCGCCTTGAAAGAGGCCAAACATCGCCGAGATCAGATAGAGCGAAATCATTCCGTCAAAGGGCAGAAACATCAGCAGCGCCAGCCCCTGCAGGATGGAACCTAGGAGCAGGGTTCGCAGACCGCCGATCCGGTCGCAGATTGCGCCCGAAATCAATCGGCTGGCGATTCCGCAGGCCAGCATGATCGACAGCATCTGGGCTCCCCGCGCCGCGCCGTATCCGAGGTCGGTGCAGTAGGCCACGATATGCACTTGCGGCATCGCCATCGCGACACAGCAGGCCACGCCAGCTACGCAGAGAATGGCTTGTGCGTGTGAGACTTGCAGACCGAAGGGACGCTCGGAGGCGAGTGACTTGACTGGCCCGGACTGTTGCACGATCGATAGGGGTGGCCGCTGGCGCATCAGCAGGCTCAGCAAGGCCATCCCCAGTCCGCAGACGACACCGAGGATCAGGTAGGTTTGTCGCCAGCCCCAGAGTTCGATGCCCTGCTGAGCCAGGGGGGGCCAGATGGCACCGGCCAGATAGTTGCCGCTGGCGCAGATCGCGACTGCAATTCCACGGCGTCGGTTCCACCAGAGCGCGGTATCTGCGAGTAAGGGCGCAAACGTGGCTGAACTACCCAGCAGGCCAAGCAAGACGCCATGGGCCAAGGCAAACAGGAGCAGATTGGGCGCCAAGGCTGCCGCAAAAAAACCGGCTGCAACCCCCGCTGAGCCGATCATCAAGGGGACATGTACACCGCGACGGTCGGCCAACCGGCCCATCCCAATGCCGCCCAACCCGAAGCCGAGCATCATGAGGGTGTAGGGAAGCGCCGCGTCCGCGCGGGTGACGTTGAATTCCTGCTGAACGGCGGGTAGGACGACCGAAACCACATACATGCTGCAGCTGCCAAGCGTCAGAAGGAGCAGGGTGACAATCAGCCTGCGTCCCGCATAACGGGAGTCGATCAGATCAGCAGGGGCAGCAACATGGGGCATCGGCTCAGCCTAGCACTCTGTTGGATCAAGATCAGCATCTGGCAAGTACGCATTGAATTCAGTTGCGAACCCTGGGCGTACTCCATTGGCAACAGAGGCCCTGCAGGGATCAGGCAAACATCGCTTCGCAGCCTGTGCCCGTCAGGATCTGATCGACCCGCAAACGATCGGGATCGTTGAGGGCTTCATAGTCACGACGTAACCAGAGTAGGCATTTGCCCTGATAGGGGAACGCTTGCTGAACCCAGGGCTTGCCGTCAATTTGGGTCTCTACTTGAGGCGCTCCGGTTTGCAGTGCCGATGCGTTCGCCAGCAATAGTGGGGGGTAGACCCGGCCAATCTCACGCAGCAGCGCCTGCAGGCTTGGGATCTCGCCATGGGCCAGTGCGGCGCTTGAAAACCAATCGCCCTCGAGTGGCTCAAGCCCACAGTGATCCTCCATCAGGGTGACCCAGGCATAGACTCTGGGTGCCCGCTGGACCGCAATGGTCATGGGTGTCGGATCGAACTGGGTCAATTGGGTGAGTTGGCCATAGACTGCAAAATCTCCCGCACCGGGCCGCCCACCGAGCAAAAACGGGTAGTGACGCAGATGCTCTTCGAATGCATCGAGAAAACGTTCGTAGCTCGATTCAATAACTTCAGCCGTGGTCGGGTTCGATCCGACGTAGCGCAATCGCGAGTGCTGGCGAGTGCTGACCCAACGACCATATTCGGCGTGGCGGGTATCGTCCAGAGGTTCGCTGGACCAGCAGGGCAGAATTTTTTCGGCCTTGTCGTAGTCGGCCGGGTGAGCCCAGCGGTAATGGAACATCGCCTTCGTCAGCCACTCGTCGGCGTAGTCTTCGATCAGGGCATCCACCAGTGCCAGCGCAGGGTCGGATGGCACAGCATGACGGTCCTTGAACTCGCGCTCAAAGCGGCGCAGCATGGGGGTTGAATCGGTGACGGCTTCGAGCGTGTCTTGCGCGGCCGGCAGATAAAAGGTCGGTAGGAGGGGGACCTTCGGCGCTGGCATCCCTGCAGGCGTCTGAGCCGTTTGCAACAAGCGGTAAGGAATCCGCCGATAGCGCAGCAAGGCAAGCATCTTGCGGGTATAGGGTGAGCCCGGGACACCGCTCAGGATCAGGGGGACTGAAGAAGACAGTTCGCGCGCGGGGGTGGGGGATGGCTGAGTCGGTGGCATGGACTTGACGAATTCCTATCGCGTCAGCATCGAGGGCCGTTCGCCCATGGACTTTCGCCAGCGCAACAGGTGCGGGTGGTCTTCGCCGGGTTTGATCCGGACCACGCGTGCGAAGTCCAGGGCGACGATTGCACTGATATCGGCCAGACTGAATCGATCCGTTGCGATGAACTGCCGATCCGCAAGGTGGGAATTCAATTCATGAAAAAAAACTGCCGCACGGGCGAGGCCGCGCTGTGCCAGCTCGGGGATCTGGCCGTAGTTGACGGCGCCCGTCAGTGCACGATCTTTCATCGCGGGGGCACTGTTACGCAGAGCTTCTGCAATGGCCAGAAATCCTTCCATCTCGATGCGGGCGTTCCAGCTCGCAATCTCGGCGCGCTCGAGGGCGGTTCGGCCCATCATCGGGGGCTCAGGGTAGCGAGCTTCGAGATACGCAGCGATGCCGGCGTTATCGGTCAGGATGACACCATCCTCAAGTCGAAGCGCGGGTACGGTGCAGCGTGGATTGATTGCCCGGTAGGCCTCTCCGAGTTGTTCATTCTGGCGCAAGTCCACCTGAACCGATTCAAAGGGAACCCCTTTTTCAGCGAGCAAAATGCGGGCACGCCGGGGGCTCGGCGCCATTTCGAAGTCATAGAGCGTCAGCATGGGTCAATCTCAGAACCAGTGATCGGGCATGGTTCGGCAAACTGACTCGCGTTCGCGAACGACCTTGAGCCAGGCGTCGACCTTGGGTAATTCATAGGCATGGAAGTAGCGCAATGCCGCCAACAGTCCCGATGCGAGTGGCTGTTCGCCCGGTTGCTGGGCGATTGCGGTCGCCTTCACGCCAATATCCAGCCAGATCCAGGCCATCACCACGTGGCCAAAGGCTTGCAGATAAGGCGTCGCGTTGGCGAGTGCTTCGTCGGGGACCTGGGTGGCCCAGGCCGCCTGAGTTGCACTCAGCAGCTTGTCCAGGGTAAGCGTCAGTGCATCGGCGTGATCGCGCAGTTCAGGCAACTCGGTTGCTCTTGAGATCGTGCTGCGCACGACCGCTTCGAGTGCCTTGAAGGCTGCACCGCCTTGAAGCAGCACTTTGCGCCCCAGCAGGTCAAGTGCCTGAATGCCATGCGTTCCCTCATGGATCATGTTCAGGCGGTTATCGCGCCAGTATTGCTCGACCGGAAAGTCTCGCGTGTAGCCGTAGCCACCATGGACCTGGATGGCCAGGCTATTGGCTTCCAGGCACCACTCGCTTGGCCAGCTTTTGGCGATCGGGGTGAGGATTTCCAGCAGCAAACTGGCTGTTCGGGTGGTTTCTGCGTCCCCCGTGTGCAACTCGTCGACCAGCCCAGCGCAGTACAACTCAAGGGCCAGCGCCCCCTCACAGTAGGCCTTCTGAGCGAGCAGCATGCGCTTGACATCGGCATGCTCGATGATGGGAACCTGCGCCTGGGCGGGATCCTTGCCTCCCGAGTTCATCGGGCGGCCCTGCGGACGCTGGCGGGCATAGGCGAGCGAGGCTTCATAGCCGGCCATGCCGAGCATCGCCGCCGCCATGCCGACGCCAATGCGGGCCTCGTTCATCATGTGGAACATGCAGCGCAAGCCCTCACCCGGATTGCCAACCAGATAGCCAATGGCACCGGCCTGGCCGCTGGGTTTGAACTTGCCTTCACCAAAATTCAGCAGCGTGTTGGTGGTTCCGCGCCAACCGCATTTGTGATTGAGCCCCGCGAGCGCGACGTCGTTGCGCTCACCGGTCAGTTGTCCCTCAATATCAACCAGATGCTTGGGCACGATGAAGAGCGAAATCCCTTTCACGCCAGGGGTCAGTCGACCCTGCGCATCAGGGATTTTTGCCAGCACGAGGTGAATGATGTTTTCACTCAACTCGTGTTCACCGGCCGAGATCCACATCTTGTTCCCGCGCAGCCGGTATCTTGGGCCGAGCGGGTCGTCGAGCGCGGAGTCGCCATCCATCGTGGCTCGTGTCACGATATCGGACAGGCTCGAACCCGCTTGTGGTTCGGAGAGGCACATCGTGCCCGAGAAACGCCCATTGAACTCGTTGAGCGCAAAGACCTGTTTCTGGGATTCTGTGCCATGTGCCATCAGCAAATTGGCATTGCCGATGGTCAGCAGTCCGCCACCGATACTGACCGATGCTTTCGAGAAAAAGCCGTTGGCAGCCAGTTCAACCACGAACGGCAACTGCATGCCACCAATCGCGTAGTCCTGCGCGGCACTGAGCAATCCCGATTCAGCATAAGCCCGCGTTGCGTCATGGGTGGCCTGCGGCAGGATGACTTTTTCGCCATCAAACCGGGGCTCTTCGATATCGACCAGGCGATTGAAGGGTGCGAATTTCTCGCGCGCCAACCGTTCGCTTAGGTCGAGTACCTGATCAAAGGTCTCGCGGCTGTGGTCGGCGAATCGCGAGCGTCGTGTCAGCCCGGTGACGTCGAGCCATTCGTACAACAGAAAATCAACGATTGGACGCATGGCTCTCCTGCCAGATCAGGTGTTGGGTTTGCCCACGAGACGCTCGAGTGGATGCTTCAAAGGACCAGCTTCAAAGGACCGGCTTCAAAGGACCTCGAAGATCCCTGCAGCACCCATGCCGCCGCCAATGCACATCGTGACGCAAACCTTCTTTGCACCGCGACGCTTGCCTTCGATCAGCGCGTGTCCCGTGAGACGTTGGCCAGACACGCCGTAGGGGTGACCAACCGCGATTGCACCACCGTTGACGTTCAGACGATCCATCGGGATGCCAAGCGTGTCGGCGCAGTAAAGCACTTGAACCGCAAAGGCTTCGTTGAGTTCCCACAGGTCGATGTCGGCCACGGTGAGGCCGAGACGCTTCAGGACCTTGGGGACCGCGAACACCGGTCCGATTCCCATTTCGTCCGGCTCACAACCCGCAATCGCGAAGCCCAGGAATCGTCCCAGCGGCTGCAGTCCCTTTTGTTGCGCGTAGGTCTCGCTCACCACGACGCAGGCACCGGCACCGTCGCTGAACTGACTGGCGTTACCAGCGGTGATCACGCCACCCGGCACCGCACTGCGGATGCCACGGATTCCTTCCATCGTGGTGCCGGGGCGAAGACCTTCGTCGGCACTGACCGTCACCTGCTTGCTGCGCATGCCCATGACCTTGTCGGCGACCCCGGCCGTGACGGTGATGGGGGCGATCTCGTCATTGAACAGTCCGGCTTCCTGTGCAGCGCATGCACGTTGCTGGCTGCCGACCCCGTATTCGTCCATTCGCTCTTTGGCAATGTTGTAGCGTTTAGCGACGTTTTCCGCCGTTTGCAACATGTTCCAGTAAATCTCAGGCTTGTGCTCGACAAGCCAGCCATCCGTGATCATGTGCGTGTTGACCTCCTGCTGAACGCAGGAAATGCTCTCCACGCCGCCAGCAACATAAACCTCGCCTTCGCCGGCAACGATGCGCTGCGCTGCCATGGCGATGGTCTGCAGGCCGCTCGAGCAGAACCGGTTGATCGTGACACCGCCCACCGTGATGGGCAGTCCGGCGCGCAGCGCAATCTGGCGGGCGATATTCGAACCGGTTGCGCCTTCTGGTGTCGCGCACCCGATGAGTACGTCTTCGATGGCGCCGGCATCGATGCCAGCGCGTTCAACCGCAGCTTTGACAGCGTGCCCACCGAGGGTGGCGCCATGAGTCATATTGAATGCACCACGCCAGCTTTTGGCCAGAGGGGTGCGGGCAGTAGAGACGATGACAGCTTGAGTCATGACAATTCCTGACAATAAGTGGTGGTCGGGTTCAACGGCTTGACCATTTGAGGGATGGGGCTCGTTTGAACTTGGTTAACTGAACGATTTCCCTTCGGCCACCAGGCGCGCCAGTAATGGCGCAGGCTGCCAGAATGCAGAATCGTCGTCGGGGTTCTGGGCGAAGCGTTTCATGGCCTGGGCGACGTTGTAGAGGCCGACCGTGTCGGCGTAACACATCGGACCCCCGCGGTGCAACGGGAACCCGTACCCGGTGAGGTACACCATGTCGATATCGCTCGCTCGACTGGCAATGCCTTCTTCGAGAATCTTGGCCGCCTCGTTGACGAGAGCGAATACCAGGCGTTGGACAATTTCCTCATCGCCGATCTTGCGCGGCGTGCGTCCGATGCTGGCGCGGTAGTCGACGATCATCTTTTCGACGACAGCCGAAGGGATCGCATCGCGCTTGCCCGCCTGATAGTCATACCAGCCGGCGCTGGTTTTCTGACCAAAGCGGCCCAGTTCGCACAGCAGATCTGCAGTCTTGCTGTAGCGCATGTCGGGATGCTCGAGCGCACGGCGCTTGCGGATGTACCAGCCGATATCGTTTCCGGCCAGATCACCCATCCGGAACGGGCCCATGGCAAAGCCGAATTTTTCGACAGCCTTGTCGACCTGCGATGGCGTACATCCTTCATCGAGCAGCATGCCCGCCTGCCGGCTGTACTGCTCGATCATGCGGTTGCCGATAAAGCCATCACAAACGCCCGACACGACGCAGGTTTTCTTGATCTTCTTGCCAACCTGCATGACCGTGGCCAACACGTCCTTGGCAGTGTCTGCACCACGAATAACCTCAAGCAGCTTCATCACGTTGGCGGGGCTGAAGAAGTGCATGCCGACAACGTCCTGCGGACGTTTTGTGAAGTGGGCGATTTGGTTGACATCGAGTGTCGACGTATTCGAAGCCAGAATCGCACCTGGTTTCATGACGGCGTCGAGTTGGCCGAAGACGATCTTCTTGACGTCCATATCTTCGAATACCGCCTCGATCACGAGGTCGCTGTCGCTGAGGTCGGCATAGTCAAGCGTTGTCGACAGGAGCGCCATGCGCTCGTCGTACTTGGTCTGGGCGAGCTTGCCTTTCTTGACCTGGGCTTCGTAGTTCTTGCGCATCGTGGCGACGCCGCGATCGAGCGCCTCCTGCTTCGTCTCCAGCATGACGACTGGAATCCCGGCGTTGAGGAAGTTCATCGTGATACCACCGCCCATCGTGCCGGCTCCGATCACCGCCACTTTCTTGACGGCACGCACTGGGGTGTCTTCAGGCACATCCGGAATCTTGCTGGTGGCCCGTTCAGCGAAGAATGCGTGGCGCAGCGCCTTGCTCTCCGGGGTTTGCATGAGTTCGATGAAGATCTTGCGCTCAAGGGCCAGGCCGGCATCGATCTTCTGTTTGACCGCCGCCTCAACCGCATCGATGCAGCGTAGCGGTGCGGGGAAATTCTTCGACATCGCCCCGACGGTGTTGCGGGTGAATTGAAAGTAGGCATCGGCATTCGGATGGCTGCATTTCAAGTTGCGTACAAGCGGTAGCGGTCGCGTAGCAGCAATCTCATGGGCGAAGGCCATTGCGCCTTCCAGCAGATCACCGGTCACGACCCGGTCGAAGAGTTTCTGCCCGGGCATTCCGGCAAGCAACTCGCTCTTGACTGGCTCGCCGCTGACAATGATGTTGAGTGCGGTTTCCACCCCGAGCACCCGGGGCAGACGCTGCGTGCCGCCAGCACCGGGAAGCAGCCCCAGCTTGACTTCAGGCAGCGCAATGCTGGCCCCGGGTGCCGTCACCCGGTAATGGCAGCCCAGGGCTAGTTCGAGCCCGCCGCCCATGCAGACGGAATGGATGGCTGCAACAATCGGCTTGGTGGCCTGCTCACACAAGCTGATCAGACTTCCGAGGTTGGGTTCTGCCAGCGCCATGGGCGAGCCGAATTCTTTGATATCTGCCCCCCCTGAGAAGGCCTTGCCTGCGCCGGTGATCACAATCGCGGTGATCGCTCCATCGGCCTGTGCCTGCTCGATACCGTTCGCAATATCGCGTCGGGTTGAATAGCCCAGCCCGTTGACGGGCGGGTTCTGCAGCGTGATTACGGCGACCGAGCCGTGGCATTCGTACTTGGCTGTCATCTGGTTCTGTCCTTCTGCGCAGTTCTGGTGGATTAATTGGGTCTACAAAGCATGATCATGAAACAAAATATATTGGCACTGAAAATGTCAAATGATGAACAACTATAGCCCTGGCCGATCCGAATCGACAAATCTGGTCCGGGGCCTCGAGTCGATCGAGCGATTGTTGCATCGCGCCGAGGGCTGAGATCAAGGTGCACCGGGGCCGCCGATGGCTCGCGACAGCCAGTCGAACATCTTCCCGTATGGGGCTCGCATCAGATGCGCACCCGACCAGCGGGATTGTCTGAAGATGGGCTTTAACTTGGAGAAATTTTTAAAGCCCCATTCGCCGTGATAGGTGCCATACCCACTGGCTCCGACACCACCAAACGGCAGGTTGTTCTGGGCAATGTGCAAGATGCAGTCGTTGATCGTGACACCACCAGCGATCGTCTCGCGCAAGATGCGCTGCTCCTCTTGATCGCTCCGCCCAAACCAGTAAAGCGCGAGTGGGCGCTCATGCTGACCGATGTAATTGATGATCGCTTCGGTATCTTCATAGAAGATAACGGGCAGCAACGGTCCGAAAATTTCCTCCTGCATGACCCGCATTGACTCGGTGGCGTTCAGGATCAGGGTGGGCGCCATTCGGCGCCGGCTGCGATCCGGCAGGGTGGGCGCCCAATTGGGGGCAATGATGGTGGCGCCGTGCGCGCGGGCATCATCGAGCATCGCCAGTTGCCGATCAAAATGGTGATCGGTGATCAATGAAGAATAGTCAGGCGTGTCGCCCAGCGCGGGGTACTGCTGTTGCAAGGCGCGGCTGAAGGCCGAACTGAAGGCGCTGCGGTGGTGTTCATGAACGAACACGTAGTCGGGTGCGATACAGGTCTGACCGGCATTGAGCGCCTTGGCCATCACCAGGCTGCCGGCTGCGCGTTCGAGGTCGGCGCTCGCGGAAATGATCGTTGGCGATTTCCCGCCCAATTCGAGTGTCACCGGGGTCAGGTTGGCCGCCGCGGCCTTGGCGACCTCGCGTCCAACCCGGGTGGACCCGGTGAAAAACAGGTGGTCCCAGGGCAGTGCGGTGAATGCTTGCGCAACCTCGACGCCACCGATGGCGACGCTCAGGACATCCGCAGGAAACGCCTGGGCCACAGTCTGCGCAAGCAGTGCGGAGAACCGTGGCGTCAGTTCGCTGGGCTTGATCATCACTCGATTGCCCGCTGCCAGTGCTTCCATCGCTGGTTCAAGCGCCAGGATGAGGGGGTAGTTCCAGGGACTGATCACGCCGACCACGCCCTGCGGTTGGGGCATCACAAGGCATCGGCCCGGCTGAAAGGTCAGGCTGGTCGGAACGGTCTGGGTGCGCATCCATCGGGCCAGATGACGCTGCGTGTGGCGCAACGCGTCTCGCAACGGCATGATGTCCGCCAACCGGGTCTCATGTGGCGAGCGATGCCCGAAGTCTTGCGCGATCGCCCGCGTAAAATCGTCCCCATGTCGCAACAGCAACGCGTCAATCGCCCCGAGCCACTGTAATCGGGTGGCAAGATCCGGATAACGCTGACGTTGGGCCGCCTGGCGTAATTGTAAAAATTGGGAATTCAGCACCGTGTATCTTGAGAGGACCGTCAAGGGGTCCGCTATCTTAGGGGTTCAGCCGGCCAATGCCGGGTTTTCGGGTTTGCTTCCTGATCAGCGTAAACCCTAGGATGAGTGGCTCGAGTTTGATCGCCAGAATCTTCCCGCTGGTCTTGACCATCGTGACCGGTGCGGCACTGGGCCTTGGCAGTGCCTGGTGGTCGGTGCGCAATGGAGGCCCCGCCCAATCCCGATTTCAGGTGGGCCCCTGGGAAGGCAGTCTGCTTGCTGGCAGCACGGACGCAGATCTGTATACCCGGGCACGGGTCGCGGTGGTGGGTTTACTGGCGCTTGATCGCCGCGAGACGGTTTATTACATCGCGCGCACCGACAGTGCCGGACAAGCGCTGCGGTCGCGCTGTCAATACCGGATCGACGGTGTTGCGCCACCTGCCCGATGGTGGAGTCTCACGGCTTACGCGGAGGATCATTTTTTATTCGATGCAGCGCAGGGCCGGTTTAGTCTAAATGGTGCCTTAGCCACACTGGATGCCCAGGGCGAATTTCACCTGTGGACGGGGCCCATCGCCGTCACAGACAGGGGTGCTGATCATTGGTTACCGACTCCGGGGGACCGCGGACTGGAACTGACGCTGCGCCTCTACCATCCTTCGGAGGCTGTACAACAAAATCCGCAGGCGTTAACCGCACCAACGATCGAGCGAGTTGGGACATGTTGAGACGTGCTTTCGGGTTGCGGCTTTTAGGGGGGCTGGCGATTGCCGTCGTGGTGCATTACGCCTCGGTGTGGGCGCTACCGCGCGTCATGATGTGGAAGTTATTTCAGACGTTGACGCAATCGGCGGGCGCCAGCGAGGCGCCCAAACAGCCCATCCTTCCGCCATTAGCCGACGCTTCGGCGCGGCGGGTTGTGATGCCAAATCCGGACTTGTTATACGGCTTGTGCGCGCTGGACCTCGCGCGCGGGCCTGCAATCGTTCGCGCAGATCCGAAATTGTCGAGTTACTGGTCGATTGCACTCTATGCCAGTAACAGCGATCATTTTTTTGTACTGAACGATCGGGAGGCAGGGCAGCGACCAGTACACTTGCAAATCGTGGCGCATCGCAGCTCAGCTGCGGCGGCTTCGAGTGTTCATCCTGACGCCCAAACGCGTTCGGCCAGCCTGGGAGCGATGGACGAACCCAGAACCATCGTCGCTCCCAGCAACCAGGTACTGCTTCTGATGCGGGTCCTTGTCGAAGATCCGTCCCGTGGCACGCAAGCGCTTGAGGCCGCGCGATCGAGTCTGAAGTGCTCGACGTCCTGATCATCGGCGCCGGTCTGTCGGGCATCGGTGCGGCTCGCCACCTGCAGGAGCGATGTCCGGACAAGTCCTGGGCGATCCTGGAGGCGCGCGATGCGATCGGTGGTACCTGGGATTTGTTTCGCTATCCGGGCGTGCGCTCGGATTCGGATATGTACACCCTTGGATATGGCTTCAAGCCCTGGCTGGAGCGCAAGGCGATTGCCGATGGGGCGTCGATTCTGCGTTACGTACGTGAGGCGGCCAACGAAACCGGGATCAGCTCGCGGATCCGGTTCGGGCAATCGGTTCGACAGGCACAGTGGTCAACGCGAGAGGCCTGCTGGACGCTGACGGTTGAAGACACTCGCACGGGTGAACGCAGTCAGTTCCAGGCCCGCTTTCTCTATCTGTGCTGCGGCTACTACAGCTATGCCAAAGGCCACCAACCGGACTTTCCAGGCCAAGCTTCTTTCGAGGGCGCGCTGGTCTATCCGCAATTCTGGCCAGCGGATCTGGACTACGAAGGCAAACGGGTGGTGGTGATCGGCAGTGGGGCGACGGCGGCAACCCTGGTGCCGGAAATGGCCAAAACAGCAGCCCATGTCACGATGCTGCAGCGCTCTCCCACCTATATGGTCGCCCGACCATCCGAAGATGCCTTCGCGTTGTGGCTCGATCGGTATTTGCCGCGATCACTGGCCTACGATCTGACGCGCTGGAAAAATGTTCTGGTCGGAATGTTCTTCTTTCGCATCGCGAGACGGTGGCCAACCCGTGCGAAGCAACGCCTTCTGGGACTCGTGACTGAGGCACTGGGCTCCGACTTCGACGTGGGGCGACACTTCAACCCCCGCTATAACCCCTGGGACCAGCGCGTTTGTGCCCTGCCGGACGGCGATCTGTTTGATCAGATCAAGCGTGGCCGGGCATCGGTCGTCACCGATCAGATCGCACGTCTGACCGCGGGCGGCATCGAATTGGTCAGTGGGGAGGTTCTGCCGGCGGACATCATCGTTGCAGCGACCGGACTGACGCTCAATGTCCTGGGCGATATTGACTTACGTGTTGACGAGGTTGCGTTCGATACGGCCAATGCACTCACCTACAAGGGGATGATGCTCTCGGATTTGCCCAACTGCGTTATGACCTATGGCTATACCAACGCGTCCTGGACTCTGAAAGCGGATCTGACGGCAGCCTATGTTTGCCGCTTGCTTGCCTACATGGATCGTCATCGATACGGTGTGGCGATCCCACAGGGGAATACGCGGGAGGCTCGTTTGCCGTTTTTGGGGTTTACCTCAGGCTATGTGCAGCGTGCGATTGACCGCTTGCCTAAACAGGGGCAGCGCAAACCCTGGCGGGTCTACCAGAACTATCTCGCCGATCTCTTCGCCATTCGCTGGGCCCGGATTGACGATGGGGTGATGCGTTTCAAACCGATCCAGGGTTAAACGACACCCGCTGACCGAAGCTGCTCGAGTGCTTTGGCATCGATCCCGATGGATGCCAGGACCTCGGCCGTATGTTCGCCGAGCATTGGGCCCAGCCATTGGGTGGTACCGGGCGTTGCGCTGAGCTTTGGCACAACCCCGGGCAAGTCGATCGGCTGGCCGTCCGACAACTGGTGATGTTCAATCATGCCGCGGGCCTGGTAGTGGGGATCGGTCGCGATATCGGCTGCCGTGTAAATTCGACCAGCAGGCACCGATGCGGCGTCCAGCGTTGTCAGAACCTCAGCTAATGCGTGTCTTGCGGTCCATTGCGAGATGATGTCATCGAGCCGCTGGGACTGTGCGGCGCGTCCATCATTACTGGCGAGGAGTGGCTCTTGTGCCAGATCGGGTCGGCCGATCGCCTCCATGAATCGACGAAAAATCCCGTCGCCATTGCCGGCGATCGCCACATACAAACCGTCACCGCAGCGGTAGGTATTGGTCGGTGCGATCCCCGGCATGCTGGCGCCGCTGCGTTCACGCACGAATCCCTGCATCTGATATTCAGGGACCAGGCTTTCCATGATCGCAAATACGGCCTCGTAGAGCGCCACATCAATAAACTGACCCTGACCACCATTGACCTTCAGATGGTGCATGGCCATGAGTGCGCCGATCGTTCCATAGAGCGATGCGAGGGTGTCGCCAAGGCTGACCCCGACCCGAACTGGCGGACGATCTGGAAAGCCTGAGGTGTAGCGCAGTCCCCCCATGCACTCGGCGATCGCGGCAAAGCCGGGGCGCGCGCTATAGGGCCCATCCTGACCATAGCCGGAGATTCGAACCATGATCAGGGACGGTTTGATCGCGCGCAGCTGCTCCCAGCCGAGGCCCCATTTCTCGAGGGTTCCAGGACGAAAGTTCTCAATCACGATATCGACGTTCGCGACGAGCTGGCGGACGATCTCACGCGCCGTTTCGGATTTCAGGTCCAGCGTGACTGACTTTTTATTACGACTCTGCGAGTACCACCAGAGGGAAGTGCCGTCGTGGAGCTTGCGCCATTTTCTCAGTGGATCGCCGTCGCCCGGGGGTTCGATCTTGATCACTTCGGCACCGAATTGCGCCAGGATAGACGCTGCGTAGGGCCCTGCAATCAGGGAGCCGAGCTCGAGGACCTTGACGCCGGTCAAGGGGCCTGGTGTTGCCTCAGCTGGCTGATCCGAAGGCGGGGTTGCGGTCGGCGGCATGGATGTCGTGCAACGGAAGATCGTTCAGTCTGCCGTAATGTTTCTCGAGCGAATCACGTTACCCCAGTATTCCGTGTCGCGCTTGACCAGTGCGCCAAGCTCTTCAGGACCGAGATAACGGGGCTCAATGCCGATGCTGGCCGCGCGCTGCCGGGTCTCGGGTTGTTCAAGGGACTTTCTGACTTGTTCGCTGAGTTGAGCGACGACCGCCGGCGGAGTTCCGGCCGGCGCAAACAGCCCGACCCACGCTTCGAGTTCAAACCCGGGCAAGCCAGCTTCGGCTGTGGTCGGCACATTGGGCAACATCGGGTGGCGGGCTTTGCTGGTGACTGCAAAGGCCTTCAACTTGCTCGCCTGAATATGCGACATCACCGACGGAGGCGTTGTGATGAACACCTGCACCTGTCCGCCCAGGACGTCGCGGATGGCATCGCCCGACCCTTTGTAGGGTACGTGGACCATATCGGTTTGCGTTGTCTGCTCAAAAAGCGCGGTACCCACATGCGAAAGCGAGCCGTTGCCCTGAGAGGCAAAGTTGATCTTGCCGGGTTGCGATTTCACGTAGCTGATGAATTCGCGCAGATTGTTGGCGGGAACTGAGGGGTGGGTGGCGATCACATTCGTTGCCGCCGCAATCAGGGCGACTGGGATCAACTCCTTCTGTTCCCAGGGCAGCTTGGTGAACATGGCCGGGTTGCCGACGTGATAGGCCGAATAGGACACCAACAGGGTGTACCCATCTTTCGCCGCACGGGTCACGAGGGGATAGGCGATATTGCCGCTGGCTCCCCCCTTGTTTTCGATCACGACCGATTGGCCAAGCAGTTTGCTCATTGGCTCGGCGATGAGCCGTGCCGAGCTGTCGACGACACCACCGGGTGGATTGGGGACGATCAGCGTGATCGTTTTAGTCGGAAAGCCTTGCGCGGCTACTGTGGTGCTTAGACCTCCCAAGACGGTCAGGGTTGCCATCAGAATGCCGAGTCTGCGCAGCCACCGCTGTGCGTTCAGGCCGTTGAAGGCTGGCCAATCGCTATGCCTAACGCGCTGCTGAAGGCCCGCGGATACGCATGGTCTGGTCGGTGCCGTGATTCGCAGGGGGGTGGGTTGATCGTGGGTGCAGGTCAGGGGGCTGGGCATCGTGTGACGATTGCGGATTATTCGCATGAAAGTTCCAAAAATAGGGCGTCGTTCAGACGGGGCAGTCTCTGGCCGGACTGGTTTTAGCCTTGCTCCTTCGCCCGCACAAATAGGCTCTGGGTTGCCCGGCCAATCAATCCATCGAGATCATAAAGCGCAGATTCCGCCAGACCGCCACCGTCGGGGCCCAGGTAGGTTCTCGCGTCGAGCCCAATCCATTCGCCTCGCGGTCGACGCAGCAGATTGATCGTCAAGTCCGAGTTAACGAACACATGCGTCTTGAAGCCCAACGCTGCACTGATGCCGTTGCCGCAATCCGCGGCAACGGCAACACGCTGGTAGGCGCTGGGGGTTTCACGGTCGACCAGCGGTTTCATGAACCGGAACCAGGCGAAGCAAGGACCTTTGAAAAACAGGCCGCTGGCAACCCGGGCTTCCATCAGATGGAAGTACCCCAGATTGGTAGGGTCATGGAAGGGCGGGAACTGGCGAGGGCACTGTTCTGGCCCGATCGCGAGGGTCGGGTGATCAACGATCTGCGCTGGCAACCCGATGGGCTGTTCCCGTTGGGCCAGTGCCGTGAATCGGGCGACGGTCTTTTCGCCAGCGATGAGCTCGGCATTGAGGTGTGCAGCGTTTCGACCACCGTACTCGACCTCAACCGTGACCTTCAAGGGTGCGATCGGTACGGGTCGCAAGAGGTTCGCTGTCAAGCGTCCGATATGCTCGAGCCCCAAAGAGGTGGCTTGTTGCTCGATCGCGCGGCATACCAGCGCGATGGGCGGCCCGGCATGTTGGTGATCCGGGTGCCACGGTCCGCGGGTAAGTCCGCTGCTCTCGTATCCACCGTCGGTGCGGCTGGAGAAGCCTGCGTCTGGCAGCATAATCGTAGACTGGGTCATGACTGGAGAGCATGCGATGAGTAAAAGCGCGATTCAACGAGCCATCACGTTGGCTTGCTGGTTTTTGAGTGTATTCGCAATCATGATCGGAGAGCCAGCCATGGCGATCGAGGAACCAGAATTTGTGGTTGAACTCAAATCGGATCGATTCGAAATCCGTCAGTACCGCCCGATCATCGTCGCCGAGACCTTCGTCGACGGCGATCTCGATGCCGCCTCGAGCACGGGGTTTCGACGGATTGCGGCGTACATCTTCGGGGAAAATCAGAGCGCCAGCGTCAGGGAAGCTCAGGGTGCGGTTTCGACCAGTGAGAAGATCGCCATGACGGCGCCGGTGACCGTAGAACCCATGCCGGTCCCTGCGAGGAAAGGGGAACCAATCGCGATGACGGCCCCCGTGACCGTGGAACCCCAGACCCAATCAGTAACGAGCGTGGCAATGGATGCGAATCGCTGGCGGATCCACTTCGTCATGCCCAGGAAGTTTTCGATGGCGACGTTGCCGCGTCCGATCAACTCGCTGGTGACCTTGCGCGAGGTTCCAGCCAAGCGCTATGCCGTTTTGTCGTTTGCAGGCTTTGCAGGTTTGACCAAGAGCCAGGGCCTCGTCGATGAGCTTGCCGCCTGGGTTAAAGGGCAGGGACTACGCGCGGTAGCCGCGCCTCAGATGGCTCGTTATGACCCGCCTTGGCAATTACCGTTCTTTCGTCGCAACGAAATTCTTCTCGAGATCGCGACACCCTGAAGGCCACCCAAACTAGGGAATTCCCGGGGGTTGTTATGGTTGTGCCATTGGGTGTCTATCGGTCAGGCTACGCGCAAAGGAGTTGATATGTCCCAATTCGCACTTTTCCGTTCCCGTGTTGTTCAAACCAGGCCGCAGAACAGTCACGCCGTCTCGCCCGCGCAGGCCCCGCGATTTCGCTCATCGCGGCGCTGGATCGGGCTCCTGGCCGCAGCGCTCTTCGGGATGCCAGCCATGGTGCTGCACGCGCAGACGTTTCCCAGCAAACCCATCAAACTGGTTGTGACATTTCCGACCGGTGGAGCGCCCGATATCCTCTCGCGCATCTTCAGCGAGAAGGCCCAGCTGGGGCAGCAAGTCCTGGTGGATAACAAGCCTGGCGCGGGTGGCAATATCGGTGCCGATTTCGTGTCGAAGGCTGCCCCGGATGGCCACACGCTGGTTATGGGTACGGTCGGCACCCATTCGATCAATGGCGCGCTATACGAAAAAATGCCCTATGACATGGTCAAGGGATTCGCTCCCGTTGCCCTGGTCGCATCGGCGCCGAATTTGTTGGTGGTCAATAATGATTTGCCGGTCAAAACGGTTACGGAACTGATCACGTATCTCAAAGCCAATCCGAACAAGGCCTCCTTCGGTTCACCCGGCATCGGCAGCTCGGTCCATGTCTCGGGTGAACTGTTCAAATCCCTGACCGGAACCTCGATGACTCACGTGCCGTACAAGGGTCGTCAGTTCGCCATCCCGGATCTGGTCGGTGGAACTATTCAGTTGATGTTTGACAACATGCCGTCGGCCCTGCCAATGGCGCGTGAGGGAAAAATCCGCGCGGTTGCGCAAACGACCGCAAAACGTTCGGCCGCAGCGCCCGATGTTCCGACGGTCGCTGAAACCATCCCCGGGTTCGAAGCAACGACCTGGTTTGCCATGTTCGCCCCGGCCGGGACCCCCAGGCCCGTGATCGATCGTATCCATGCTGAGGTGGTGCGCGTATTCCAACTTCCTGATGTTCAGGAGAAGCTCAAAACCTTGGGTCTCGACCCGATTCTGTCGACGCCCGAGGAGTTGGCGCGCTATCAGGCCACCGAGATCGTCAAGTGGGCCAAGGTGGTCAAAGAGTCTGGCGCCAAGGCAGAGTGAACTGCGGATGAGTCGTCAGATTGCGTTTTATCTGGACTTCATCAGTCCCTACGCCTATCTGGCCTTTCACGACTGCCCCAAGGCCCTGGCGGGCCTTGATGTTGAAATTCACTACCAACCGATCCTGTTTGGTGCCCTGCTGCAGCGCCACGGCCAATTGGGACCCGCCGAGATCAGCGGAAAACGCGAATGGACCTATCGGCAGGTGCTTTGGTTGGCGCAACAGCAAGGGTGTGCCCTGCGATTGCCCTCACAGCATCCCTTCAATCCCCTGGCGCTGCTGCGGTTAGCCGTTGCCAGCCTGTCAGGCGCTCCATCAGATCGTGCGATTTGTCAGCAGATCTTCGAATACGTCTGGGCCAGTGGTCTGGATCCGAGCGATGCCGAGCGATTCCAGCACCTGCGTGCCGCACTGAATCCACCAAGCGATCCGGCGTCCGAGACGGTCAAACGTCGATTGCGTGACGCTACCGAGTCGGCGATGCAGGATGGCGTGTTCGGGGTGCCGACCTTTGCGGTGGATGGAAAGTTATTTTGGGGTCGCGATGCGTTGCCAATGCTTCGCGACTATCTGATGGGCGCAGGCTGGTTTGGTTCGGGTCAGTGGGAGGACTGCGCGTCATTACCCATCGGCATCCGACGCACCAGAATCAGCTGAAGACGGCTAGGCCTTGCCTCGCTTCGATAAATTCGCGTTTGAACCGGGCGACCAGTTCTGCCGCGGGTAAGACTTCGCGGATAGCGCCGATCCCTTGACCGCAGCCCCAGATGTCCTTCCAGGCTTTTGCAGTGCTGGCGCCTTCGCCAGTGGCGAAATTCATTTTGCTGGGGTCGCTGTTGGGCAGGTTCTCGGGATCCATGCCGGCATTGCGGATACTGCCTTTGAGGTAATTGCCGTGTACGCCCGTGTAGAAGTTGCTGTAGACGATGTCATCTGAATTCGATTCGGTGATCATCTTCTTGTACCCGTCGGCTGCGCGCGCTTCATCGGTGGCGATGAACGCTGAGCCGATGTAGGCGAAGTCAGCCCCCATCGCGAGCGCCGCCAGTATCGCCGCGCCCGACGAGATCGATCCTGAGAGCGCCACAGGGCCCCCAAACCAATCGCGGATCTCCTGAATCATCGCGAACGGACTCTTGACGCTGGCGTGGCCACCTGCGCCCGCAGCGACTGGAATCAGACCGTCGGCGCCTTTTTCAATCGCCTTGTGGGCGAAGACGTTGTTGATCACGTCATGCAGCACAAGGCCGCCCCAACTGTGCACTGCCTGATTCACGTCCTCGCGTGCACCCAGACTCGTGATGGTGATGGGGACCTTGTATTTGGCACACAGTTGCAAGTCATGCTCGAGGCGGTCGTTACTTCGGTGGACGATCTGGTTGATCGCGAAGGGTGCGGAAGGTGATTCCGGATGAGCCCGGTCATGGGCAGCCAAGGTTTCGGTGATCTCAGCCAGCCATTCGTCCAATTGTGATGCCGGGCGGGCATTGAGTGCGGGCATCGAGCCCACGACGCCGGCTTTGCATTGCGCGATGACGAGCTTGGGGTTGCTGATGATGAATAGTGGAGAGCCGATCACGGGGAATTTGATGTTCTGTAGGATCGGGGGCAGGGTGCGGGCGGGTGGGCTCAAGGTGTCTCCTGATTGAGCAGATCGCGACGTGGCGCTCGGGACGACGGGTTCTGTTGAAGTATTGCAGGCTCGGGACCGATACGGGTTCTGCTGCGGATACAGTCCCTGCCGGAACCTCGCGCCTCGTCCAAGTTGGGCGGGTGCCGTTTGACGGGTTCGGATTCGCTTGCAATCATGCCTTCGCCACCTTGATTCGGGCAAGTTGTGACTCGACCGTTCCGCGCGGGAAGATGACGGTGACGGTGACGGTGACGTTGATGGTCAGGATTCGGGTGGCAGTTCGATGGCTAGGGCCAGTGGGCTATGGTCGGTATCCAAAAAATGCGACGCAAGCGTCGCCTGTTGCGCTGGTGCAAGGTAGATCGTTATGAATTCAATTCCCAATTTGATCGGGCAATGGCGTCTTGTCACAACCCGATCCCACGATCAGGATGGAGAGCCCATGCGGTTGCCCTATGGCCCACAGCCAATGGGCGTACTGGTCTTTTTTGACAATGGACGCATGATGGCGAGTCTTTGCGATGGTCGAGCCGTGGTTCCCGAGGCTGAATCGCCTCGCGAGTTCGTTGCCTATGGTGGCCATTACACTTTCGATGGTAAGACTCTGAGCACCCGTGTGGACTTCACTTCGGATACTCCGCGGATGGGTACGGATCAGGTGCGCGGCGTCAAATTCAGCGCAGGGTTGCTGACACTCTTCCCGCCCCCCCGCCCGTTCGAGGGTCGAACCCAGCACCGCGAACTCGTCTGGGAACGCATCTCCGACTGATTGGCCCGTTTTCGTTGGGCGCCTGCGAGGACTACACTCGCGCCCAGATCCGCAAGGACATCCTGGGGTAGGCAATGACGATGACGATGCGCGAATTTTTTGCAGTCCACCCGATCTTGCCTGGCGCGAGGAACGTGCGGCGGATTCCGGTGGCGATCGCCCTGGCCTGCGGTCTGGCCTGGCCGCCCGTCGATGCGGCCCCGGCGGATCAGCCCACTGTGGCTGCCCCAGCAGCCCAGCCCCCCTTAGCCGCCCCGCCTTCTGGTTCAGCCCCCGCGGTGTCAAAGCCCTCGCTGACGGTATCCACGGTCGAGCCGAGTCCCTTGACAGTGCCCATCCAGTTGCCTGCGAATGGCAGCCTCGCCGCCTGGCAGGAGTCCGTGATCGGGGCCGAAGCCAACGGGCTGCGCTTGACCGAGGTCAAGGTGAACGTTGGCGACCGGGTCCGTCAGGGGGACCTGCTGGCGAGCCTGCAGTCCGATACGATCCGTGCTGAACTGGCGCAGGCGAAGGCCAGCCTCGCCGAGGCGTTGGCAAACCTGCAGAAGACCAAAACGGATATTGAATCGGCGCGTGCACTCCTTCAGAAGGGTTTCATCAGCGGGGGCCAGATGAATCAGTCCCAGTTGAATGAGTCGGTTGCGCAGGCGCGTGTCGAAGCGGCTCAGGCACTGATTCAGGTGCAGCAGGTGCGGCTCAGTCAGACCCAGGTCCGGGCACCTGACGCCGGGGTAATCTCCGCCCGCACCGCCAGCCTCGGGAGTGTGGTCGGGGCCGGTAATGAACTCTTTCGGCTGATCCGGCAAGGCCGTCTGGAGTGGCGCGCTGAGGTCACGGCGAGCGAAATCGGTCGGGTCGTGATCGGGGCTTCGGTGAGCGTGGTGGCGGCAAGCGGTGCCGTGCTTAAGGGCCGCGTTCGAATGATCTCACCGTCGGTTGATCCGCAAACGCGCAATGCACTCGTCTATGTCGATCTTCAGGAACCGCTCGGTAGCGCGCGTGCGGGGATGTTTGCCCGCGGCATCATCGACCTGGGAAGCAGCCTGGCGCTCACGTTGCCGCAAACAGCGGTGATCGTTCGCGACGGCTTTAGCTATGTCTACCGGGTCGATTCGGACCAGAAAGTGTCGCAGATCAAGGTGCAAACCGGCCGGATGATCGGAGATCGACTTGAGGTGATCAGCGGCCTGGAGAAGGGTGTTCGGGTGGTTGCCAGCGGTGCCGCATTCCTGAACCACGGTGACCGCGTTCGCGTTGTGGCCGCCCCATGATCAACGTCTCCTCTTGGTCGATCCGCAATCCGATTCCGGCGGTCATGTTGTTCGTGTTGCTGACCATCGCGGGTTTGCTGGCGTTCGGTTCCATGAAGGTTCAGAACTTTCCGGATCTGGATCTGCCGACGATTGCAGTGACCGCAGTGTTGCCAGGTGCGGCACCCGCGCAGCTTGAAACCGATGTGGCACGTAAGCTCGAAAATGCCGTCGCGCCCTTGCAGGGGCTTAAGCACATCTATACCAAAGTTCAGGACGGTTCGGTCACGATTACGACGGAGTTTCGCCTGGAAAAACCCGTCCAGGAAGCGCTCGATGAAGTCCGCTCTGCCGTGCAAGGCGCTCGCGCAGACCTACCAGGAGAGATGCGGGACCCGGTGCTTCAGAAGATCAATCTGGCCGGAACGCCGGTATTGGTCTACACGGTGCAATCAGCCGCGATGGACGAGGAAGCCTTGTCCTGGTTTGTTGACAACGACGTTACCCGCAAACTGCTGGCGGTCCGTGGCGTTGGCGCAGTCAATCGGGTTGGTGGAGTCTCGCGTGAGATTCGGGTCTCGATCGATCCTCTGAAACTGCAAGCGCTTGGACTCACGACCGTCGAAGTTTCGCGCCAACTGCGACAGATTCAGCAGGAGGCGTCCGGGGGGCGGGCATCTCTCGGGTCTGGAGAGCAACCGCTGCGCACGATGGCTACGGTCAAGACGGCCCAGGAAATCGCAACGATTGAGGTGGCGCTCGCCAGCGGACGTCATATCCGCCTGGATCAGATCGCCCAGATCAGCGACACCATTGCCGAGCGGCGCGCGGGTGCGTTGTTGAATGGCAAGCCGGTCGTCGCATTTGAAGTGGTCCGAAGTCGCGGTGAGAGTGAGGTTGCGGTGGGTACCGCTGTGCGCGCCGCGCTGGAGCAACTCAGGAAGCAGCGCCCAGACATCGAATTGACATTGGCGTTTGATTTCGTCACGCCCGTCGAAGAGGAATACGACGGCTCACTAAAACTTCTCTACGAGGGCGCGATTCTCGCGGTCATCGTCGTCCTGATTTTTCTTCGCGACTGGCGCGCGACCCTGGTATCGGCTGTTGCGCTACCGCTGTCGGTCATTCCGGCCTTCATTGGGATGGCCTATCTGGGCTTTTCCATCAATGTCGTCACCTTGCTCGCGTTATCGCTGGTGGTGGGGGTGCTGGTGGACGACGCGATTGTCGAAGTTGAGAACATTGTTCGTCACCTTCGCATGGGCAAGACGCCTTATCAGGCCTCGATGGAAGCCGCCGACGAGATCGGACTCGCAGTGATCGCAACCACCTTCACCTTGGTGGCTGTATTTCTGCCGACAGCCTTCATGAGTGGAATACCCGGCAAGTTTTTTAAACAGTTCGGCTGGACCGCTTCCCTTGCCGTATTCGCATCCTTGGTGGTTGCTCGAGTGCTGACCCCGATGATGGCCGCCTACCTGCTCAAACCCGTCGTGGGAGCGCATCGAGAACCGTTCTGGATGGGACCCTACCAGGCTTGCGCCCGATGGTGTCTGCACCACCGTTTCGTGACCATGGCATTGTCAGCGGTCTTTTTTGTGGGGTCGATCGCCCTGATCCCGCTGCTGCCAACGGGTTTTATCCCGCCCGACGATAATTCTCAGACACAGGTTTATCTTCAGCTACCACCCGGCAGCACGCTCGCTCAGACGATGAGCGCAGCCGAGGACGTGCGCAAACGGGTAGCCGCCGTCGAACATGTGCGCAGCATCTACACCAGTGTCGGTGGCGGTAGTGCGGGCGGAGATCCCTTCGCGCCCGCGGGGGCAGCCGAGACGCGCAAGGCCACCCTGACCATTCAACTCGATCCTCGTGGCGAGCGACCGCTCAAGCAGGTGATCGAGAGCGCAATTCGAACCGCGCTCGACCCCGTGCCCGGGGTGCGGACCAAGGTCGGGCTCGGTGGGTCGGGTGAAAAGTACGTGCTGGTGCTGACCGGGGAAGATCCGGTCGCACTGCAGCAGGCGGCGCAGGCAGTGGAGCGTGACCTGCGGACGATTCCCGGCCTGGGTAGCATCGCTTCGACCGCTAGCCTGATTCGACCAGAACTCGCGATCCGACCGAATCTGGCCCGCGCGGCTGATCTCGGCGTCACGTCGGCGGCGATCGCTGAAACATTGCGGGTTGCAACGCTTGGCGATTACGACACCGCGCTGGCGAAGTTGAACCTTTCCCAGCGGCAGGTCCCGATCGTGGTGCGACTCGATGATGCGGCCCGAACAAACTTGTCCGTCCTTGAGCGTTTGGCCGTACCCGGCAGTCGCGGGCCGGTCATGCTGGGCCAGGTTGCGACGCTCGAAGTCACGGGTGGGCCCGCCGTGATTGATCGATATGATCGTCAACGCAATATCAACTTTGAGATTGAACTATCCGGTCAACCGCTGGGTGAAGTGACCAGGGCTGCGATGGCCCTGCCCTCGATCCAGAATTTGCCCGTTGGGGTCAAGGTGGTTGAGGTCGGTGATGCGGAGGTGATGGGAGAACTGTTCGCAAGCTTCGGCCTGGCGATGCTCATTGGCATCCTCTGTATCTATCTTGTCCTGGTGTTGTTGTTCAAAGGGTTCTTGCATCCGTTCACGATCCTGGCTGCGCTGCCCTTGTCGCTGGGCGGAGCCTTTGTGGGTTTGCTGCTGGGACACAAGAGCTTCTCGATGCCATCACTGATCGGCTTGATCATGCTGATGGGGATCGCAACCAAGAACTCGATCCTGCTCGTGGAATATGCGATCGAAGCCCGTCGGGGTCATGACGGACAGGATGGTCGGCCGATGGTAGCCGGCATGAACCGCTTCGATGCGCTGATGGATGCTTGCCACAAGCGGGCCCGCCCGATCGTGATGACAACGATCGCGATGGGTGCCGGGATGCTGCCGATTGTGTTCGGCTGGGGCAGTGCGGATTCGAGCTTCCGCTCACCGATGGCGATCGCCGTCATCGGCGGGCTGATCACCAGCACCGTGTTGAGCCTGCTCGTCGTACCGGTGGTCTATGCCTTTTTGGACGATATTGGCGAGCTGGCTGCGCGCTTGATACGTCGGTTGCGCTAGCGCAATGCGATGGCAAACCCCCGCTGCACCGCGGGCCTGGCCATCATCGTTTCGTACCAGCGTTTGACATTGGGATAGTCGCCGAGGTCGACCTGATGGCGCGGGTGGCGCCAGACCCATGCCAGGATGGCGAAATCTGCGATCGACAGTTCGTCCGCAAAATACGCATGCTCAGCCAACCGAGCATCCATCACCCGGTACAAGCGCCGCGTTTCGGTCATGAAGCGCTGCAGGCCGTAGCGCTTGTCTTCTTCGCTGGCCAAGCCAATGAAGTGATGAACCTGACCCGGCGTCGGGCCAAAGCCACCCATCTGGAACATCAACCACTCGAGGGTGGACACCCGCCGGACAGGATCAGCAGGCAGGAATTTGCCGGTCTTCTCTGCCAGATACAGCAGGATGGCACCGGATTCGAAAACGCTGATGGGTTTTCCGTTCGGCCCATCGGGATCGATGATGGCTGGAATCTTGTTGTTGGGGCTGATGCTCAGGAACTCAGGTTTGAACTGGTCGTCCTTGGTGATGTTGACCACGGTGACGGTGTAGTCCAGACCCATCTCTTCGAGAGCGACCGAGATCTTGCGGCCGTTGGGGGTGTCAAACGCGAATAACTGAATCGTCATGATCAATACCCCGCAGCCTGACCATCGCGGCGCGAATCACTCGCCGCGACATACCCATCCTCAAGATCCTCGGTGCATTTCCAGATGAACTGGCCGCTGCCGTAATCCATATACGTGTCGGGCACGGGCTCGAACTTGTGCCCCAGGGCTTTCAACCCGGTTTGTAAGTCGGCTCCCATCGTGTACTCGAAGTCCACCGCCAGCCCAGTACTGACTTTCCAGCGCGGCGCGTCACAGGCCGCCTGCGGTTGCTGGCGATAGGTGAGCATGCGCACCAGGGTCTGCAAATGGCCTTGAGGCTGCAGATTGCCACCCATGACGCCAAAGCTCATCTGCGGGCGCACTTGACCATCGACGGTTTTCGTTAAAAACCCGGGAATGATCGTGTGGAAAGGGCGCTTACCCCCGGCCACCACGTTGGGATGCTGCGGGTCGGTTGTGAATCCATAACCGCGGTTCTGCAGGCTGACTCCGGTGCCCGGCACGACGACGCCACTGCCAAAGCCCATGTAGTTGGACTGGATTAGGCTGATCATCATCCCGCCCTCATCGGCTGCTGTCATGTAGATCGTGCCACCCCCCGGCGGCGTGCCATGTTGAAAGTCGCTTGCCTGATGGGGCTTGATGAGCTTGACCCGTTCGCTCAGATAAGCGTCGCTGAGCAGATCGGCTGCGGTGACTTGAGTCATCGAGCGAGCATCGGCCACCCAACGATATGTGTCGGCAAAGGCGAGCTTCATGGCTTCGATCTGCAGGTGCTGCGACTCGATGCTGTCCGGGGCGTATTGCTTCAGATCGAGTTTGTCCAGCATGCCCAGCGCCATCAGTGCAGCGATGCCCTGGCCGTTGGGCGGGATCTCATGCACGGTGTAGCCTGCATAGTCTTTGTGAATCGGGGTGACCCAGTCTGGTTGGTAGCCGGCCAGATCGGCGGTGGTCATGCTGCCGCCATTGGCCTGCGAATGCGCAGCCAGCATCGCAGCGACTTCACCTCGGTAGAACGATTCGCCCAGTGAGTTCGCTATTTTGCGCAGCGTCGCACCTGCCTCCGTGAAGGTGAAGCGCTCACCCGGCGCGGGCGCGCGCCCAAAGGGCATAAACGCTTGGGCGAATCCGGGCTGGGACTGCAGGGCCGGAATTTGGCGGCCCCATTTGTCGGACACGATCACGCCAACGCCATGGCCACGTTCGGCCAGCTCGATCGCAGGTTCCAACAGGTCCCCAAATGGCAGCCGGCCAAATTTTTTCGAGAGGGCTACCCAGCCCGACACGGCGCCAGGTACGGTGACGGCATCCCAGCCTCGCATGGGCATCTTACCGCTGTGCTTCTTCTGGAAATAATCAGGATTCCAGGCGGCGGGTGCCACACCCGAGGCATTCAGGCCTTGTAGCTGATGGCCATCCCAGACGATCGCAAAGAGGTCACTGCCTAACCCGTTGGAGACGGGCTCGACAATGGTGAGCGCTGCTGCTGCGGCGATCGCGGCATCCACTGCGTTGCCACCCTTGAGCAGCATGCGCACGCCGGCCTGGGAGGCCAGGGCCTGGGAGGTCGAGACGATGTTGCGCGCCATCAGGGGCGTACGAATCGTGGGGTAGGGGTTCTGCCAGTCAAAGTTCATTGGGTGCCACTGCCGCGTTCGTCATTGGGAAGGGGAAGGAAATGGGGGGCGCCGGCAGCGAGACTCAGTAGGAGTCTGCCGACGGCGCTGATAACGGCCTATTGTCCCTTGAAATCACCCCCCAGCGCCTTCACGAAGCGCTTCGGATCGATGAGTTTTCGCCAGGCTGAAAGCGCCTGTTCGGGCGTTACTTGGGTAATGGCGTCGTCGACCTGCCGGTCAATTGCAAACGTTCTTCCCAAGTAGGCGTTGGTGGCCAGGGTCAATGCCAAATTGGCGTCCTGAGCCCGAGCAAGGCGGCGGAAATTCAGGATGCCCTCCTTCGCCTCCTTGATCTCGGCGACGGTGAAACCGTCTCGTTCGACCCGGGTCAACTCTTCCTCAAAGGCGCGTTCCACTTTGGCCCGGTTGCTCGGTGCGAAAATCGCGCTGCCGCTGAAAAAGGAGGCGGCCTCGAACGGGTTGAAGATGATTTGCGTACGGACGTCGTAGCTCAAGCCTTCTTTTTCACGGATCCGGGTCCACAGGCGTGAGTTGCTGGCGCTCCCCATAATGAAATTGGCCACCAAGAGTGCTGCCTGCTCGGGGTCAAGCTCCCGGATCGGCAAGGGTTGGCGCATGACCATCACGGCGTTCTGCTTATCCGGCGTTTCCAGCACCTGACGCATCGGCGTCAGCGGGATCAACGGACGGGGGGCACGTTCAAACGGCGTTTTCGATACCCAGGCCCCCAGCGCTCGGGCGAGCGCAGCGTTGACAGCCGCCTCATCCATCGCCCCGACGGCAGCAAACTGGGCGTTTGAGGCGCCGAGGAACTGTCGATGAATCTCGCGCACCTGTTCAATGTTGACGGCCTGCAGGTCCGCGACGAGTTCATCAAACGTGCGCGCGGCGCGCAGATCACCGACGGGATACGGATTGCCGTAGCGCTCGAGCGTATTCGAGACCAGTGCCTGAGGCTCCTTGCGAGATTGTTCAATCCCCGAAAGCGCTTGCTGTCGAACCTCCTCGAGCGCGTTGGCGGGCAGGATCGGGTTGCGTAGCAGGTCGCCGACCAGTTCGATCACGGCGACGAAATTTTCGCGAGTCGATTGAATGCTCACGTTGATCGCCTGAGCATCTCCCCGGATGTTGATCGTGCTTTTCAAGGCGGTCTGCCGGTCCTGAACCTGTTGGCGCGACAGGCTCGTGGTTCCTTTATCCAGCAGTGCCGGTAACAGCGTCGCTGCAGTCCGGCGCCCCATCAGGGACTCGACACTGCCAAAGCGAAGAATGAGTTGGGCATCGACGACATTGCCCCGGGTCTCCTTGGGCAGCAGCGACACCTTGAGACCCGGAGCGATCTCGGCGCGCCGTGTACGGCGTTCTATATTTTCCGGGGTCGCTTCAAATGAAGCGACCGCTGCAGCGGCTTCGACGGGTTTGAATTCCTGAAGTTGTGCCGCTAGATTGACCGCCTGCGGGACAGGCGCCCGAGCGGGTTTTTCGGTTGGCAGATACTGCGCCATCGTGCGGTTATCGCGCAGCAGCCAGGTGCCCGCGACTCGATTGATCTCTGTCGTGGTCACCGCCTTGATACGGTCACGTAGCAAGAAGAACAGGCGCCAGTCCCCCAGCGCAACATATTCCGACAGGGCGAGACCGATCTGCTCAGGATCCGTGAATCGCCGATCCCACGAAATCAGCCAGTTCGAGCGCGCCCGGTTGACTTCGTCATCGGTAAACGGAGCCTTTGCGATTGACTCGATGACATCGATCAGGGCTGTTTGGGCTGCGCCAACCTCCTGGCCTGGCGCAAGTTGCGCACCAAAGATCGTCATCCCCGGGTCAAAGGCTGCCCGACTGAAGGCAAAGACATTGGCCGCCAATTTGTTGTCGATCAGGCGCTGGTGAAGACGTCCTGCAGGATCGTCACTCATGAGCAGATCGATCAATTTGAGGGCGGCCATATCGGGATGTGCGCCTGGCGGCACATGGTAGGCCGCGAGAATCAACGGGACACCACTGACACGTCGCAGGGTCACCTGACGCTCTCCGTCCTGGGCGGGGTCGAGCGTGTAGTGGTTGGGCAGTGCGCGTTTGGGTGCGGGGATTGCACCGAATTCGGTCTGGATCTGTTCGAGAACGGCTGCGGGATCGAATTTTCCCGAGACGATTAGGGTCGCGTTATCCGGTTGATAGTAAAGTTTATAAAAATCCTTGAGGCGACCAATATCGACCCCTTCGACATCGGCACGCGCGCCGATCGTGCTTTTGCCGTAGTTGTGCCACTGGTACATCGTCGCCAGGGTTTTCGCCAGTAGCACCTGAAACGGGTTGTTCTCACCGCGCTCCATCTCGTTACGTACGACGGTCATCTCACTGTCGAGGTCGGATTTCGCGATGAAGCAGTTCACCATCGAGTCGGCCGCCCACGAGAGGTACCACCGCAGGTTGTCCTCATTGGCGCTGAAACTGGCGTAGTAATTTGTGCGATCGATCGTGGTCGAGCCATTGGCCCGCAGGCCACGTTTGCTGAACTCGGCCCAGGCGGTCGGGAATCGCGGTGAACCCTTGAAGAGCAGATGCTCGAGCAAGTGGGCCATCCCCGTCTCACCATAGTTCTCCTGACGCGAACCGACCCGGTAGGTGATGTTCACGGTCGTGGTTGGCTTGGAGTCATCGGGTGCAAGGAGGATCTGCAGGCCATTCGCAAGTCGATACTCGCGGATCCCCTCAACACTGCGAACCGGGGTGGCGACCGTAAGGCGCTCGGAAGGCGCAGCAGCTGCGGTGGGGGTACTGGGTTGCGCCGCCACGTTGGCCGCAGTCTGGGCCGATCCCGAGGATGGCGCCACCAGGCATCCCACAAGCGTTCCGATGACCAGACTCGACCGTACCAGCGACCTGTGTGGTCGTTCCGGGCAGGTGACGAATTCGGATTGCCGTGTCATACGAATCCTTTGAAGTGCGATGCGGTGATGAAGGAGCGAGTCTAGCGCGAGCGCCCGGGCGATTCGGGGATGGACGCTGAGCGCACGCCTGCTATAGTCAAAACCAATCGTTTAACTCTTTCATTCCTCGGAGTATCCCCATGAACCATGACTCGTTTGAACAGGGTCTGAAGACCCGCCGGGAAGTCCTCGGCAACGAATACGTCGAGAATTCGCTGAAAAATGCGGATGACTTCAACATGCCCATGCAGGAGCTGGTCACGGAGTACTGTTGGCACGAGATCTGGAATCGCCCTGGGCTCGATCGGAAGACCCGAAGCATCATCAACCTCTGCCTGCTCTCGGCACTCAATCGCCCCCATGAGCTCAAGGCGCATGTGCGTGGTGCGATCAATAACGGCCTGACCAAGGATGAGATCCAGGAAGTATTCCTGCAGGTGGCGGTTTACTGCGGCGTTCCTGCCGGGATCGACAGCTTCCGCAACGCCAAGGAAGTCTTCAAGGACATGGGCATCTGATGTTGGAACCACTCAAGTTGGGGTTCGTGGGCCTGGGCCAGATGGGTCTGCCGATGGTGCGTAATCTGTTGCGCGCGGGATTTGTTGTGACCGGGTTTGACGCGCAGCCTGCGGCATCCGAGACCTTGAGCGCGGAGCCCCTGTTTCGCGCTGCTAAGTCCTTGACAGAGGCTGCGGCCGGCGCCGACGTGCTGATCCTGATGCTCCCGGACAGCAAGGTGGTTGATCACCTGCTCTGGGCTACTGAACCGGGCCAGGACGACGGCATTCGGGAAGGCGTTGCTCAACGCGGGTTGGCCCATCAGTTGTCACCCGGGCAGGTTGTTCTGGATATGGGCTCATCCGATCCGGTCTGTTCGCGCGAGAACTTCACGCGCCTCCAGGCGCTGGGCCTGGGTTTTGTGGATGCGCCGGTGTCGGGCGGTGTCAAACGTGCTGTCGACGGTAGTCTGGCCATCATGATGGGCGGTGAGGTGGCCGTGGTCGAACGGGTACGTCCGGTCCTGCAGGCTCTGGGCAAGACGCTCGTGCATGTCGGTGCGGCTGGCGCTGGTCATGCGGTCAAGGCCTTGAACAATTTTGTTTCGGCATCCGGGCTGCTGGCGGTTTGCGAAGCCTTGGTCGCCGCCGAACAGTTTGGGATCGATCCCCATCTGGTCAACCAGGTCTTCAACGCCTCGACCGGCAAGAACAACACGACCGAGCATAAGGTGGAGAACTTCATGCTGTCGGAAACATTCAACTCGGGCTTTGCGCTGGCGCTCATGCGCAAGGACTTGCAGACCGCGTTCGGATTTATCGAGCGGATGGGCTCGCATGACGCGTTCGCCCGGATCTGCCTGCAGACCTGGCAGTCGGCCGAAGAGGCGCTTGGAAAAGGCGCTGACCATACTGCGATGTATCGCCATGTGCGCGGGCGCTAGCGATAGCGGTCGCTCATTCGATCGATTGGGTCCGAGGATCTGTCAACGCTTGAGCGTAGTCGGGGTCCGGAGCGAAGGGGGGCCAACGTGAAGCTCTGGGAAGCTTATGCCATGCGCTACGCCACGGTGCAGCGGCGGCGCCTGGAAAATTTTATCGTCCATGATCTGCACGACGCGGCATCGTCGATGGACTACTTTGTCTGGTTTTTGCGTTCAGGCGACGAAACTATTCTGGTCGATACCGGCTTTAGTGAAGCGGCGGCGAGGGAGCGCAAACGGACCTTCCTGCGTTGTCCGATCGATTCACTGCAGGCCGCGGGCATCCATCTCGAGGATATCCACGAGACCGTGATCACGCATGCGCATTACGACCATGCCGGCAACACCCGCAAATTGCTCAAGACTTCGTTCCATCTTCAAGAGCGCGAGATGGTCTTTGCCACCGGCAAGGAGATGCGCCACCAGTTCATGCGACATGCCTACGATCCGGCCGATGTCTGCGATCTGATTTATGCCAATTTCCAGGAACGTGTGGCATTTCATGACGGAGCCTATGAGCTGCGCCCGGGGATCACGGTGCATTGGGTCGGTGGCCACACGCGCGGTTTGCAGATCGTTCGCGTGCATACCAAACGCGGGTGGATCGTTCTGGCCTCGGACGCGTCGCATTATCTGGAAAATTTGCGAAAGCGATCCCCGTATCCGATCGTGGCCGACACGGGGGAGATGCTTCGGGCCTATGAGCTCGTCGAGGAGTTGGCCGAATCGCCCGATCACATTATCGCCGGGCATGACCCGGTGACCCGGACCCTCTATCGTGCGAGCGGTCCTGAAGGGCTTGAAATTGTGTCCTTGACCGATCCGATCGGCTGATTGGTGTTATCGTACCGTTGAATCGCTAGGGGTCCCGAAGCGCCGAGTCGTCCGTCTCTTGACGGGTGACACGGTCCCATTCAACCGGATGGGCGGGTGAGAAAAACCCTTTGAACCTGATCGAGTTAAGACTTGCGCAGGGAAGCGTCGAACGACCTTCAAGGGGATCCCGTCCCGAGTCGGTTCTCATTCGCCGCTTTCCGCGCGCCATGAGGATCGTATGAAGCGCATCAATGTCGCCACTAAATGCTCGCCTGCCCGAACGCCTGATCGGTTGAGCAGGCCCGCCTTCGCCCGTATCGCGCCCAAGTTGCCAATTGTTCTGACGGTCATGATGGTCATGACGGCGCCAGTGCAGGCCCAGACCAACGCGCTCCCCGGGGTGCTGGTTCAGGGGAAGGCGGAATCGACCCTTCCGGTGCGCGCGGTCAGTGCATTGTCGAGCATGCTTGGGGACGACTGGTTGACCCAGCCCGTTTCATCCACGGTGATCGGCGAGCGATTGCTGCGGGAGTCGGGCAGCCAGCGACTTTCAGATGCCCTTCGCTTTGATGCCTCGGTCGATGCCAACTACAGCCCGGTGGGGTACTACGAGAATTTTCAGGTGCGCGGCTTTCCAGTGGATCCGATCTTTGGCTTCCGGGTCAATGGGGTGCCGGTGGTCGGAGAGTCATCGCTGTCACTCGACAACAAGCGTGGCATTGAAGTGGTGCGCGGACCATCGGGCGCATGGGCTGGCATTGGGACCAGCTCGGGTCTCATTAATCTCCTGACCAAACGCCCGGACGATATCCGCGAAGCGGGTCTGCGTTGGTCCACCCCCAACAGTGTCGGGACGACGCTTGACTGGGGACAGCGCATGCCGGAGGGCGGGTGGCGTCTGAATGCCTCGGTCGATCGACTGCGCCCGCATGCGCGCGGTGCGAATGGGGAAAGCCAACTCGTGGCCCTCGCGCTCGATCGTTTGTTGACGCCAGCCACTCTGCTCGAGGTCGATTTCGAAGTCCAGCGTCGCGAGCAACTCACCCAGCCCGGGAGCCAGTTGCTGGGTGGGTCGGCGCTGCCGCCGATCACCCCCAGAACCGTTCTCGGGTTGTCGGCCTGGTCGCGACCGACCACCTTTGCATCGACCTTTGCCATGGCGCGACTCGCCCAGAAGCTCGATAGTGGCTGGACAATCACGACGACGGGTTCGGTACATCGCGTGCGAACCGATGATCAAAGCAGCTTCCCTTATGGATGTTCGGCAGCCTATGGAACAGCGGCTGGAGCCTACTTTTGCGCAGATGGTGGTTTCACGCTCTATGATTTTCGCAGCCTGAATGAAACCCGTCAGACAGGGTTCGCGGAGGTTCGCGGTGCTCGCGATGCCCAATGGTTCGGCCTGCGCCATGCGATCGGGCTTGGTCTCTCGGTCACGCAGCGCCAGACCCGGATGCCGGACTACGTCTTTGATGCGACCGATCAGGGGTTTGTCGATACGGGCAACGCGATCTCGCGCACCTGGGTTGGGGGTCCGAGCCTCACCACCGGCACTCCGGTGTTTGATTCCAGGATCCGACAAGTTAGTTCGGTCGTATCGGACCGTATCGACTTCAATCAGGACTGGACTTTGGCTGCACAGGCCCGCTGGGTTCAGCACGAAGATTCCTCCGAGGCCGCGTTTCCGTTCTACAACCCGGTTCCACGAACGACCAACACGCTATATCGGGTAATGCCATCGGTGGCGTTGCAGCGTCGACTTTCCCCCCAGGTCGTCAGCTACATGAGTTACCGTGAGGATCTTGCGGCTGGCCAGCGCGCTCCTCTCGGGGCTGCGAACAATGGTGAGGTTCTGCCCGCGCGCCTCATGCAGTCGGTCGAGGCAGGGGCCCGAGTGGCGTTGAGCGCACAGAGCTCCGCCTCGATTGCCGCATTTCACGGTCAGCGTCCTTATGATTTTCGCGATGATCAGGGACTGGGACAGCCACCAGGCGCCTACGTGCAGCGCGGAACGGAAACCCGCACCGGTCTGGAGATCGGCGCGTCCAGTGTCCTGACACCGCGTCTGGAAGGACAACTTTCGGCAACCTTGATGCAATCTTCCACGACGGGTTCCGGCAATCCACTCTTCGAGGGACGGGACGCGATCAATACGCCGAAGTTTCGAAGCAGTACGTTCTTGACTTACCGGGTTCCTGCGGTGGATGGGCTGCGGCTCAATGCGGCCTGGCTCTACACAGGGCGCCGACCAGTCGCTCGCGACAACAGTGTCTACGCCCCGGCATTTCATCGGGTGGATCTCGGTACGACCTGGACCACCAGTGCCTGGACGTATCGCCTCACGGTTGAGAATGTATTCGACAAACGGTACTGGCGTGATGTGGCTGAGTTTCTGGGGGATGGGTACCTGACTCCCGGTGCACCGCGCGCGCTTCGTGCCAGCGCGAATCTCGCTTTTTAATCAGGCCCCCGTTGTTTACCCGTGGTCTTGGATGAGTTCTTCGGTGACTGAATGGAGCCGCTTGATTTTGGAGTGGGTCGCGGCCGGTCTGGGGTTGGGCGGCGTCATTCTGGGACTTCGACAATGGCCTGGCACCTGGCTGTGCTGGCTGGGATCCAGCCTGCTGTATCTGGGATTGATGTGGCAAGCGGCGCTCTATGGACAGACCGTCTTGATGGGGATTTTTGCGATCACGGCACTCTGGGGCTATGTGGGCTGGCGGCGCGACGGCGCGCCTCAGCCCGAGGAGCCAGGGACGCTGCGGGTGTTGCCACTGTATCGGCGCTGGGCACTATTGCTGGCTGTTGGTGCCGCAGGGGCCTGGTGGTTTTGGGTTCGTGTCATGGGCGATGCGGGAGGCCAGAGCCCATCACTAGATGGCGCCGTGACGGTGCTGAGCCTGTTGGCAATGGCCTTGATGGCCCAGCGATATCTGATCTGCTGGCCCATCTGGGGCCTTGTGAACGCCTTGTCCGTTGTTCTGTTCGCGCAGCAGGCACTCTGGGCAACCACTGCGCTTTACGCGGTCCAGCTCGTACTGTCGGTCGTGGGTTACCAGACCTGGCGCCAGGCCTGTCCGTCTGCCACGCTATTCGATGGTCGAGGACACGATGCTTTCGAATGAGGCGGGGGGGCAAGCGCTCAAGGACGCGCCGGTGTCCTTACCCGAACAGGTCTACGGCGGGGTTCAGCGGATTGCGGTTCTCGGCGCAGAGTGCACCGGTAAGTCGCAACTCTGCCAAGTGCTTGCGCAAATCTTGCCCGGGATTGCGTTGGCCGAGGTACTTCGTGAATGGGTGTCTTGCGCGGGCCGAACGCCCAATCCGGACGAACAATGGCAGGTGTTCGAACGTCAACGGCAGGCCGAACAACAGGCACTTGTCGAGGCTGAGCGCACGGGACAGGCTTGGGTGGTCTGCGACTCGGCACCCCTGATGACGGCAATCTACAGTCTTCATTATTTCGCCGATGATCGATTGCTCGCACCGGCACTTGCCCATCAAGAAGGCTATGCGTTGACGCTCGTTTGTGCGGATGATCTGCCCTGGATGCCGGATCCGGGGCAGCGTGATGGGGAATGCGTGCGCCAGGCCGTGCAGGCGCGACTGCATGAGATTGTGCGGCAGCATTGCCCTCAGGCGGTGGCCGTTAGCGGGCTGGGTCCGCAGCGTCTAAAGAGGGCGCTCGAGGGCTTGGGATTTGATCCGGCGGGCCCGGCGCATTTGCCGGACCAGGCTCTCCAGGGCTTCGAACAACGGACTTAAAAGTCCGCGATTGCGGTTGGGATGTCGACCGTCAGCCAGAACTGGTCGGTTTTGCTCGCTTCCACCGACAGCGGGTAAAGGCTTGGGTCGAAACCCAGCATCAGGCGGCTGATCGGCCGTTTGCTACAGGCCTCTGCAGTAAACACGACCGGATTGGGGTGCCCCGTATTGCCCGCTCCCGCCATGAGCAGGGCGCGCTGTTCCTGGATGCTCTGTTGCCAGAGTAGCGGGGGCGCCCAGACCCATTTGCGGACAGGGATTCTTTGGTCGTCAGGGCCTTTGAACAAGGCGCCTTTCTCCAGAGCGTTAAGCGCTTTTTCCAGACCTTTCTGGAAGGGTTCCGGCGAGAGGCCTGCGTATTTATTCAGAAAGGCGTCGAAGGTCTGTTTTTGCCCCAGTAACTGGTGGAGCACAGGGGGCGCCGAAACGACAAAACTCAGACCGAGGCAGTTAGCGTCTTGCTTGACGATCGTCAGCCGGTTTTTTTGCTGCTCATGAGCGAGCGCGGTATTTCCGGCGAATATCCCCAACGCGCTGGAGACGATGCCAACAAGGAAGGCTAGGCGGATTGGCCGAACCCTGTCGGTGCTTGCCTGCACTGCGTCCTTCAGCCAAAGGGGCCTGCAATGCCGGGTAAACGGGCCGGGGGCCTTCTGGTACCTCGAAGTGCCGATGGTCAGGCTTTCTTGAACGGGTCGGCCATTTCTGCATCTTCCTCGATAATTGGAGTCTGGTCCGGCTGCGGGGTTACCCAGCTTTCCCAAAACGGGTCGGACTTGACCTGGGGGCTGATGGATTCGGCCGTATCGGAAGAACTGTCTCCGCCACATGAGATCAACAGAGTGGACAGTGCAAGGGCAGGGATTAATTTGACGATATTCATCGGATGCATTGACGTGATTCCTGATGGGCCCATAAAGAGAAGCCTGGAAATTACCATATTTTGGACGATGGCTTTTCCCTTTTTTCCGCTTTCGGACTGAGAAATAGTTCCTTGTTTTTTGTTGCTTGATCACATTAAAGGAAGTAATAATTCCTCATGGCTTTGATCAGTCTGGTTTTTGCGTACCAGTTTTAATTATAGATTCTGGACTCGGTTCTTCATTCTGGTCTCAATTGTTTAATAAGTGGCCGCGTGCCTCAGGATTTCAGGTGGCGTATTGGCACTTGTCTTTGCAAGAACCCGCAAGTAGAGTGTTGGCAAATTTGAATAAAAAACGATATTCCGAATTAAATCCCAGACTCAATTTGGGTAATGGGTAGGCGAGTCCTTGTGCGGGACGGATTTTTTTGTGGTTAGATTTTTAGGTGTTTTTCATGATCAAAATGAGAGTCGGGTCGATCGCTTTACTGACTGGATTGTTGGGTTCGGTGTCGGCGTTTGCTGCGGATACCTGGACAAGCACCACAGGCGTTCTGAATGCTCCAATCGTCAAGTACAGCGACAATCGCTACTACTCCAACGTCACCGCAGTGGTTGGGTCGACGACCTCGTCCGGGACGACCACCAAGCCCTCAACGGTGACGGCTTACGACACATATAATTCGACGACGTCGACGCTAACGATTCCCGAAGTCAAGGTCGTGACGACCAAAGGATCGACGACCTATTACAACGTGACGGTGAAGCTCTCGAGTATCACCAGCGTGGGTGGCGTGTGTGGTAGCGCAGATACCTGCGCCAAATACTCTGGGGCTGCACCCTTTGCTTCCGTGCTGGCCCAGACCTATTACACGTCGGCTCTGACCTCGGTGACGACGCCAGCCACCCGAACGCGTTATCTGATTTCGAATTCAGCCACAGCGTCTTCGACCACCGCCAATTTCCTCTCGGTCGGCTCGACCTACAGTGCGACAACCGGGTACGCAGCGGAAGGCGCAACGATTCCGACGTCGGCGACCTACAAGACCTACCTGTCCAAGCTGATGTACCTGGTCGCGGACTCGACGACCGCGACGTATTACAGGCTGGATTCGCACTTGCACCCGAATCAATCGATTGACTATGATTCGACGGATTCGAACAAGCTGAAGTTTCGCAATAACTTCGGCAAAGCTTCGACTACCTACGGCTATATCGTTTTTTCGTACAGCTCATCGACCAAGTTGCTTCAAGCGAAGAAGCGCTACAAATACAGCTACGATGCAACGACGTACAAAGCAACCTATACCGAGGACACCGCCTTCGCAGCTGCCGACTACTATGTCAATCTGACCTCGGGTGTCTACAAGCTGGTCTCGGGCACCACATCGGCGACAAAGCTCTACCTCTACAGCTCGCCAATTGATTTCAGTGTCCCGACCGATTTCAATCCAACGGCCGTTACGTATCAGACCAATGGCGATGCGGCGTTCAAGTACAACGCCCAAGCGCAGAGTTCGGTGGTCGAGGGTACGACCGGTACCATCTATAAAAGCCTGAGCACCAATACGACCTATCAGAACCAGGTCAAAACGGCGGGCAGCGACGCGACCACCAAGGCAAACGCCGACGCTTACCTGGCGACGATCAAGACGCAACTGGCCTCAGCCGGGAGCAGTTTGCGTTACGACACGTCCGTTTACACGGCGTTCCGGGATTCGCTCCTGGCGAGCACCCTGGCGAGCGATGCGATTGCGGACGGCACGCCTGGGATGAATCTGGTGCCTTACGTTTATTTCACGAACGATCAAACGAATGGCGTCTACCACCCGTTCATGGTGATCATCAGCTATGGTAACGGCGCCGATCCGCATGGTTTGCGTGATGTGACGCGTCCGCCCGGTGATGGAACCGGGACGTCGGGCTACGCAGGTCAAACGGTTACCCGCTTTACCAACCGGGATTACTATGCGAAAAAGATCCCAATGAAGGACTACGGTCAGGTAACAACGGCTGCCACGAACACCCTCGCGAAGTCTTTGTACTCAGACGTTTACACCACGGCAGCGTTGCAGGCGGGCAATGCGAAGACGGTTCTGAATTACGCCAGTACGGCCGACAACGGAATCATGATCAACGGTGCGGTGATGTTCCCCGCATACAACAACGTTCTTCAATATTCGCAGGCTGCGGGTGAACTCTCGCTCAACGGATGTCACGTTGGCCAGGGTGGCGGCGGTGCGCACTGCCATGCGGACGGCTACCAGACCGGCCGGGGTGTTGGCATGTACAACGACAACGATTACACCAACAAAACCCATCCGCCTCTGATCGGGTTTGGGTACGACGGTGTCGCGCTGTTTGGACGGTACCGGACGACGACTGACGCTGCGTTGTTGGGCTACAGCACTGCACTGGATGATTTTGGTGCGCACAATCATGACAGTATTGGGTACCACTATCATGCGCACACCACGACATCGACCTCTGGCTCCAAGACTTATACCGTGCGGTATCTGATCAAGGGCGCTTATGCGGGCGCAATCAACAGCATCCCAGGCTGTGTGGTTGCGAGTCAGTGCTGATGCACTGTGAGTCCTAACAGACTCTACTGTCAGCGCTTTATCAACTGCGCCGGACCGATACGGCGCAGTATTTGAACTCCGGGATTTTCCCCACGGGATCGGTGGCTGCGTTGGTCAACAGGTTCGCAGCCGCTTCGCAATAAGCGAATGGAATGAAGACGGTGCCTGTTGGGGTGCCGTCATCGAGCCGGGCGTGGATCGAGATCTCGCCGCGACGTGATCGGACGGTGATCCGATCGCCAGCCTGCAATCCCAAGGTTTCCAGATCCGCACCGCAAAGGGACGCAGTCGCCATCGGTTCGATGGCATCGAGCATGGGCGCGCGCCTTGTCATGCTGCCGGTATGCCAGTGTTCCAGTTGACGACCTGTGATCAGGACAAAGGGATAGTCTGCATCCGGTCGCTCGTCAGCCCGGATGAGGCCTGCGGGTACAAGGTGCACCCGGCCGTCGTCCGTTTCAAAATGGTCTCGAAAGACGGTCGGTTCTCCGGGGTCTGACTCGCTGTGGCACGGGTACGTGACACTCGATTCCCGCTGCAGCCGTTCCCAGGTGATGCCACCGATGGCCGAGTGCATCGCCTGACGCATTTCTTCATAGACTGCCGCGACGCCGTCGTGAGCGCCAGGGTAGTGCCAGTCCAGACCCATGCGCTTTGCAATCTGCTGGATGATCCAGAGATCTGGCTTGGCCTGCCCAGGAGGCTGAATTGCCTGCAGGCCCAACTGCACCATGCGATCGGTATTGCTCACGGTGCCGGTTTTTTCTGGCCAAGCGGTCGCTGGCAGAACCACATCAGCCAGCCAGGCGGTTTCGGTCATGAAGATATCTTGCACGACGAGGTGCTCTAGGGCGGCCAGTGCGTGGCGGGCATGGTTGAGGTCGGGATCGCTCATCGCTGGGTTCTCCCCCTCGATGTACATTCCCCAGATCTTGTGCGGATCTGTGGGCGGCGCCAAGGCCTGATTCATGATCTCGACCACGGTATAGCCCGGTTGATCATCCAGACGCATGCCCCAGAATGCTTCGAACCAGGCATGGGCTGCCGGGTCGGTCACGCGCCGATAGTTGGGGTACATCATCGGGATCAGCCCAGCGTCGGACGCGCCTTGCACATTGTTCTGGCCGCGCAACGGATGCAGGCCAGAGCCGGGTTTGCCAATCTGGCCCGCCACGGTGGCAAGCGCAATCAGGCAGCGGGCGTTGTCAGTGCCATGCACGTGCTGGCTCACCCCCATACCCCACAGAATCATCGCCGATCCCGCGGTGGCGTAGGCACGCGCGACTTCGCGCAATGTTTGAGCGGGGATGCCACAGATCGGTGCCATCGCTTCAGGACTGTAAGCCTGAACATTTGCGCGCAGTGCGTCGAAGTTATTGGCGCGCCGGGCAATGAAGTCCTGATCGGCGAGACCTTCCTCGATGATGGTATGGATCAGCGCATTGAGGAGCGCGACATCCGTATCGGCCTGAAACCGAAGCGTGCGCCAGGCATGCTTACCGATGTCCGTGCCCCGCGGGTCAGCCACGACGATCCGTGCGCCGCGCTTGACCGCATTTTTCATCCAGGTGGCTGCGACTGGATGGTTCGACGTGGGGTTGCAGCCGATCAGGAAGATCAGATCGGAATGTTCGACATCGTTGACTTGATTGCTGACCGCCCCTGAACCCACGCCCTCCAGCAGCGCCGCGACGCTCGAGGCATGACAGAGCCGGGTGCAGTGGTCGACATTGTTCGAGCCAAATCCAGTCCGAACCAATTTTTGGAACAGATACGCTTCTTCGTTACTTCCCTTCGCGGAGCCAAACCCGGCCAGGGCTTTGTGGCCGTAGCTATCGCGCAAGGCCTTGAGTCCACCCGCCGCATGATCGAGCGCTTCTTCCCAGGTCGCTTCGCGAAACACGGTGGCCGATTGCGCCGGATCGCGTTTGAGTTGGTCGAGCCCTCCGATGTCTTTGGCAACGCCGGGTCGGCGAATCAGTGGCACGGTCAGGCGCTGAGGGCTATGGACGTAATCGAAGCCGAATCGGCCCTTGACGCAGAGTCGGTTGTGGTTGGCTGGACCGTCGCGACCATCTACGCTGACGATCACGTTGTCTCTGACGTTATAGGTCAGAAGGCAGCCCACGCCACAGAACGGACAAACCGAATCTACTTTTTGGTCGATGCGCTGGCTGCCGGTGCGGCTCTTGGGCATCAGCGCACCCGTGGGGCAGGCCTGTACGCATTCGCCGCAGGCCACGCAGCTGCTCTCGCCCATCGGGTCGCCCAGATCGAACACAATCGCACTGTCGGCGCCCCGCATGGCATAACCGATGACATCGTTGACTTGCTCTTCCCGGCAGGCTCGAACACAACGTTTGCACTGGATACAGGCGTCCAGATGGATCGCCATGGCGGGGTGCGAGAGGTCTTGCGCGGGCTGGACTCGCTGCAGGGCGCGCAGCTGGGGCCGAACTGTGACGTTGAGCTGCGCCGCCCATTGACTCAGTTCGCCATGTTGGCCGGGTGGACGGTTGCTGTCGGATTCGTCATTCCAACGATAACCGGTATCGGGCAGGTCCGAGAGCAGCATCTCCAGCACCATGCTCTGGCTTTTCAGGGCTCTTGCGCTTCTAGCCTGGACCTCCATACCCTCCCGGACCGTGCGACAGCAGCTTGGCGCGAGCGTGCGTTCACCCTGGATCTCAACGACGCAGGCGCGGCAATTCCCGTCTGGCCGCAGGCCATCCATGTAGCATAGGTGGGGGATCGAGACCCCATGGCGTTGGGCCGCCTGCAGGATGGTCTCGCCATCGCGCGCGTGAATGGTTTGCTGGTCGAGCGTGAACGTGATGGTTGCTGGCCCAATTTCAAGGGGCCCTGCGCCGGCGTTCATAAGGCTTCGCGCCTGAGCGCCGGGTGATCGGGGCGCATGTCAGCGAACTTCATGCGCAAAATAGTTCTGTACGCATCGCACAGGATTGGGCGCCGCCTGTCCGAGTCCGCAAATGGAGGCATCTTCCATCACCGTGTTGAGGTCTTCGAGGGTCTCCAGATCCCAGATTGGAGCCTGCATCAGCTGTACTGCTTTGGCGGTTCCCACGCGGCATGGTGTGCACTGGCCGCAGCTTTCATGAGCAAAAAATTGCATCATGTTCAGGGCTGCATCGCGGGCGCGGTCGTGCTGGCTGAGGACGATCACGGCGGCTGAGCCGATAAAACCGCCATGCGGCTGAAGGGTATCGAAATCCAGTGGCACATCGGCGAGCGTCGCCGGGAAAATGCCACCCGACGCACCCCCTGGCAGATAGGCATAGAGGATGTGCCCCTCGAGCATGCCACCGCAGTATTCGCCGATGAGCTCATTGAGTGTGATGCCAGCGGGCGCGAGCTTGACCCCTGGATGCCGGACGCGCCCGCTGACGCTGAAGCTGCGCAAGCCCCGGCGTCCATGGCGTCCGGCATCGCTGAACCATGCTGCGCCGCGCTCCAGGATGTCCCTGACCCAATACAGGGTCTCGAAATTGTGCTCGAGTGTCGGCCTGCCGAAGAGCCCGACCTGAGCGATGTAGGGCGGGCGCATGCGGGGTTCACCGCGTTTGCCTTCGATGCTTTCGATCATGGCGGACTCTTCACCGCAGATATATGCCCCAGCCCCACGACGCAATTCGATATGCGGCAGGGGGCAGGGTGGATCGGCGTGCAGTCTCGCAAGTTCGGTCTCAAGGATGGCTCGGCAGCCGTGGTACTCATCGCGCAGGTAGATGTAACAGGACTCGATGCCAACGATTTGAGCCGCAATCAGCATGCCTTCGAGAAAGCGATGAGGGTCACGCTCGAGATACGTTCGGTCCTTGAACGTCCCGGGCTCGCCTTCATCGATATTGACCGCCATCAACCGCGGGCCGGGTTGTTCGCGCACGATGCGCCACTTGCGACCCGCCTGAAAACCCGCGCCACCGAGACCGCGTAAGGCCGAGTCGTCCAGCGTCTGGAGGGTCTGGATAACCCGCGTTTCTGAGTCGGGCCCGAGGAGCGAGGCTGCCACCGAAGCGGCAAGAGTATAGCCACCCAGGGTCCGATAGCTGGCATAGCCCGTGTAGGCGGGCGAAATGGATCCCGTGTCGGATGGGTTGGGGAGGCTTGTCTCCAGCCGGGTCGCCGCAGCGACCTGCGGGTCGCTCAACTGGGCGGCATGCCAGTGGCCGTCATCGGCCGCTGTTGGGTGCCGGGATTGGTTGGCCTGAACCGCGGCGATCACCCGGTCAGGCGTTGCCTTGGCGACCGGAAACTGACCAACCACCGCGACCGGTGCCTGCTCGCAGCGCCCTACGCAGGGTGTTGAGATGATCCTGAGGTCGGTGTGGCCCAGCAAGGCTGGGAGGCGTTGGAGCAGTTCATCACCCTGCGCGAGTGCGCAACTCAAGCCACTGCACACCCGAATGGTCAGTACGGGGGCCTCGCGATCGCCGCGGATAATGTCGAAGTGATGATAAAACGTGGCAACTTCATAGACCTCGGCCATCGCGAGATTCATCAACTTGGCCAGGGCCACTAAATGGCGCTCGCGAAGACAGCGGTACGCGTCGTTGATGCAGTGCAGGTGCTCGATGAGCAGGTCGCGACGGTAGCCGTCGGGTGGGCGGGCTCCGATCAGGGCTTCAACCTCGGCCAGGGATGCGGCGTCGGGCTGGCGTCCTTTGAGTTTGCTGCTGCGCCGAATCTGCTCACGCATGCTGTCGGCAGTTGCGAGGATCGTGGTCATGTCACGTCACGTCATGGCGTAGCGAGATTGAACAGGTTGGTCGCTTTCATGTCGAGCACTTCCTTGGCCTCGCCATTGAACAGTTGCCAGCGCCAGGTGAGGATGCCTAAGTGAGGTTTGGAATTGGATCGCCGCACTTCGAGCACGGTCACGCGCAAGGACAAGGTGTCACCAGGGCGCACGGGATATGGCCAGCGGATATTTTCAACACCCGGTGATGCGAAGGACTCCGAGTCATGCAAGATCCGGTCGACTGCGAGGCGCATGGCGATGCTGCAGGTCTGCCAACCGCTCGCGATGAGCCCGTCGAAAGGCCCTTGCTGAGCGGCGATCGGGTCAGTATGGAACCACTGGGGATCATAAGCCCGGGCAAATTCGAGTGAATCTGTCTCGGACAGTTCATAGGAGCCCGCATCAATCTGCTGGCCAACAAAAAATTCGGCAAATTTCATCGGTTCCCTTCAAGCGCAACACGGCGACGTAACCAGGGACTGGCCCGATAGCGCTCGCCGCGATATTGCGCATCGAGGGCGTCGAGAATGCCAACCACGTCGCGCGCGCCCCATGCGTCGAGCCATTCGAACGGGCCTTGCGGATAGTTCACGCCGAGCTTCATGGCGGCATCTGCACCCTCGGGGCTGCAAACGCCCTGAACGATCGCATCGGCGGCTTCATTGATCAGCATGGCTAGAGTCCGCGTCACGATGAGTCCTGGAACGTCGGCCAGTTCAACGGGTGTGAATCCGAGCGCGACCAGCCAGGCCGGAGCCTGTGCTTTCCAGCGCGGGCTGACACATTGCGCAGTCGAATAGGCGAGGGCCAGGGCGCCTGCGTGGGTTTGAGTGATGTTGAAACGATCAAAGATCGCGACATCCGGGACGTTCAGGACGGTCGCCAATTCGGTTGCCGATCGTCCGTCGCTCAGAACCAGGCGGGCATCCTCCAACGCGAGCCCGATCCACGGGCTTGTGACATCGCGCTCGGGTGCCTGCGCAAACTTCACTGCGAGCTGGTTGGCGAGATGATCCGCAATCGGGCCGCTCCCATGGATCACGATGCGAGAGGCCAGATCGGGCTCTTCCACCGCAGGCGGATTCCACGCCGGCATGCCGGCAGGGTAGCGGTAGAAGCCCTGGCCGGATTTGCGTCCCAGCAGTCCGCCATCCACCAGTTCGCGCTGAACGAGTGAGGGGACGAACCGCTTGTCATAGAAATTGGCCTCATAGACCGACTGAGTGACGGCAAAGTTAGTGTCATGACCAATCAGGTCCATGAGTTCGCACGGGCCCATCCGAAACCCGGCAGCTCTCATGCAAGTGTCCAGCGCTTGCGGGGATGCTGCCTGTTCCTGTAACAATGCGAGAGTCTCAGCATAGTAGGGCCGGGCGATACGGTTGACGATAAACCCGGGCGTACTGCGGGCATGGACGGGCACCTTGCCCCAGGCCTGACTCAGGGTAAAAATGGCCTCGGCCGTTTCAGGCAGGGTCTGCAATCCGCTGATGACTTCCACCAGCTTCATCAGCGGGACTGGATTGAAAAAATGCATGCCGACCAATCGCCCTGGGTGGTTGAGGCCATTGGCGATGGCGGTCACGCTGATCGAGGATGTGTTGGTAGCCAGGATGGCGCCCTCATCGAGAATCGCTTCCAGTTGCTGAAAGAGCGCGCGCTTGGCCTGAAGATTCTCCACAATCGCTTCGACTGCCAGCCGAGCCGATCTGGCGGCCTCAAGTGTCGCCACAGGTGCGATCCGGGCCAGGATCAGCTTCGCAGAGTCCGCATCCAGCCTGCCTTTGGCGACCAGGGTGTCGAACGTCTCCGCCAGCCTGGCTTTGGCCTTGTCCGCCGCGCCTTCGCGCAAATCAAAGAGAAAAACCGGATGCCCGGATTGCGCGGCAACCTGAGCAATGCCAGTGCCCATGATGCCGGCGCCGATGACAAGCAGTGCTGTGTGGTTCAGTGGAATGGTCACGGGATCTGAGACGTGGGGTTCAAGGAGACCCAGGCTTGGGTCGATCGAGGGGCGCGTTTGATGATGCAGCGCTTTACGACTCAGAGGGGACAGTCCACTTCGGCGGGCGTTTGTTCAGAAAAGCATCAAAACCTTCGCGAGCCTCCTCGGTCCCTCGCACCCGTGCGATCGTCTGGGCGCTCAGTTCGAGAACTTCCGGCGTGATTGGGGCCACGGCAAGTTGCGCGAGGTAGGCCTTGATTTCGCGGTGGGCGTTGGGTCCACCGGCAGACAGTTGACGCACTGTGGCCTCGACCGCCTGATCGAGTTCAGGGGCCGGAACCACGCGCTGCACCAGGCCAATGGCCAAGGCTTCGGCCGCATCGATGCGCTCTGTCGTGAGCGCCAGGCGGCGCGCCTGACGTTTACCCACCGCGTTGACGAGATAGGGGCCGATGACCGCCGGCAGAATTCCGAACTTTGCTTCGCTTACCGAAAAGCTGGCCAGATCGGATGCGATCGCAATGTCACAGGCGCAGGCCAGACCAACGCCACCACCGAGTGCTGCACCGTGCACCCGCGCGACAGTGGGCTTGGGGCAGGATTCGATTCGCGCCAGCATGGCTGCGAACCGACGGGCATCGTCCACGTTCCAGTCGAACGAGGCCTCGCTCGCGCGCCGCATCCACTGCATGTCGGCACCGGCCGAAAAATGTTTGCCTGCTCCGGCGAGAACGATGATCCGGACAGCGCCATCGTCCATCAGCCTGGCGAAGGCAGAATCCATCTCGGCGATCATCGTCTCGTCGAAGGCATTGAAGACCTCGGGTCGCGACATGGTCAGGGTGGCGACCCCGGAAGGGTGTCGCTCAATCGTCAAGGTTGCCATCGGAAATACGCTCAATGATTCAGTAGGTTTCGAGGTGCAGGCGACCCTCGCGGTTCAGCGCTGCAAGGGTGGTTTCCCAGTCTAGACCGGCCTCGATCGTAATGTCGCGTAGCGCCAGCATCACGCCTCCCTCCATCCGCTTCAGTCCACACACGTAGAAATGCGTGCCCTGGTCAGCGAGTAATTTGGCAAGATCGGCTGCCCTCTGGCGCATGACGTCCTGGACATAGGTCTTGGGTTGCCCTGGCGTGCGGCTGAAGGCGAAATTTGAATCGATGAAGTCTTTGGGCAGGTTCTGCAGAGGACCGAAGTACGGCAGTTCCTGCTGGGTGCGGGCACCGAAGAACAGCATCAGCTTGCCGCTGTCGGGCTTTCCACTCGAGCGCAACCGGCGACGCCACTCCGTCATCGCCCGCATCGGCGCACTGCCCGTTCCGGTACAGATCATGACGAGATGGCTATTGGGATGGTTGGGCATCAGGAAGCTCGTGCCAAAAGGCCCGATCACTTCGACCCGATCGCCGACATTGAGGTCGCACATGTGGTTGCTGGCAACGCCCCGCACCCGATTGCCCTCATGATCTTCCAGCACGCGTTTGATGGTGAGCGACAGGTTGTTGTATCCCGCACGCTCGCCATTGCGCGGGCTGGCGATCGAGTACATTCGGGCGTGATGTGGACGCCCGCGACTATCGAGCCCTGGAGGCAGGATGCCGATCGACTGTCCCTCCAGAACTGGAAATGGTATCGATCCAAAATCAAGAACGATATGATGGGTATCGTAGTCGGTCCCGGCTTCGGTCACGCGGACATTGCCGGTGACCGTTGCGGTGATGCTTTTCGCGGGCGCTTTCGGCCCATAGAGGTTGGTGTAGGGATGGGCCGCTGACCAGGGTGGGATCTGAGCGCCGAATCGGGGGCTGGCCCCTTGCCCATCCGCGTGGGCTTGATCGACTGGCTCTGTGGCCAGCCCATCTGAAGCGGGAGCGAGTGTCAGATCGGGATCGGTGGGCTCGGATGCTGCTGCGCCGCTCCCCTCGGTACCTGCGAGGGTCAGTTCTTCGCGGCTGAGTTCTACGGGGAGTTCATCCCAGCCCAACTGCTCGTCGATGCTGTACGCCCGAGCCTTGGGCACGGTGCGGTAATTGTCGATCGAACCCGTGGGACAGGGCGAAATACAGGCCATGCACCAGTTACAGATATCGGCGTCGACGACGTAGTTGTTGGCGTCATGGGTGATCGCGCCGATCGGGCATGTCGCTTCGCAGGTGTTGCAGCGAATACAGATCTCGGGGTCGATCAGATGCTGCTTGATGACCTTGAGCTCAGCCTGGTCCATAGCCTTGTCTCAGTTGAAGCGAATGTACTCAAAGTCGGCGCTTTGACGGTTGACACCCATGGCAGGCGGTGCAATCCAGTTGGCAAATTTGCCTGGCTCGACCACACGCCCCATCAGGCTGGCGACATAGGCACGGTCAGACTCGCTGGGTAGCCACTGATCGGCCATGGCGTTCCATTCATTCTGACTGATCACGCGGCCATCCGGCGAGACCTTGACCCCGGCCAAGGCACCGATGTGGCGGTGAAAGGCCTTGTGCGGCGTCGTCAGCCGGAACGGAATGCCAGCCTTCTCGATCACCTTATTCCAACGACCGACGCCGGCGACGCTGTCCTTGATGTAATCGTCGCGCAGCACTTCGTTGAGCGCATTGAGCATGGGCACTTCTTTTTCACCGAGCTGGCCATTCTGAACCTGCAGTACCTGGTAGGTCTGGCCGCGCAGCTGATGGTCATCGGTGCGCTTCCCCTCTTCGTAACGACCTTTGAGGCCAGTGCTATAGAAGGTCGCAGCGTTGCTGCTCTCGTCGGAACCAAACAGGTCGATGGTGACGCTGAAGTGAAAGTTCAGGTAACGCTGGATCGTGGGCAAGTCAATGACCCCGGACTCGCGCAATGTTTTTGGATCGTCAGTTTTGAGTGAATTCATGGCCGCGCAGGTCCGCTGGATGACCCGGCTGATACCGGATTCGCCCACAAACATGTGATGGGCCTCTTCGGTCAACATGAATTTTGTGGTGCGCGCCAGCGGATCGAATGAACTCTCGGCGAGCGCGCAGAGCTGGAACTTGCCGTCCCGGTCGGTAAAGTAGGTGAACATGAAAAAGCTCAGCCAGTCGGGCGTAGGCTCATTGAACGCCTGCAGGATCCGGGGATTATCTTCCTGACCACTGCGTCGCTCAAGGAGTGCTTCGCCCTCTTCGCGGCCGTCACGACCGAAATATTTGTGCAGCAAATAGACCATTGCCCAGAGGTGACGGCCCTCTTCGACGTTGATCTGGAAGAGGTTGCGCAAGTCGTACTGGCTGGGCGCGGTCAGACCCAGATGGCGCTGCTGCTCGACACTTGCAGGCTCTGTATCGCCCTGGGTCACGATGATGCGGCGAAGGTTGGCCCGGTATTCGCCCGGGATGTCCTGCCAGGCCTTTTCGCCGAGGTGATCGCCGAAATGGATCTTGCGGTCGGCATCGCCGGGATTCAGAAAGATGCCCCAGCGATAGTCGGGCATTTTCACATGACCGAACTGTGCCCATCCCGCCGGATCCACACTCACGGCTGTGCGCAGATAGACGTCAAAATTCTGGCTGCCCTCCGGGCCCATGTCATCCCACCAGGACAGGAAACTGGGCTGCCAGTGTTCGAGGGCCCGCTGCAGCGTCCGATCCTCGGCGAGGTTCACGTTATTCGGGATCTTGTCGCTGTAGTTGATGGCGGTCATGTTGGAAGTCCGATAAAAATCTGGAGGGATAGGGAATGTTGGGCTTGGCGTCAGACGCGGTTCCAGTCGAAGGCAGCTTTCTCGCCCTTGCCATAGACCTTGAGAGCGCCTTTTTCACCCACCGCATTGGGGCGCTGGAAGATCCAGTTCTGCCAGGCGGTCAGGCGTCCGAAGATCCGGGTGAACATGGTTTCAACCCCGTTGAAGCGCAGATTGGCTTCCAGACCTGTCAGGGCGTCGGGGCTCATGGACACACGCTCCTCAATCGCGATCCGGGTCTCGTCGGCCCAGTCGATGTCATCGGGACCGCTCGTGCACAGTCCCAGCGCAAAGGCCGCCTCGGCATCCAGTGCCTGACCGGATTGGGCGCGGACCGCTTCAAGCGCTGGTTGCTCGTTATAGAAGCGGCGCTGCAGGCGGCTTTGGTCGGTCGCCATCGGATAGAGACCAAAGTTCGCCGCATCGACCGTGATCGTCGGCGCATGCGCGGGGTCATCGGGCAGTGCGAGGTGATAAATGCGGTCGCAGGCAAGGGCCAGCTCAAGCAAGGTGCCGCTGAAGCAGGACCCGGGCTCGATCAGCGCAAAGAGGCTGCGCGATGACACATCCAGGCGGCTCAAGGTGCGGCGCAGCAATCCGATGGTTTCGCGCACCAACCAGTGAGACTGGTGGGCGATGAGGGTCTCATCCATCGCCAGTACGGCGGCCCGGTCGCCTTCGGTCCGGATCAGCCAGATGCCAATGTCGAGCTCGTTTGTGCGCAGGTTCAGAATCGCGTCTTCGAGTTCACGGGCCATTTGCAGCGGATACCAGTTGGCTGCAGCGGCTTCGATGCCGTCGATCGTGTTGGGTTGTGTCCCGGTCGGCGCTTTGATGGTCAAGCTTGCAGTGCGCCGAATGCGGTCAATGGCGACGTGGACATTGGGATAATCCAGCGAGTCAGCCTCGATGTGCCGGGTCAGTGGCGTCAGTGTCACCCCCCGACCATCGGCCGGGCGATCGCTGAGCGCGGCCAATTCGAGCGCGCGTTCCTGCACCTTGGCGGCAAACTGTGCAGGTCTGGCAATATGGTCAACTAGGCGCCAGTCCTTGGCTTTCTGGCCACGTACGCCTTCGGCACTGGTGCAGAACAGATCGGCGAGATCGTGTCGGACTTTTTTCTTGTCGGTCACCCGGGTCAGTCCTCCGGTGCCGGGCAGCACACCGAGCAGCGGCACTTCGGGCAAGCTGACGGCGCTGCTGCGGTCATCGACCAGGATGATTTCATCGCAGGCCAGCGCGAGTTCATAACCGCCACCGGCACAGGCGCCGTTGACGGCAGCGAGAAATTTCAGTCCGCTGTGCGCCGAGCTGTCCTCAAGGCCATTGCGCGTTTCGTTCGTGAATTTACAAAAATTCACTTTCCATGCATGGCTGGAGACACCGAGCATGAAGATGTTGGCGCCTGAACAGAACACCTTCTCTTTGGCACTCGTGATGACCACCGTACGAACTTGCGGATGCTCGAAGCGGACGCGGTTGATGGCGTCATTGAGTTCGATATCGACCCCGAGGTCGTAGCTGTTGAGTTTGAGCTTGTAGCCCGGGCGCAGACCGGCGGTTTCGTCAAAGTCTGCCAACAGCGTCGCGATGGGGCCCTCGACCCTGAGTACCCAGTGGCGATATTGGCTCGGATGGGTCTGGTAGTCGACGCGTTGGGGCTGGTTCACAGGGGTCTCCAGAAAGCGGCATTATTATGCATTTTTTCGTCTCGGCTCGAGTGGCACTTTGCTGCCTATTGCGATGTCAGTCAAGCATTTTTATGCATATTCTCCCGCGCTCTCCAAGCCGATCGCGTCCCGCACAATCGAACGCAGGGCGCTGAATGTGGCCTCAAGGGGGGCTCGACTCGTGTCGAGGCTCAGGTCTGCCTTGGAATAAAAGGCGGTTCGGCCGGCGAGGATTCCTTTGAGGTCCTCCATGGCCTCGCGGTTGCCGGCCATGGGGCGCAAGTCCCCCTGGGCTGCGACGCGGTTCATATGGTCCTCCGGACTGGCTTGTAGCCATACCGACAGGCAGTGCTCCAGCACCAGATTGAAGCTGGCCGGATCCGAGGCCAGCCCACCCGGCGTTGCGATGACGGCTTCGGCGTGGGTCTCGATGGTCTCTTGCATGGCCTTACGCTCGTAGCGCCGATAAGCATTCTGGCCATAGAGCGCCTGAATTTCATGAATGGAGCAGCCCGCGACGCGTTCGATTTCGCGGCTGAGTTCGATGAACGGAAAGCCCAGGTCCTGGGCTAGCCGCTGACCCAGCGTTGATTTCCCGGCACCGCGCAAACCGATCAGGGCGATTCTTGATTTGTGGGGCGCGTGCTCCTGAGCTCCTGGGTGGGGCATGCCAAGGACTTGTCCAATCGCCTTGCGGACTCGGTGCAGGCTTGCCTCATCCGTGTGTTCCAAGAGTCCCCGGATCATCAGCCACTCGGGCGAGCGCGTCGTCTGGTCACCCAGCGCTTCGGCCAGCGAGCAGTCGAGTGCCTGAGTGACTTGAAGGAGGACCAGGACCGAGGGATTGCCGACGCCGTATTCGAGGTTGGCCAGATGGCGCTCCGAAACCTGGGCCGCGATGGCGAGGGCCTTGCGGGTCATGCCCCGACGAGCCCGAAGGGCGCGCATGCGTTCGCCAAGGCCCGCAAGAAACGGGTGCTTCGGCGTATCATGCAATATAGTGCTTGACATGGCACTCCACGGCTCTTAATGTTCTAACTGGCAAGATACTGCTACTTCGCAAGGACGGCAAGTCAAGCCGTGGTTCGGGTGGCCAGTAACTGTCCTAAGCTTGCCGAGTTCGCGAACCGACCGTCAGAGTCGGCCGCACCTTGATTCGAGGAGACCCCGCATGACGCAGCCAGACGCTATTTCGCCCCATCCCCCCGGTCTGGAGGCGCAGTCGGACTTCTCTGGGCCGCCCGAACGATTCAATGTCGGGCAGTACCTGATGGAATGCAATGCGCAGCGTCCCGACAAAGCCGCCTTTGTCGATGATTCTGGCGCACTGTCATTCGCTGAACTGGAAGACCGGGTTCGACGTCTGGCTCAGGCGCTGCAGGCCTTGGGCTTGCGCCGTGAGGAGCGGATCCTGCTCCTGATGCACGATAGCCTTGACTGGCCAGTCAGCTTTCTCGGCGCGCTCTACGCGGGTCTGGTCCCGGTGGCCGTGAATACGCTGCTGCCGGCCGATGATTGCGCTTATCTGCTTGAACATTCCCGTGCGCAGGCGGTGGTGGTTTCCGGTGCCCTGCTGCCAACGCTGGCGGGAGCGCTCGGATGCGCGAGTCACGAGGTGCAGAGAATCTTGGTGTCGCGGCCAGTTGCAGACTCATCAGGCCTTGAGGTGACCGACTTCGAGACCCTGATCCACGCGTATTCGCCAGCCAGCAGACCGGCGGGCACGGGTGCCGATGATCCTGCATTCTGGCTCTATTCTTCGGGCTCAACCGGGCGGCCCAAAGGCACGGTCCATACCCATGCCAACCTCTTCTGGACGGCACAACTCTACGGCAGGAATGTTCTGCAGCTCACCGAGCAGGACGTCTGTTTTTCGGCGGCCAAACTGTTCTTTGCCTATGGTCTTGGCAACGCCCTGAGTTTTCCCCTGAGTGTGGGTGCGACTACTCTCCTGATGGGCGAACGTCCCACGCCGGAGGCGATTTTCAAGCGCTGGCGCGGGGAGGTCGGCGGATTCCGGCCGACTGTTTTCTTTGGAGCGCCCACCGGTTTTGCGGCCATTCTGGCCAGCGAGCAGTTGCCCGCGCGCGATGCGACCGCCCTGCGCCTGGTTTCGTCAGCCGGCGAGGCGCTCCCTGCCGAACTGGGTGAGCGCTTCAAGCGTCACTTTGGTGTCGATATCGTTGACGGTATCGGTTCGACCGAGATGCTGCATATTTTTCTCTCCAATCGTCCGGAGCGCGTGCGCTACGGGACGACAGGATGGCCGGTCCCAGGTTATTCGGTTGAATTGCGCGATGAACACGGCGCCGCCGTGCCCGACGGAGAACTCGGTGATCTCTACATTCAGGGGCCCAGTGCAGCTTTGCTGTACTGGGGTAACCGGGAGAAGACACGAGAAACCTTCCAGGGCGCCTGGACCAAGAGCGGCGACAAGTACCTTCGAAACGAAGACGGCAGTTACACCTATGGTGGTCGAAGCGATGACATGATCAAGGTCAGCGGCATCTATGTCAGTCCATTCGAAGTCGAGGCGACGCTCGCGCAGCATCCCAGCGTGCTCGAGGCGGCGGTGATTGGTACGGAAGATGCCCAGGGCTTGATCAAGAGCAAGGCCTTTGTCGTTCTCAAACCGAGTGCGGCTGGGGGCGCTGGTCCAGCCGTGACCGAAGACGAACTCAAGGCTTTCGTCAAACAGCGCCTTGCACCCCACAAATACCCGCGTTTCATTGAGTTTGTGCTTGAATTGCCCAAGACCGCGACGGGCAAGATTCAGCGCTTTCGCTTGCGTGCCCTGGAGCGCGGGCGGCAGACTTGAGCAAGAGATTGAGCTTGAAGTCCGATCCACCGTCCTCGCCCGTTGAATTCGCCGATATCCGCTGGCGAGACCAGACCGTGTCGATTGAACACCAATGGATCGAGCGGGGGCGGGTTGGACAGCCGCTATGGGTGTTCCTGCACGAAGGACTGGGTTCGGTCGCCATGTGGCAAGACTTTCCGACGCGACTGTGTGCAGCCCTGGATTGCAGAGGCTTGGTGTACTCCCGCCCAGGCTATGGCCAATCGAGTCCGCGCGCCCCGAATGAACATTGGGGAATCGACTTTATGCATCAACAAGCCTACGAAGTCTTACCAGCCCTCTTACAAGCGCTTGGCGTCGATCCCCGGCGAGAGCGCCTTTGCCTGCTCGGTCATAGCGACGGTGGTTCGATTGCGTTGCTGTACGCGGCTCGATTCGCACAGCAGCTTGCCGCGACGGTCGTGCTGGCTCCGCACATCATGGTCGAAGCCGTTTGCCTGGAGGGTATCGACCTGGCGCGCAAGGCTTACCTGGAATCTGGTTTGCGCGAGCGCCTGGCAAGGTTTCATCGGGATCCGGACTCGGCATTCTGGGGCTGGAATGACGCATGGCTGCACCCGGTGTTTTCAGGCTGGACGATTGAGTCCGAACTACCCGCCATCGTATGCCCCTTGCTGGCCATTCAGGGTCTCAATGATGAGTACGGTACGCTCGAACAGATTCGGGGCATCGCACGCCGGGTGCCCCAGGCCGAACTCGTCGAGCTCGCTGATTGCCGACACTCCCCGCACCGGGATCAAACCCTGCCGGTGATTGAAGCGGTCCATCATTTTTTTCAGCATCATAGCGACCAGTCCACACCGTGAGGAGATATGCAATGAATACCATCAAGAACACCGCGATGAACTCGAGGCTTCAAGCGCGGGCCGCGGCGCCAGTCCCCGCAGGCCTGGGCCCCATCGTCCGCTGGCTGCCTCTGGCCCTTGCCTGCAGCCTGGCGCTTGCCGCACCGATGGTGCAGGCCCAGACCAGCGGAAAGCTGAAGGTCGGTCTGATGTTGCCAGCCACGGGTACCTTTGCGTCCCTGGGCGTTGCAATCGAAAACGGTTTTCGTCTGTATGTCACCGAGCAAGGCGGAAAGCTTGCTGGGCGCGAGATCGAATATTTTCTGGTCGACGATGAGAGCGACCCTTCAAAGGCAACGGACAATGTCAACAAACTGGTCAAACGCGATAACGTCGACGTCGTGATCGGAACCGTCCACAGTGGCGTGGCGATGGCGATGGCCAAGGTGGCCAAAGACACCGGGACCTTGATGATCGTCCCCAATGCCGGTTCGGATGCTGTGACTGGGCCCATGTGTGCACAGAACATCTTTCGCAGTAGCTTCAGCAACTGGCAGCCGGCGTATGCGATGGGTGAAGTCGTTGCCCAGAAGGGTCACAAGACGGTCGTGACGATTACCTGGAAGTACGCGACTGGCGATGAAACGGTGCGTGGCTTCAAAGAGGCGTTTGAAAAATCGGGTGGGAAAGTCGTCAAGGAACTCAGCTTGCCATTCCCTAACGTTGAGTTTCAGGCCCTGCTCACCGAGATCGCCGCGACCAAGCCCGATGCGGTTTATACCTTCTTCGCCGGTGGGGGCGCGGTCAAGTTTCTCAAGGACTACGCGGCGGCTGGGCTCAAGAAAACCATTCCCCTTTATGGCCCGGGCTTTCTCACCGATGGCACGCTCGATGCCTTGAACGGGGAGGCCGAGGGCCTCCTGACCACGCTGCACTATGCCGACAGCCTAAACACTCCGCGGGACAATGCGTTTCGTTTGGCCTATGCCAAAACCTATAAGTTGCAGCCCGATGTCTATGCCGTGCAGGGCTATGACGCAGCGCAGATGCTCAAAATTGGTCTGACCGCAGTCAAGGGAGACATCAGCAAGAAGGCCGAGTTCGAAGAAGCCCTGAGCAAAGTGAAGTTTGACAGCCCACGCGGTCCGTTCACCCTCGGCAAGAGCCATAATCCGGTTCAGGACATTTACCTGCGTCAGGTCATCGGTAAAGAAAACAAGATCATCGGGATCGCCAGTAAGGCTCTGGCAGATCCCGGTCGTGGCTGTCGTCTGTAACAGCCCGCTTGGTTGACGGCCCGGGTGAGCCTGCACTCACGGCGAGCCCGGCTGGAGGTTTTGTCTGATGAACTTGACGACGTTCTTGATCCAGTGCCTGAACTCGCTGCAGTACGGACTGCTTCTATTCCTGGTGGCAAGTGGGTTGACCCTGATCTTCGGCATCATGGGCGTGATCAACCTGGCGCATGGCAGCTTCTACATGATCGGCGCCTACATGGCCTTCGCGTTGTCGCCAATCGTTGCCGCGACGTTCGGTGGCGGTTTTTTCTCGGTCCTGATTGTTGGCGTCGTGGTCGCGATTCTGCTTGGTTATGCCCTGGAATGGGTTTTTTATAGTTATTTGTACGAACGTGAGCACCTTCAGCAAGTGCTGATGACCTATGGATTGATACTGGTTTTCGAGGAATTACGCAGTCTCCTGGTGGGGGATGACGTCCACGGCGTGCGGGCACCCGAAATTCTCTCGGGAACGCTGCCCTTGGGTGACTTGATGACCTATCCGGTCTATCGGATTTTCATCTCGGCGGTCTGCATTGTCCTGGCGCTCGGGATGTATCTGGTCTTCACGCGTACCCGTCTTGGCATGATGATTCGTGCCGGTAGCGCGAATCGCGAGATGGTGCAGAGCCTGGGCATCGATATTCAGTTCCTCTATCGCGTGGTCTTTGCGGCTGGCGTTGCGCTTGCGGCGTTCGCCGGGATGGTGGCGGCGCCGGTCAGCAGCGTTTATCCCGGAATGGGGGGTTCAGTACTGATCATCTGTTTTGTGGTCGTGGTGATCGGCGGGATTGGATCGATCCGGGGTGCGCTGCTTGCCGCACTGTTGATCGGCTTCGTCGACACGTTCGGAAAGGTATTGCTGCCGCAGGCAGCCGGCGTTCTGGTCTATGTCCTGATGGCCGTGATCCTGTTGTGGAAGCCCGATGGCCTCTTCAAAGCGGGCTAGGCCTTGAAACCCAAAGTACTTTTTGTTCTGGCCAGTTTTGTGGCACTGGCGATCTATCCGCTGGTGGCTGCCAGTTTCGGTATTGATCTCATTACAAAAGTAATGATCTTTTCCATCCTTGCCCTGAGTCTTGAACTCCTGGTCGGCGGGACAGGTCTGGTCTGTTTTGGACAGGCTGCTTTTTTTGGAATCGGAGCCTATGCCGCAGTCCTGCTTTCGCCGCAGGATGCGCCTGCCTCGGTGGCGTGGCTGTTACCCGCTGCGATGTTGGCTGCCGCAGGCTATGCCATGGCGGTGGGGGCCTTGTCTCTGCGGACCAGAGGCGTGTATTTCATCATGGTCACGCTCGCGTTTGCGCAGATGGCCTATTACGTTGTCCACGATACCCCGCTTGGCGGTGGGACCGATGGCATCTACCTGATGATGAAGCCCGTGTTGGGTGAGCGGATTGATCTTGATCGGCCGATCGTTCTTTATTTTTTTACGCTCTTCGCGCTGATCCTGGTCTTCGGATTTCTCAGCCTGCTCCTGCGGTCGCGATTCGGGCGGGCGTTGGCCGGGATCCGGGTCAATGAACAGCGGATGCGGGCGACCGGCTTTGAAACCTATCCGTACAAGCTGGCCGCATTCACGATTTCAGGTGCGATCGCAGGCCTCGCGGGCTTTCTGTTTGCGGTCAAGGATGGCTTCGTGAACCCGGAATTGATGAGCTGGCACTTCAGCGGATCGGTCCTGATCATGGTCATCCTGGGTGGGATCGGACACTTGCGGGGCGCGCTGATCGGGGCATTTGCGTTTGCCTTGTTGCAGGAAATCTTCCAGTCCGAAGCGATCTTCGGCGCATTTGCCAAGCACTGGCATCTTGGTCTGGGCCTGGCCATCATCGCCAGTGTCGCAGGGTTGCCGAACGGGTTGGTGGGGCTCCCGGCGCAGATCCGGGGTCGCCTGATGGGTCGATCGTCTCGGCGTGCCCAAATGGAGGGGATGCGCGGATGAAGCCATCGGCGGTCGAATCATCGGGGGTTGCCGGCCAGGCTGGTGAAGCTGGACTGTTACTGCGGGGCCGGGAGATTACCCGGCGATGGGGCGGCCTGGTTGCGGTGAATCAGGTCTCACTCGAGATTACCCGTGGCAGTGTTCATGCCGTCATTGGCACCAATGGCGCCGGTAAATCCACGCTCGTGAATATTCTGTCGGGCGAACTCGCGCCCACGGGCGGTCGGGTGGAGCTGATGGGCCAGGACGTGACCGGATGGAGCCAGCCACGCCGGGCCCGGGCTGGCCTTGGACGTAGCTATCAGCGCAATACGATCTACTCGAGCTTCTCGGTCCTGGAGAATTGTCGCCTAGCCGCTCAGGCAAGTACGCCGAAGCCCTGGGCCTGGTGGCAGGACGCGGAGCGCTGCACGCATAGCGTCGCGGCCGCGCACGAAGCCGCAGACCGTGCGGGCCTGGCAAAGGTTCTCGACAGCAAGGCTGGTTTGCTCAGTCACGGGCAGAAGCGCCAGCTTGAAATCGCGATGTGTCTGGCCACAGCACCCCAAGTGCTCCTGCTCGATGAGCCTCTGGCCGGCATGGGGGCTGAGGAGACCGAACGGATGCTGGCGCTCCTGGTCGACCTGAAAGCCCGGCACGGTATTTTGCTGGTTGAGCACGATATGGACGCCGTGTTCCGGGTGGCTGACCGCATCACCGTGATGGTCAATGGTTCGGTGATTGCCTCAGGGACGCCAGATTTCGTGCGTCAAAGCCCTGAAGTGCAGGTCGCTTATCTTGGTGAACAAGACCATGCATGATCTGATTCTGGATGCCCGCGGCATTCATGCCTGGTATGACTCAAGCCATGTGCTGCATGGGATCGATCTGCAGATCGCCCGTGGTGAGACCGTCGGGTTGCTTGGACGTAACGGTATGGGCAAGAGCACCTTGATTCGGACGCTTCTGGGGCATGTCGCGCAGCGCGCAGGACATATTCAAGTGTTTGGCAAGGATCTTTCCAGAGGCAAGCCCCATGAGCTTGCTCGCCAAGGTGTGGCCTATGTTCCCGAGGGACGTGGCGTCTTTGCCAATCTCAGCGTCCGTGAAAATCTCATCATGGCGGCTAAACCAGGCGGACCCAGCGGTCGGGGTTGGAGTTATGAGCGGGTGCTGACGACCTTCCCGCGCCTGAGCGAGCGTCTGACCCATCTCGGCGGTCAGCTCTCCGGTGGCGAACAACAGATGCTTTCCATCGGACGCGCCTTGATGACTCAGCCCGAACTGATCATTCTGGACGAAGCCACCGAGGGCCTGGCCCCCCTGATCGTGGCCGAAATCTGGCGTGTGATTGGTGAGATCCGTCGGGACGGAATTGCGACGCTGATCGTCGATCGGGATTTTCGCAAGGTGCTCGCACAATCGGATCGCGCTGTGGTGCTGCAGAAAGGGCAGGTGGTGCTGGCTGGCGAATCGAAGGCCTTGCGGCAACAACCCGAACTGGCAGCTTTTCTCGGCGTCTGAGCCCGTTGACTGCGCAGCCTGCAGAGATGTCAGAATGCGGATTGACTTTGTGTTCGAAGGATTGAAGACATGCATCTCACGACCGATGTGCTCGTGATCGGCGCAGGTGGCGCTGGCATGTATGCCGCCCTGGAAGCTGCCCGCCAGGGCGCCGATGTCTTGTTGATCGACCGTAGCCTGATCGGTCGCGGTGGTGCGACGGTCATGGCGCAAATGACGGTCGCCGCTGCCGTCGGGGGTGAATGCCCGGATCACTGGCAGCATCATCTGGTCGATACGCTGCGAGCGGGACGCGGCCTTTGTGATCCGGCGCTGGCCAGGGTGATCTGTGAAGATGGGCTCGACTGCATTCTCGAAATGGATACCTGGGGCGTCGGTTGGGCGCGAAAAGAAGGCCGGTTTACCCAGGTGATGGCACCTGGGCATGATCGGCCGCGCTGCGTCTATGTCGACTTCCTGAATACCGGGCCTGCGGTCTCCAGAACCTTGCGCACGCAACTCATTCGCGCGGAGGGACAATCGGGCGGGGGGGCAATTCGCCGGGTGGGTGATCTGCTGGTCACTCGCCTTGAGACGCGAGACGGCGTCTGTATCGGGGCCACTGCGCTCCATCTGCCTACAGGCGAACTGGTCACCATCGGGGCCGCGGCTACCGTCATGGCCACGGGTGGGTTGACTCGCCTGTATCGGCGTAATAGCGCGTCCGCCAATATGGGGGGCGATGGCTATGCACTTGCGCTTCGGGCGGGTGCCGCCTTGCTCGATATGGAGTTCGTTCAATTCTTTCCGATCGGTCACCTCGCGCCCCGCATGATCGGAATGGACCCGATCATGTGGGACCCGTTCCGTTACAAGCTTGGCGGTCGTCTGCTCAATGGCAATCATGAGGAGTTCGTGCAGAACTATGGCGCTGCCGTCTCGGACAAGTACATCGTGACCCGTGATCTGGCGACCTATGCGATTACCAAAGAGGTCGAGGCGGGGCGGGGCTCGCCAAATGGCGGGGCCTACTTGTCATTCGAGCATCTGAGTGCCGAGGTCTTACGCGAAGCCTTCGGGCCCGTGATTGATCGGATCGCCAAGAACGGAATCGATCTCACCCGGATGCCGATCGAAGTCGCTCCGATCGCGCACTATCACATGGGCGGTGTCCAGGTCGACGCACAGATGAGAACGACATTGGCGGGTCTGTTCGCGGCTGGTGAAGCCGTTGGTGGCGCCAATGGGGCCAATCGTTTGTCTGGCAACGCCATCACGGAAGCGCTAGCGTTTGGGCGCAGAGCTGGCCGCAATGCAGCCGACGATGCGCTCGCAAGCGGTACGCTGCGCTGGGATGGCGCCAAGCATGACGGGCACTGGTATACCCGGGGACCCTCGCGGCTCGATTTCAATCCGGCGCAGATGCTTGTGGAATTGCAGGCGCTCATGGCGGATGAGGTCGGCCCGTTTCGGACTGAGGCCGGCCTGCAGCGGGCGCTAAAACGACTGATGGCCATGCGCGCTCAGGTCGGTGAAGTGCCGCCAAAAGGAACCGGCGGGCTGGATTGCGTCCGGGTCGATTGGTTCGACCTCTTTCAGATGTTGCTCGTGGCGGAAGTTGTGACGCGCGCGGCCTTGCTTCGCACCGAGAGCCGCGGGGCGCATCAGCGCGAAGACTTCCCGGGTCTTGACGAGTCCTGGCGGATCAATCAGGTGGTTACGACGGATGGTAGCCAGCTGAATTTTGTGCGACGTGCGGTACCGGCATCGGTACCGATCCCTGATTCAACGGAGTTGGTATGAGCCACGATATCAACCTGCGCCTCAACCTGCGCGTCAACCTGCGCGTCAAGCGGGGCGCCGCGGGCGAGGCATCGCGGTTCGAGACCCATGACGTCCCGTTCGAACCCGGTCAATCGGTGCTGGATGCCTTGCGGTGGGTGCGGGCGCACGTGGATCCGAGTCTGGCGGTTCGCTATTCGTGCATCAATGCCAACGCCTGTAAAGAATGCATGATGAAGGTCGATGGCAAAACGGTCTATGCCTGCCTGGCGCGTCTGGAGGCGCGTGAGATGGTCGTTGAGCCCCTGCCCAACAAGCCGCTGGTCAGAGACCTCGTGACCGAGGTGGCACCCTCGGATGAGGAGTTGTTTTTGCCTTCGGGCTCCTGAACTCTGTCGGCCGAGGCGATCGGCTGATGATGGTCCGTGTTCATGATGGTCCGTGTTCATCAGCGCAGGGGTTGATCAGGCAGGGTTCACGGAATCATGCGCGTTGCATTGGCTGGCATCGGTGCGGGCCAGTTCGCTGCTTCGGCAACGCGCAAGATGGCCGCATTGGTGTCGAAGAGGACTTGCCAGTAATAACTGTTGTGACAATAGGGTCGCACCGCAATGACACAGCCGAGCAGATTGAGATCGAGCAAGTTGATCTCGGGGGCAGGCGAAGTGGCGACATTTGGGATGCGAGCGATCTCGGCGCGCAGGCGCGCCATCGCATCCTCAGGATTCACGCCGGAGGCCAGTTGTGCGACTCGATCAACCCGACGGACGGGCAGGCTTGAGTAATTCAGGATCGTTTCACCAAATACCTTGGTGTTGCCAACGATCGTCATCACATGATCGGGCGTGATGATCGTCGTACCAAAGAGGCCTAACTCATGCACGGTCCCTGTGATGCCGCCGATGCCGACAAAGTCCCCGACCCTGAAGGGTCGCAGCACCAGCATGAATGCACCCGCAGCAAAATTTCCCAGCATTCCGCTCCATGCCGCACCGATGGCAACGCCGGCACCGGCGATCAGGGCAGCAAATGAGGTCGTCTGGACGCCGAAGTAGCCGAGAATGCCCAGTATCAGGAGCAGATTCAGCGACGCGGTGATGATGGCGCCCAGGTACTTGTTGAGCGTCTGATCCATCCGGTTGCGATCCATGGAGGTCCGCACCAGTCGGGTCACCCATGAGATCAGCCAGCGTCCGATGATCCAGAAGGCGGTCGCCGCCAGGATCTTGATCAACAGGTCGACCGCTGTCGTTTTCAGGAAGGTTTCGATTGTGGTTGTATCCATGCCCTGTCCAAATTTTCCAAGGTCTTGATCGAACCCCGTCGGCGATCGCTTGGGTTGGGCACAGCTCACGTAACCGGAAAAGAGATCGACTTTTCGTGAGGGCCGCGCAGCGCTGCGGCGAGGGTCTTCCGACCCGATTCGTCTGCTGGGGCTTTGATTCTGAACGCAGCCAGATCGGCATCCTGTAGTGAAACCGTTGCCTCAGGCCTGCAAGACATCGAGCGCTTTGCGATGTCGGACCCGGTTAAAGGCTCGATCAAAAGCACGTCGATATCGCGCCATCAAGGCGCGACCACAGCCCCATCGATCCCATGACGCTTGAGGCTCGCCGCCACGAAGCCACTGGACTTCATGGCGCCTATGAACTGAGATAGTTGCCCATGCGCGCTTTCAGGCCGGGACTTGGGCGTCCCCATCGCCTGTTCGATGACCATGAATCGACCCGCCAGCAAGCGAAGACCCGGGGTTGCTCTGGCGTCTGACTCAAGCTGCTGCTTCACGCCGGCAGCCACTTCGTAGGCGCTCCTTGCAAAAAAAGGCACGACCTCTGGCGAGGTGGCTGTCCTGACCAGCTGCGCTTGTTTGAGTTCGCGGGTCAGAAAGAGATCGTAAGCACTGCCTTTTCCCACGACGACCCGGTGTCCCGCTCGGTCGACTTCATCGTTGCTTTGAAGAGGCGAATCCTGACGCACAAGGTAGCTGCCTTCGATCTGGACATAGGCGGACGTGAATGTGATCCCTTGGCCACGCACCGGGTCAATGGCGAAGAAACCAATGTCGGCTTGTTCCCGGGTGATCAGTTCGACGGATTTGCCGGCGGAATCCACCGGAATCAGAACCAAGGGCGTTTGAAGCCGCTTGGCCAACTCCGTTGCCAGGTCGACCGAGACTCCGACGGGCTCGCCAGTCTGGGTATCCTTGCGCGCGAGGATTGGATTGCCCAGGTTGATGACGACACGCAAGACGCCGGTGGGTGCCAGGGGCTGCGTCATTTCGGCGGCTGCTAAATCGGTGAATGGGCTGGTCAAAGAGGTGATTCCGATGAGGCTACCGAACAGGCACCTCATCCACAAATTTGAAAAGTTCATCATGAAATAGAACTCGTACTTGGCCTGAAGTCGCAGTGTGTTGGGTGGGCTGGCACTGGTTGTCCCAGTCAGCATAACTTGATGCGTGTGTTGACGGGTACCCGAGGCTTTTTGGGCGCAAACCGGACGATATTGGCGATGCGATACACTAAGTCCATGAATCAATCCCAGCGTAGATGGTCAATCCGACAGCTGGGGGCCTGGATGGCCCTGTGGGCGGTGTTCGCGCTTGCGATCGGGCCGACGATTTCGCATGCGATCAATCAAATGCGCGGCCATGCGGGCGAATTCGCGGAGATCTGTACCACCCGGGGAATTGAACGCGTTGCGCTCCCGAGCGACTTGGATGCCGAAGCGCTGAGCGCCGAGGTGGATTCAAGCTCGCTCCCCGCGCCGCACAATCTGAAGCCCGAGCATTGTCCTCTGTGTGGTCTGTCGGGCCATTTGGCTATGCCGTCGCCGTCGTCCCTGGTTCTGAAACTGCCGGCCCTGAGCGATGCGCCGCCCCGGCTGCTTTTGCTCGCCCCGCGTTTGCTGTTTGCTTGGCTACAGGCCAGGCCTCGAGGCCCCCCGCAAGATTCCTAAACGTCACTGAACCCGGTCCCGGCTTGCGTTGCGCCAGCCCGGGAGACCGATTAGACGCTTTGTACCAGCGCGAACCCAGAGGGTGTCGCGTGGACATGTCACCAGGAATTTGCATCATGTTAGGGAATCCATCTGTTACGCCGGGCATGCACACGCCTGCGCGTTTTTCATTGACCTCGCTCGCGATTGCGATTGGGACGGCGATGGCCTCAGGCTTTGCGCCCAGCGCGTTCGCTGACCACGGCTCTGCGCGCAATCTCGGCGTGGTCGTTGTCACCGGCACTAACCCCAGTTCGATGCCGACCTACATTCCGACGACGACTGAGTCGATCACGGGGCGTGAAATCGAAGACCGCATCAATGCGTCCGACAGCGAAGACGCTCTCAAGTACTTTCCCAGCCTGTTGGTGCGCAAGCGCTATATCGGCGACTACAACCATGCGATTCTGTCGAGTCGTGCCTCGGGCACCGGCAACAGCGCCCGTTCCGCGGTCTACGCCGACGGGATCTTGCTGTCGAATTTTCTTGGCAATGGCGTTGGTGGCCTGTCGTTCGTGCCGCGCTGGGGTCTCGTGACCCCCGAAGAAATCGAACGGGTCGATGTCATGTACGGCCCGTTTTCGGCGGCTTATCCCGGCAACTCGGTCGGCGCGGTCGTCGACTATGTGACGCGCATGCCCAGCCGCTTCGAAGCCCACGGCAAAGTGAGTTTCAGTTCACAGCCCTTTACGCTTTACAGCACGAAGGACACCTACCAGGCCTGGCAGACCAGCGCGTCGGCGGGCAATCGCTCGGGGGACTGGTCCTGGTTCGTTCATTTCAATCATACGGACAGCCATGGCCAGCCACTGACCTTCGCGACCCGCCTGGTCAGCACCGGTACATCGGGCAGTGCGGGCACAGCGGTTACCGGCGCTGTCCTCGCGTTGAACAATGCCAATGCACCCTGGTACATCATCGGGACAGGCACCGAATTCACGACCCGGCAGGATCACGCCAAGGTCAAGCTGGCCTATAACCTGAGCCCGACGCTGCGCGCCTCGTATACGCTGGGAGTCTGGCAGAACACCTCTGAGGGGCGGCCCCGGAGTTATCTGCAAAACGCCGCAGTCAGTCCATCCGGCAGCCCTTCTAGCATCCCCTTCACCAGCGGCGTGATCAATATCGATGGAAAAAGCTACGCAGCGCTGACCGGCGCAGACTTTGCGCTGACCAATGAATCATTGACCCACACTATTCACGGCGTCTCGGTCAAGAGCAACACCAAAGGGGTCTTCGACTGGGAAGCGGCAGCCAGCCTGTACGACTACGGCACCGATCTGAAACGTCAGAATGGCGCATCCACCACCTTACCGACGGCGCTCCAGGGCGGCGCCGGCACCATTGCCGACGGTAGCGGAACGGGATGGCAAACGCTCGCACTCAAGGGCCTCTGGCGCCCCGACGGGATCCAGGGCGCCCATCAGGTCGACCTGGGCGCCCAGCAAGACCATTATCAACTGCGTTACCGCACCTCGGCGATTCCGGGCAATTGGCTCAGCGACCCAGCCGGCGATCTGGTGAGCAACGTGGGTGGCGAGACCCGCTTGCGCAGTTTCTATGTTCAAGATGTCTGGGCGCTGGCGCCGCGCTGGAAGACCGTCCTCGGGGCTCGTTACGAAGACTGGACTGCACGTGGGGGCCTGACAAATTTCTCAGCCACCAGCAGCGTCTCGCACCCGAACCGTCAGCAGTCGTTTGTTTCACCAAAAGCGGCGCTCTCATTTGCCGCCCGCGACGATCTGGTGCTCAAGGCCTCGCTGGGACGGGCGGTGCGCATGCCCACGGTGGCTGAACTCTATGGGGCGACATCGACCACCAATTCGCAATACATCAATGATCCCAATCTGCGCCCTGAACGGTCACTGACGGGGGAACTGAGTGCGGAAAGGGACATTCCGGGCGGTTTGTTGCGGGCAACACTCTTTTCTGAGGACACGCACGATGCTCTGTATTCACAATCGATCGTCGATGCCGCAGCGGGCAACAAAACCATCAGCCGGGTCCAGAATGTCGGGCATATCGCGACGCAGGGTGCGGAAATCTCGTACCTGGGAACGGATGTTATGACCAAGGGGATGGACGTGGTCAGTAGCGTCACCTACGCTGACTCCCTGATCAAGGAGAATGCGGGCTTTGTCGTTGTCGCTGGCGATACTCTGAACAAGCGACAGCCCAATATCGCGCGCTGGCGGGCGACCGCACTGGCGAGCTACCGTTGGGATCCGCGATGGGTGACCAGCATCGGCGCGCGCTACAGCGGTCCGCAGTTTCGTACGCTTAATAACAGCGATATCAATGGATTCGCGTATCAGGGGGTGAGCAAATTCTTTGTGGTTGACCTGCGCGCGCGCTACCAGATCGACAAGCACCACTCATTTGCGATCGGTATTGATAACGTCAATAACGACAAATACTGGAACTTCCACCCCTATCCGCAGCGTACCTTCACCGCTGAGCTCAAAATAAGTCTCTGAACGATGAAAAATTTCAACTACGCAATTGCCGCCGCCGCTCTGCTGATGGCCGCTGGCGCCCAGGCCCATGTGACCCTCGAAGAACCTGCGGCGGTGGCTAATACCTCTTATAAAGCCGTGCTTCGCATCACCCACGGCTGCGAAGGGTCGGCCACGCATACCGTTAGAGTGCAGCTTCCGGATGGCTTTCTGGGCGCCAAGCCCATGCCCAGACCGGGCTGGAAACTCGAGTTGCGCCGCGAGAAACTTGCTCAGCCCTACGATAGTCATGGCCGAAAGATCGAGGATACGGTGACGGAAGTGACCTGGCGAGCCCAGCAACCCGAGGCATTTCTGGCTGATGCCCACTACGATGAGTTCGTGCTTCGTGGGCAGACCCCGGCAAAGGCGGGCATTCTCTGGTTCAAGGTGCAGCAGCTCTGCGAGATCGGGGAACTCAACTGGAATCAGGTGCCGGCAGCCGGTTCCAACACCCGGGGCCTCAAGTGGCCCGCGGCCCGGCTCGAGGTTCTGCCCGCAATGGGGAGTGATGGGCATCAGCATTGATATGACGATCAGGATCAAGACATGAAATGTTTCGACAAGATGGATCGATCGCATTGGGCTGCCTGGGTTCGCAGCGTATGGGCAGTCGCTGCAGTCCTCGCGGTGTCCAGTGCCTGGGCGCAGGTCAAGGTGCAGGATCCATGGGCCCGACCTACCGCTCAGGGCCAGACGGTGGGCGGGAGCTATTTTCGAATCGAGGGGGGGCCGTCGAAAGACCGTCTCTTATCCGCTGCGGCCGATATTGCCCAGGCGGTCGAACTGCACAGCATGCGCATGGATGGGGATGTGATGCGGATGCGTCAGGTGGATGCGGTCGAGGTGGCGGCTAACCAGTCGGTTGAGTTCAAGCCTGGGGGATTGCATGTCATGCTGATTGGCTTGAAGACGCCGCTCAAGGTCGGCAACAGCTTTCCGATGACGCTGCGCTTTGAGAAGGCGGGCGAGGTCAAGGTCAACGTTCGGGTCTTGCCGGCCGCGCCCACTGCGTCCACTGCGTCGGGTGCGAAGCCTGTTGTGCAGGACGAGCACAAACATTGAGCGGTGTGGCTGGCCCGAATTCGTTCCTGGTCGGTCCGATCCTGCCGACCCTGCTGAGGTTCGCGCTGCCTAATCTGGGCGCGATGGTGGCGACTGCGCTGGCGGCGATTGCCGAGACGAGTTACGTCGGACGTTTGGGTTTGCCCGCGTTGGCAGGCATGGCGTTGGTATTTCCGTTTGTCATGCTGCAGTCGATGCTGTCAGCGGGTGCCATGGGGGGCGGTGTGAGTTCTGCGGTCAGCCGTGCCTTGGGGGCGGGTGACTCGGCGCGGGCCAATGCACTGGCAGTCCATGCACTTTGGATCGCACTGGCCTTAGGTACGGGTTACATGGCGCTCATGGAACTCTTTGGTGGCTGGCTGTTATCGGCCTTGGGCGGCAGCGGCGATGCGCTTGTGCAAGCCCTGGCCTATGCGGAAGTTGCATTCAAGGGATCGGTGTTCGTCTGGATCGTCAATACGCTGTCATCGGTGATTCGAGGCAGCGGCAACATGAAAGTGCCTTCGGCAACGCTGTTCAGCTTGTCCCTGGCACAGGTGATTCTCGGCGGCGCGCTGGGACTGGGCTGGGGACCATGGCCGCCGATGGGCATGCATGGCGTGGCCGCAGGGGGCGTGCTGGCCTATGGTGCCGGCGCCTTGTTTCTTTGGCTGTATCTGGTATCGGGGCGTGCCCGGGTGGGTCTTCCCATTCGGCGCACCCTGATCGATCGCAAACAACTCCTCGACATTCTTCGTGTGGGCGCCGTTGCCTGCCTTTCTCCGCTCCAGACGGTACTGACCATTCTGGTGCTGACGCGTTTGGTGGCGGAATTTGGTACCGACGCCCTGGCCGGATACGGCATCGGTACCCGGCTTGAATTTCTGCTGGTCCCCATTGCCTTTGCCATTGGTGTTGCATCGGTTCCGTTGGTGGGTATGGCCATTGGCGCGGGCGATATCGCGCGCGCGCGCAGGGCGGCCTGGACGGCTGCGGTCGTGGCGATGGTCAGCCTCGGTGGGCTGGGTCTGGTGGTGAGCTTCGCCCCTGACGCATGGACTCGTTTGTATTCAGACAATGAGTCCGTTCTGCAGTCGGCGAGAAATTACTTTTTTTGGGCAGGACCTTGCTACGGGCTGTTTGGTCTCGGACTGTCGCTGTACTTCTCATCGCTGGGCGCAGGCAAGGCCATCGGACCGGTGTTGGCCGGAACCCTACGACTGGTCATTGTTGGTGCGGGTGGCGCACTTCTGGCTTATCTGGATACCCCGGCCTGGACCATCTTCGCACTGGTCGGGGCCGGCATGATCGCCTATGGGCTGAGTTCGGCATTGATCGTCCGCTACACCCCCTGGGGCTGATTCGCGCACAAAGTGGCTAACCGAACGGTGTGCTGGCGGTAAGGCGCCATGGCTGAGGATCGAACTTCAGGTCGACCCGTGCGATGCACGCGGTTACGCATCGGCTGGAGCGAGAACTCAGTCGGCACTCTCGCGCACTTGGAACACATTGCCCTCAGGATCATAAGCATCACACGCCCTGAAAC
>JBBAOE010000013.1:104083-116261 GCA_040401595.1 Burkholderiaceae bacterium
TCGCGCACTTGGAACACATTGCCCTCAGGATCATAAGCATCACACGCCCTGAAACCTCTTGCAGACCACTCTTGCGCTTTGGCTGCCACTTGTCCGCCGAGCGTGGCAGCCTTTTGACGCGCGGCTTCAATCGTCATGACCGGGATACAGATCTTGATGGGTGTTTCCTCGCGAACCTCGGGCGGGGTGCTGATGCTGATGCTCGCGGCAACGCTTTCCGGGATGCCATGAATCACGAGCTGAAATCCCTGTTCGTCGAGCACGACCTTGTCCTGGTCGCTGTTGACTTCGGTCATCCCGGCTACTTCGCGGTAAAACAGGGCCAAGGCTGCGACGTCCTTGGCGAACAGGACGGCACTGGGTTTGGGGCGTTTGTTCATTGGGGTCGAATGTGGAGAGGTTTGAAGGTTCGAAGGTTAAAGTGCCTCGTGGCCTGCGACCTGTGGCTTAAGGACGGCCAGGTTCTACAGTGAGCTCTCACAAAAGCAGTGGGTAACGGCACCAAAAGCTTGCTTTTTTGAAAGCATATCTTGCAACCACCCAAAGTCCTGACCGACTGAATTCAGAACGGTCAAATCTGCACCTTGATCTCGTATCCATCGGCCCCAGAATGGGATGGAAAACGGTTCACTCACCGATAATCCAATCCGCTCGATGAATCGCTGCGCGAGCTTTGCAAGAGGCGAAATTCTGGGGCCGACATAACGGATGGGTAATGCCTTGGCGCTATCCGATAATTTGCTTTCGGACTTCGCAACTTTTTGCCGCGCCTCGTCAATAGCATCCGAAAAACTTCCTGAACGATCCACCAGTTTGTGCTGCGCCGCCTGTTCGCCGGTCCAGATCCGGCCCTGGGCCAGTGTATCCACCTTGGTCAGATCCATGCCTCGAGCCGTTGCGACCTTGTCCGTAAAATCCGCATAAATATGCTCAACCCCAGACTGCACCAGTTTTTGCATTCTCGGGTCCAAGGATTTTCTGGGGTCGCCGGCGCCGGCTAACCAGGTGGTTTGATAGCCACCCGTGCTGACTCCAATCTTGTTCATCAATCCTTCGCCGGTGGGCAGGATCGCAAATACGCCGATGGACCCGGTAATCGTTGCAGGGTCTGCGATCACGGTGTCCGCAGCCAATGAAATCCAATAGCCACCAGACGCCGCTACATCCCCCATCGAAACCACCACCGGTTTGCCCTTGTCTCGCGCGACCTGCAACTGCTCACGAACCAATTCGGAACCCAACGCGCTGCCACCCGGTGAATTGACGCGCAAGATGATGGCTTTCACCTCATCGTCGTTCGCGGCTTTGCGAATCATTTCGGCAGTCGAAACGCCACCAATCTTGCCAGGTGGCGCCCGTCCGTCTCCGATCTCACCCTGCGCCACGACCACTGCAATGTGATCGCCTTTGACCTTTTTGATTTCCGAGTTCAGGTACTCCTTCCAGCCAACCTGGCGGAAAGATTGAATGTCTTCATCGTTGCCGACTTCTTTCACAAGCGTGTCGCGCAGCGATTCAATCGATTGCAGCCCGTCGACCCATTTCCAGTCGATCGCGAGTTGTGCAGCATTGCCTTTCACGTCGAGCAGGGCGTCCGGTAATCGGGCAATATTCTGCGCAATACTGCCCGCAGGTAATTGGCGCGTTTTTTCAATCCCCTGGGTGTATAAGGACCATAAGGCATCAAACACATGCCGCTCGGCCTCCAGCGCATCCTGTGAAGGCGCGTTGAGTACAAAGGGCTCGCCGGCCGATTTGAATTTCCCGACCCGAATCAGATTGGCGCTGATCCCCAATTTGTCGAGCGCATCTTTATAGTAATTACGCGGTCGGCCGAAACCCTCAATCAGTACCCCGCCCATGGGGTGTACCAAAACCTGATTCGCATGCGCCGCAAGGTAGTATTGGCGTTGATCGTACATGGTGGACCATGCAACGACCGATTTCCCCGATGCTTTGAATCTCTCAATGGCGCTTGATGCTTCCCGCAGGGAAACAAATCCGCCGCCTTGAAATTCATCGAGTTTCAAGAGCGCGCGGTCGATACGTTTATCTTTTGCTGCCAATTCAAGGGTCATGACGAAATCTCGCAGGCGGATCGCATTATTTGCGTTGCCCTGAATCTCGCCAATGACCTTGTCCTTCAAGCCGCCCGGTGATTCTTCAACCAGGGTACCTTTGAGATCGAGCACCAACACGGTATGGTTTTCCAGGCTCACTTTGTCTGCATAAAAGACAAACCAGCCAATGCCTGCCGCATAAAGAACAACACCCAAGACCAGACCGATACGAAAACTCTGGGTGATCCAGTCGGATATTTTGAGCAACCCGCGATTGACCGCGGAAAAGAGCTGTTTAAGCTTTTTGACAAGGTTGCTCATGATTGTTACCAGATGAATTGATTTTGCAGGTCAATAGCGAGCGTTGACAACCGCCAGGGTCGAGATCGAATCGCAGGTTACCGCGTTGAGCTCGGGGATTCGACAGACCTCGCAAGCCTGGTTGCCGCTGGGCTCCATCGCGCTTCTGCGATCGTTGTGAGCTACAACGATACAGCCGCCGCACGGAAAATCATTCGTCTGGTCAAAGGGCATGCGAACCACGTCCCGGTCATCGTTCGAACCGAGGACGACCGTGACTGCGATGCGCTCATCCTCAGTGAGCGACGCGGGTACTCTGACTTGAGATCGGACAAGAGTGCAGAGGTGGTGTAATCAAATCAGGGTTTACACCATGGCTCCCCTGGTTTCGATCTGGCGGGAACTCAAAGTCCGGTCAGCCGCTCCAGTTCAATTCGGCTGAGTGCCATCGTGTGACGGGCTGCGATGAGTTCCAGCCGGACAGCCCGGAATTGTCGCTGGGCATCCAGAGTCTCCAGAATCCCCCGCTCTCCGAACCGATACGCGGCCTCAGCGGTGTTCAGGATCTCTCGAGCTCTCGCGACGATGCCTGAATCGAGCGCACGTAGTTGGGCCTCAGCGGCCAGCCAGGCCCGCCAGGCCGACTCGAATCCATTGACAACTTCGAGCCGCTTCAGATCCACCGTCGCACGCGCACGCTCTGCAGCTGCGGCCCCTTGCGCGATCTGACCTGCCCGCTGGTCCCAGAGCGGAATCACCACGGTTGCACCCATACGGGTTGCCGCCATGTTGGGGTCCGTCTCACGACTAGCCCGCAGGGTCACTCGCGGAACGACCTGCGAACGCTCGAACACCAGCTCCTGTTGCTTTCGCCCGAGTTCCGCCTGTGCGAGGGCCAGCTCTGGATTACGGACTTCAACCGAGGCCCATAGCCGCTCAAAATCCTGTGGTCCGACTCGCTCGGGGAGCGCGCCCTCAGGGTCAATGCGGAAGGGTTCCGGAAAATTCACGCCCACAACCCGACGCAATTCGAAACTTGCCTGGATATTGCGAATCCGGGTCGTTTCCAGCACCTTGCGGGCAATCGCGACTTCTGCCTCGGCACGCGTCAGATCGAACCTGGGCACCTCTCCCGCACGCGCGCTCAAGCCGATGCGCGAACGGATCTGTTCCGCAAGCGCGAGATCGTCAGCCGCAGCCGCCTCTTCTTCTCCCAAACGCAAGATATCGGCACAAGCCCGCCGAATCGCAGCCACGAGCTCGCGGTCGGTGACCAGAATCTGGGCTTGCGAGGCGAGAACGCGCCTCTGGGCCAACTCGGTCCGAGCCGTGCGTAGCGCAGGCCATTCCAGCGGCTGAGTCAGAGCGAACTGTGGCGACGGACCGCTCTGGCCTTGGGCATCCCGGGCCTGACTGCGGCCAGCCATCAGTTCGACTTCCGGGTTGGGCCACGCCTGTGCGGACAAAATTCCTGCCTGACTCTCGGCCAGTCCGGCGCGGTCCTGCGCGATCACGGGGCTTTCGCGTCGCGCCATTTCAATCAACTTGCTCACGCTCAAGACGGTCACGGCCTGACTTCCAGGCATCGGCGATTCGGGCGGGCGAGAGGTACTTAATGGTGCAAGGATCGTCGGGGGCGCAAGGGTTGACGTTGGCACTTGTACCGTCAGCGACGGTGTGGATTGCGGGCGACCTGCTTGACCCGGTGCAGTCTGGCCCGCCGTAGCCTTGGCTTTGCTGGCAGCGCCAGGACTCTGCGGGGGAGCGAGGGTCTGAGCTTGCGCGCAGCGTGCCCCGAGCAAAAAGACCATCCAGGCGATCAAAGGACCCCGCATTCAGATCCCTCCTGAGGACTCGTTGGCGTCCAGGGGGCTCTCAAACCAGCGATAGAAGGCTGGCAAGACGACCAGCGTCAGCAGGGTCGAGGTGATCAGGCCTCCGATCACCACGATGGCCAATGGCCGCTGCACTTCCGATCCAGGGCCGGTCGAGAACAAAAACGGAATCAATCCCAGGGTCGCAACCGTTGCCGTCATCATCACGGGTCGAAACCGCGACTGCGCGCCCTGGACGACTGCATCGACCATCTCGGCACCGGCAATCCGCAAACCTCGAATGGAACTGACCAGGACCACACCATTGAGCACGGCAATCCCCCACAAAGCGATGAAGCCGACCGAGGCGGGTACAGAAAGATATTCGCCGCTCAGGAATAACCCAAGGACCCCTCCGATCGAAGCAAACGGGAGCACGGTGATGATCAGCGTTGCAAGACCCAAGGACTTGAACAACAAAAACAGCAAGAAGAAAATCGCTGCAATCGTGATCGGGACGATCACCATCAAGTGGCCAAGGCTTCGTTCTAAATTTTGGAATTGACCGCCCCATTCCAGCGTGTATCCACTTGGAAGTTGAACCTGAACAGCCACTTGTTGCTTCAATTCGGCAACGAATCCGCCGAGATCGCGCCCGGTGACATTGACCCCCACCACGATGCGGCGACGTCCCGAATCGCGCGATATTTGCGCTGGGCCTTCGCGGACCTCGATCCGAGCGAGACTCTCCAGTGGCACTTGTGAGCGGTCTGGTGTCGTAAGCAGGATGTCGCCAATCGCGCGTGGATTATTTCGAAAGCGTTCGGGCAACCGGATGGCGGCCGTGAACCTGCGCTCGCCCTCGAAGAAGTCAGTCACCCGACTGCCACCGATGGCAATTTCGATGGTTTGATTGACGTCGGCCACGTTCAGGCCATGTCGGGCGATGGCCGCTCGATCGATATCGATGGTCAGATACTGTTGACCTGCTGTCTTTTCAACGCGGACACCGGTCGCCCCGCCGATCGTCGCTGCCACTCGGGCAATTTCATTGGCCTTCTCGGCGAGGGTGTTCAGATCGTCGCCAAAGAGTTTGATCGCGAGGTCCGAGCGTACGCCGGTCAACATCTCGTCAACTCGATCTGAAATCGGCTGTGCCATCACGACCACCGCGCCCGGTAGGGTACTGAGTGCCTCAGAGACTGCCTTCTGGATATCATCCTGGGTCCACCCCTTGGGCCACTCATCTCGGGGCTTCAGACTGACGATTGGAGACGACTCGTTCTGGGACTGCGGATCGGCCGGCGACTCGCCGCGCCCGACACTCGAGATGGCCGACTTGACCCCGGGTAGGGACAGGATCCGCTTCATCGCCTGCATTTCCATCTGGACCGATTCATCGAGTGCGATGTTGGGAACTCGAATGATATTGGGCACCAGAGAGCCTTCCTTCATTTCGGGGATAAACGAAGTACCCAACCATGGAATCAGTGCCAAGGCACCCCCAAACAATGCGAGCGCCAGAAACAAGGTCTTGCGCGTGTTGGTCATTGCCCATGAGAGCATTGGGCTGTAGGGGCGCCGAAGGAATCGGACCAGTCGGGTGTCCTCTTCGCTACCTGGGCGCAACAGGTAGCCCGACAGCACTGGGGTCAACGTGAGCGCCAACCCGAGGGACACGGCCAGCGCGATCGCTATCGTGTAGGCAAGCGGCGCGAACATCTTGCCCTCCATGCCCTGCATCGTCATGAGCGGGAGAAAGACCAGGATGATGATTCCAACGCCGAAAATGACCGGGGTGGCCACTTCGATGGTCGCTGCGTAGATCGTTTGCAGCGGGCGACTTGATTGCTCTGTGTGGGTCGAATGGTGCGAGAGACGGGCAAATGCGTTCTCCACCACCACGACCGACCCGTCAACCATCAACCCGATGGCAATCGCCAGACCACCAAGGCTCATCAGGTTTGCCGATAGCCCGTTGATATTCATGACCATAAAGGTGATCAACGGCGTCAGAATCAGCGTAGCCACCACAATCAGGCTCGAACGAACATCACCCAGGAACAGGAAGAGCACCACTACGACCAGTAGAACGCCTTCGATCAGTACTTTGGTGACTGTGAAGAGCGCCGCATCCACCAGTTCCGAGCGGTCGTAAAAAGGGACAATCTGTAAACCGTCCGGTAAGGCGCCGCTGCGATTGATTTCGGCTACACGGGTCTTGATACGTCCGACGATTTCTTTCGCATTGCCGCCAGCGCTCATCATGACGACCGCACCCACGCTTTCGGTCACGCCGTTTTTGACCAATGCGCCGATCCGCACTTCGGAGCCGAGCTGAACCTGAGCGATCTGGCGGACAAAAATCGGCACTCCGTCTTTGGCTCGCACCACGACGTTGCCGATGTCGTCCAGCGAGCGTATGAGCCCAATGCCACGAATCAGGAACTGTTCAGCATGCTGGGACAACACCCCACCGCTTGAATTGGCATTGTTGGCGCGGACCGCGTCAAAGACCTCACCCAGAGAAACGCCGTAGTGACGCAGACGATCGGGATCCACCAACACCTGATACTGGCGCACATAGCCGCCCTGCGTATTGATTTCAGCGACGCCAGAGATCGAACGCAGCATTGGCCTGACCACCCAATCCTGGATGATCCGGCGCTGCGTGAGTTCGTCGACGCCAAGTGCGCGATCGCCGTCCCCGGGTTTGTCCAGGGTGTATTGATAGACCTCGCCCAGACCGGTACTGACCGGCCCCAGCACGGGAACGATGCCATCAGGCATACGATCGCGGACTTCGAGCAGTCGCTCCATCACCAATTGGCGCGCGAAGTACACATTGGTCGCGTCGGTGAACACAAGCGTGATCAGCGAAAGTCCTGGCTTGTTGAGCGAGCGCATCTCGGTCAACCCCGGGATTCCGGTCATGCCGATTTCGAGCGGTACGGTAATGAATCGCTCGACCTCCTCGGGCGAACGCCCGGGTGCATCGGTCGCGATCTGAACCTGGACGTTGGTGACATCCGGAAACGCGTCAACGGCTAGTTTGCGAGCCGCTTGCAGACCAAACGCAAACAGAACCACGGCGCAGATAACGATCACAAGGCGCTGATTTAGCGCAACGCGTACCAAGCTCGCAATCATTGGAGTTCTTGCTTGCGACGTTCGTTGTTCAGATGGAACGCGCCATTGACGACGATTTTCTGACCGGCTTCGAGACCCTTCACGACCGGGCGTACATCGCCATCGGCTGGCGGGCCCAGGTCGACGGGTGTCAGGGCGAAAACGTTGGTGGCGCTCTGAACGTAGACGTGATCACGGTTGTTTTCGCGAACCACGGCAGCGGCTGGTACAACCATGACTTGGCGGCCCGCGGTGCGGATCAGGAGGTTGGCAAGCATCGCAGGCTTGAGCTCACCCGCTACATTGTCGAGCTCACAGCGCGCCAGCACGGTCCGGCTCTGTGGGTCGACCACCGCGGATATATGGACAATTCGGCCGCTCAGGGTGCGTCCGAGAGATGGCACTTCGATCTCCGTCGCCTGACCAACCTGCACCGATGTGGCTTGCTGCTCGGGAACGTTGGCCAACACCCAGACTCTCGACAAATCCGCGACCGTAAAGAGGGTGTCCGCCGGTTGCACAACTTGGCCCACGGCGACCGAACGCTCGACTACGGTACCGGCGACTCGCGAGATCACGGGTTTGACGGAATTAATGGCGTTGCTCGCAAGGAGTTCAGCAATCGCCGCGGGCGTCATGCCGAGCACCGCCAGCTGATCAGCTGCACCGCTTTGTTCGGCGCGCGCGACCTCAGCAGCATGTTCCCGACGTTGCAGTTCCGCCTGGGCGATGACGTCGGCCGCGAATAACTGCTGGGCACGCTCTGCCGCCGTCGCCAGCAGACGCGCCTGTGCGACGGTTTTGAGATAGGCCAATTGGGCCGAACTCAGTTCGGCCGAATTGAGTGTTGCCAGGGTTTGGCCGACACGTACTCGTTGGCCCAGTGAGGCCTGCAGATCGATGACCCGACCCGTCACTGTGCTGCCGATTCGAGCAAGACTTTGCTCGTTAAAATCCACCCTGCCAGCTACCCTCAGGGTGTCGACGAGCGTGGCCACCGCGACCGGTTGAACTTGAAACCCTGCAACGAGCGCAGGGTCCAGTCTGACCTGCATGGACGATGGCCCAGCCGCACCCGAAGACTTCGGCAACGCAGACGCCGGACCGCTGTTGCCGGACGTATTCCCGGCCTGGCCAGGCGGGGCGTTTGGCGTCGCCACGGGTCGTTGATCGCAGCCAGAAGAACCAAATGTCGCGGCCAGCAACAGAGCGATCTGTAGGGAGGCGCCAATACCTTTCATCGCATTCCGAATATAAGAGCCCCGAAGGACTTGTCACCGATACTCAACAAGCAGCGGAGTCTAACTCTTACCAACTGGAGGCCCCAAACAAGTGCAAATGTAGCGTTGGGTAGTCTCCGCTGATCGGCAAACCTGACAGGGGAGCAATCACCTGATGTGCGAGGACAGCCCCCCGTTGGAGGCCCGATGCCGAGTAAGCGGCCCCCAAGGGGACGCACATCATAGTGCTTTTGGTGCCGAATTTCCCTCGATTTACTCAATGACTGCCACCGACTTCACTTGTGCCCAGATGTCATCACCGATGTTCAGGTTCAAGCTGCTGATCGATTTCCTGGTCACGCGGGCCAGCAGGATGGACTCACCACAGCGAATCCGGACCAGGGCCTGTGAGGGATGAACGTCATCTGCAATGGTGTCAATTTGACCCTTAAGATGGTTCTGAATGCTGGTGTCGTGCATCGCGTGGGTGGTGATGCTGAGGTCCCTCGCCAGAACCCGAAGCCGAACCGGTTGACCAACGGCAATCTCGTTGTCTCGCACCCAGAGATGACCACCGGGAAACGCCACTTGTGACAGGTGCCAATGCGTATCTCGCTGTACCACCTTGCCGCGAAGCAACACCCCAGCATCTTCTCCAACGATGACGGGGCTTTCGACTCTGGACAGTACTTCCTGCACAGGTCCAGAAGCCATGATGGAACCACTGACAAGCATCACCAGATGATCTGCAAGTCTTGCTACTTCATCCGCTGAATGAGTGACATACAGCATCGGAATGCGCAACTCGTCGCGCATTCGTTCAAGCCACGGAAGAATTTCCTGACGGCGTGCAAAATCAAGTGCTGCCAAGGGTTCATCGAGCAGTAAGAGTCGGGGTTGCGTGGCCAGGGCTCTGGCAATGGCAACCCGCTGTCGTTCGCCGCCCGACAGACTGGCGGGATGACGATGCATCAGGTGGCCGATTCCGAGGAGTTCGACGGCTCGGGTCAGTGCCTCAGGGCCCCCGGGCTTCCTAGATCTGTTGAGCCCGAATGTTAGATTTTTTTGAACGTTCAAGTGTTCGAACAGACTGGCCTCTTGAAACACAAACCCGAGGTCTCTCTGCCACGTCGGGACACAGATTGCACGGGCGTCGTCCTGCCAGAGATCTCGACCAATGCGCACCAGCGCATGGGTGGGGCGTTCGAGCCCCGCGACACATCGCAACAAGCTTGTCTTGCCCGAACCCGATGCGCCAAAGAGGACGGTGATTCCATTGGACGGCAGATCCAGGTCGACGTTCAGTTGAAAGTTACTGCGAGTCAAGTTCAGCCGGATACGCAGGCCATCGCCCGTGGTCATGGCAGCACATGCCCAACGCGTTTACGGATCATCGACAAACCCAGCAACACGGTAAACGAGAACACCAACATGCCACCCGCCAGCCAATGCGCCTGGGCATACTCCATGGCTTCAACGTGGCCGTAGATCTGGGTAGACACCACGCGTGTCTTGCCTGGGATGTTGCCACCGATCATCAGAACGACACCAAACTCACCAACGGTGTGGGAAAAACTCAAGATGGCCGCCGTGATCAGTCCGGGACGTGCCAGCGGCAGAGCCACTGAGAAAAAAGCGTCGATCGGCCGTGCACGCAGTGTGAACGCCACCTCCATCGGCCTGACCCCCAGGGACTCAAACGCGTTTTGAATGGGTTGCACGGCAAACGGGAGGGAGAAGATCACCGATCCGATCAGAAGTCCTGTGAATGTGAACGACAGAACGCCCCAGCCAAATGCCTGGGTGAGTTGCCCAAGCGGTCCGTGCGGCCCCATGGCCACCAAGAGGTAGAAGCCCAGAACAGAGGGTGGCAGTACCAGTGGCAATGTCGCCAGCGCGCTGATGGGCGCTCGCCATTTGGACTGCGTTTGCGATAACCACCACGCGAGTGGCGTGGCAAGGATCAACAAAATGAGCGTGGCAAATGCCGCCAGCTCAAGGGTCAGATAAATCGCTTCCCATGCCTCTCGGGGGATCATCATTCGTATCCGTATGAGCGTATGACCAACCTGGAACGGTTACTCTGCAAAAAATTCATCAGTGCTGTGGCTGCTGGGTTGTCTTTGCCCTTGACCAGTAGGAGGGCGTCTTGCCGTATTGGCGCATGTAGGCTGGACGGAACAATCCACGCTGACCCTTGCGCGATCGTGCCGTTCGTCATCACCTGAGACAACGCGACAAACCCCAATTGGGCGTTCTCGGTGGCGACGAACTGGAAGGCCTGTGCGATGTTCTCGCCTTGAACGAACTTCGGCTGAAGCGCCTGCAGAACACCCAGCTGTGTCATCGTCTCTAAGGACGCCGCGCCATACGGTGCGAGTTTCGGATTGGCGACCGCGATGCGCTGAAATTGGCCGCTACGAAGAATTTCGCCCTTGTCATCGACAAACCCAGGCTGCTTGCTCCACAGAACCAGTTTGCCGATTGCGTAGGTAAACCGGCTAGCGGCAACACCTAAGCCTTCTTTCTCGATCTTGATCGGCGTCTCGTCGTCAGCCGCAAGCAGGATTTGGAAAGGCGCGCCGTTGCGAATTTGGGCGTAGAAGTTACCGGTCGAACCAAAGGATAGAATGGCTTGATGCCCGGTCTCCTGCTCAAAGGTCTGCGCGATCTTTCGCATGGGCGCGGTGAAGTTTGCTGCAACGGCGACGCTGACTTCAGCGGCTTGCACCTGAATGATCAGGCCAAGAAACGCGGCAAGACAGACGAGGTTTCTGGACATTCGAACGCGCGCTGTTCAAAATTAGAATACCGATCGTAGCATCGCTATTCCATTTTGGTATAGCGAATTGACCCTGCCGACTCGACAAGATGAACAAAAGCGCATTGCAGTTCGCTCAGGCATTCGGGCACGAGGCGACGGACAAGCGGCTCGACATCCTCAAGCGCATTGGCGAGGTCGGGTCAATATCCGAAGCGGCACGCGGCGCTCAAGTCAGCTACAAGGGGGCATGGCAAGCCCTGGAGACCCTCAGTCATCTCGCAGGGGCACCCCTGGTGGAGAAAGCGGTCGGGGGCAGTGGCGGCGGCGGCGCCCGCTTGACGCAAGCCGGTCTGCAACTGCTGGAAGCAGCTGAACTGCTTCACCAGGCAAGGGCTAACGTGCTTGCTACGCTGGAAACCCGCATGGGAAAAACCTTGAATGTACCGGGTCTCGTTGGGCTTGGTCTGCGGACCAGCATGCGCAATCAGTTGCCCTGTCGGATCAAGGCCATCCAGCGGGACGCGGGGACCGCACGCGTACTGCTTGAACTCCCCAATGGGACAGTCCTGATTTCAAGAATCACCAACGAAAGCGCAGAACTCCTGGGCCTGAACGTTGGTATGTCAGCGTTGGCGCTCTGCAAGGCAACAGCCGTTCATATTGGGATCGGTCTCCACGGGGCCGAGAGTTTGAACCTGATCGAGGGCGAAGTCTTAAGCGCCCCCTCGTCTCTCGATAGCGGCGAGGCCTCCATTGCACTGATGCCTGGGCTCCAGCTGACAGGCTTTGCCCTGGCAGGCCAAAGCCTGTCAGCAGGGCAATCTGTCGTGGCTGCCGTCGATGAGTCTGCGCTCGTGATTGCGATTCCGGGTTGACCAGGCAGTCGCAAAG
>JBBAOE010000014.1:0-53624 GCA_040401595.1 Burkholderiaceae bacterium
CATTTGATACCGATAACTTCATGGCCTCAATGCTGAACAAAGCATTGGGCGCGGACGGAGCAAGCGACCTGCTGGGACGCCTAGAGGCGGCGATGGATATGTCGGGGGTCGAGACGCTTAAGCGCCTCGAAGCCGATGTCCTCTACGAAGCCATTAAAAACGAGCACCCACAAATTCTGGCGACGATTTTCGTCTTCCTGGAACCTGCCCAATCATCGACGTTATCCAAGTTCTTCCCGGATGAACTGCGCAACGAGATTTTGCTGCGCGTGGCACTTCTTGAAAAAGTCCAACCGGCTGCCCTGAAAGAACTGAACGAGACCATGGCCAACATGATGCCCCCAGGAGGCGACGGCCAACGGGCCAGTGTTGGCGGTGTGGTCCCGACTGCGGAAATCCTGAACATGCTGTCCGGTGGTTTGGACCAGGAAGCGCTGACCACCATTCGCGCCTATGACGCCGATCTGGCGGCGCGGATCATGGAACAGATGTTCACCTTCGAGGACCTGGTCCAGCTCGAGGACCGCTCGCTGCAGGCCCTGATGCTCGAGGTGCCTCAGGACATGCTGGTCACCGCCCTGAAAGGCTCCAGTGCGCGGCTGCGCGACAAGCTCTTCAAGAATATGGCCAAGCGTGCTGCCGAAACGGTCAGGGAGTCACTGGAGAACCGCGGCCCGGTCAAAATCACCGAGGTCGAAGAAACCCAGAAGGAAATGCTGCGAACGGCACGGCAACTCGCTGATGAAGGTCGCATGAGCATGGATCGGGGCGGCGGCGGCGGCGACATGATCTGATGAAGCTCGGCGCCGCCAGGCCCATCCTGTTCAGCCTTTTTCTGACGTTCATCAACCCTGCTTCGGCGGCGTGGGTGGCCTACTCAGAATCCGACAATACAGTTCTCTATTACGACCCTGCGAGTCTGGAAAGTCGTGAGGGTCAACTGAAAATCTGGATTCTGTCCAATTTACAATGGCCGGCGAGCGACGGGTATCGCTCAAGCCTGTTGCAACTCGGGATCGATTGCCCCGGCCGGCGGATCCGAACGCTCTATCTGTCCCGCCACTCCGACTCGATGGCCAAAGGCACTCGGTTGTCCGTTGTCGAAGACACGACCGCCACGAATCCCTGGATGACGATCCCGAAGGGCACCCCCAGTGAAGAGTTGCTGCGAGCGGTTTGCCCGCGACCCGAAAAACGAGCGCACTAGCTGATTTTTGCTGGTCGGGCGTCAGCCCCAAGCTCATTCTGTTAGGTGTAGCGAAAAAAGCCTCCGCTTCGGCCATGGTGCGCTCCAGCGCCTGTCGGTGTCCGGGGTCTGAGCTGCGGCGAGTGACGCCCAAACCAAGATACTCAAAGAAATAGCTCGAACAATAGCCCCGATCAAGATCAAGTCCAGCCAAAATATGAGGCTACGCATGGGTCCATCGTAGGACCACGATCGGGCGCCGGGTCCCTTGCGGTGCCCTCGGCTCCGGGACCCTTGCGACGGACTTGGCCCCAGGTCGACCAGCGCGTGGCTTCTGCGCCCCACGGATTCCCAAGGAATCGCATGACTCAAACCGCCAGACAATTCTTTCGCGGACTCGGTCCGGGGCTGATCACAGGGGCGGCTGATGATGATCCGAGCGGTATCGCGACCTACTCACAGGCTGGCGCGCAATTTCGATTCGGCCTGATTTGGACGCTCATCCTGATCACACCCCTCATGATCAGCATCCAGATGCTGTCGGCCCGCATCGGATGGGTGACTGGCCGAGGGCTGGCCGCCAACATCAATCAGTTATTCCCCCGTTGGGTCACCGTCGGTCTCGTGACCTTCTTTGTGATGGCAAACACCATCAATATCGCTGCAGACATCGGCGCCATGGGTGAAGCAGTGCGCCTGTTCACCCGGGTCCCTGTCGGCATTTCCGTGATCGGATTTGGCCTGGCCTGTATCGCTGCGCCCGTTTTCTTTTCTTATGAGCGCTCCGTGAGGGTCTTGAAGTGGCTAACCCTGGCGCTTTTCGCCTACGTCGCCGTGATTTTGACGGTCCAGGTACCCTGGCATCGGCTCACCGTCGAGTCGTTCCAGCCATGGGCTTTCCTGCCCAATGGCCAAAAGCTGAGCGACTACGCGGCGATCGTGGTTGCCGTGATGGGCACGACCATCAGCCCCTATCTATTTTTCTGGCAAGCGTCACAAGAAGTCGAGGAAAATCATCGCAGACCCAATTCGACGAAGTTGCACGCCGACCCGGAATATGCAGCCGAGCATCTAGGGCGAATCAAGCAAGACACCTCCGTGGGGATGATTTTCTCGAATACGATTGCCCTCTGCATCGTGATCGCGACAGCGGTCACGCTCAATCTGCAAGGCGTCACTGACATTCAAACCTCAGCCCAGGCTGCCCTAGCGCTCAAACCAGTCGCGGGTGACCTGGCCTTTATCGTTTTCGCGCTCGGCATTATTGGCACAGGCTTGCTCGCTGTTCCCGTGTTGGCTGGCTCTGCTGCGTACGCCGTGAGCGAGGTATTTGGCTGGACCACGGGACTCTCGCATCAGTTCAACGAAGCGCGCGGTTTCTATCTCATCATCATCGCCGCAACGGGTATCGGTGCATCGATGAGTTATTTCGAATTGGATCCGATTCGGATGCTGGTCTGGGCAGCCATCGTCAACGGGGTGATTGCCGTGCCGATCATGGTCGCGATGCTCCTGATCGGACAATCAGAACGACTGATGGGTCTGTATACGATCAGTCTGCGCCACCGAATGTTCGGCTGGCTGGCAACCGCCCTGATGGGCGTTGCGGTGGTGTTGATGTTCGCCACGATGGCCCCGCCCTGGTGAGTCACCAACCGAGGCGCAATTTCCGAGTTCGGGCAGAACGCGCACAGCAAAAGCGCATGAAAAACCTCGACCCTTGAGAGGACGGGTCCGTCGATGAGCGCTGGCGAGGCCCCAACGCGATCGATTCACGTGGGGCCCTCGTCATTGGCGTCCCCGGGCAAGAACCACCCGGGCCAATCGGATCAGCTCAAGGCTGCATAACGCTCAAGATGATGGTCGGCATCCCCGAACCGCTGACCAATCATCGTCAGGCGTCGGAACGTGTGCGAGATCTTCAGCTCTTCGGTCATGCCCATCCCGCCATGCAGTTGGACCGACTCCTGACTGATTTGACGGGCAGAGTCCGCGATTTTGACGAGAGCCATGGAGACCGCCCGTTTCCGTTCATTCGGTTGTGCTCCAGCGTCAACTTTCGATGCGGCCAGAATCGACATGGAACGCGCTTGCTCGCAAGCAATCATCATCTCAACCATGCGATGCTGCAGTACCTGAAAGGACGCAATCGGAACGCCAAACTGCTTGCGGGTTTTCACATACTCCAGGGTCGCCTCGTTGGCGTATTTCATCGCACCAACAGCATCCGCACAGAGCAGCGCCGTGGCGAAGTCAACGGCCTCTTCGATCCAGGGCAACGCCTCGCCTGGCTTTCCAAGAAGGGCATCGGCCCCGAGCTTGACATCCGTGAAGCGCACGTCCGCAGAGCGCTGGCCATCCGCCGTTCGGCTCGGATTCAATTCAACACCTGGAGCACCCGGATCAACCAGGAAAAGGGTCGGCCCTGCATCCGTCTGAGCAGAGACCACGAGTTGGTGAGCCGATGGGGCACCGATCACGATGCACTTTTGGCCCTGAATCGCCCATCCATCGCCCTGCGGCGTTGCAGTCGTCAACGAGGGCTGAAGTTCATAGCGTCGCCCCGGCTCGAGGCTGGCGAAGGCAAACCGCTGAGACCCATCCATGAGTGCCGGCAGCAGGGTCGAGCGCTGCTCACTGGACCCCAAGTGAGCGATCAGACGACCAGCGAGGCCAACGTTGTCGATGAGTGGCTCAACCACCAGAGCCTCGCCACAGGCCTCCATCGGTGCCATGAGGTCGAGCGCACCGCCGCCAAAGCCGCCTTCCGTCTCCGGCACGCTGATCGAGGTCAGACCCATCTCGGCCAGGGACTGCCAAAGACTTTCACTCAGCCCGGTTGCCGATTGCAGGATTTCCTTGCGCTGCTCAAAGCTGTAGGTACCGACCAGAAACTTCTGCACCGAGTCGGCAAATTGCTGCTGCTCTTCGTTGTATTCAAAGTTCATGGTGTGTCCCTCAGAGTCCTAGACTCATTTTGGCGATGATATTTCGCTGAATTTCGTTCGAACCCGCATAGATACTGGCCTTGCGCAGGTTGAAGTAGCGCGGTGCGAGGCGCGACATGAAGTGATCGATCGAACCATGCTCAACCGCCCGGAAGGGTTGTGCCCGTGGACCGACGGCCTGCATCATGAGTTCCGTAATCCCCTGCTGTATTTCGGTGCCCCGAATTTTCAGCAAGGACACATCGGCCCCAGGCGGTTGGCCGCTTCTGCGCATTTTGTCCAGAAACCGCATCGAGGTGATTTCAAGCGCTTCGAGCTCGATTTCAACCCGCGACAACCGATCCCGGAAACGAGGATCTTCCAGCAATGGACGCCCATTTTTAAGCTCTCGCTTGGCCAGGTCGCGCAGCGCTGCCAATTCGCGTCGCGACCCGCCGACACTGCCCGAGCCCATCCGCTCGTGACCCAGCAGGTATTTGGCAACGGTCCAGCCTTTGTTCTCTTCGTAGATGAGGTTTTGCACCGGAACCACAACATCATCGAAAAAGATTTCGTTCACCTCGTGGCCACCGTCCATGAGAATGAGCGGTCGAACCGTGATTCCTGGGGTTTTCATGTCGATCAGCAGGAAACTGATGCCCTCCTGGCGACGCTCCACCTGCGAGTCGGTCCGCACGAGACAAAAGATCCAGTCGCCATACTGCCCAAGGGTCGTCCAGATTTTTTGCCCGGTCACATGGTAAAAATCTCCCTGTCGCTCGGCTCGGCACTTCAGTGCCGCCAGATCGGACCCGGCGCCTGGCTCGGAATAGCCCTGAACCCAGAAATCATCGCCCGCCCGGATCCGTGGCAAAAAACGCTCTTGCTGCGCAGGCGTTCCAAACCGCAACAGCACCGACGCACACATTGCGGGACCGAACGGTGGGAGCGCCGGCGCGCCCGCCAACCCGAACTCTTCATCGTAGATATAGCGCTGGGTAATGTCCCAACCAGTGCCGCCCCACTCCACCGGCCAGTGGGGAACTGACCAACCCTTGGCAGCCAGTATTTTGTGCCAGCGCAGGTAATCGTCTTTCGATAGCCCGTAGTAATTCACGACCTTGTCGCGGATATCCGTCGGGAGGTTGGCGTCCAACCATTCACGGACCTCGGATCGAAAACTCGACTCCTCGGCTGAATAACTCAAGTCCACTGTAGTCTCCTCTGTCAGGCTGCGCGTCGTGCCCATGATACTGCCACTGTTCACCACAATCGCGCAGGGCGAGCATGTTGCGGTCCTCGCCCGGGCGAGCCTGGTGTCGGCGGCACGCCACACGGCGACACGAGCCAATGGCTCGCCGTCCGGCCCAACGCAACGAGCCCGGCTCGCCGTCTTTCATCGAAGGGTCTATGAATCTCCTCAGACCCAACCCTGACGCCATTGGTCCGGATTGCGCAGCTCGCGCCAATCTATCCGAAGAATCCTCTTCGAGTAGACGGCTTCAATTTCGATCCATTGAACCGCTGCCTCTGGTGGCTCAGGCTGAATCACCTTCGAAACCAGAAAGTGCTTGTCTTTTTGAACGGGTTTGACCGCAGTCCATTTTGATAACAGTAATTTTTTTGGACTCACAGGATTCATTTAGCGGCCCCTCAATCGATTCGTTTTTCGAGTTCTTTCATAAAAATCATGAGGTTTATTTGCAAGCCATTTCACAAAGGCAGTAATCTCAGGATGCGCCAGAAGACGTTCGACCGAGTTGTACTCCCGAGCCAGTTCCGTTTCCGAGAGCGATGCATGAAGTTTCTTATGGCAAATACGATGCAAGAGAACCGTCTCCTTGCCGCCCTTGGATCTTGGAATGAGATGGTGGGCTTCCTGTTCTGATCGGGGAAGCGACCGGGCACACAGCGGGCAGGTCATCTCGACCGGCGCCAGATCCAATTCCCTGGCTTGCAGCTGTCGCCGACGAATTCGACCCATCTTTGTGCTAATGACTCAATGACTGGCTGCAGGGATGAAGACAATGTCTGAGCAAAGATACTCGAAACCCGCCCTGATCAATCTGCTGACGCTGATCGTCATGGGGTTTTCAGCCATTGGCGTCCTGCTTTCAACTCCCCATGTCGACCGTTACGATCATTGAGGATCTTGGGATGGCCGGGATGGCTGGGCTGATGCTGATCCATTAGCGAAGCGGTCTCATCGGCTTGGCCTGGGCCAAATCCGGAAATCAGGAGTTTGCCGGTCACCGGTAATATTGCTGACACAAATGCATCAGAGCTAGCCTACCTCTTCAGATTCTGCTGTGACACCATCAGTCCCATCCCTGCCGCAACCAAAGTTTGATCAGTTTTACAAGCACGCTGAACTCACAACCTTGCTCCAGGAATTTGCCGAAGCCCGGCCCGATTTACTGAAATTACGCGAACTAGGCCGCAGCCACGAAGGTCGTCCAATCTGGCTGGTGGTCATTACCCGCAAGTCCACCGGCATTGACGAAGACAAACCTGCGTTCTGGGTCGACGGCAACATCCACACGGCCGAACTCAGGGTCAGAACGTCTCTGAGCCTGTGAGCGAATCCGTGGCGTCAAACCTCAACTGAGTAACCCCATGAACGCATGTCTGTCCTGTTTTCAACGACCTGGAATGGGTCTCATGCGCAGTCTTGCCCGAGGCCTGACGGCATTGGCCGCAATTGCAGGATCCGCAACGACTGGGTCCGCAATCGCACAACAGACAGCTCCCAAGCCCCCGATCGAGCTCTATAGCGCACAGGATGTCGCTCTGGCTCAGCAGGGGATGGCAACGGCGCTCAAGAGTGATCTGGCTTATGAACTCGTTGCCAGTCTCACCACCGAAGTCGGCCCGAGGCCAGCCGGTTCAGAAGCAGATCCCAAAGCCGTGGCATGGGCGGAAGCGAAGCTCAAGGCACTGGGTTTTGACCGGGTGTGGACCGAGCCTGTCCAGATTGATGCCTGGCGGCGCGTGGCGGCGCATGCTGATCTCCTAGCCCCCTACCCGCACCATCTCGCAGTGACTGCACTGGGTAACAGCATCTCGACGCCGGCAACGGGTCTTCAAGCCGAGGTGGCCTACTACGCCAATATGGAGGCGCTGCGCAAAGACACCAGCGATCGGGCCCGCGGACGAATCGTTTTTATTGATGGAACATTCGCGCGGACCCAGGACGGCGGCGGTTACGGACCAGCGGTCTCAGCGCGCGTCAATGGCGCGATCGAAGCGGGCAAACGCGGCGCCCTGGCGGTGGTGATTCGGTCGGTCGGCACCGATCAGGATCGCCTGCCCCATACAGGGGCAATGCGCTATGACACTGCGGTAACCCCACCGATCCCAGCAGCGGCGGTATCAACACCCGATGCCGATCTGATCCGCCGGATCGCCACCACGACGAGTCGTGAAACGGGGCAGGTCGCACCCTTGCGCCTCTTTCTCAATCTGCAGAATGTCGCCACCCGAAACCTGACCACCCACAATGTCTATGCCGAGATCCGCGGCCAGGAAAAGCCGGATGACATCGTCGCGATTGGTGGACATCTGGATTCCTGGGACCTCGGAACGGGGGCCATTGACGATGGCGCCGGAGTAGCCATCACCGTGGCGGCGGCGAAGATCATCCGGGATTTTGGTATTCGTCCCAAGCGGACCATTCGCGTCATCCTCTTCGGAAACGAAGAGAACGGGCTCGATGGCGCCCGCAGTTATGCACAAAAGTATGGTCAGCAACGCCACCAGCTTGCCTCGGAATCTGATCTCGGCGCAGATCGCGTTTATCGACTTCACACGCGGGTCGACGACAAGACCCGCCCCTGGTTCAAAGCGATTGCTGACATCATCGCGCCACTCGGGATCACGTTTGGCGACAATAACGCCTCGGGTGGACCCGATTTTGGGCCCTTGATGAGTCAGTATGAGCACCCGGCTGCCACGCTCGCCCAGGATGCGACCCGCTACTTTGACCTTCACCACACGGCGAACGACACCCTGGACAAAATCAACCCGACACAGTTGAACCAAAACGTTGCGGCATGGGTTGCTATGGTTTGGCTGGCTGCCCAGGCAGACCATGATTTCAAGTCAGCCCCAAGAAAGACGCCCTAGGCGCCCCATTCGGAGATTGCTCCAGTTTGTTCTGGCAGTTCTGATTGCCTTTGAGGAATGGGGTTGGGAGCCGCTTCAGGCCTATATCGCCCGCCTCTCCCGTTGGCCCGCCTGGCGAAAGCTTGAAGCGGGCATCATGAACCTGCCACCCTATGCGGCCCTCGGACTCTTTGCAGCGCCCGCAGTGCTTTTGCTGCCGCTCAAGATTGCCGCGCTATGGCTCATCAGTCAGGGACGCACCTGGCTGGGCGTTCTGGTCATCATTGTGGCAAAAACCATCGGAACTGCAGTCGTCGCCCGACTACTGACGCTTACCCGGCCGCGCTTGCTCGAACTACCCTGGTTCGCATATCTCGATAAACGTTGGTACGACTGGAAAACAGGCCTCCTAGAGCAACTGCATTCCTCCTACCCGTGGCGCGTTGCACGGGTAATCAAACGCGTCCTCAGACGTCTCTGGCACAGGCGCAACATTTGGTGATCACGGTTAGTGAACACTAAACTGGCGACGCCGATCAACAGAACGCTGCAACCCCAAGGTCCATTGCCATGAATATTCACATCGAAGCCGGTGGTTTCCATTTTTTGGCAGAAACCAACCCGCAGGCGCCAGTGACGGTCGCAGCCTTTCTGAAGCTGCTTCCCTACCGGCAGAAACTGATCCACGTGCGTTGGTCGGGAGAGGGATGCTGGGTGCCGTTGGGCGACTTTGTGCTGGAACAGGACGGCAAGGCCATTGGATTCGAGAATGCCACGAGCCATCCGGCGCCAGGCGAAATTTTGTTCTACCCAGGTGGCTACAGCGAAACTGAAATCATTCTGGCCTATGGTGCCTGTTGTTTCGCCAGCAAACTCGGTCAACTGGCCGGGAACCACTTCCTGACGATCGTTCAAGGGCGCGAAAATCTGCGTGCGCTTGGGCAAAAAACCCTCTGGGAAGGTGCCCAGGACGTCGTCTTCAGCGTCGCACCGACCAAGAACGCCTGAGTCAGTGGTAGCGGCTTATTAGCCTAACGGCCGCTGACGCTGGACACATAAAAGGCCACGGTGTCGATCTGCTCGGCTGTCAGGGCCGCGCTGTAGGATGGCATTGCACCGATGCCATTCCGCATGGCTTTGGCTACCCGCGCCGCATCCGGTTTGAGATCATCCAGAACCGGGCCCACGGCACCGCCTGCGTCAGCGTGTGCCAGGGTATGACACACGGCGCAGGGCGGCTTGGCGCCTTGAGTAAACAAGGCCCGCCCCTCGGCCAGCCGTGCCGCATCGGGCTCGGCCACCGCGAAACTAGCGGTGAACAGACAGAACCCTGTCCCCAGTCCGATGACCCCAATCCATCTGCCCATTGCGAAGGGCATCATCCAGCGACCGTAAGCTGAACGGCGTGGTCGGCCCAGCTGGTGTTGTTATATCCACCAGCATTTTCAAGTCGTCCTTCGGGCTGAACATTCCCCCCCAGATCCGTCGCACGGCTCGCCAGGTTGAAGGTACCGGCAGGCAGGCGAGCGCCCAGAACAAACTGTCGCCACGCGTACTGCCCGAGGTCAGGGCCACTGAATCGGGCCTCATTCCAGCTCTTCCCGCCGTCAATCGATACCTCGACCTTTGCCACCCTGTGCAGGCCACCGAAAGCAACGCCATGAATCTGGACCAGTCCGGCTTTGACCGGAAGGCCATCCGTCCCAGGACCGTTGATCCAGGACTTCACGCCCATTTCCTGCACCGATGGCTGGCTGGGATCGCCCTTGCCACCCGGGGGCGAGATCCGATACCCGTGCGACATGATGCGAGCCTCGGACTCCTGAGTCGTAAACGCGAGACGCTTGATGTATTTGATGTTGTTAACGCCGGTATAGCCTGGAACGATCAGGCGCAACGGACCGCCATGGGCCAGCGGGATTGGGACGCCATTCATTTCCCATGCAAGCATGGCATCGGCCATGGCCTGAGCCGGCACCGAGCGCTCAACGATGACACTTTTTGGATCGAGTCCTTCGGGTAGCTTTTCCCCACCGGTACCCGTCATAAATGACATTCCGGCGTTCACGCCGCCAAGCGCATCTGCAACCCAACGCACCGGGACGCCACTCCAGACGACGCACCCCGCCGCCCCAACCTGCCAGGGTGTGCCACTGGGCTTGCTCGGAAAGTAACCCCGACCATTGCCCGAGCATTGAAGAACCATCGCGATGGTCTCAAGTCCGATCGACTTTAGTTCGCGCAGCGTCAGCGTACGAGGTCTGTTCACCCCTTCAACCGCAATCTCCCAGGCGTCCCGGTCTGTCAGAATTGCCGCGTCCGGAGCCGGCAAATTATTGCGGATGTACAGTTGTTCAGCGGGGGTAATCAGACCAGAGCCAAAGGCCTGACGCTTTGTTTCGATCGTCGTTGCACTATGGACGATCAGACTGGCGGGATCTTTCCACCCGACATAGGCAGGCAGGGGCTTGGGCGCTGCAGAGCTCGTTTGGGCCGTGGCAGATGTCCCCACCCCCGCCAAGCCCGCTGCAGCCAGGGCGCTGACGCTTCCGGCCAAAACCTGGCGGCGTGGCAATGACGCAGGCGTCTTAACAACGCTCGTTTCATTCAATGGAAATCTTGTGGGTTGGTTCATCATCTCTCCTCGGTGAGACCGCACCTCGAGTATCTCACTGCCCAAACGTTAAGGAACAGCATGATTTTTTACAGCAACTGGCGCTCCCTGGCGGCATACCGCGTTCGGGTAGCACTCGCACTGAAGAGGATTGAGCACGAGCTTGTCACCATCGACATGCTCGGGGGCGAACACCACGGCGCCACATTCAAGGCAGTCAATCCGCAAGGGGTCATTCCCGCCTTGCGCACCTCCGAGGGGCAGGTACTGGTGCAGTCTCTGGCTATCCTGGAATATCTGGAAGAGATCGTACCGACCCCGGCACTCCTACCGCGGGACCCAGCCGGACGGGCAAGAGTCCGAGGTCTCGCCTTGATCCACGCGGCCGACTCCCACCCGCTGCTGGTGCCAAGAGTCCGCTCGCATTTGCAAAAGGATGCCGGTCTTGATGACGCCGCCGTGCAACGTTGGGTGCACCGTGCGCTGCATTCTGGCCTGGATGCCATCGAGAAACTCCTGGCACATTCCCCCGATACCGGTCAGTTCTGCCATGGCGACCAACCGACGATGGCTGACATCACACTGATGTCGCACCTGCTGGCGATGGGGTTCTTCCAGTGCGACCCGTCAGCCTACCCAACCGCTAACCGTATCGCGCGGAACTGCGAGACGCTTGAAGCGTTCTCGAAGTCCCACCCCCTGAAGCAACCAGGTGCTCCGGCACAGTAATTTGACGCACACCCGAGCCTCAAGGGACGAGCCATTGCAAAGTCCCATCCGTTAACAGCGCACGTCGGTGTCCGGTACGTGATAGTTCAAGCCAGTCGATCGACTGCACGGTTGCACTCAGGACTGCGAGGTGATGGGGTCTGGCCGGCAAGCCTTCTGGGGCGGACATGCTCGGGATACCGTGGGCTTCGGCCGGCTGTAACCGGTCCGGGCCCTCGGGAACTTCAGGCATGACCGTTACCGCCGGCAAGCGGTCGCCTGGCGCCGTCCCCGACAGATAGTCCCCGGCTGAGGGGGATTGGGCGACCGCCGCCCAGGCAGATGCCACCAGCGGGCCGTCCTGCGCAACATCGATCCTCACCCGCACCCGTAATTGCCAGCTCAAGCGCCGACTCCAGAACACCAGCATCGCGGCAGGGGCGGCGCGCAACTCAAGGACCTTGGGACTTCGCCGATCCGTATAAAAGAAGAGATGACCCGCGGCTGAATCCACCTGACGCAACACCACCGTGCGTGCTTGCGCAATCCCATCCAGACCGGTGCTGGCCAGCACGGGCGTTCTCCACTCGTGGTGTCGGTCAAGACTCGCGCGCACTAACTGACGCCACACCTGACCCGAGATCTCGTGCGCTGGGAGTCCCTCGTGCGATGGGTCTGACTTCCCTTGGGTGCTCAATGACCGCGTTCCCATTCAACGATCCGAGACCACCTGATCGCGATGCGCCTGCGCCTGTTGCGCAATCTCGTCGCGCCGCGCGGAATCCAGTCGGGACAGGTTTCTGATCTGCATGATCATGCGGGGATTTCGAGCGAGCGCTGCCTCGTTGCGCATCAAAAAATCCCAATACAGGGTCGTGAACGGGCAGGCTTTCTCCCCAACAGACTGAGCTGGATCATATCGACACCCCTTGCAGTAATTACTCATGCGCTGGATGTATTTGCCGCTCGCCGCATAGGGCTTGCTTGCCATCACCCCCCCATCGGCATACTGGCTCATCCCCAGCGTGTTGGGCAACTCGACCCACTCGACCGCATCGACATAAACTGCCAGATACCAGCGATGAACTTCCTGAGGTCTCACACCGAGGAGCAAGGTGTAGAGACCTGTGACCATCAGACGCTGAATATGGTGTGCGTACCCATGCTCGAGCGTCTGGCGGATCGTATCGCGCAAGCACACCATCTCTGTTTCGCCGTTCCAGAAAAACTCCGGGAGGCGATGATTGGCGGCAAGAGCGTTGCGCTCGAGGTACTCGGGCATCTGGGTCCAATACACGCCACGAACGTATTCTCGCCAACCGAGAATCTGACGGATGAACCCCTCGACCGATGCGAGCGGCACCTGGCCACCGTGATAGGCGTCCTCAGCCGACTGGACCACCTCACGCGGGTTGAGGAGCTTCAGATTCAGCGCCACGCTGAGATGCGAGTGATACAGCCACGGATGTCCAGTCCACATCGCGTCCTGGTACTGACCAAATCGCGCCAGCCTCTGCGAGACAAACCCAGCCAACACATCGAGGGCCTGAAGACGGGTCACCGGCCAATCAAAGCGTTCCAAACTGCCGGGGTGGCCAGGAAACCGTTCGAGGACGAGATCAATCACCTCCTGGGTGATGGCGTCTGGTGCAAACCGTGTCGGTGACGGCACGTTCAGCGGCCCATGAGAATCAAAAGCGCCTCGATTCTCAGAATCAAAATTCCATACTCCCCCCTCCGGCTGATCGCCTTTGGGGCCGGTCATCAAAACACCGGTTTTCTTGCGCAACTCGCGATACCAGTATTCCAAGCGAAGTTGCTTGCGCCCCTGCGCATGCGCCGCGAAGTCGCGCACGGTGCTGAAGAAGTGCCGATCGTCGCGAACGTCGAGCTCAAGCGCGTGATGCCGCGCCTGCGCCTTGAGTGCATTTAGCACCCGCCAATCGCCCGGGGCTGTCATGACCAGCCGCTGCGGTCGGTAATGCGTGATCGCTACCGCCAGTTCACCCGCCAGGGTGCCTGCATTGTTTTCGTCCTCAATCTTCGTGTAGTGCAGCCGAATGGACCGATCCCGCAGATCCTGTGCAAAGTGCCGCATCGCACTCAAAAACACGACAATGCGCTGCTTGGATGACCACACATGGGTCGACTCCTCAGACACTTCGGCCATCCAGACCATATCCTGGTCGAGATCCAACCCATCCAATGCGGACGCCTGAGCGTCGAGCTGATCCCCCAGGACAATGATGAGATTTCGTACTGGAAGAAAGGGCTCCGCGAGTGTCATCCCAACCCCTGATCTGCCCTGTCGATCATGATCCTGAGCTCTGTTTGCTGAGCGCACGGCAACGATCCGAACAATACCGAACCTGATCCCAGTTCTTGGCCCATGACTTGCGCCAGGTCATGGGCCGCTGGCAAACCAGGCAGAGCTTGGAAGGGAGGCTTTGTTTGTTGCCCCGGAAACCATCGTGGCCCCGGCTCACCTCATGATTCCGAATTGCGCTCACGCTAAGCCCCGTCAAAGAGTTCGAGCTGCTGACCGGGCTGTACCACCGCCGGAAGGTCTGGCTTCATAGCCTTTCGACCGTTGTTGCCTCTGGATGGCGAGGTACGCCCCGTCTGCGGCAACCCGCTCTTTCGCGAGCCATGTTTTTGCGCGATCGCACTGGCCTCGGCTCGAGCCTGCGGGGCTTTGCGCAGCCCGTATAGAACACTCTTAGCATGGGCGAGTACCGTCTTTTCCATCACGATCGGTGCCGGATAATCACGGCCAATCAAACAGCCGGCCGCGATCTGCTCATCCTCGCTCATCTGCCAGGGTTGCGCCAGAAACGCCAGGGGGACCCCGCTAAGCTCGGGCACCCATCGACGAATAAAAGTACCTTGAGGGTCCTGATCCTGAGCCTGCTTGGTCGGGGAATAGATCCGCAGCGTGTTGATCGCAGTCGTACCACTTTGCATCTGCATCTGGCTCCAGTGAATGCCTGGTTCAAAATCGAGAAACTGCCTGGCCAGATGCAAGCCAGTCTGTCGCCAATGCAGCCAGAGGTGATAGGACGCGAAGCTCACCAACATGGCACGCATCCGAAAATTGAGCCAACCGGTCGCACATAGACTGCGCATGCAGGCGTCGACCATGGGATAGCCCGTGTGCCCTTGAGACCAGGCATTCAGGCGCTGCTCAGCCGCCGCATCGAGCGGGTGAGCGTCCCCGGGACGAAGTCCGTCATGGGCTCTGGAAAAATTCTGAAACTCAACCGCGGGTTCGTCTTCAAGCTTTTGCATGAAATGACAATGCCAGCGCAGCCTGCCGGCAAAGCCTCGAAGTCCGCGGGCCAGTTCCTTGTCACCCGTTCGAAGACATTGGGCAATCTGCGCCTCGGTCGCCTGATGGACGCTGCGCATCGATACGTTGCCAAAGGCGAGGTAAACACTCAAGCGGCTGCAACCGTCCTCGGCCGTCAGAGGGCTGGAGAGTGCACGGCGATAACCTTGCGCACCGCCGCCAAGGAATTGTTCCATTCGCGCCCAAGCCGCCCGCTCCCCCGCCATCGACGGATACACCTCACCCGAGAATGCCTCGGCCCAGGGGGAGTCTGCGGGCAAACCCAGCTCAGCAAGGGTCGGAATCAAACCTTCTACCAACCCGGACACAGCCTTGAAACGAAGGTGATCGGTCGCCGCTTGCGGTTGATTCATACGATGCGCCCACTGGGCTGCCCAACCGCGTCGGGACTTCAATCGACGAACGACGCCCGTCTGCGTCCATTCTTGCCAAGGAACCGCGTTGGCGCGACACCACTGAGCCACGGCAAGATCCCGCTGATAACTCCATCCCGTTCCCGTCTCCTCGTGGCTGAACAACACCGCCTTGCCGACTTCAGCGTTCAAGCTCGCGAGCACTTCACACGCGGAGCCCACGCGAACACACAGCATCAGGCCCAAGGCCGCGAGATCTGCTCGAAGCATGCGCAGACAAGCCAGGGTATAGGCCACATGTCGCGGGTGACACTCGGGACTACCCAGCCACTCGGGTTCGATAATGAACAGTCCAATCGCGCGCTCACATGCAGCCGCGGCGACCAGGGGTGCATGGTCCCCGACACGCAGGTCGCGCTTGAACCACACGATAGCCAGCGAATCCGGCTCTTGCGGCCTCATGGACGTGGCGTCATGGCTGAGGTTTTGTGAATGCACCGCCGTGGTTTCCCCTCTGGCCTTTGTGACGGTCCCCGGCTTCAAGCCGCGGACTCTGGCAAACCAAAAACCGTATCAAAAGCCCAATTGAAGAGGTAGGTAAACGCCAGAAAAAAGACAAACAGGGCAGCATCCATCAGAAAGGCGTCCCACAGACTGATTGAAAACCACCACGCAAAGAGCGAGACGAAGACAATCAGCAACACCCCTTCAAAACCCAGTGCGTGCGCCAATCTGCGCATCGCGCTGCGTCCGCGGATCACCTGGCGGGCTTCCCATCGTTCGAACAAGCTGTTGAAGATCCAGGTCCAGACGACCGCGACCGCAGAGCACGTCAACCCCATGATCCCCGCATGTCCGAGATCACTTCGGGCCAGAATCGAAAGCCCAGTGCTGGTGCACGTGATCGCAAGGCTCTCAAAGAGCAGAACGTAGACGAGCCTGCGTTTCCAGCCCTGAAGATCAACGATCAGACGCATGATGTTGTCGAGCTTACGCGCACGGGATCAAGGAAGGGGTCTCTGGGTAGAAGCATCAGGGAAGTTGAAGTCGGCCCATCAGAGTCGGACCATCGGATCCGGACACGCGATCATGCTGATCGGGGAGTCAAAGAAATCGGGTCAACACCCATCCGGTAGCGATCAGGTGCAGCAGCGTCACAACGACCGAGAGACCGTGGAGTTGGTTGAACCGTTGTTTGTTGCCCAGGTCGGTGGCTCGGTTGATTGCGGGCATCAGGATCTGGCGCGCTGGTACCGTCGTCGCCGCAACCCCAGCCATCGCGCCCGCCGAGAACAGATCCTGCGACCCGATCAAGGCTGCAGCCAGCGCCGCCATCATGATCACAAAGAGATAAAAATGCGGGAAAGCCTTGCGGATCGTGAGTCGCGCGATATCGATTGGCAGCGCTGTGAACAAAAAAGCTGCGAAGCCAAACGAATAAAGCGCCATCCCACCGAACAAAATAGCCGTGGTGAGCAGCGCAGCGATCAGAAGCATAGGGAGAGGTCGACGCTAGGTTGTCGCTTGAAGCGGATTGTTCCGACCGATCAACACGCTATCGTTCGCATCAACCGACTTGCGCGTCAACCGATGAGGCCGACGGACGATCGGTCGCTTCTGTGCCCGATCCCGACGGGTTGTTGTCGAGTAATGACGCAGCCACCATTTTCTCGCCATCCCACTGCTGACCGCACCAGCAGCGCCCAGTTGGATCGATAATGCAGGTACCGCTGCCACAACATCGTTCGTCATCTTGCATGATCTTGGATCCAAGGGTAAAGCGACTCAGGAGCGCGCGCTAACGCGTTGACCGACTAGCACCGCCGCGCAAGCTCTGGATTATTACTCAGTTCGAGATTCGGCATGTTTACAGCGGGCTCAGCACGATTCCTCGGGATTGCCCAGTCATGTTTCCGATGCCTTCGCGACTATGGAAGAGTCGCTGTTCCCACACCATGCTTACCCGATCCATCCACTTCCTTTGAATCAAATTCCTTCACCCCTGCCAGCGTCGCAACATCCGACACTCTCGGCTGATCAAGCCATACAGGTTTGCTTCGACGGCTCATGCCCGCTTTGCCGTACTGAAATTGCCGTTTACCGGGGCCTCCCATCCACCACCCCAGTCCAGTGGCTCGACATCAGCAATCAAGACACCCGGTTACCCGAGGGATTGTCGAGATCCTCCTTGATGGCCCGCTTCCATGTCCTGCAGGCCGATGGTCGCGTGTTGAGTGGGGCCCGGGCATTCGTTGCGCTATGGCAGCGGTTACCCGGTTGGAAATGGCTCGCGGCAATCGCCCGGTTCCCAGGCGCTCTTGCCGCGATGGAAGCGACCTATCGCGGTTTTCTGATGGTGCGCCCTCTGATCCAGCGCATCTTCCGCGGCTTTGATCTGTCGCATCTACCGGCAACGATGGTGGGCGATATTCGGTCGGATCAGGCTGGCGAGACCGGAGCGGTCTGGATCTACCTCGGAATCCTGGCCGTCACCCGCGATGCACAGGTGCGCGTATTTGCACGAGAACACTTGCGGACCGAGCGTCAGCATCTGGTTGCCATGAACGCTCTGCTCCCCATCTTTCGACGCAGCAAACTCCTGATCTTCTGGCGGATTGCTGGTTTTCTGACCGGTGCGATCCCGAGTGTGTTCGGACCTCGGGCGGTTTTTGCAACGATCGAAGCGGTTGAACGCTTCGTCGAGAGTCACTATCAAGGCCAAATCACGCAGCTCAGCGGCTTGCTTGGTCATGACGCGCTCCGATCCCTGCTCATCGATTGCCAGACAGACGAACGCGAGCACCGACTGGATGCCATGAAGCGCGGCGCGCAGGGCATGGATCTGCCGCGCAGTCTGCCGATGCCAATGCCGATTCGAATGTGGTGCCGTCTGGTTGGGTCTGGTTCCGAATTCGCGGTCAAACTCGCGCGGGTCCTCTGACACGCATGCTTTCGCCGCACCCGAAAAGCCCGATGCAGTCGATGACCACGCTTCCCGCGGATTATCGGGCCCTGGTGCTGGGATCCAGTGGAACGATCGGCACCGCATTTGTTCAGCGGCTCTCCCAGGATCCGCGCTGCGCGGGCGTTGCAACGCTGCATCGCTCCTGCCCGATCCCGCTGATCCTCGAAGATGAAGCCGCACTTTGCGCAGCGGTGTCGGCTGCTGCAGTCCAGGGACCCTTTCATCTCATTGTGGACGCGACCGGCGCCTTGACGATCGATGGTATCGGGCCAGAGAAACGCCTCGACGCCGTGAATGCCACTGGCCTCGCGCGGGCCTTTCAGATCAACGCGATTGGCCGCGCGCTGATCCTGCGCGAGTGCATCCCGCTTCTGCATCGACAGGAGAGAAGTATTTTCGGCGTTCTGTCAGCACGGGTTGGTAGTATTTCCGATAATCGTCTCGGGGGTTGGTATGGTTATCGGGCATCAAAAGCCGCTGGAAACATGCTGCTCCAGACAGCAGCAATCGAATCGCACCGGACCCGGCCCAAGGCTGTGTTCGTTGCCCTTCAGCCAGGCACAGTCGCCTCGCGGCTCTCGCAGCCATTCAGTCGAGGGCACGACACCGTAACAGCCGAGGCTTCCGTGGCTGGGATGCTGGCAGCAGCGGACAGCCTGACCGCTCGGCCGCAAGCCTGGTTCATCGATTACCGAGGCGAGCTCATCGAATGGTAAGTCGATCCAGAATCCAGCTTCCGACCCTCTCATTTCGCAATACCGATACCAACACCGACACCGACACCGACACCCTAGGCGGGCTCTAGGCGCAAGAGTGCGCCCTCATCCGAATCGGTCAACACGTAGAGGTAGCCATCCGGGCCTTGTCGCACATCGCGGATTCTGGATTTGAGGCTGGAGAGGATCCGCTGCTCGCCCACCACCGCATCCCCTTTCAGCTCGAGCAATGCAAGGCAGCGCTCTTTAAGCGACCCAACAAGCAAGTGTCCGCGCAGCCCTGGGTAGCGTTCGCTGGTCACAAACGCCATCCCCGAAGGGGCGATGGACGGGATCCAATAATGGACTGGTTGCTCCACATCGGGCCGGGCAGTGCCCTCACCGATCTTGAACCCGGTCACATACTCCCGACCATAAGTGATTTTAGGCCAACCGTAATTACGCCCCGGGCGAATGATGTTGACCTCGTCCCCCCCCTGCGGACCATGTTCATGCGCCCACAAGGCCCCCGTCACGGGGTGTAGCGCAGCGCCTTGCGGATTGCGATGCCCATAGGACCAGACTTCGGGCATCGCACTGGATTGATTGGCAAATGGATTGTCCTGCGGGATTGATCCGTCTGTGCCGATCCGGATGACCTTGCCAAGATGATTATTCAGCAGCTGCGCCTTGCTGCGCTCAAAAAAGCGTTCCCCTAGCGTGGCGTACAGGAAACCATCGACGCCGATGCACAGTCGAGAGCCGAAATGATGTTGCCCCTTTGGATCATCCTTTTGCGCAAAGATCATCTCAACCTGACCCAGCTCGGTACCCCGCAGTCGACCACGGAAAATTGCAGTTCGGGCTCCGCCATCCGTCGCCTGCGCGAGGCTCATGAAAATCAGCTCGTTGCGCGCAAAATCGGGCGATGCGATGACGTCGAGCAGACCCCCTTGACCACTTGCATGCACACGGGGCACGTTCTGAATCTGACCGAGATTGCGTGCAGCAGAGCCTGAGAACTGCAGACGCTTCATCATGCCGGGCCGTTCCGTCACGACGGCTTGGGCATTCGGCAGGAATGCGATCGACCAAGGGTTCTGCAGTCCCTCCAACAGAACTCGCGGCCGCAGCCCACCGTCGCCCGACGGCAAAGGCGCGAACTGCGCCTGAGTCGTCTGGGCCTGACCCCGCGCCGGCAGCAACGATCCGGTCGCAGCGGCGGTCAGGCCCGAGAGTGTTCGTAGGAGGTTCCTTCGGATTGCTTTCACAAAAGTCCTTGAGTCGATCGCAATTCACGCGGAGCTGGAGACAGCAGGTCGATCACACGCTGCCGGGACAGAAAACCCAAAAAACGTCCGTCTTGCTGTACGCCGACCCGGTCGGTCGATCCCAGTAGCTGCGGCAGGACCGCTTCCAGGGACTGCCTAGCATCCAGCATTCGATCAGCAGGCGGTCCACAGCCGGCCAGAGAATCTTCGTCTGCGCCCTGCTCCACCGCGGCCGAGAGCGGAATCGCCCTGGCGCGATTGACTTGGCGCAACAACCCCGCAACCGTGGCATTGGCCGGGGCGAGAAGGATCTCCAGAGGGGTACCCACCTGGAGAAGTCGACCATGGTCGAGGATGCCGATACGGCTGCCAAGCCGAATAGCTTCATCCACGTCATGCGTGATGAACACAAAGGTCTTCCCGAACTCCCGCTGTAATTCGAGCATGTCATTTTGCAGGGACTCCCGGATCACGGGATCGAGCGCTGCGAAAGGCTCGTCCATCAAAATGATCGGTGTCTCGCAGCAAAGCGCACGCGCCAGACCGACTCGTTGTCGCATCCCCCCGGAAAGCTCTTCGGGCATCCTGGCCTCTGAGCCCCGCAGACCCACCCGCTCAATCATCTTCATCGCGCGCTCGCGGCGAAGGCGCGTGGCGAGGCCCTGTAGCTCGAGTCCAAAGGCCACGTTATCCAAGACCGTGCGGTGGGGAAGCAACCCAAACGCCTGAAAGACCATCGAGATCATCGTGCGACGCAGACCAAGCAGTTCCGAGGTGGTCAGTTTGGCAAGATCATGGCCTTGAACCAGGACCTGACCTGCGGTCTGGGGAATCAGTCGATTGCAATGACGCACCAGGGTGGACTTTCCCGAACCCGAGGGTCCCATCAGAACAAAGATCTCGCCCGCTCGAACGCTGATATTGATGTCATGCAAGGCGATGACATGTCCCGAGGCACGGATCTGCTCAACACTGGCCCCGGAGCGCAACTCCCGTAGAGCCCGCGCAGGATGCGGCCCGAAGACTGTACTCAGGGAACGGATGTCGAGCATTGCCAGAATTCAGAAGATCCGCAAGCGGGGTATCCAGCGTCTTTGGGGAACGCTCGCGGTTTGCCAGCGCACCCCTGCGCCCTGCAGGGTCCGATCCAGCAGGATCGCGAGAATACAGATGACAACGCCACCCACCAGCCCCATACCCATATCGTTGCGCTGCAACCCCAGCAGCACGGTTTCCCCGACGCCGCGTGCACCAATCATGGATGCAATAACGACCATGGAGAGTGCCGACAGAGTCGTCTGATTGATACCCTGCAAGATTGTCGGCCCTGCCATCGGCAGCTGGACTTTTACGAGAAGTTGCCACGCATTCGCTCCAAAAGAGCGAGCGGACTCGCGTGCGGCTGCATCAACCTGGCGGATACCCAGGTCAGTCAATCGAATCACGGGCGCAATCGCGTAAACGACCGTGGCCAGCAACGCGGGAACCTTTCCCAAGCCGAGAAGCATCGCGATCGGAAGAAGGTAGACAAAAATCGGAATCGTTTGCATCAGATCGAGAAGTGGCACAACCACCATCCGAACGCCCGGGAAGTTCGCGCAGGCAATCCCCACCGGCACGCCAACGAGCAAACAACACACAACAGCGACCAGCATGAGCGCAAGGGATTGCATCGCCGCATCCCACTGACCGAGTGCTCCAATCAACCAGAGCCCAACCGCCACGATTGCCCCGAGCGTCAAGCGACGTGAGAGCGCTGTAGCGAATGCCGCACTCACCCCGATCATCGTCCAGGGCGGCAAATTTCTGAGCCACTGTTCGTTCCAGACCAGTACCTTCAGAAAGTCGTTCGAAGCCCGCTCGGCCTGATCACCATAATCAACAATCAGCCGATCGATCAGAAGGTTGACCGCTCCAACAAACGGGGTGTACCAGTCGGGAAATTCCATGACACCGTGCGTCAAAGTGATGATCGGACGCGCCTGGCGACATCCGGTGAGACCCATCTCTCCCAGACGTCAGGATGCTTCATCAGGAATAGCCTGGCGGCGGCATCGGCCGATAATTTGCCTGTCTGCATCGAGGCCAGCGCCTCCGACACCAGTCGGGTGTTGGTTCGATACTGACGCAGAAACTGCGCAATGGTCGGTGCTCTCTGAATGAATGCCTGATTCACGCCGATCACGATGTCGACCACTGGAAACGCGGTGGCCGCTTTGACCTTGGCGGAATCGGTTGCTGCCACCAACGAAGCCCACTTCTGCGCATCGAACGGGGATTCCTCGAGCGCAATCAGTTCCTCGGCATGCTGACCGAGCAACCACGAGGGTCCCCAGTAGTAGAAAACAATCGGTCTGCGGCGCTTGAGCGCCGAAATGATCGCCGCGTCTAGGGCAGCGCCGCTGCCCGGGCGAACATTGGTGAAATGCTCGCTCAGGCCATAGCCCGCAAGGCGTTTGGTGTTCAGGGTTTCGCAGGCCCAACCCGCCATGCAATTGTAGAAGCGCCCCTTACCGGGTTCTTCGGGATCGGCGAACAGCCCCTTGAACCTTGGCAGATCAGCGACAGAACGCAAGCCTTTGGCTGGTGCATTCGGCCCTTCGACCAGGTATCGCGGGATGTACCACGCCTGCACAGCATCGGCCATGTTGACGCCAATGGCAGAGACCTTGCCAGCAGCAACACCATCAAGCCACACCTTGGATTCATTGGCGAGCCAGATCTCCATGATGATGTGGATGTCGCCCTTGATCATGCCGTTGTGCAGAGGGATCGTCGCACCCGGAATTTTATCGACCGAACAACCCATGCCATCGCGCAAGATGCGCTTCGCCACAGCGGTGTGGAACTCGTTTGAGTCCCAATTGAGCCCCGCAAAAACAATCGGTTCACTGACCTCACAAGCCTGCGATCCAGTGCACCAGCCCGCCCCCGAGAACAAAGCCAAACCGAGCAGACTTGTCCAAAGTCGTCGCACCATCAAGAGACCTTCAGGCGGAGCCGATCGTTCGGCGCCGGCGCCAGGGCACCGATGTCCGCTGCCTGGGTGAAACCATGCTCGCGAAAGATCGCGAGGACCGATGCAACCGCATCGGGCGCACAGGCCACCAGCAAGCCGCCACTCGTTTGGGGATCGCTGAGCAGATCCCGATCCACCGCCTCCAGGGACTCTGCGAGGTCAATCTCATCACCATAGGCCGCCCAATTGCGCCCGGACGCACCCGTGACGAAACCTGAGCTGGCGAGGTCGCGGACTCCGGCGATCAGGGGAATACGAGCCATCTCCAACCTTGCCGTCGTGTTGGAGCCGCGCGCCATCTCGAGAACATGTCCGGCCAAGCCGAACCCGGTGACATCGGTGAGTGCATGAACCCCAGACAGCGCAGCGAGTTCAGGACCCGGCGTATTGAGCTGGGTGGTACAGGCGATCATCTGGGTATACCCCTCGACACTCAGCTGCTCTTTTTTGAGCGCGGCAGACAGGACGCCAACGCCAAGCGGTTTGCCAAGAACCAGGCGGTCACCCACCCGTCCGTCCGCGTTACGCTTGATACGCGAGGGGTGTACCAAGCCCATCACAACGAGGCCGTAAATGGGCTCGACCGAATCAATGGTGTGGCCGCCCGCAATCGGAATCCCGGCGGCCCGACAGACCTGTTGTCCTCCATCCAGAATCTTGCCGATCGTCTCGGTCGACAACACATTGATCGGCATCCCCACCAGCGCCAATGCCATGATCGGCGTACCGCCCATCGCGTACACGTCACTGATGGCATTGGTGGCAGCGATTCGACCAAAGTCGAAGGGATCGTCCACGATCGGCATGAAAAAATCAGTCGTCGCGATGAGCGCCTGTTCGTCGTTGAGCCGATAAACCGCTGCATCGTCCGCAGTCTCAATCCCAACGAGCAGTTCGGGAGGCATCGGCATCGCCGAGGTGCCCTTGAGAATTTCACTCAAAACGCCCGGCGCGATTTTGCAACCACAGCCACCACCATGCGAAAGACTGGTCAAGCGAGGCTCGGTCGGGGGCAATAGAGTTGAGGTTGTCGTCATGTTGAGATCCAATTGAGCTCATTCATTAGGTCAAGAAGGGCCGCCTGTTCACGCAAAGGCTCGAACAAGTGTGCCCTGGCGTCGCATTGTGCTTGCAGTGCATGAAGCCAGGATGCGCCCGAGTCCGATCCGGGGGCAGCATTTCGCAACATCTGAACCAGTTGCGCCACATCACCGGGTTCAAAATACCCTGAATAGTCAACACCCAGCATGCCAACATTGCCCGGGATGTTCGAGGCCAGAACCGGCGTACCGCTGCGAATCGCTTCGAGGATGACATGGGCCCCCCCCTCCATCCGACTGGTATGGACCAGGAGATGCGCGCGTTGAATATGATTCCGAACCTTTGTATGGCCCAGCCCGCCCAGCCACCGGTAGTGGGGACATTGACGAGCCGTCTGTGCAGCCATATCGGCCAACTCCGGATCCAGTGGATTGCCAATATGATCAATCCGGATTCGATCGTCTGGCCCAATCCGGCGGCTGGCTTCAAACATCACCTGAGGCCACTTTTCGTCCCGCAGATGCCCGACCATCACGACCCGCAAATGCCGGGAGGTTTTTTTCAATCGGTACCTGGCGGACGTCGACTGAAAAATCACACGGCACTTGGAGCGCAATGGCACGGGTAGCTCGAGAGGCCCCTGCTCTTGCAGCACGATGAGTCGTTGGGCAAACTGCAACGACTCCTGGGCCGAATGATCCTGATGAATATCCCGATAGAGATCGGTTCCCGTGAGTGTGACCACCAAGGGCCGGTCAGGAAAGGTTCGGGCCCAAGCCGCGATCGAACCTGCAGAGCGTCGGGCATGCAGGGCTATCAAACCAGCAGCGCTATCCCATTTCAGATCCCCTGTGGGCCAGGATTTGGTCAAATGCACCTGAAAACGCCCGGCGAGCATCGCTGCCCAACGCCGCGCCGTCTGCCAATTCCCGTTATTGGCGTCAGCCAATGCGGGGGTCAGGATACAAAGTAAAGGCTTTCGCATGAAGGATGGCGTTGCGAACGAAAGTCTCAACGGTCTGCGTGTAGCGGACAAGCGAGCGCTTGGACAAGCGCTCCAGGATGCTCGTCTGCGAACCCTGCGCCTGCTCGATCACTATGCAGCAGCGCTCGGGCACTCGATGAATGTACCACTCACCTCCATCATCAATCCGCCGAGGTGGGAGTTCGGCCACGTCGGATGGTTCGCGGATTGGTGGCTAACCCGCAATCCCGATCGGGCCCGCGGACTGCAGGCCAATCCAACGGCGGGCCGGCTGCCGGCCAGACAGGCCTGCCGCGGCGTGAACGCGGATGCACTCTACGATTCAAGCGCCATCGCACACGATCGTCGATGGACCTTAGCGCTGCCCAGCGCGGCCGAAACCCGCACCGACTTGATCGATAGCCTGGCTGACGCCCTAAGCTGTCTAGAGGCGGCGTCTGACGACGATCAGGGTCTGTATTTCTTCCGCCTGTCCCTGTTTCATGAGGACATGCATGCCGAAGCGGCCGCCTACATGGCCCAGACCCTTGGTTTCGATCCGGGGTATGACCTGGATGACGCACCGCAAACGCGTGTCGTTGCGGGGGAGCTAACCGTCGCACCCGCTCAGGTTCGGCTCGGCTACGAGGGGTCCGGGTTTTGTTTTGATAACGAACTGGGCCTGGATGTGATCCGGACAGCGGAATTCCAGATCGACCCCAGTGCTCTCACTTGGGGGCAATACCTACCCTTCATTGAATCCGGTGGGTATACCGACCCGCGCTGGTGGTGCGAACCCGGCTGGAATTGGCGTTGTTCTGGAAATCGATCCTTGCCCCGTTACCTACGCCGCGGGGTGCGATCGACCTGGGAGAGACTTCGATTCGGCCGCTGGCAGCCACTGGATCTCTCAACCCCCGTGGTTCACGTGAGTGCATTCGAAGCGCAGGCCTGGTGTCGTTGGGCGCAGCGCCGCCTGCCCACCGAGGCCGAGTGGGTGGCCGCAGCCCAATCTGGGGCTGGATTTGAATGGGGCCAGGTTTGGGAATGGACCGCCAGCGCCTTCCAACCGTTTCACGGATTCATCGCGCATCCCTATCGTGACTACTCCCAGCCTTGGTTCGATGGACGGCCGGTACTAAAAGGCGCCTGCGCCGCGACCCGGGCCCGAATGCGACATGTGCAGTATCGAAACTTCAGCACGCCAGAGCGAGACGATATCTTTGCAGGATTCCGTTCGGTCGCTCTCTAGCCCGAGCCAGCCGATCAAACGGTCGCCCAGAAAATGCTGAACCACTGGTCCTCGTCGGTCCAGTGCTGCCTTGGGATGAATCCGGCCTGCGTTAGGAGCGCCTCAAACCTAGGAGGATCCCATTTGTATGAATTTTCAGTATGGATACGCTCCCCGGCGCAAAACTGACGTTCAGCCCCCGGCCACTGGACGGTTTGGGCCCGCAGTGACTCCAAGTGCATTTCGATCCGGGATTCCGGTTCATTGAAAAAAGCGACATGTTTCCAGCTATCCAAATCAAAGTCCGTGCCAAGAATACGATTCAAATGGCGCAGCAGATTGCGGTTGAAGGCAGCCGTCACCCCCAACGCATCGTCATAGGCGGCTTCCAGCACTGGCCGGGGTTTGACCCGATCAACACCAATCAGAATTCCCCCGCCCGACTCACTGGCCGCACACACTGCCTGAGCCTGACGCAATAGGACCAAGGCCTCTGGGGATGCGAAATTGCCAATGCTCGATCCCGGATAAAATATGACTCTCGGCTGACTGTCGAGCCCGAGCTTCGAGAGCCATGCGATGGACTCTGGGGGGAGTTCCAGGCAGCTTGAGAAGTCCATACCCACGCCGCGTATCGGAAGCCCAGGATGGCGATGGCCCAAGGTCTGCAGAGCTTGATGCAGAAATTCGGTCGAAATATCGATGGCCAAATAAGCCGAAGGATTCAAGATCGGGAATAAGCGCTCAGCCTTGGCACAGCTGCCCGCACCCAGATCGATCAGTACGGCGTCGTCAGGTACCAGCTGCGAAATTTCAGCACCGGCCGCCTCAAGAATCGCTGCTTCGGTCCGGGTCGGGTAGTACTCGTCCAGGGCCGTAATGGCCTCGAACAAGCGCGATCCGAGGGTGTCGTAAAAATACTTAGACGAGATCTGTGACTGTGGTCGCAACAGCCCCTGACAAAGCTCGGACATCTCGTTCGGCTCTAAATTCGATACCTGCTTCAATTTTTGTCTGTCCTAGTTTGTTCGGAGGCAGATTCTGGCATCCTACGCAGCGATCCGGGCCGCGATCGGTCGAACCGGTCAACGTCCCCCCTACGATCCGCGAGCGACTGCGGCAACACGCCCTCTAGACTTGCTCGGACCCATCAGGAATGCACATGAATCGATTGAGCTTCGTTCGCCTCGGCATCACCCTCGTCGCCAGCCTGCTGATGGGCAGCGTCACCGTGACTCAAGCTCAGACCGTTTTCCGAGTGACCGCGATTCCGGATGAATCCCCCAGCGAATTGGCCCGCAAAGCCGGACCGCTCGTGGCCTATCTAGAGGCCCAACTCGGCGTGAAGGTCCAGTTTGTTCCGGTGACCGACTACGCGGCAGCCGTCGAGTCCCTGGTGAACAAGCGGGTGGATCTCGCGTGGTTTGGCGGATTTACCTTCGTGCAGGCCAATATCCGATCGGGCGGCAAAATCGTGCCCCTGGTTCAGCGCGAGGAAGACACTCAGTTCAAGTCAGTATTCATCACCAGCGATCCTTCGATCAATTCGCTGGCAGATCTGAAAGGCAAGGATGTCAGCTTTGGCTCGCAAAGCAGCACCTCCGGACACCTGATGCCGCGCAGCGCCCTCCTGCGGGCCAACATTAATCCGGAGAAGGATTTCAAGCGCGTGGCCTTCAGCGGGGCCCACGATGCCACGATCGCCGCGGTTGCATCCGGCAAGGTTCAGGCCGGTGCTCTCAATATTCAGGTTTGGGAACGTTTTGTTGCTGAGAAAAAAGTAGATGTCAGTAAGGTTCGGGTTTTCTACACGACCCAGCCCTTTTTTGACTATAACTGGTCGGTCCATGCTGAGATGCCATCGGCGATGCGTGAAAAGCTCAAGCAGGCGTTTCTCAGCTTGAGCAAGTCCACTGTGGAAGGTAAGGAAATTCTTGAACTGCAGCGCGCCAGCCGTTTTGTAGCGACCCAGGCGGACAACTACAAAGAGATCGAAGAGGCGGCACGCAGCGCCCAACTCCTCTAAGCCCACCGCGTTGAACATCCAGACGAGGGATCTTGAGGCTCGTCACCGCGCCTATCGATCGGCGAACGAGCGGACGCTCGAGAATCTCAATCTCGAGATCGGGCCTGGCGAACAGGTCGCCGTCATCGGTCCCTCGGGTTCCGGTAAGACCACACTGCTGGAGGTCCTGGCCTGCGCCATGAAGCCAGTCAACGGCAGCTTGCTGCTCGATAGCCAGGACCCTTGGCAGTTATCCAAATCAACATTGCAGCGGCTACGGGGTCATTTATTTCTGGCCCCGCAAATTCCGCCCTTACCGCCCCGCCAGCGGGTGGTCACGGCAGTGCTGGCGGGACGATTGCCGGCGATGAGCCTGTTCGCCAGTCTGCGATCTCTGCTCTACCCGAGCGATATCCCCGGCGCGAGGGCTGCGCTCGAGCGCTTCGATCTGGCCGACAAGCTGTTCGAACGAGTCGACCGACTCTCGGGCGGAGAGCGACAACGGGTCGGTTTAGCCCGCGCCTTGCTTTCGCCTGCCTCGCTGTGGCTGATCGACGAACCGCTTTCTTCGCTCGACCCGGTGAGACTGCAGCAGGCCATGCGGGCCCTGGTCGACTGCGCTCGCGAGCGGGGCGCAACCCTGGTGACGACCCTGCACCAGGTCGATGCTGCCCTGACCTATTTTCCAAGAGTCATTGGTCTGCGCAAAGGCCGCATGGTCTTCGATCTGCCGAGTTCACAAGTCACGACTGCGCAGCTCGCCAGTCTCTACGAGTCGTCCGAAGAGTCGTCACAAGTTGATCTGAGGGTTGACCCGGTCGGCAACGTGACAGCCCTGCACTGCCGATAATTCAGCAATCAAGGTCGATCATGCAGCGCCCAAAGCCCTCGCGGGATCCAGCTGCCGCCCGCCGACTGTTCTCGATTCTGGTCGGATTTGCCGTTCTGTGGCCCCTCGGTGTCGCCACCGAATTCCGTCCCTGGACTCTCTTTGAAGCGGAAAGCGTTCGAGCGACGGGGCGTTTTCTTGGAAGCTTCTGGCCGATCGCTGTTGATCCCGATTTCCTGCGTCTGATTGCCCGTGAAACCTGGCGCACCGTCGCCATGGCCACGGTCGGGATCAGTCTGGCACTGCTACTGGCGATTCCATTGAGCCTGCTTGCAGCGCGGGTACTCTCGCTCTCTGCTCTGACCGGGACCATGGCCCGGGGACCCTTCTGGTTGCGCCAATCGGTTCGCTGGATCCTCATCATCCTGCGCAGCATTCCCGAGCTCGTCTGGGCGCTGGTGTTTGTGCGTGTCGTCGGTCTGGGTCCGACCGCTGGCGTACTCGCCATCGCGCTCACGTACGTCGGCATGCTTGGCAAAGTCTATGCGGAAATCCTGGAAAGCGCCGATCAGCACGCGACCCGCACCTTGCTGCAAAACGGCAGCAGCCGCCTGCAGGCGTTCTGTTTTGCATTACTACCTGCCTGTGCGTCGGAACTCACCAGCTACACCATCTATCGTTGGGAATGCGCCATTCGATCCTCCGTCGTTCTCGGTTTCGTGGGTGCGGGCGGTCTGGGCCAGGAAATGGACAATTCGATGAAGATGTTTGCTGGTGCCGAGGTCGCGACGATGTTGCTGGTCTTCATCGCTCTGGTCGCGCTGGCCGACCGGGGTAGTGCTGCGATCCGCAAGGTGCTGGGATGAGGACACAGGCCTGGGGGGTACTGGCGGCGATCCTCAGCCTGATCATCGCGAGCTTCGCCAGTCTCGATTTGCAGTGGCAGGCCTTCTTCTCAGCCGAAGCCGCCTCGAGTATGGGTCGTTTCTTGAGCGAGTTCTTCCCCCCAGAATCGTCTCCTGACTTTATTCAGAAGGTACTTTGGGGTGCATGGGAAACCCTGGCCATGTCCGTCCTTGGGACCTTGCTTGCGGCGCTGCTCGGGATGGTGTTGGCGGTCCTGGCCAGTCGGGGTAGCAGCGAAGAGATCCCCTGGACCCGAACCCCACTTCAGTTATTCCTGAGGGCGTTGCGCGCCATTCCGGAATTGGTCTGGGCAGCACTCTTACTCATTTCGGCGGGTCTGGGCCCTTTTGCCGGCACCCTGGCGCTGGCTCTGCATACCGCCGGCGTTCTTGGGCGTCTGTATGTAGAGGCTCTTGAAAACGCCCCAGCGGGGCCTGCGACGGCGCTCAGAACTCAAGGGGTGGGGGGGGGCCGTGTCTTTTTCTACGCGACCCTGCCGACCATCCTGCCGCAGGTGCTGAGCTACACCCTCTATCGATGGGAAAACAACATCCGCGCTGCAGCAGTCCTGGGGGTGGTCGGCGCGGGTGGCCTGGGTCAGATGTTGGCGTTTCACCTGGGTTTATTCCAGATGCACAAGACCGCAGCAGTGCTACTGGGCATGCTCGGCATGGTGGCGTGCGTCGATGCGCTGAGTCAGCAATTGCGCCAACGACTCCTGTGAACGCGACACCTCATTAACCCGCGGGAAAATACTGGCCGCCGGAGGGCTGTTTTCAAAAAAGAAGTGTGACTTCTTACCTAACAGATGGTTCGACTCAAGCGGGATGCTCAGGCTCCATTCGATGTCTGCACAATCAGGAGTTTGATGATGAATCTCGCAGCCCGACCTGGGATTTTCGACCTGTCGGTTTTGATTCCCCTCCTGCTGGGGTCAATCACATTGCCCCACACCGGCGCTGCGCTGGCCAAACCGAACAGCCACCCGGCGGACGCGCGGTCTGGCGGGCTGCATGCGGCTTTTCCTTCGACCCTACCAGGCGCCATGGGGTTGGCACCCCCGCAACGCGATGAGCAATTTCGACAGTCATTTGTCTCCGGCCTTTTCCTTCCGTGTGACTGGTGAGGATATCGACCCCATCGGCGGTCTATTCTGGGACCGACGCGCCGACACGCTTGCACAACAGGCACTAGGCCCCTTTCTGAACGCCAAGGAGATGAACAATCCAAACGCAGCCAGCGTGGTCACGAAGATTGCCAAGGCCAGCTATGCCAAGGATCTGATCGCTGAATTTGGGCCGCACGTTTTCAAGTCACCCGAACTTGCGTTTCAAAAGATCGGCGTCGCGATCGCCGCATTCGAATCGCGCGAGGACCCGCTACGATTTTCTTCAAAATATGATTATTTCATTCACGGCAAAGTTCAACTCAACGCGAGTGAGGCTCGCGGTCTGAAAACGTTCATGGACCCCGCGCGAGGCATTCATGCACAAGGGATTCTTTACCAAACCGCGCGATGTTGTTAGCTTCTACGCCACCCGCAACAGCGACCCGAAGCGCTGGTATGGACCAGCGGGCGTACCCAATGATCTGCCGGCCGCCTATGTCCCCAACATCCTCTAGGACCGGGCACCGTTCGATCGTCCGGCCAACGCTGGCCCCGCACGAACCGAACGTGAAATCGACGATCTCCTCGCGTTCCTCGGTACGTTGAGCGATGGTTTCCAACCACCGAAACGCTGATTCGTCCAACGGTTGGGCTAGACTTTTGGTGACAAGCTCCCCAACAGGTCTACATGGTCTCGCTCGCCCTGATTCGAACGATCGCGCTATTCACAGGAATCAGCGACGAGATCCTGCAGCACATTGCATCGAACTCGATATTGAAGCGGTACACACGAGGCCAGTTGATTCTGCAGGCTCAGAGCCCAGAAAACCGTCCGATGAAGTACCTCTACGTGCTGTTGTCGGGCAGCGTCCGGATTTTTATTCAACACCAGGATGGCAAGGAAGTTGCGCTTGCGGAACTACAGCGCCAGGACTTTTTTGGTGAAATGGGCTTGCTAGACAATCTTCCTCCATCCGCTTCGGTTGCAGCACTGGAAGCGTCTGAGGCCCTGTTAGTCCCGGAGACTGTCTTCAAACAGCACCTGATGGACGATCCCCACATGACGATCGCGATCATCCGGGCCTTGGTGCATCGCTTACGCGAGGCCGACCGAAAAATCGAGAGCCTGGCGCTGCTGGACGTCTACGGTCGAATCGCCAGATTATTTCTCGACCTCAGCAAAGAATTGGATGGCGTGCGGGTGATTCAGCAGGCGCCACCCAAACAGGAAATCGCCCGTCAGATCGGCGCATCCCGTGAAATGGTCAGCCGGGTCGTGCGCCACCTGGAGGAGTCAGAAACAATTCTGGTCCAGAAACGCAAGATCACCCTGCTCAAGGCGTTTCGCGTTTCATAACGGGCTGCATAGCTGGCAAATTCGGGGCCAGCAGATGGCTCAGGCAGTCGCGGTCGGCAAATAAGCGTCAACCGACAAGTAGCGTTCTCCGGTATCGTAATTGAAGCCCAGAACCGATGTTCCAGCGGGTAGCTCAGGCAGTTTCTGATGGATCGCGGCGAGCGTTGCGCCGGAAGAAATTCCAACCAACATGCCCTCTTCGCGCGCAGCCCGACGACCAAACTCACGGGCATCTTCGGCATCGACCTGAATCACGCCATCGAGCAAGGTGGTATCGAGATTCTTGGGGATAAATCCAGCGCCAATTCCCTGGATGGGATGCGGGGACGGCGCTCCTCCGGAAATCACTGGCGAGGCCTTGGGTTCGACCGCATAGACCTTCAGGTGGGGCCAATGTTGTTTGAGCACCTGGGCGCAACCAGTGAGATGTCCTCCAGTTCCAACCCCGGTAATGATGATATCCAGACCCTCGGGGAAGTCAGCCAGAATTTCCAGCGCCGTCGTCTGCGCATGAATCGCGATATTCGCTGCATTTTCAAACTGCTGGGGGATCCAGGCGTTGGGAATGGTCGCTGCCAATTCCTCCGCACGAGCGATCGACCCTTTCATGCCCTTCTCGCGGGGCGTCAATTCGAAGCTTGCCCCATACGCAAGCATCAGTCTGCGACGCTCGACCGACATGCTGTCCGGCATGACCAGAATCAACCGATACCCCTTGACTGCGGCCACCATCGCCAAGCCTACGCCGGTGTTTCCCGAGGTCGGCTCGATGATCGTACCGCCAGGTTTCAGGGCACCCGTCTTTTCAGCGCTCTCGACCATGGCCATCGCAATCCGATCCTTGATCGACCCGCCCGGATTACTGCGTTCAGACTTAATCCAGACCTGGTGACCAGACCCAAACAGGCGGTTGACCCGGATGTGGGGCGTACGTCCAATGGTTTCGAGAATAGTTGCTGCCTTCATCATCTGACTCCTTGATTCAAACGCGTTCTGCCCCGAAGCTGGCCGCGCTCTTACCCCGACTTCGCCTTATTCTGGAAGGTGAGCATAATCGACTTTCCAGTACGAACGTCACAAGATCTTGTTGGGGCGATGGGCTCGAACCGAGACTAAGTCCGCTGAGCAAGCGCATCGCTATGGCTCTCGAGGCTACGGGGGAACTTGCACTGGCCGTTGATCACTGCATCAATGGATGCGCGCCATTGCTCAGGCAGTCGGTTATACATATGAACCGCCGCTGGCACACTCCCGGCGTACCGCAATCCGTTGGGTCCTGCGGTAAGTCTCGGGCATTCCTGCGGAGAGGTGATCGTGAGGACGAAACCCTCATCATTCGATCGAACGGCGCACGACCCCAGCGCCCCACAATAAAACAGATCGTTGAAATATGCCTGCTCGACACCACCAAATGGTCGCTGAGCAAAAGTATTCCAGAGTGTCTGACAGAGCTGGATCATCGGGCCAATGGGACCGCCGACCGTGCCAACGCACATAACCGGTTGTCCCATCAGCGCTTCCAGTCGGTTTGGCCCCAGTGCATCCCGCAACCACCCGCTGTCAACATTGTGTCCGTCATAAACCAGCGGTTGCTGCGCAATCGAGAGTCTTTGAGGATCTAGCCGCTCAAAAATATTGCGTTGAAAAATAACATCGGTGACATCCGACAGGAAGACTTCACCGATCCCACGGTTTGTCTCGAGCATGCGCAGGTAATCCAGCCAACGCGTGTAATGAGGATGGCACCAGCTGCCCAACGCTATTTCGCGGCTTCGGTCCTGAGAGCAACGAACCGAGTTTCCAGTTCCCGATGAATTCTCGACCTGCCTGACTCGGTCCAAGCGGTCCCAGGCCTTCCACCAGGCGAGTGCGCCCCGCGCTGCGATTTTTGCCCACCGGCTCCTCGGCCCACGCCACTGCGAGGTTGCGGGTAGGAGTTCGATCCCGAATTCGTTTGCGAGCGCATGAACCGCGCCAGCATCGGCGCCATCGGGCGTCACAAATAAGGCGATCCGGGTATCGTCCGGTCGGTGCCAGCGCCGCGCGGACACGACAAAGGGATAAATCGCCTCCGCGGGCGCGTTCGTTGCATATCCAAGTATCAATCGTTTGATCAAGAATCTGAACTCCGTCAGCGCAGGAACACTCCTGCAAGGGCGGAGGCATTCTTGCCCGAGCGACGACTCAGTCAGGGTGCGCTTGTTGGCGTCGGCCGCATCACTGCAGGCACCCTAGACTCAGGGATGAGGACCCCAGGGTGAGGCCAGCATCAGCTTGTTGTTCTGCGAAAGCAGCAACGGACGCAACTTTCGGGCGAACGCCATGAAGGCTTCATCTGCGAACACACCAGCCCAAAAGGCGCGGCGATCCGCATCATCCTCAAACTTCCATAAATGAATGATTTGATTGATCGCTCCCACATCACCGGTGAAATAACCAACAAGGCGCTCGGGATGGCGCTGGACGGCTGGCCAGCCCTCCGTGTTGTACAGCGCAATGACCTCGGCCATTTTCCCGACGACGACGTCATAAGTTCTCAGTTCATAAATTGCCATGTTTCCGGGTCTCCTGGATCAGTTGAATGTCGGCCATGGGTTCCACCGACATCGGATGATGCCGTGAATTTGCTCCTGGGGAAACACCATGGATCCAGTCCCTATTGTTGAGATCCTGGCTGGTTTGAGTGGACTATGGATTTGGGCGTGTAATTGAGTCAGGAGGTTCCAGGAACAAAATTGACCGGTAGCAGCCAGCGGGGCCAATTAAAATTCATGATTTAGTTTCCCGAGAGTCCACATAACCCTTATCATTGATTAGTCGGTTGTATGCCGCGAGATAAAGCTCCCGACGATCAACATAGGCCTCCAATGCCAAACCATACCCTTAAGTCATTTGATGCGGACATCCAGAATGTCCGCTCGACCTTGACCACCATGGGTCAATTGGCCAGCCAGCAATTTCGCCGCGCGGTACTTGCCTTCTGTCATGATCAGATCGAGCATGTTCCACTGATCGAGACCGACGAAAGAACGGTAAATTCCCTGCACCTACAGGTGGATGAACTCTGTCAACTGGCCATTACGCGCCACCATCCCACGGCAGTTGACCTTCGGGAACTGGTCAGCGCCCTGCACTCCGTCCATGATCTGGAGCGCATTGGGGATGAAGCGAAGAAAATCGGGCGATGTGCCATCCGTATCCATGCGCTCGACGTGCGGGAAACGCTCCCACTTTCGTCGATCGAGACCATGGCGGAACAGGCGCATCTTGTTCTGGAGCGGGCGCTCAATGCGTTCATACAGCATGACGCTGGTCTGGCATCTTCGGTGGCAGCGTTGGATATCGAAGTCAACCGCCACCGCGACGCCCTCGTTTCTGGATTAAAAATTCAGATGTCCCAGAATTTGCATGCCATTCCAATTCTGCTTGGGCTGATTTTCGTCGTTCAGTCAATCGAACGGGTTGGCGATCACGCCAAAAGTCTGGCCGAGAATGTGATTCACACGATTGAAGGGATCGACATCCGGCACCGCAAACCCATTTGACCAGAGCCCCAGCTCCGTCTGACCGAACCAGCCCGATTCTGCCTCTGCCCTACCCAGAAGCCCTACCCCGGAGACCTAGCGCTGCTGAACAACACTGCGGCTATTGAGATCACGCAGGCGCTGGGAGAGTCCTTTGAGCACGGTTCGGACGATTCTGAAATTTGACTGCAGGCAAACTTCAAACTCCGGAGCCCCGAGGCGCAACAGCGAACAGGCCTCAATCGTGGAAACATTCGCGGATCGGGGCTCGCCATCGATCAATCCCATTTCTCCGAAATAATCCCCCGGCTTGAGGGTTGCGAACAGGGTCTCTCGGCCTCGCTGATCTCTCACATACACCTTCACCCGACCGCTCAGGATGATATAGAGCGCATCCGGTGCGTCCCCCTTCCAGAACACCGTCGTATTGGCGGGCACGGCGATCGTTTTAGTTGCCGCCATTAACGCCATCATGTCGTCTGCGTTCAGATTGGCAAAAAAAGGGATGTTGGCCAGTGAGATCGACATGAGAACGAATCAGGTTGGTTTCAAGATGGCAAGCGCCAAGTCCAAGATATTCTCTGGATAAGAAAATAGTCTACCGATATTTTCGAATCGGGCGGCGCCAAGCGTCTACTCGATCTCTGCAGACCCCTCCGCTTTTGGAATTTCCTCCGAAGAACCCGCAGACGCCCGAACTGCGGGGATTCCTCGCATCGGTCCATTGACGCCGGCATCAACCCAATATCTCATCCCAGTCGTGTCGTGACAGATAAAGTAGCAACAGCGCGGCGATCAGTGGTGCCCCCCACGCAAGTCCCAGCGAGACCTGACTGAGCAGTTCGACGCCCCCAGCCCAAAGCCCGGCAAATCGCGCTTCTGCTTGGCTGGCCAGTAACTTGGTGACCAGCACGCCGAGGAGTAGTCCAGCCCCCACCGTCGCGGCTCGCGAATTTCCAGGTCGAGTTGTTCGCAGCAGGACTGAAGCGGCCAAGAGCACCATGGCGGAAGCGACGGCTATCAGGTTGAAGAAGAGCCGGATGATGTCGCCCGTCGTCCCCCAGTAGGCCTGTGCCGCATAAACGGGTAACCAGGCCAAGCCCAACACCCCGAGACCCTGGCAAAGTAGCCGCGTGCGGGCGGGCGCCATCGCATCCACCAAAGCACTGGCTGTTGAGCGCACCTGAAGTTGCGTCAGCAGGAGCAGGAATAACAGACCGATTCCAGAGTCCATCAACATGGTCGCTGGATAGCCAACCGCTTCAATCGCCACGCCTTGCCAGGTCGCACTGGTCGCGATCGCAAGATTGCATAGCGCCATGTACGCCGTAAACTGCGTCGCAGCCACCACGGGGTTCGTGACATCCATGTAGATCGCCGTCGAGGCGCTGTACATCATGCCGTTGAACAATCCATAGGTCAGGGTGGCGACCCAGAATGCGATCAACAGTGCCCTGGGAACTTCCGGTTTGACCGCGGCATCGGGCTGCACGGGCATGATCCATCCAGACTGCTGTAGCAAGGCAGCCAGCATCAACACTGGAATAGTCATGAGGACGATATAGACCGCCAGTGACCGCCGGCGGTCGAACCGGTCCGCGATGCGCCCCCCGAGCAACGACCCGAGGGCGGTGATCAGCGTTGACGCCAACCCCATCCAGGCGACTTCATCATCGGTGAAGCCCAGTTCAACCGCGAGGTTGCTCTGTAACGCCAAACCCAGACACATCGCGCCGGGAGGCAGAAGCGCCAAAAACAATCCGACAAAGGCACCACGGGTTCCCATGAACGCGCGAAACGCTGTCGTGCCAAAGCGTTCTAGTTCACGTCTTGCGGCCGCTGTCCGGCTAGCGCCTGGATCAGACATCGACTTTCGCGCCGCCTCTTTCATCGGTAACACCACCAGCAGCGTCACCGCGAAAATAACCGCCGCCACAAACAATACGCTGCTCTCGAATCCGAACGCCGAGGCCACAAAGAGTGCGCCAGAACCGCCGATCATCTGACCGATGCTCGCGCCGGCGAACATCATCCCCGTGGCTGTTGCCCGCTCGTGTTCCTGCAATGAGTTGACGGCGAGTGCATCAATTGCGACGTCTTGCGTTGCGGCGAAGACGTTGTGTAACAACAGGATTGCTGTGAACAGACCCAACTGGCCGGGAAGATTCACGAGGGCGGTCGACAAGAGAGTCAGCACCATCATGAGCTGAGTGCCGAGGATCCAGCCACGGCGCTGACCCAGTCGGTCCGATGAAAACACATCGACCAGCGGACCGAAGGCCCATTTGAATGCCCACGGTAGATAAAACGAGGCGACAAAGGCACCGATCTCGGCTGGACCAACGCCTTGACGCCTCAACAAGGTCGCGACTGCCGTCGCTGCGAAACCCAACGGGACGCCTTCCGTGCTGTAGAGCAGGAAAAAAGCAAGCAGTCGACCACGTGAAGTGGCAAACAGGTCAGGAAACTTCAGGCGCTTATCCATCGGAATGCGGCAGAAACTCTGTCAAGATTCGTGGGTCAAAAGGTCACTATCATTCAATCCAGGCGCACGAAAAATCGAACCGGGGGATCCTCTCAGAACACTGGATCCCGGCGGTTGCTGCATTGTCAGCCAAGTCTGCCTGAAGTCCGCCATCCCAATGCGCAACGCGTTGCATGTCACCAATCCGAGAGGGTGTTGCCACGATGAATTCGATTGAGAAAGCCATCGACTATTCGATCGCTCACGAGATCAACTGGCCCCGTGATCCCATGGAGGCGCCGCGCCAGTGGGGGGTACATCATGACGATCCCGCGCCTTGGAACCAGTTGCTGGGGCCAGTTCATGAGCGGGTTGGTGTCTCTGGAATGATCTTGCGCGATGGCAAAGTTTGGCGGTCCTGGGGAGATACCCAACGCGCGGATCTCACCTTCAGCGTTGCCAAAACCTATCTTGGGCTATTGGCAGGCGTCGCCCACGGGCATGGGCTTCTGCCTGATCCCGAGGCTCCGGTCGCCCAGCAACTGCCCGGGATCGGTTTTGACACACCGCAGAACCAGAGCATTACCTGGTCCCATTTGCTGAGCCAGACCAGCGAATGGGAAGGCAACTGCCTTGGACTTTCAGAAGTGGTTGACCGCTACCGCCATGTCTCTCATGACCCGCGAGGGGTGCTTGGGATCAAGGGGACGCCGCGACCGCTACAGACCCCTGGTGACTATTGGGAATACAACGACGTCAGAATCAATCAACTTTCGCTGGCGCTGCTGCATCTGTTCGGACAGCCGCTGCCCGAGGTTTTCGAAGACGCAATCCTCAAACCGATCGGCGCGAACGGTGCATTCGCCTGGCGTGGCTACAAGGACGCCTGGGTTGATCTGCCAGCGCGCGGTCGACGAGCCGCTTCACGTGTCCTCTCGGTCCCTGGGGGTACGCACTGGGGCGGTGGCGTTTCAATCAGCACGCATGATCAGGCACTGATCGGGGAACTCTTTCGCCGGGACGGTCAATGGAATGTCGACGGCAAGCCCATCAGCGTCATCCCAGCGCCCTGGGTGAAGCGTATGCGCCAACCCTGCGCTCTCGCACCATTTTACGGCTGGTTGACCTGGCTCAATCCAGACGGAAAAACCTTTCCAGGGACCAGTCAAGAAAGTGTTTTTATGGTCGGAGCCGGAGGCAACTACGTCTGGGTCGAGCCCCAATACAAGGCCGTCGTGGTGGTGCGCTGGTTGAACCCCGCGCATTTCTCACACTTTGCGACCCAGGTCAGCGAGGCCCTGGCAGAACCGGCCTAAATTCATTCAGCCTTGGCACCTGAAGCTTTAACGATCGGCCCCCAGCGCTGCACCTCGGCCCGAGTCATGTCGGACATGACCTCGGGGGTCGACCCGATGATGTTGTAACCTAACTCGGTCATCCGCTTGACGTAATCGGGCGACTTGGTTGCCTTCACCGCTTCGACGTTAAGCTTCGTAACGATCTCCTTGGGCGTCCCCGCAGGCACCGTCAAACCGAACCAGACGCCGGACTCATAACCGGCAACACCAGATTCAGCGAGCGTCGGCAAGTCACTCAACAACGGGTCACGCTTGGCACCGGTCGTCGCCAGTGCTTTCAGTTTGCCCGCTTTGATATGTTGCAAGGCGGAAGGGATGTTATCAAACATCATCATGGTCTGACCGGCCAGCAAGTCCACCAGCGCAGGGGCACTTCCCTTGTACGGGATATGCACCATGTTCAGCCCGGCGAGATACTTGAACATTTCTCCCGACATGTGAATGCTGGTGCCGCTGCCGCTCGATGCGAAGTTGATTTCCCCCGGTTTGGCCTTGGCCATTGCGATAACTTCCTGCACCGAGTTGGCTTTCACCCCAGGGTGCAGCACCAGCACGTTATTGAGCGAGACCAGCGCCACCACGCTAGCCAGGTCCTTACTCGGATCAAAAGGCATTTTGGCGTACAGCGCCGGATTGATCGCCTGAATGCCACTGGTCGTCATGAACAGCGTATAGCCATCCGGCGCTGACCGTGCCGCTTCCTGACCACCAATGTTGCCACCGGCGCCTGGCTTATTTTCGACCGTCACCGGTTGACCCAGATTCTTAGCCAATTCGACTGCAATCGCTCGGGAGGCAATATCGACCGCCCCACCCGGCGGGAAGGGACAGATCAGGCGTATCGGCTTGGATGGGAACCCTGCCGCTGTGGACTGGGCCTGAGCGATGGCGGCGGTGCCACCCATCGCAGTCAATACGCCCAGAACGACCGCCATCCGCTTAAGGAAACGCTTCATTTCCCCTCTCCTCTTATGAACTAACTATTTTAAAATTCAGCATGATCGCACGCAGAACCACGCAGACCAATAGAGCCTACACCCCCGCTACGGCCAGGACTTGCCGGCCCTAGCAGCGCGCTCGCATCGCAAAGACTTTAACACCGTGATTGAACCTGCGCATACGCCCAGGACAACCAGGGCATGAGGGCTCGAAGGTCCGAGGCTTCAACGGTCGCTCCACACCAGATCCGCAGGCCTGCCGGCGCGTCCTTGTAGGAACCGATGTCATACGCCACGCCCTCTGTCTCGAGGAGACTGACCATCGCTTTCACCTGCGCCTCTGACAGCTTGAGGCTGAGGCAGACACTGGTATTCGAACGCGTCTGAGGGTCCGTCGCCAGAAACGCAATCCAGTCGTTGTCCCCTACGAAATCAACCAGTACCTGCAGGTTGGCTTCACTTCTGGCGATCGTGCCGGCCACACCACCCAAGCGATCAACCCACTGCAGGGCATCAAGGTAATCGGCAACACACAGCATCGACGGTGTGTTGATCGTCTCGCCCTTGAACAGGCCTTCGGCGACTTTGCCGCCAGATTTCATTCGGAAAATCTTCGGCATCGGCCAAGGCGGATCGTAGCTCTCCAGTCGGGCCACGGCCCGGGGGCTCAGGATCAGCATGCCGTGGGCGCCCTCCCCGCCGAGCACCTTCTGCCAGGAGTAAGTCACCACGTCGAGTTTTTCCCAGGGCATCTCCATCGCAAACACCGCCGACGTGGCGTCGCAAATAGTCAGTCCAGCGCGATCGTCAGGAATCCACTCCCCATCAGGCACCTTGACCCCGGACGTCGTTCCATTCCAAACAAAGACAACATCATGGTCAAAATTGACCCGGGTCAGGTCGGGCAGATCGCCGTAGTTAGCCTGAATGACAGTCACATCGGGTAGTTTCAGTTGGGTGACGATATCGGTTACCCAGGCGCCACTGAACGACTCCCAGGCCAGTACATCGATACCCCGCGGCCCGAGCAGCGACCACATGGCCATCTCGATCGCGCCGGTATCGGAGGCAGGAACCACCCCGATTCGGTAACCCGGTGGCAACCCGAGAAGTCGTGCCGATTCCGAACAGGCGAATGCGAGGGTTTGCTTGCCCAGAGCAGAGCGGTGCGAACGCCCGAGCGTATCGACCACCAATGCACCAACATCGTACCCAGGACGCTTGGCACAGGGCCCGGAAGAAAAATGAGGGCTTGCAGGCTTGAGCGTGGGTCGCATAGGGTCCTGGGTTAAGTGAGACAAAACGCCATTATTACCCGCCGGATTTGGGCAATGGCCTGGGATCAATGGAATCGGCATCCGCCTGGCACTGAGCCTGCAAGGCTCGCCATCCCTGCTCGCCGAGTCGCTCTAGCGAAGCGATATTGGCCTCGAAGATCGATTCAGGCTCGTCCAAGACCGCGAGTGCCCGATCAATACTGTCCTCGCGCAGCAGATGCAGCATGGGGAACGGGGACTGATTGGTCGCATTGCCCAGGTCGCCTGGCGAGGTGCCTGCAAATTGGTACTGAGGATGAAAACTCGCCACCTGGATCACACCCTCCAGATTGAGCCGCCGCAGTGTGATGTCAACACGGTCAAGGAATCCGTTGTAGTCAAAAAAATCATTCAATACGTCGGGATGAATTAACAGGGTGGTCTCAATCTCATCACCTGAAATTTCAACCAGACGGTCCAGTTCAGCCCGCAAGTCCTGCAGTAACTCCTCGCAATCGATGGCCTCGCTGACGCGGTAATGGATGCGCCCCCGGTTGTATGGAGCTCTGGCAAACGGGCACAGATTCAGACCAATCACGGCCCGCTCGATCCAGGCTCGGGTCAGGGCAATGACTCGGGTCGGGCTTTGACCGTGAGCCTGGTCCCCCGGTCGGCCTGCACCGCTCAACCCGTCTCCCGCATCCGAAGCTGGCGAGCTGATTCCTCGAAACGGGCATCCTCGATTCCCAGCAGAACCGACTCCAGATCAACCGGCTTGACCTTTGGATCGAAGCGCCCGGTCAGAACCGACTCCGGCGTCAAAAGTCCTCGCTCGTAGATCGACCAGATTTCACGCCCATAGTTCGTCGTCAGAAGATCGGGCGCAAAGCGGCCGAAGTAGTTGCGCAAGTTGGCAACATCCCGTTCAAGCATCCCGGCAGCATGATTGTTACCGGCAGCATCAACCGCCTGCGGCAGATCGATGATCACGGGCCCATCAGCAGCGATCAGGATGTTGAATTCCGACAGGTCACCATGCACCACCCCGGCGCACAACATTCTGACCACTTCTCGCAGGAGCGCTTCGTGATAGGCACAGGCCTGTTCTGCTGTGAAGTGGACATCGTTCAGTCGGGGAGCGGCATCGCCATCCTCGTCGCAGACGAGCTCCATCAGGAGCACCCCTTCGAGAAAATTGAATGGCTTGGGCACCCGAACACCGGCTGCGGCGAGTCGATAGAGGGCATCGACTTCAGCGCTCTGCCAGGCGGCTTCCTGCGCCTGGCGCCCGTAGCGAGTCCCCTTTGCCATGGCCCGGGCCTGACGACTGTTTTTCGTCTTCCGGTTTTCCGTGTAATCGACCGCCTGCCGGAAGCTGCGGTGCGTGGCTTCCTTGTAAACCTTGGCGCAGCGGATCTCTTGCCCACAGCGCACCACAAACACCATGGCTTCCTTGCCACTGGTGAGTTGGCGCAGGACTTCGTCAATCAGACCCTCTTCCAGGAGGGGGCGCAGCCGATCGGGAGTTTTCATGATTCGTATTCTGCGCCCATTGGTTGGGGCTGCGTCAGAAACGTGAATCGAGCCAGCGGCAAATCCCTGGCCAAAACCAGCAGCATGCCGGCCATCGAGTCAGACTCCAGCCGCATCAGATTCAGCAAAGAGATGGTTTAGCCAGATTTTGAGGCGCTGACGATCCATTACTCCCAGACCAGCGCCGATATCTGCGCCCGACTGCCTCGCCGCCCAGAAACTGCTGTCTTTCGCATCTATCTTCTGGACGACCTACTGATGGAGATACTCAATCGTCCTTCCACAGCAGCTTGATATCGCATTGGGTTTACCCTTAGTTCCTTGGCGAGATCATATCGTGCTCGGGAACTGTGATTTGCAGCGAATCACCAAGACACAGAAATAAATCCAGCATTCAGTCGGTCGATACGCCCGAAGCACGCGGGGGCCGCAGAAAATCGAAATCGACTCCTTGATCGGCCTGTAATACCGACTGCAGGAAGAGTTTCCGATACCCGCGCTCCGCACGCGGTTCAACAACTGGATGCTCAGCCGCGCGCCGATCCATTTCGTCCGACGAGACCAACAGCGAAATTTCCCGATTCTGAACGCTTAACCGGATGCGATCACCGTTCCGCACATACGCCAGTGGCCCACCGATCGCCGATTCTGGGGCCACGTGTAACACAATGGTTCCAAACGCAGTACCACTCATACGACCGTCTGAGATTCGAACCATATCCTTGACCCCAGCCTGGGCAAGCTTGCGTGGAATGGGCAGATAACCGGCCTCGGGCATGCCTGGCGCCCCTTTGGGACCAATGTGCTTAAGGACCAGAATGTCCTGCGCGGTTACATCCAGAGAATCATCATCGATGCGGGCAGCGAGATCCTCGAGGTTCTCAAAAACCACTGCACGGCCTTCGTGCTCCATCAAGGTCGGGTCGGCTGCCGATTGTTTAATAATCGCGCCCTCGGGCGCAAGATTTCCGCGCAGTACGGCAATCCCGCCTTGCGGATAAATGGGATCAGCCAGCGGGCGAACGATCCGTTGAGCGAATCCGGGCCCGGCCCGTTCGATCTCCTCGCCCAGCGTGCGGCCGGTGACGGTCAATGCCTCCAGGTGAAGGAGCGGTTTGAGCTCCCGCAGGAGGGTGGCCATACCCCCCGCGTGATGGAAATCCTCCATGTAGTGTTGGCCCGACGGTTTGAGATCGAGCAGCACCGGCGTCTCGCGGCCCATCCGGTCGAGTTCCGCCAGATCAATCTCCAGGCCTACCCGCCCAGCGATTGCGGCGAGATGCACGATCCCATTGGTTGAACCACCGATCGCCAGGAGTACTCGCATCGCATTGTGAAATGCTGAAGGGGTCAGAACTCGATCAATCGTCAGCCGGTCAGCCGCCATTTGCACTGCCTGCGCGCCGGTCATCTCGGCGATCCGCAACCGCTCGGCTGTCACTGCCGGGGGCGAAGCCCCGCCTGGCAAGGTGATCCCCAAGGCCTCGGCAATGCATGCCATGGTGCTGGCCGTACCCATCACGGAGCACGTACCAACACTGGCCACCAGCTGGTCGTTGACCTCCGCGGTCTGTGCGGCGTCGATCTCCTGGGCCCGAAACTTCGCCCAGTAACGACGACAGTCGGTACAGGCGCCGACGCGCTCCCCCCGATGTGAACCCGTCAACATCGATCCGGTAATCAGCTGGATCGTGGGAATTCCCGCTGATGCTGCGCCCATGAGCTGTGCTGGTACGGTTTTGTCGCAGCCCCCAATCAAGACCACCGCATCCATCGGCTGGGCACGGATCATTTCCTCGGTATCGATTGACATGAGGTTGCGCAAATACATGCTGGTCGGCGCTGCAAAGCTCTCATGGATTGAAATCGTGGGGAAAGCCATCGGCAGACCACCGGCGAGCATGACGCCGCGCTTGACCGCCTCAATCAGCTGCGGGGCATTGCCGTGGCAGGGGTTGTAGTCACTCCCGGTGTTGGCGATCCCGATGACGGGCCGATCGAGCGAGGCATCGGTATAGCCCGCGCCTTTGATGAATGCCTTTCGCAAAAAAAGCGAAAACTCCTGGTCGCCGTAGCTGGTCAGGCCCTTGCGCATGAGAGAACTCCTGGTAAAGCCTTGGTGTTGAGGAGCGTACATTCGGGGGCACGCACCCCTGACCTAAAATTCTACGGCTCTTTGTCGGATCAACCTGTTCAAGCCCCATGTTTAGCTACCGCCATGCTTTTCACGCCGGCAATCATGCCGACGTTCTCAAACATCTTGTTCTGCTGACGATTCTTCGTCATTTGACCCAGAAAGACACGGCGCTGCAGGTCATCGATACCCACGCTGGCGCAGGTCTGTATCGATTGGACACCGACCAGGCCAATACGAGTGCAGAAGCCCACGACGGCATTCTTCGACTGGTACGTGCGGTCACGTCGCACGGCGCACCAACCGGGCAACGCACCGCCCAATCGGCCAAGATCCTGTGTGCGCCTGCGCTCACCGAGTACCTGGATGCGGTCAAATCGTTTAATCCTGATGGTGGCTGGGCGATTTATCCCGGCTCGCCTTTCCTGATTCAACAACAACTGCGTGACCGTGACCGCCTCAAGCTCTACGAGCTTCACCCGACCGATACCAAATTGTTGACGGCCAATATCGCGCAACTCCAAGCGGGACGCAAAGTGGCGATCTTGCGTGAAGATGGCTTCGAGGGACTCAAGAAATTTCTGCCCCCGCCCTCGCGCCGCGCACTCGTTCTGTGCGATCCCAGCTACGAACTCAAAACGGATTACGCTCGCGTGGTCAAGATGGTGGCGGATGCACTGCAGCGGTTCGCGACCGGAACTTACGTGATCTGGTATCCCGTCCTGCCTCGCCTAGATGCCCAGGAACTGCCCCGTAAACTCTGGAATCTCGCGACCCGGACCCGGCGGCCCTGGTTGCACTGCAGTTTGAACGTCGGCGCACCGGGGATGGGGAACGGTCGTGCGGGCGCCGATGATCCCCGCCCGGGGCTTTGTGCGAGCGCCATGTTCGTGATCAACCCACCCTATACCTTGTACGCGGCACTCAAAGAAGCGCTGCCGCAACTGACCCGATTTCTCGCTCGGGATGCATCGGCACAATTTTCACTGGACGCGGGCGACTGAACCGCAGCTACCGAGGCGGGCGGAACCCATTCCGGACAAATTCAACACCAAGTCAGGACCAAGGGTTTTTCCGGGGTCCGCAGCGCAGAAAATCAAAGTTCCGCCATGAGATTCTTGGCCCCGGACGTCGTCGATACGACGAACGCTGATTGGCCCGTTGTCCGTAGCCGTTGCAACCGGCTTGGCCTGGACGATCCCGACTACAACAGACGATTGAGGAACCCCATGGATCGGAGACAAATCATTGCGTGGATGGCCGCCACCGCGGCAGCCAATCTTGCAAACCCCGCGTGGGCTCAAAGCGGCGTTAGTAAACAAGCCCGGTTTATCGTTGGATTTCCAGCGGGTGGCGTTGTGGATTTTGCGATCCGGACGACGGCTGATGCACTGTCGGCCAATGGCCAACCCCTGTCGATCATCGAAAATCGGGCTGGAGCCTCTGGCAACATTGCCCTGGAGTTCGTAGCCCGCCAGAGCCCTGAATCCCATCAATTTGCGGTGCTGTCGAATTCAGTGCTGACCACAAACCCATTTGTGCCACAGCTTTCGTCCAAAGCTGTGGACGCATTCAAGGACTTGGTTCCGGTCGCTGCGATCGCCGACATGGTGTTGCTTCTTGCCGTCACACCCCAACTTGGGGTCACCACTCTCGAACAGTTCCTGGCCAAGGCCCGCGAACCCGGCCAGCGACTTCGGGTTGGACTGGCCGGCACCGGGACGCCCCACCACCTGTCTGCCCTGCTGCTGGAACGCTCAGCCAATCTGGATCTGACCATGGTTCCCTACAAGGGCGGCCCGCCCATGATTGCGGACGCCGCAGGCGGACATCTGGATGCGGTGTTCACCACCATCCCCGTGGGCGGTCCGATGGTTGCGAGCGGAAAACTGCGCTGGATCGCCGTCGTGCAGCCCAACACCTTGAAAAACCTCCCCGGCGTTCCCTCACTCGTGGACGTGTTCAAAGGTCAATCCATCCCGTCCTGGATCGCTGTCTGGGCGCCTGCCTCGATGGCACCCGAAACCCTCGATTCGATGAATGCCCTGCTCAACGCCGCCATCAACAGTCCGGCGACTGCAGCCAAGCTGCGCAATAATGGCCTCGAGCCTCTCAACCTGAGCCGCGCCGAGATGACCAGACGTCTAAACGACGAGGCCAGATTCATGAAAGACTTTCTGGGCAAAATCAAACTCGACTTTCAGACCTGATTCCCCTGCAATGACGTTGCTGAAAACGCTCTTCGAACCACAAAAACCCAAAGGATGTCCATGCTCGGTCTTCAAATTCTGAAGCGTCGCCAGGCCGTCAGCCTTGAGCTCGCAAAACAGTTCCTCGACATTCCGGTGTCCAATGTCAGCGATTGCATGTCGCGGATGTTCTCCGGCGGCGCACGCCTGCGCCCCATGCATCAGGGCAATGCCATGGCAGGCCCCGCCATGACGGTTCGTGTGCGCCCCGGTGACAACCTGATGATTCACAAGGCCCTGAGCCTGATTACGCCGGGCGACGTCATTGTGGTCGATGGCGGAGGCGATCTCACCAATGCCCTGATCGGCGAAATCATGTCCACCATCGCCCAATCGAGGGGCGCCGCGGGGATCGTCATTAACGGCGCCATTCGAGACGCGCGGGCACTGCGCGAGGGGACTTTCCCGGTCTTTGCCGCCGGCGTCACCCACCGGGGCCCTTACAAGGACGGTCCTGGCGAAATCAACACGACCATCGCGATCGACGGCATGGTGATTCAACCGGGCGATCTCATCATCGGCGATGACGACGGCATCCTCTGCCTGCCTTACGATCAGGCGGAAGCGTTGTTAGCTGCTGCCCGAGCAAAAGCCGCTGTGGAAGCCCAAATGATGGCTGCAATTGCAGCGGGCACTTACAGCGCGGCGTGGATTGATGAAACCCTGACGCGACTGAAATGCCCAACCGAATTCTGAGAATCAGACGCCCTCGATAATCCGCAGGTCGCGCACCACCGAATTGGTGCCCAGCGCGACCAGCGCCTCCTGGTAGCCTGGACTGGCGTAGGCTGCTAGCGCAGCGTCAACTGATTCAAATTCGACCAGGACGGTGCGCTGCGCAATCCCTGCCTCCTTCACAGCGGCGGGCATTCCGCGGGCGAGAAATTTACCCCCTCCCGAAGTGATGGCTGGCAGCGCGAGCTTGGCATACGCAGCCAGCGCGTCGGCATCATGAATGGTGTGATAGGCGCTGATCCAGTAGGCTTTGGACATGAAGATACTCTCTCGTTTGTGATTTCACTCTAAGGCCCAAGGGTATTGAATACCCGCGCTTGAGCCCGGTTAAACCGAACATGCCGGAAACCAAGCATGCCGGATTGCCAGTAAAGCATATTGCACCCAACTCGATCAGGATGACCTTATGAAGACTGCAATTGTGAATCTCGGCCGCATCCTGTCGGGGGAATGGCGCGACCCCTTTGTCGAAGGCGACTCAATTCTGATGGAGCACGGAAAAATCCAGCAGGTCGGTGTCGTCGCCGATGCCGAACTTGCGCAGTGCGACGTCGTGATCGACGCTGACCGCGCCACCGCGATTCCAGGTCTGATTGATTCCCAGGTTCACAACACCTTTGGCGACTACACCCCACGTCAGAAAACAGTCGGCTTCTTGGAAAGCTACGTCCACGGCGGGGTCACGACAGCGATCAGCGCGTCGGAAGTCCACGTACCCGGGCGGCCTAAAGACCCGGCCGGGGTCAAAGCCCTGGCAGTCGCTGCAATGAAGTGCTTTGAGCACTACCGCCCGGGCGGCATGCGGGTTTGGGCAGGAGCCGTCATTCTCGAACCCGGCCTGGTGGAGCGCGATTTTGAAGAAATCGCGGCACAGGGCGTCTGGCTCGCCAAGGCCGGATTTGGCGGCGTGAAAACCCCGTTTGACTATGCCCCAATGATTGGATGGGCCAAAAAACATGGCATGACGACGCTCGTGCATACCGGAGGCTCTTCGATCCCGGGCTCCTCCGGGATTTGGGCCGACCACCTGATTGCGATGCAGGCCGACGTGTCCTTTCACACCAATGGTGGGCCGGTGGCAATGCCCGATGAGGACTATCCTCGACTGGTCAACGAGTCCTCGATGGCGCTGCAAGTGTGTACGGCCGGAAACTTGCGCACGACCTTGCTGCTCGGTCACCTGATTCGCCAGGCCAACCAGTTCGACCGATTTCTGATTGCGACCGATACCCCGACCGGCTCCGGGATCATGCCCTTGGGAATGATGTACACCATCACCCATCTAGCCAGCCTGGGCAGTATGGCCCCGGAAATCGCCATCGCTGCGGCGACCGGAAATAACGCGCGTGTCTACCGGCGAAATTCCGGTTTTCTCCAGGTCGGCAAAGATGCTGATGTCGTCCTGATCGATGCCTGCGTCGGAGGATCGAAAAATGACGCGTTGAGTGCGCTTGAAAATGGCGATATCGCTGCAGTGGCCGCTGTGATTACCGATGGGGTACCCCGATTTGTCGGTCGCAGCCGAAACACACCTGCCGCCATGAAAACGGTTCGGGTCATTCAAAACCGGGTGCCTCAGGACTATGGCGGCGCCGCGCACTGATACATCCCCCCGCGCACCGACACCCAACGCCAACCTCCCGTCCCAATCGATTCGCACAATTCCCTGTCATCCCGACCCTGATCCTGACCCTGACCCTGATCCCGATCCCCCATTGACCCATTGACCCATTGACCCATGCCCAACGCTGCGAAACCGCCCTTCTCTATCCGCCGCTGGTACACCTATGAAGAAGAAACTCTAGCGACCGAAATTCATCATCCAGCCGATGGCAATCCTGTGCGCAAAATCGTGGTGGGTGCCTGCATCCACAATCCGTTCGCCCATGGCGAATTCGCACCGGACCTGAGCGAGATCGTCGAGCAATCGCCCGCATTGGGGCAGGCATTTGGAGAACGCCTCCTCAAGGCGCTCGGTGGCGATTCGCATTCGAGCGTTGGCAAAGCCTGTCTGGTCGGACTCAACGGCGAATACGAACATGGCAACGCCTTTCTGACGGCGGCATTTGCCAATCCCCTGCGCGACGTCCTGGGTGGCGGAAAAGCCTGGATCCCGTCGACCGGCAAGCGCGGCGGACCAATGACACCGATCGACATCCCGCTCGCACACAAGCATGCGCTCTACGTCCGCTCGCACTACGACACCGTGACCGTTGCCTTCCCGGACGGTCCGAACCCCGACGAAGTCCTGGTTCTGATGGCGGTTGCGACCCGGGGTCGTTTACATGCGCGTCTGGGTGGACTGAACGCGGCCGATATCAAAGCGAACGACGGGCTCTACTAACACTCCGTTACAACTCTTTCTGGGTCGAGACGCTGCACCGGTAAACGCCGGGCCCAGTGGCCGCGTTCAAGGGTCAGGAGCAACGTGTTCCTGACGACCTGAGAACCCAAATGAAACCGAAAACCCTATGGATTGCCGCTTCTTGCCTTGCAATGCTCGCGATGACTCAGTCCGCACGAGCCTGGGGCGACCGTGAACAAGCAGCCCTCGCAGGCGCGGTCGTCGGCGGATTGATTGCGTCCCAAACGGTCAACGCCGGTATCGTTGGGTATCCAGCGCCGGTTGGTGCCCCGGTCTACTTGCGGAGCCCGGGCGTTAGCTACGCCATGACACCTGGATTCGTTACAGGCCCCGTTTACGCGCCAGCGCCGGCCTACTACGGCGCCCCCACACCCATCTACCGGGCACCAGTCTATGTTGCTGCCCCAACCGTTGGCCTGTATGGCCCAGGCTGGCGTTCTCCCATACCCCCGATCGTGCAATATCGCCCCTTACCAACCTATGCACCAGGGTATGCACCAGGGTCTGGAACAGCGTATCGCGAGCACGGTTACCGGGGCGAACATGGAGGTGGCTGGGAGCATGACCGTCATGGCGGGCATGGCCGCCATCGCGGCTGGTGATTCAAGGGTCGAGCAAACCCGCTCAGGACGGGATCGGATCAGCTCGCGAGCGCCTGCACCGAACGCAGTCGTTTGACGGGATCCCGTTCCGCCAGGAGGTCGACTTTCTGCTCGACCGACAATGTCAGCAATTCAGCCCACCGATTGGCGACCCAACCGCACTCATCAAGGCGGTAGGGGGGCGTCATCGGCAGGCGATCTTCAAAACCCTTGGACTGCGCCCTCGAAATCCACTGCCCCAGACGGTCACTCATGATCTGAGTCTCCTGTGGGATGGAAACCACCGGGTCTGCCTCGACCTCGGTAACCTCTGCATGCCAGACACCATAAGGTCCAGGTTCGATTCCCTCGAGACGAAACCGCATTCCCCCGCGGCAGCGCACGCGTCGTAAGGCTGGCAACACCGTCACCACTTCGGTGACATGCGCAGAACATCCCCATGGAAACACTTTCGGCGTCTGTCCGGGTTGTTGGACCTCCCCGCCCTCGGCCAACCAGACGATGCCGAAGGGACTGTGATCCTGGTAGCAGCGCCGGATGAGATCAAGGTAGCGCACTTCGAAAATCTGAAGATGCAGCATTCCATCGGGAAAGAGACCGTGAGTGAGCGGAAAGAGCGGGAGGCGGCTCACGGCAGAAGGATGCTCCGATCGACGGTTCCGATCCTGCGATGACCGCAAAACGCCATGGTGAGATCGAGCTCCTTATGAATGATCTCGAGCGCCTTGGTCACGCCCGCTTCGCCCATCGCACCGAGGCCGTAGAGAAACGCACGGCCGATGTAGGTGCCCCGCGCGCCGAGCGCCCAGGCTTTCAGGACATCCTGTCCGCTGCGGATCCCACCATCCATGTGCACTTCAATCTGCTGACCCACTTCGGCCACGATCGCCGGTAAGGCCTCGATACTGCTCTGCGCGCCATCGAGCTGGCGGCCACCATGGTTACTCACAATCAGTGCGTCCGCGCCGGACTCAACCGCCAGCCGGGCGTCCTCGGGGTCCTGAATCCCTTTCAGAATGAGTTTTCCACCCCACCGCTTTTTGATCCATTCAACATCACCCCAATTCAGACGGGGGTCAAATTGCTGTGCTGTCCAGGCGGCCAGATTGGCCATATCGCTTACGCCCTGAACGTGTCCGACAATGTTGCCGAATTGGTATCGCCGTGTCCCCAGCATGCCCAGGCACCAACGCGGCTTAGTCATCAGATTCAGGATATTGACCAGCGTTGGCTTGGGTGGCGCGGAGAGCCCGTTCTTCAGGTCCTTGTGGCGCTGGCCGAGAATCTGCAGATCGAGGGTCAGCACCAGTGCGTCACACCCCGCGTTGCGAGCCCGCTCAATCAGCCGTTCAATGAAGCCCCGGTCGCGCATGACGTAGAGTTGAAACCAGAACGGTTGGGTGGTGTGGGCTGCGACATCCTCGATCGAGCAGATGCTCATGGTGCTGAGCGTGAACCGGATACCGAATTTCTCTGCAGCCCGAGCCGCGAGAATCTCACCATCAGCATGCTGCATGCCAGTCAGACCGGTTGGCGCGATGGCCACGGGCATCTTGACCGGGACACCGAGCATCGTGGCTTCGGTGCTGCGCCCATCCATATCCACAGCCACCCGCTGGCGCAGCCGCATTTTCTGAAAATCGCTCGAATTGGCCCGGTAAGTACTCTCGGTCCAGCTGCCGCTGTCCGCATAGTCGTAAAACATCCGAGGAACGCGTTGCTTGGCGAGAACGCGAAGGTCTTCAATCGTGGTGATGGTCGTCATAAAGTTTCGCCAGCCTTTCGCTGCGCATTCAGGTCAGTGGGGTTCAGGCGGTGGATCCAGTCGGTGGGT
>JBBAOE010000014.1:53724-82354 GCA_040401595.1 Burkholderiaceae bacterium
CAGGCGGTGGATCCAGTCGGTGGGTCCAAATACTCCACGCTGACCCGGTAATCCGTCAATGATTGGAATCCCGGGCACTTATATCCCACAGCGTACCTTGCCAATGCAGGATCTGACCGTGTGTGCCGCAAGCGTAACAAGTCCAGCCGATGGTGCCGTCCTGACGCGTTTCAGTATCGACTTGTTCTGCCTCGCACGCGAGGCATTCGGGACCGAGATGTTCGACCCGATGCAGATCCGACTCGTGAGCGACCACGGCGGTCAGGAACTGGGCCATTCGGAGCGCATCCCCCGTGAGAGAGGACAGGCAACCTCGTTGATCCAGATAATCCCTTAAATCAATCACCTGCATGGCAGCGACCAACCCTAACGATCCCGACTCTGGATAGTCTAGGCCACCTCGGCGACAATAGGACGATTCATACTTGAGCCTTGCGGCGTGCATCGCATCCATCTGTTATTGAAACCTGCTGATCCCAATGAAAAAACTGCTCACCCCGATGGCCCTGAACGGCCTGCAATTACCCAACCGCATCGCGATGGCTCCCCTGACGCGTTGCCGCGCCGACGCGAACGACGTCCCTCAGCCGATGTCGACCCTGTATTACACGCAACGCGCGAGTGCCGGTCTGATCATCACGGAAGCGACCAACATCTCGCCCAGTTCATGCGCGTTTGAGCGGGCGCCGGGGATCTACAGCCCGGCACAAGTGCAGGCCTGGCATCAGATCACCGACTCGGTGCACAAGGCCGGCGGTCGGATCTTCATGCAGCTCTGGCACTGCGGTCGGGTCGGCTCCGAAGCGATCCTGCATGGGAACGCACCGCTTTCGCCATCGGGCATCAATGACGATCTGCACGAGCTCCAGGTCTACGGCCTAATGGCCAACGGTCGCTATGCGCAAATTGCTGCGACACCCTCGCGGGCGATGACGCTCGAAGAAATCCATCAGACCGTTGCCGACTATGGTCGGGCAACCGCCAACGCCCTGAAAGCAGGATGTGATGGCGTTGAGATTCATGCCGCCAACGGGTATCTGCTGCATCAATTCCTCTCGCCCACCATCAACCAGCGCACCGATGCCTATGGCGGTTCGCTCGAAGGGCGGCTGCGCTTGTTGCGTGAAGTCATTGAAGCGACCCTGGCCAACGCCACACCCGCGCAAGTGGGCATCCGCATTTCGCCATTTGCCCTTTACAACAACACCCGTGACCCCAATCCGGCAGAGACATTTTCCGCAGTGGCCAAAATGGTCCAAGCCTATGGCCTGGCCTACCTGCATCTGGGCGATACCAACGCCTGGGCCGGTTCGCCGGACATGCCCAAAATCCTCGAGATCGTCAAACCCCACTTCCATGGCTGCCTGATTGGTAACGGTGGGATCGAACCCGATGCGGCGGAAAAACTCGTGCAGGACGGTGCACTCGACATGGTGGCTTTTGGTCGTTCCTACATTTCAAACCCGGACCTGCCGGCACGCATTGCCAGCGATGGCCCCTACAACGAAACCCGTTATGTCGGTTGGTACGGCGGGAGTGAAGAGGGTTACACCGACTACCCGATGCTCTGAAAGTGACACGTGGTGCAAAACCCGCATGAGTGCTGTTGACCAGACTGCCACCCTGGCGGTCATGAGCAAGCTCAAGTACGCCTGATTACTTCAATCAGAATAGGCGCAAGGGCGAGTACTTCGCCCTGACCGCGGTCCTCGTCCAACGTGATTGCAGCAAGCGCTTCGTCGAGCGCTTGCTGCGCTTGGGCCGGGCTTGCCGCATGAACGCGCAAGAGGGGCTGCCCCACCTGAACGCGGGCACCCACGGGCAGAACCCCGGTTAGGCCAACTCGACCATCCACCGCGTCACCCACATGCCGACGGCCTCCGCCCAAGCCAAGTACTGCAAGCCCAAGCGCTTGCGTATCCATGGCGACGATCGCCCCATCGACTGGGGCCAGCAAATCGCGCTGCACGGGTGCAACCGGTAGCGCAGGCTTGGACAACACGTCGGCTGGCCCTCCCAATCCCGCCACCATGCGGGCGAACGATTCGGCCGCACGGCCGCTTTCTAAGGCATCCAATGCGCGCGCGTACCCGTCACCCGGGTTCACGGCCAGCCCTCCCAGTTCCAGCAGTTGAGCTGCGAGCGCGAGTGTGACCTCAAGCAGGCGCGGATCGCGATGGGCTCCGAGCAGAAATGACAGACATTCGGCAACTTCAAGGGCATTGCCGACGCTGTGGCCCAGTACCTGATTCATGTCGGTGATGAGCGCCCGACACGGCAGCCCGGCCTCGCCAGCCACATCCACTAGGCTATTGGCGAGGGCGCGGGCATCGCCCAACTGGCGCATGAACGCCCCGTTACCCAATTTGATATCCATGACGAGGCCTTGCAGACCCGCAGCCAGTTTTTTGCTCAATATGCTGGCCGTGATCAGTGGTATCGACTCCACGGTCGCTGTGACATCCCGGATGGCATAGAGACGTCGGTCAGCGGGAGCCAATTCGGCACTCGCCCCGATGATCACGCAACCCGCAGTCTTCAATACGCTCAGGCACTGATCGCGCGACGGGGCAACGTCGTAGCCCGGGATCGACTCGAGCTTATCCAGCGTGCCGCCCGTGTGGGCCAGACCTCGCCCGGAAATCATCGGCACCACCCCGCCGCAGGCTGCCATGATCGGCGCCAGCAGAAGGCTCACTTTATCGCCAACGCCACCGGTCGAATGTTTGTCCAGAACCGGCCCTGAAAAATCGGCGTCAGTCCAGTCAAGGACGGGGCCGGAATGGGTCATGGCCCGAGTCAGGCATGCGGTTTCCTCGCGGCTCATCCCGTTGAGCAGAATCGCCATCGCCAACGCCGCGACCTGTCCCTCGCTCCAACTCTCATCGACCAGACCCCGAACGAAAGCCTGGATCTGCGCGTCCGACAGTATCTCCCGATCCCGCTTTGCCGCAATGATCCTGGCGGGCCGCATGAGCATCGCGTCAGTAGGCACTCGTGGGCGCCGCAGCCCCGGGCGATGCGCCCGTCAATACCCGCTCGAGTTCACCCAGTAGTCCACTCGCGCCAAAGCGCAGGCGATGCGGACCGAGCGCCTGGGCACCCAGAATGTCCCGCACCAGATCGATGTAAACCGCAGCATCAAAAACGCTACGAATTCCCCCAGATGCCTTGAATCCGACCTGCCCGCCACGCGGATGTCCAGCAATCGTCTCCAGCATCACGCAGGCTGCCTCTGGCGTCGCGCCGACGGAGCGTTTACCCGTGCTGGTTTTTAGAAAATCGACGCCCGCATCGAGACCGATCAGACTCGCCTGCCGGATGTGATGTGCTGTGGTCAGTTCGCCCGACTCCAGAATGAGCTTGAGCAGCAACCCCGGGCAGGCGGCGCGGACTTCAGCTACCAACGCAGCTACCAAAGCAGCCGCCGACGATGTACCCGCCTGGCCATCACCCTCTAGCAGTGTCCGCCAGGGCAGGACCAGATCGATCTCGTCAGCGCCTGCCGCCACGATGGCGCGCACGTCCGCGAGCGCCTGTTCCGGATCCAGCGCGCCATGCGGGAAATTCGCGACTGCCGCGACCCGCACAGTCACGGGCAATCGCGAACGGGCATAAGCCGCGAAGCGCGGCCAGACACAAAGCGCTGCTGGTGGCCCCGCAGGCCCCAGAGCACGGACGCATAGGGCCTCGATGTCGGCGACATCATCGTGATCGTTGAGGCTCGTCAAATCGAGGCAGGCGAGCGCGATCCGCGCATTCGCCAGCAAGGAGTCGTGGTTCATCAGTTACCGACGCGTCACCGCATCGCCAGTTTCGTATTCGGTGGTCTTGATCGGACTGTGTGCGGCCAGGTAGGCCCGTAAAACGTCAGCGTCATTGAATCCTGAATCCACATAGCCCGGGTGCCCATGGAGCCGGGGATAGCCATCGCCACCCAGCGCAGTAAAGTTGTTGATGGCTAAGCGGTAAGTTCGGCCGAGATTGAAGGGCTGACCGCCAATGCGCACCTCGTGCACCTCTGCGCCCTGGATCTGCATCTGCACCCCAGCTGTCTGGGGGAAACCGCCCGCACCAGGCGTCATTCGGGCTGCTGCGCGCAGGTAGTCCATCAGTTCCGCACCGCTTAAGGTCACTACCCCGACGGTGTTCGAAAAAGGCTGTACCTTCAGGACGTCCCGGTAGGAAATTGGACCAGCAGGCAGGGAATCCCGGACACCACCCGAATTGATCAAGGCCAGGTCAGCACCCGTTCGCTCCATCATCGCCCGCGCGATCAGGTACCCGAGGTTGGTTGGCTGCTGGCGCACCCGGACCCGGTCACCATCGAGAACCGCATCGGACACCGCGACCGGTTCGGACAGTCGGCCCGCACCGATCTGCTGAAACGGTGTCAGCAGCGCGAGCATCGCCGCATCTTCGGCGATCGGTGGGGTCGCGAGGGTCTTCTTCCCGTCGGGTTCGCGCTTTTTCTGATTGACCGGCAAAAGCTGATAATGCAAGAGTTCAACACGTCCCGATTCGACCTTAAAATCAGCACGACCAACATACTTGCCCCACTCATGCGCCTGAACAATCCAGGTGCCGTTCTGACGATCGGGTGCGCAAGGCGTCCCCGGCACATAAGCCTCATGACGCTGGTTTTCGGCCAGCATACAGACCGGATTCTGGCTGTGGCCCCCGACGATCAGGTCGAAACCGTTCACCGCACGCGCCATTTCAACGTCGCCAGGCGCATTCACACCGCGCTTGCCATCCGGGTAGTGCCCCATATGGGTCGTAGCGATCACCATATCCGCCTGCGGGCGAACCACGGGGAGCAGCTCGGACGCCTCTTCGATGGGTTTGCGGAAATGAACGCCGGTGATGTGATCGGGTAGAACCATCTTCTGGGTGTCGTCAGTCGTCAACCCGATGACGGCAATCCGGTAAGCACCGCGTTGAAATATCCGGTAGGGCTCAAACATGCGCTCGCCACCCCGGTAGATATTGGCCGAGAGCATCGGAAATCCAATCCAGGTGCGCTGTTTGGCTAGAACGGAAGGGGGTTTGTCGAATTCATGATTACCGACGGCCATCGCGTCATAGCGCAGCCGGTCCATCCCCTTGAAGTCGGGCTCGGCGTTCTGCAGATCGCTCTCGGGCACCCCAGTATTCACATCGCCCCCGTCGAGTAACAAGGTATACCCTCCGGCTGCAGCCACCTCGGATCGCACCGAATCAATCAAGGTCTGACGGGCAGCCAAGCCCCCTTCTCCGTCGGCGTTGGCCCAGAAGCGGCCGTGATGATCATTGGTATGAAGAATGGTCAGGTGGATCGGAGCCCGCGCGGACAGGTCCTTGTCCGAACCGACGGTCCGTGCGGCGCTCAGTCCCTCAATCGGACTGGACGCGGGCGCCGTTGTACATCCGGCATGGAGAACCGCCAGGCCGAAGACGATCAGCGCGCTACGCATCGATACGCGTGCGTCCATCGTCTGCATGCTCAGACCTCCAGAGCGGGAATCAACACCGACAACAAACGGGCCATCCCGGACGCGCTGGCCTGCGCAGTGTTCAGGGTATGCGCATGGCTCAAGCTCACCGAAGACATCCCCGCACCCAGATTGGTCAGCAAGGAGAGGCCAATGACCCGTAAGCCCGTCTGTCGCGCCAGAATCGTTTCAGGAACGGTGCTCATACCAACCGCCTGCGCGCCCAACAGCCGCAACATCCGGATCTCGGCAGGCGTCTCGAACTGAGGCCCCAGCATCCAGGCAAATACGCCCTGATGCAGAACAATCCCGGCGCTTGTCGCCGCATCCTGCGCCTGTTCACGCAGCTTCGGGTCATAGGCACCCACCATGTCGACAAATCGGGTAAAACCAGGCTCATCATGCAGGGGCGTACGCTGGGCCATATTGAGGTGGTCAGTGATCAGCATCAGCGAGCCGGGCGGCATGGACGGCTCGAGGCTCCCCGCAGCATTCGTGATCAGCAAGGTCGTACAACCGAGCGCGGCCAGCGTGCGAATCGCGCCCTTCATCGCGCCCGCGTCCCCAGTCTCATAGGCGTGCTCGCGACCACGCAGCAGGGCCAGTTCGCAGGCATTCGTCCCACAGCCGATGCGGCCAAGGCGCAAAGACCCCGCATGGCCAGCGACGCTCAGCCTCGGGAAGGCTGGCAACTCGGCATAGTTGATATCGACTGGATCTTCGATCAGGTCTGCGATAGCGTCCCATCCAGAGCCCAGGATCAGGGCGAGTCGGGGCAGACGCCCGGGCGCGCATTTCTGAATATGGGTAACGCTTTGTTCGATGCTGGTCTGAGGGGACTGCAGATTCATGAGCTCAGGTGGCGGGGGCCGAAATTGGCAGGTAACAAAAATCCAAGCGTAAACCGAGCCAGAACCTGATGCAGATCAGCGCTCCAGACTGGGGTGTCGTCCGTGGCGAATTCTCGCAGGCGTTGGCGACAACCGCCGCAGGGGCTGACCGGCTCCGGTGCCACCCCGACGACAACAGCCGCAACAATGCGCTGGCCGCCGGCCAGAATCAGGTGGGCGATCGCTGACGCCTCGGCGCACTGACTCTGCGGATAGGCCGCATTTTCGATATTGCATCCGGCATGAATCCGGCCCTGCTCGTCAAGCAGGGCGGCGCCGACGGCAAAGCCCGAATAGGGGGCGTAGGCGTGCTCACGCGCAGCACGCGCGGCTGCGACCAGATCCGCCATCTGCGTATCGGTGGGGTCGCCCATCATCTGAACATCCATGTCGGCTCAGCGCTCCTTAACATAGGGGATTCCGAGGGCGGCAGGCGCGCGGGCATGGCCCATGAATCCCGCCAGCAAGATCACCGTCATGAGGTAGGGGAGCGCCTGAATTGCCTGGACGGGCACTGCGCCCCCCCCCAGCTCAGGTGGCAAGGGCACGCCTTGCAGGCGGATCGCCACTGCATCCAGAAATCCGAAGAGAATGCAGGCGCCAAGCGCACCCAGCGGATGCCATTTGCCGAAGATCATCGCGGCGAGTGCCATGTAGCCACGGCCCGCCGTCATATGGGGAGAAAAGTTCGCGCCCTGCGCGAGAACCAGATAGCTCCCGGCCAGGCCGCATAGCAATCCGTTGCAAGCCAGTGCTCCATACCGCAACGCCTTGACCGACAATCCTGCCGCATCCACCATCGCCGGATTCTCACCGGTCGCCCGCAGCCTCAATCCAAGACTCGTTCGATAAAGTAAAAACCAGATGGCTGGAACCATCGCCAGCGCGAGATAGACCAGTGCATTGTGGCCAAGCCACCAGGGTCCAATGCGCACCGTATCGGGTAGCGGTGGCGTCTGGCCACCCTGCTTGAACCAGGCAATCCCGAGAACGATGGACAGGCCCGCGGCGGTCATGGTCAATGCAATCCCCAGAACGACCTGGTCACCCCGGTGACTGACGCAGGCATAGCCATGCAGCATCGACATTGCCAGGCCCACCAGCAGGGCCATGGCGAGCGCCAGCGTGAGCGACCCTGTGACCGCTCCAGCAGCTCCGGCAGCGAAAGCCGACAGCAGCATCTTGCCCTCGAGTCCGAGATCAATCACGCCGGATCGCTCGCTCAACAGACCTGCCAACGCACAGAAGATCAACGGAGTCGAGACCCTCAGGGTCGACGCGAACAGGCTCGCCAGCTGGGCTTCATCCATCACGCTGTCCTAACTGCGTATGGCGTTGCACGCCCTCGGCTTGCGGGGCGGTGGATGGCGAATGATCGGGGCGAACCAGTCGATGTAGCTTGCCAAGAGCGGGGGCCGCCACATAGGCCATCGCGCCGGAAAACAACACGATCAGACCCTGCAGCGTGGTCACCATATCGCGGCTAAATCCAGGCAGCTCGAACGCCAGTTCCGCGCCGCCCTGATACAACGCGCCAAACAAAATCGACGCCAGCACGATGCCAAGCGGGTGATTGCGCCCGATCAGGGAGACCGCAATCCCGGTAAATCCGGCCCCTAGCACGTAATCGAGCAGGAGTCGGTGCTGCGCACCGGCCAGTTCATTGATGCCGACCAGGCCTGCCAGACCGCCCGAAATCAGCATGCCCAGAACGATCTGGCGGCGCGACCGGATCCCCGCATAGTGGGCTGCGTCGGGCGAGAATCCGACCGTACGCAATTCATACCCCGTTCGGGTGCGCCACAGAAAGATACCGACCGCGATTGCCGCTCCAAGCGCGATCAGCACGGTGAGATTGAGGGGGGTGCGTGGCCATTCGATCCCGACGTCATTGAGGATTTGATGCAGGCTCGGCATCCGGGCCGCCGCGGGGAAAGAGGCGGTCTCCACCATCATGCTGCCGGGCGCCTTGAGGGGGCCGACCAGCAACCAGGCCATCAAGGCCGAGGCGATAAAATTGAACATGATGGTCGTAATAACGATGTGACTGCCTCGCCAGGCCTGCAGTGCCGCCGGAATCGCTGCCCAGAGTGCCCCGCCCACCATGGCCGCCAGCACCATGACTGGCAACAAGACTGCGGCTGGCCAATGCTCCCCCAGGATCAAGGCGACCAGCGAGCAACCCAGTCCACCGATCATGGCCTGACCTTCACCGCCGATGTTGAACAAGCCCCCGTGGAAGGCCACGGCCACGGCCAGACCCGTGAAGGTGAAGGTCGTGGCGTAGAAGAGCGTGTAGCTCCAGCCGGCCGCACTGCCAAAAGCCCCCCTGAGCAGCATCGTGAAGACCTGCTGCGGTGCGAGGCCGACGAGCGCGAGCACCAACGAGCATACGGCCAAGGCCATCATGAGATTGACCAGTGGCAAGACGCCAATCTCCATCCAGCGCGGCAATTCCACGGGACGACTCACCCTGGTATCTCCCGGGCAGACGTCTGCCGGGGCGCAACGCGGTCAGCGCTCACCCCAGCCATCAACCGACCCAAGGCAGACTCGGTGCAATCCTCGATCGCCAGTTCACCCACGATGGCGCCCTGATTCATGACGAGCACGCGGTCGGACAGGGCCAGAATTTCATCGAGTTCGGAGGAAACCAGGAGTACCGCGCCCCGGGCGTCGCGCATCGCCCGCAGCCGACCATGGATGAACTCGATCGCGCCGATATCGACACCGCGCGTCGGCTGGCCCACGAGCAACACCTGCGGCGGCTGCTCAGGGGCGAGAGCCTCTCGGGCCAACACGAGTTTCTGCTGGTTACCGCCAGAAAATTTCGAGGTCCGCAAGTCAGCCTGCGGGGGGCGCACATCGTAGGTCTCGAGCATGGTTGCCGTCGCGGTGCGCGCCACCTTGCGCCGCACCCAACCCCAGGCCGAGGCAAAACGCCGGCTGCGCTGGTAGCCCAGCACCGCATTCTCCCAGGTCGCGAATGGCAGGACGACGCCAAAGCGATGGCGGTCCTCCGGGACATGGGCCAGGCGCAGGCGTCTGGCCATGGAAGGATCTAGCCAGTCGGTCGCGTCCAAGGTCGATGCCCCCAGGCGCAAGCGCCCGGCCTGCGGTTTCAGCATTCCGGACAGAAGCTCAAGGAGTTCACTCTGCCCATTACCCGCCACCCCAGCGATTCCGACAATTTCGCCCGCGCGTAACGCGAACGTCACGCCAGCGACGCGTTCTACGCCAGCCCCATCCTGCCAGACCAGGTTTTCGGCCGCCAGCAGGACCTCGCCGGCTGGCTGCGCGGGGGCACTGGCCTGACGTTCGAGTCGAACGCGCCGTCCGACCATCGCATGCGCCAACTGATCCAGACTACATTGCGCAATCGGACCGTTAAACACCACTTCACCTGCGCGCAAGACCGTCACGGCGTCACACAGCGCCATGATTTCCTTGAGCTTGTGGGTGATCACCAGAATGGTGGTCCCCGAGGCCCGCAGTCGCCTCAGGGTGACAAAGAGTTGTTCGCTCTCCTGGGGCGTCAGAACCGCAGTGGGTTCGTCCAAAATCAGAATCCTGGCGCCGCGCAACAGCGCCTTCAGGATCTCCAGCCGTTGGCGTTCGCCGACCGGCAGGTCGCCCACCCACGCGTCCAGATCGACCTGGAGACCCGTTTCCCGGATCAGGGCCTCGAGCTGGCTACGCACGAGGGCGCGCGCCCGATGCAATTGCCAGTCGGGCTCTGCGCCCAACAGGATGTTATCGAGCGCTGACAGCGATTCAATCAGCAGAAAGTGCTGATGAACCATCCCGATGCCGAACCCGATGGCCGTGCGTGAGTCAGTGATCTCAACCGACTGACCGTCGATGGCGATGGTCCCGCTGTCAGCCTGGGTGAAGCCATAGAGGATCGCCATCAGCGTGCTTTTGCCCGCGCCGTTCTCGCCCACGATGCCGTGGATCGAACCCGGCGCGACCGAGAGCGAAATCGACTGGTTCGCCTGCACCGCGCCAAACCGCTTGGAGATTGCCACCATCTGAACAGCCGGAACCGCCAGATCCGCGCAATGTTCGTGGGTCATCTTGGCGAGCCAGCGGGGCGAACCCCGGTCAACCGCATCGCGCCGCGGTTCAGGGTTTACAGCGATTGGCGGCCATGAAGTCCACCACCTTGATCTTGCCTGCGATGATCTGCGCCTTGGCATCTTCGACCCGGCGCCGCATCTCGGGGGTGAGCAGCTTGTCGTTGTACTGATCCAGCGCGTAATCCACGCCGCCCTCTTTGAGGCCGAGAACGGTCACGCCCGGATGGGTCTGTCGCGCCAGGTTATAAACGGCCACATCAACCCGCTTGACCATCGATGTCAGCATCGTTCCAGGCTGAAGGTGATTCTGGTTGGAGTCAACTCCGATGGCGAACTTGCCGGCGTCTTTTGCGGCCTGATACACCCCGATACCCGTCCCGCCGGCAGCGGCAAAGACAACATCCACACCTTTGCCAAACTGCGCCTTGGCGAGTTCACCGCCCCGAGATGGGTCGTTCCAGGCGGCCGGCGTGGTGCCGGTCATGTTGGAAGTCACTTCGATCTTCGGGTTCGCGAACTGGGCCCCTTGCTCATAACCACACTGGAACTTGCGGATGAGCGGAATGTCCATCCCGCCTACAAAGCCCACCTTGCCCGTCTTACTGGCCAGAGCAGCCAGCATCCCGACGAGAAAACTGCCCTCCTCCTCCCGAAAGATCACCGATTCCACGTTGGGCATCTGGACGACCGAATCGATGATGGCGAACTGCAGTTTCGGATAGTCACGCGCCACCCGCTCCATCGTCGAACCCTGGCCAAACCCCACACCGATGACCGGCGATGCACCCTTGTCGGCCATCCGCCGCATCGCCTGTTCGCGTTGGGCCTCGTTCGAAATTTCGAATTCGAGGTAGGGCTTACCGCCCTCCTTCTTCCAGCGTTCGATGCCCCGATAGGCCGCCTCGTTGAAAGACTTGTCGAATTTTCCGCCCATATCGAAGATCACGGCTGGGTCTGCCTGAGCCGCAGAAGAGACCAAAGACACGACCAACGCGACCAGGACGCCGATTTTCATGATTTACCGGGACTCGAAAAGTTTGCAACCAATGTCCCGGGAGGATAGCAACAAACGATTTCAGCGAGGAATCCAACCCTCGGCTTGCATACGGTCCAGCCAGTAAATCAATGCATCTTCGGTATCGATACAGTCTGCAAATCCATGTTGACGCAGCTTCAATCCGCTCAGGACCGAATCCGCGGGGTGCTCAAGACCATGGGCGAACACCCGATCAGCGAACTGCCAGGAACTGCCGACCAGATCCTGGAGCGCCAGCGCTTTGAGATGATGGCGATCAACCACCCGCGCCCACACCGACTCACACTGCGGCATCGCATCACTGAGTCGCACAGGACTGGGCGCGCCGACCGGCATCCCGAAATGCCGGGCAATCGAACCCCAAATGTCCTGCCAGAGCAGTGGATCCCCGTTGACGACGTTATACGTTTCGTTGGCAGCAATCTCATGGGTCGCTACAAATTCCGCCACGCGCGCGATCAGGCGACTGTCGCTACCGCCGTTGATATAACGTCCACCACCGGGATAGGACAGGGGAAGCCCCTGCTCGCGCTGGATCGCGGCATAGGCCCCCACCGCAGCCACGATATTCATCGGACTTGAAACTGCATAACCAAACACCACTTGCGGGCGCAGGATCGTGAAGGTCCAGCTGCCCTTGGGCTGGCGCTCGCGCAGGAGGTCTTCCTGCAGCCAATAAAAATTCTCATGCCAGTGACGTGGCCAGCGCTCCTTGCAAGGTACGGGAGCAGGTTCCACATGACCGCCATAGGCCTTGGTGCCCTGGAGCAGGGACACATGTCGCAACCCACGTGCGACCGGCTGCAAGCCATCAAGCAGATGACGCAGCATCCCCTCATTGATCGCCATCTGTTCAGGGTCGCGCCAACCCGCGATCAAGTCCGGCTTTTCAAATAGGGCTGCAAAAAACACATGAGTCACCTGAGTGAGCTCACGCAACCCCTCGCGGCAGGCAGCGGCGTTCGTGAGATCGACGCTCACATGAGTGACGCCCTCGGGCAGCGCAGGGCGGCGTCTTGAGAGCGCGATCACGTCCCAGTCGGGAAGCCCGGCAAAGTGTTCCACCGCTGCGGCGCCAACAACACCGCCAGCCCCCACCACCAACATCGTATGTTTTTTCATGCCTTGTACTGCCTGAATCCTTAGACCGTGGACTGCATGGCCGGGGTCAGAAGCTCCTGCGGAACCTCAATCTCAAAACCCAGAATCGCAGCCGAGAGCGCCTTGCCATAGTTGTCCAGGCAGAGGCTTCTGGAGACGCCACCACCCAGTGCGCCATGGGCGACAAAATTCATCGCATGCAGGCCATCGACTGGATAACGCAACACCTCACCCTTGATCGCGCCCTGGTAGAAATCACGGAACCGCTCCGCCGTCAGCTGCTCCTTGAGAAGCGGGTAATACTCAGATTTATAAGCGAAAACCGCGATATTCGAGGTATCCCCTTTGTCGCCGGAGCGCGTGTGCGCCAAGTGCTGCAACTGAACTTTCATCGTCAGCTCTCAAAATAGTGAACGGTGGCAGGGACATGCTCGCGGGGCACCAGAGAAGACCAGACGCCAATCACTTCGCGGGTTCGGTCCTGGTGGGGTACGCGTTTCCCGGTGTGTGCGATGCCGGACACCGCCATCCCGTCGACCTCCCGCCCGACCTTGATCGCCTCCTCGCGCGTTTTCGTTCGGGCGGCGACGCGAACAGCAACTTCGTAAGGCTCTGGAGCGTTCGCAGGCGTTGCAGCGCCATGAATGGCATTGATTCCCAGAAAATCGATCCGGATCTCGTCGGCCTTCAATCCGACGATCCGGAACCGCTCCTCCAGGACCGTACGGGCGAGTCGCGCCCGCCTTAAGGCGCCGGGTCCCGCATAGAAAAACATATCCTCGCCGATGAATCCCTCGGTACAACCGATGGAGACCTTGAGCGTATCGGTGCGGGGCTTGCCACCGATCCCCCAAACCTTGACCCGATCAGGACCGATCTGCTCAATCCGGGCCGTCGTGAAGTCGACGACCACATCCGGGGTCAGGTAGTTCGCCGGATCATGGACCTCATAGAGCATCTGCTCCTTGACGGTCTGCAGGGAGACGGTGCCGCCCGTTCCGGACACTTTGGTGATCACAGCAGAACCATCGTCCTGCACTTCAGCGATCGGGAACGCCAGATTCCAGGGCTCGGGTACATCCTTGAACCCGGGATCGGAGAAGTACCCGCCCGTCACCTGCGCCCCACACTCCAGAAGGTGTCCAATTCCGTTGCCCTGCCCAAGGCGTTCATGATCGAGTGGATCCCAGCCAAATTCGAACATCATCGGCGCCATGAAGATCGATGGATCAGCGACCCGCCCGGTGATGACGATTTGTGCGCCCGCCTTCAGGGCCGCGACGATTGGTTCGGCCCCGAGATAGACCTCGGCCGAAATAAGGCTTGATGCGAGCGATGCGGTTGGCTGACCGTTCTCGAGAATCCGGTCGGTGAGTTCCAGCACCCGATCGGTGATCAGACTTCCGCTCACCGCAGCCACCTTGACACCATGGTGACCCATGCCCCGCAGCAGTTCCACAACCCGCCGCGCGGCCCCCTCGGGATTGATCCAGCCTTGATTGCTGATGATCCGGGTGCCCTGGCGAATACAGGCAGGCAAGACCGCGCGCATGCGGTCATCGAGGTAGGTATCGAACCCCGGAAAGGTCGGATCGCGCCGCACTCGCACCTGGGCAGCCGAGACGGTCGCTTCGGCCATGGTCTCGAAGCACAGGTAATCGAGCTCGCCGCGCTCCGCATTTAATGCCGCGGGTTCGATACGGTCTCCCCACCACGCCGAGCCCGCGCCGATCCGGATCACCTTCGGGATGCCATTGGCCATTGGAACGTTCCTGTTCTCAGTCGAGTTTGATGCCGCCGCTCTGGACCACGCGACGCCATTTCTCGAGTTCGCGTCGAATGAACACCGCAAACGCATCTGCGGTCCCACCGACCACCTCGGCACCATCCGCTGCAAACCGTTGGCGCAGATCGGCGTCTCGCAATGACTCATTGACCGCGCGGTTCAAGGCCGACACGACCGCATCGGGAGTGCCCGCCGGCGCCAACAATCCATTCCAGGCACCAACCTCGTAGCCGGGCAGACCAGACTCGGCAATCGTCGGGATGTCAGGGGCCGATGCAGCGCGCGCCATACTGGTCACGCCAATGGCACGTAGCCGACCGGCCCGCACTTGTGGCATCGCCGACAACATGGTGTCGAACATCACTGCGACCTGGCCCCCGGCCAGATCGGTCAAAGCGGGCGCACTGCCCTTATAGGGCACGTGTGTCATCCCCACTCCAGCCATACTCTTGAAGAGTTCAGCCGCCATGTGCGTTGACTGCCCATTGCCCGAAGAACCATACGTCAACCCACCGGCCTTGCTTTTGGCCAGGGCGATCAGATCAGCGATCGAATTGACCGGGGAATTCGCGGGCACCACAGCCACGAGTGGCAGGCTGGTCAGCAGTGCGATCGGAACAAAATCGCGCGCAAAGTCATAGTTCATGGTCTTGAACAGACCCGGATTGATCGCATGCGCCGTCGTACCCAGCAGCAAGGTGTACCCATCGGCGGGTGCTTTGGCCACGGCCTCCGCACCGATATTGCCGCCGGCACCGGCTTTGTTCTCGATCACGAACGGCTGGCGCAGGCGCTCGGCGAGCTTTTGCCCGATCCCGCGGGCTACGATATCGGTCGGCCCGCCGGGGGGATACGGCACGACGATGTGAATCGCGCGCGCTGGATAGGTCTGCGCCGATCCCGGCGACGGCAGCACCTGCAAGACCGACCCGGCAGCGATGGCTGCCAGTGATGTCCGACGGTTCAGATTCATTTCGGTATCCCCTCGTCAACAAATACAACGGCATCCACCGCGACGCATCCGGCACCGCGTTCTCCCACGATGACTGGGTTCAGATCGAGGCTCAGGACTCGGGCTGCTGGATCACTGATCAACGCGCCAACGGCCGCGGCGCTCTGACAAAACGCAGCAATATCCATCGGCGGATCCCCTCTGACCCCGTCGAAGAGCGCGGCAACGCGCAGCCGACGCAGCGCGCGCTCAATACGCTCGACCGTGAATGGCGCGAGGATCATGGCGAGGTCTGGCATGACTTCAACATTTCGCCCCCCATCCCCCACAAGCAGCACCGGGCCGAAGATCGGATCCCGGTGGGCTCCGATCATGAGCTCACGCGCACCCTTAACTAATTTCGCAACGATCACACCGTCAAGAACAATATTCTCCCGAGCGGCTGCAGCACTGATCTCGTGAAACGCCCACGCGACACCGTCCGCATCCGTTATGCCAACGCGGACCAAGCCCAGCTCAGACTTGTGGGTGACCCTGGCCGAGCAGGCTTTCACCACCACCGGCGAACCACCCAGTGCGTCGAATGCAGCGCGAGCATCGGCCTCGTTCTGGCAAAGGCGATGGGCCACCACGGTCACACCGCGTTGCCCCAGCATGGCGAGGCTGTCGACTTCATTCCGAAGCACGCCGCCCACAGGCGTGTGGTGTTCCCCGACCGGATCGGGCAGGTGCGCCGATGCTGGGGCGTCGCCATGATTCGAGTGCAGTTCACTGGCCGGTGCCTGCAAGATCGGCAGGTTTGCCTCCCGGGCAACACGAAGCCGCTCGTCATGGGCGAGAAACTGACTTAAAGCTCGAATGGCCTGACCCTCGGTCGGAAAAACGGCGATTCCCTGAGCCTTGAACTGCTCCGCGATGGCGGGCTGGGAAGCCGCCGCCACCAAGGGCTTTCCGGTCTGCTGGGCGAACGCGGCGGTATCCCGCGCGAAGGCCTCGACGTCATATCCGGTTCCGGCCACGGCAATGCCCACCAAAAAGGCATCGGCTGCCGGATCTGGTGCGATCACGGGGAGGATGTCGCTAAACAGACGACTATTGCTCAGCAGGGCTGCGGTGATATCAACCGGATTGGTAGTCGTCGCAAAACCCGGAAGGATCTTGCGCAATTCCGTCTGCGTGTGATCGGCCAGTGGCTCAAGTGGCATGCCCGCATCACTCGCTGCATCGGCTGTCATGACACAGACAGCCCCTGAATTACTGATCGCCACCAGTCGGCGCCCGCGCGGCTTCCAGCCCTTGAGGTACAGCTCGACCGAATCGATCAGGTCCGCCATGCCCTGCGCCCGCCAGATCCCCAGATCCTCAAGAAACGCGTCCACCACGCGATCCTCGGTGGCGAGGGCACCCGTGTGCGACTGTGCAGCCGCCTTTCCCGCGATGGAGCGCCCCGCCTTGAGCACAATGATGGGCAGGTGCCGCTCACGAGCCGTCTTCGCGGCTTGCGCCAGATGCCAGGGATCCGGCAGCCCTTCCAGGTAGAGCAGCAACAGCTTGAGGTCCGGGTCCTCGACAACCACCGTCGCCAGCTCACAGGCTGTGATGTCGGCATCATTTCCGGTCGCATGCGCATAACGAACGCCGATACCGCGCCCACGCAGCAGGCCGTAAGGAATGACGCTCATCGCACCGCTCTGACTGATGATTCCAACCGGACCATCCTGTGCCGGGGTATCCAGGAACATCGTAGAAAAGTTCGGAACGGCGCCGTTGCCGAAGTTCGCTAGCCCTTGCGAATTCGGACCCACCAGGCGCATTCCGACGGAACGTGCGCGCTCGACCATCGCGCGTTCCAGGGCGTGGGCATGCGGGTCAGCGGTTTCGCCAAACCCTGAGGCCATGACGATAGCGACCCGCACGCCGATGGCGGCGCACTCGTCGACCGCCTGCACGGCCATTTCGCCGGGCACTGCGATGACCGCAAGGTCCGGAGTCGCTGGCAATGCGGCGAGGCTGGTGTACGAACGATGGCCCTGAACCTGCTCACGCGCCGGGTTGACCGGGTAGACCGGCCCTTTGAACCCAAATCGTGAAAGGAATGCAATCGGGCGCCCACCGATCTTGTTAGGATTTTCCGAAGCACCGACAATCGCGATCGATCGCGGATTGAGCGCCAGTCGCAGCGACTCTCGGGGGTCAAAAGACATCAGGATCTCACTCGGAAGATGACGCCGGTCGAGCCTCGCTCAGACTGGTGGCCGACGGGAATAGACAAAAATAGGGCAGTAGTCGCCCCGCAATTTCCACGAAGCTGACCTCGACCCGTGCGCCGATGGCGGCACCGCGTTGCGCATGTCCCATGACCCGCACACCCTCATCGAGTTCCACCAACACGAGGGCGTACGGCGCGATCGACCGAAATTGGTCATCCGGCGCCCGATGCACCATGGTTGCGGCGTGCACCGTACCCAACCCCGTCAACGCCAGGGCCTGAGGCGGCTGTGCACCGCAGTGCGGACAGAACTCGCGACGAAACAACCAGCGGGCCGCGCAAACCCCACAGTGCTGCGCGCGCATCCGCGGGACACCCGCAGTCCAGTCCTCCAGGTCGGCCTCGGAGCGTGCAGACACGGCCTGCAATACGCCATCCGACTTCATGGCGACTCCAGCACCAGACTGACATGCGAGGACAGTACCCCACCGTCACCATGCAGCAGTGCCACGCCGGCGCGCGCAACCTGACGATCCGCAGCACGGCCCGTCATCTGGCGGTGCGTCTCGGCGAGATGCGCCATCGCACCGGCCACACCGCAATGCCCATAGGAGAGGAGTCCACCATGCATATTCAGTGGCAGCGCACCGTCACGATCAAAATGGCCATCTCGTGCCAGCACACCCGCACGACCTCGCGGTGCCAGACCGATTTCTTCGAGTAGAAGCGTGAGCGTGACCGTAAAGCTGTCGTAGATCGCGGCGTACTCAACATCCGCCAGGCTTCGGCCGGCCTCCCCGAGCGCCTGGGCGCTGCAGCGGTCGGCACCGAAATGCGTCAGGTTCGGCGCGGCGGTCACATGTTGGGAGGTATGGATCTGACGGGCTGAACGAATCCGGACTGGATGCACGCCACCTGGCTCGCTCGCAATGACAAAGGCACATCCCCCGTCCGAGACTGGGCAGCAATCGAGCACTTTCAGGGGCGATGCGATCGGTCGCGAGCTCATCACCGCCTCGACCGATATCGGCTCTCTAAATTGTGCACCGGGATGCCGCACGGCCTGACGGCGCATCAACACGGCCAGCTCGGCAAAATCGGCCTCGGTGACCCCGTGCTCCCACATATACCGCGAGGCAACCAGACCGTAATAAGCTGGGATCGTCGTGCCCAGAGGAACCTCGTACTGCGGGTGTCCAGTCTGCGCCAACGCCTGGATCGCGGCGTCCCGGCTCTGACCCGTCATCCGATTTTCCCCCGCCACCACCAGGATTCGCTTCGCCGCCCCAGACGCCACCAGCAAATGGGCCAGCATCACCATCGCAAATCCAGTGGCCCCACCGACCTGAACCGCATGGGCGTAGGTGGGTTGAATTCCAAAGTGCTCGGCAAACACCGTGGCCAGCATGAGATGGGGCATCGTTGTCGAATAGCCGCAAATCAGGCCATCAATCTCGCTGCGCTCCAGTTGTGCATCGGTCAGTGCAGCGCTGGCGGCTTCGGTCATCAGGTCGAGGGTATTGCGACCCTCCAGACGTCCAAAGCGGGTCAACCCGCTGCCCAACAGATAACTCATGCGGTACCCGAGATCAGACTAGGCGAAAGGGCGGCGATGGCTTCGGCGAGCGACTCGCGCAGTTCGTCCGTGCGCAGACTGAGACGCTCGGTCAGCGCAGCAATGCTGATCGCGCCCACAGGACGACCGTCAACACCAAGGATCGGCATCGCGATTCCACCCATTCGCTCCACGACAACGTCGAGCAGGAGCACGAACCCCTGGTGTCGGGACTGCGCGACCTGATCGAGCAAAAAGGATCGGCTGAGTCTTGGGTAACGCGTCGCCCACACCGCTTCGAGCTGATCGAGCACCGCGCTAATCTCCTCATCGGGCAACCAGGCCAGCAGGGCGAGGCTACCCGCTCCGGCGCCCAGTGGCCGACGGCTGCCGACATCGAGATAGTTCGCCTGAATAGGATAATTTCCGAATTCCCGATCGATACACAAAGCCTCGATACCGCTTCGTACCGATAGCAGCGCCGTATCTCCCGACCTCGCTGCAAGCCGCACCAGCCAGGGCCTCGCGGGCGCACGAAGATGCGCCCGCCCCTGCATCGCGAGCCCAAGATAAATGGCCTGGTCGCCCAGCCGATAGTGCCTGGAATCCACTTCGCGCTGGACAAACCCCTCGTTGCCCAGACTGTCCAGCAGGCGAAGGATGGTTGACTTGTTCATCCCGGTCGCCAGGGCGAGATCGGTCAGGCGCATCGGCTCGGGCGTCGAAAGCGCCCTGAGAATCCGACAGATTTTCTGGACTGAATTCGAGTCAGAGGGCTTGGGCACGTCGTCGCTGCTGTTCAGACGGTCGCAATCGGCGTTGATGGAGAACCCACGGCGCCAGGCAAGCGCAACGGTGGCGCCGTCAACAGAAACCGATGGCGGCCGTGGGCACGCAACCAGTCCGCCAATGGGGTGAGATGCCAGATTTCGCCCAGGTGAATGCCAAGCTTGAATAGACAGTGCTCGTGCAGCGGCAGCGCCGCGCAGCAGCCGACATGATTGACCGCCGGCAGTGCTTCAACCGCGTAGTTATCGGCTGCCAGGATGGCAAGTCCACTATCGGTGATCCATTGCAACAGACGCTGGTCGCGGCCGTCGAGTGCCGTGCAGGTTCCGTGCAAGGCTTCGAGCGTCGGCTGTCCGGCCATCTCAATCAGGCTCTGGGCAAATCCGGTGTGCAGCAACACCATGTCGCCGGGTTCGATCTGGACCCGATCGAGCTCCAGCACCCGCATCAGCTGGTCATATCCCACCGCGATCTGTTGCCGCCCAAAATGCGCATGCAGATCGATCATGACCCCCCGTCCCTGAACGCCATGGCTGGCCATATGTTCGATACCGAGCGCACGGGCACCGGACGTTGTCCGCGGGGTGCGGGTCGTCGGGACCCCGGCATCCTCCGGATCACTCGGTCCGAAGATATGAAAGCCGCCCTGATAGCCGTTGTAGTAGACCGGCTCGGGTAACCCATCTCCATTCGCATCGAACATCTGACCCGCATGCGCGAAGCTGTCCCACTGCGTGGAGTACTGCAGATACATGACGACCAGATCATCGCTGATGACATCGGTCTGCAGCGCATTGTCGTCCATCAGCCGGTAATTCATATTCGGCCGATTATTACGAATCGTGGGACGAATGACCGGGGGATAGCGGCGCGGGTTCAAGAGGTTCCCACCGGGCAGGTCCAGAGGCAGACTTAGACAGAACGTCAGCCCCTCGCGAACCTCCGCAACGCCCTCCCGGACTTTTTGCGGCGTGATGAGGTTCAGGCGCCCCAGCTGATCATCGGGGCCAAAATCCCCCCAGTTCGAGCCCGGTGGGCGCTGACGCCATCGCGGCGTCACCGACGGTTCTGGAGTCGCCTTCGCGTTTGTATGATCGATCGTCATCCCTTCCCCCCACCAAGATAAACCCGCCGAACCAGATCGCCATCGCGCATGGCATCCGCTGAATCTGCCGCTGCCACTCGACCGGTTTCGATGAGATAGACGTAATTTGCGTGCCGCAGCGCCTTCTCGACAAGTTGTTCGACGAGCAGGATTGCCAATCCCGCTGCACAAAGCTGCGCCGCCACTTCAAGGATTCGATCAATCACCAGGGGGGCCAGACCACCAGACGGTTCGTCCAAAATCAGCAACTGCGGATCCCCGATTACCCCCTGAGCGACCGCCAGAATCTGTTGCTGACCGCCCGACAATCGGGATGCAGGCTGATGCCGGCGCTCTGCCATCTCGGGGAACATGGCATAGACCCGATTGAGCTTCGTTCGATCCCCCCGCGGAGAACGGGCGTAGGTGCCAATCAGCAGGTTGTCCTCCACCGTCAGCGTCTGAAAGATGCGATGGCCCTCAAGCACCTGAACGATGCCGGCGAGTACCGTTTCCCGCGGCGGGACGCGGGTGAGATCCTGGCCTGCGAAATGAACTGAGCCGCCGCGCTTGGGCACGAGCCCGGAAATCGCGTGAAGGATGGTGCTTTTACCGGCGCCATTGCGGCCGAGCATGACGACGAACTCTCCCGCCCGGACATCAAACGAGACACCGTGAACGACTTCAGCCTTGCCATAGGCCACCCGCAGATCATGGACTTCCAGCAGGACCCGACCGGGCCGCTCGGACTTGGGAGAGCCCTGATCGTTGGCGGACTTCCGCCCCTGCAGGTCCATCGCTTGAGCGGGGGTAGCAAGGTCCATCATGCGCCCAGATACACCCGGATCACTTCCGGATCATGACGAACATCCTGCGGGCGGCCATGGCAGATCATCCGGCCGATATCGAGCGTCGTCACACGATCACAGACCCGGAACACAAAGTCCGTATGGTGCTCGACCAACAGAACGCCAATGCCAGCGTCACGGATCGTTTGAATGATGCCACCCAGATGCTCGATCTCATCGTTGGATAAGCCGCCCGCAGGTTCGTCGAGCAAAATGAAGCCGGGGCGCATGGCGAGGCCGCGGGCAATTTCGAGAAACCGCTGCTCCGCATGCTCAAGCAGATTCGCGCGCCGATCGATCGCATGACTCAGGCCGACGCCATGCAGGAGTTCAGCCGCTTGATCGAGCAGGACCCGATCTGCACGCGCCATACGCGGCAGACCCAGAGCGGTCGGCAGAAAGCCGGGTTCAACATGGGTCCACGCCCCCAGCACAACATTATCGAGTACACTCAGTGTGCCGAGAAGCCGAGGTTTCTGAAAGGTTCGGGCGACACCGAGCTGGGCCCGCCGTCGCACCGACGCCTGGGCAAGCTCTTCACCGCGCAGCTGAATCGCACCGGACGTCGGTTGGTAATACCCCGACAGCAGATTGAGCAAGGTCGTCTTGCCGCTCCCGTTGGGTCCGATCAGTCCATGGACCTCGCCGGGACGCAAGTCGAGCGAGACCTGATCGAGCGCAACCACCGCTCCAAACTGCTTGGTGACCCCCCGGGCACTCAGAGAACCCGTACGCAAGGCCCCGTCGCGTTGCTGGCTCTGCGGTGACAACACCGGAGCGGTTTGTGCGGATGAATCGAGGCTGGATTGCTGCATCATTTCAAGGCCTGGATTGATGCAATCGCCTTGGCGAGTCGCGGCAGATCCGGCGCAACCGGAACGCTCACGCCACTGCGCGGCCGCAATCGCTGGGCAATCAGTTCGAACACTCGACCAATCCCCTCGGGCACAACCAGAACGACGAGCAGCAAGAGCAGTCCGTAGAAGAAATTGCCAAGCTTCGCCAATGGCGCGACGAGCTCGGGCAATGCTGTCAGGACCGCAACCCCGAGAAACGGGCCGACAATGCTGCCGCGTCCACCGATGATGATGCAGACAAAGAAGAACAAGCTCAGCTCGAAATGAAAGGTATCGGGTGTGATGTAGCTCTGCAGCGAACCAAACAGGGCGCCACCGACACCTGCAGCAATGCCGCTGAAGACAAACGTGGTGAGCTTGGCCCGAAACACCGGCACACCGACGGCCTGCGCAGTCACCGGATTATCCCGAATGGCAATCAACCCACGACCGTACATTTGGCGAGCGACGTTCCAGGTCAGCACGCTCGCCAGCGCTGCGCCGATCACGGTGAGGTAATAAAATCCGACGGGCGTATCAAAGGGTGCCGGGAACGCTGGGACCGGCAAACCGACGCCACCACCGGTGAGACTGCCCTGCGCCAGCGCGAACTCGCCCACGATGAGTGCAAACGCCATCGTTGCCATGGCGAAATAAAAACCAGGCAGTCGCAGCGAGGGCAGGCCGAGCAGCAACCCACACAAACCGCATAAAGCCCCGGCAAGCGCAACGGACGCGAAGGCCGGTAAGCCCCACTTGCCACTCAGGATGGCAAAGGCATAAGCACCGATCGACAGCAGGCCGACATGCCCGATCGAGAGCTGACCGGAATAGCCCACCACCAAATTGAGCCCGGCGATCAACACCCAATAGCAACAGATCAGAGCTGCCAGGTGAACCTGATACTGGTCACTCGACCAGAATGGAAGACTGATTGCGACCAATGCAAGCGTGACAATCCAGAGCAGTCGATTTCGGGAGTTCATCAGATTCAGACCGGGCGGACCTGCTGAGCGCCCAACAAGCCTTCGGGCTTGACCAGGAGCACCACCATGAGCAGCCCGACCGCGATCGTCTGCTGGTATTCGCCGCCAAAGAGATAGCTAGCAAATGTGTTCAGAAGTCCAAGGGTCAGGCCACCGATCAGTGCGCCCAGATTGCTACCCAGGCCACCGACTGCAAGCGCGATGAACCCATTGAGTGTGAGCGTCAGGCCGAGTGCAAAGTAGGCAAAGGTCAATTGCCCGGCGGCAAAGCCCGCGAGTCCACCCAGTGCGCCTGCGATCACATAGGAGGCCACTCGAATCCGGTCGGTGGACACGCCGCGAGCTCGGGCGGCAAACGCATCTTCCGACATCGCGAGGAAGAGTTTTCCGTACATGGTGCGGCGATAGAAGAACTCGAGCCCGATCGCCATCAGCCCCGCCAGAGCGATGGGGAGCCAGAACTTCTGATCGCCGATCCCAGCCGAAAAATCCTGGGGGATCAGTCGTGGAAACGGTTTGGGTTCTGTTCCCCACCATAATCCGACCGCTTGTTGAACCATCGTCGCCATGGCCAGGGTGCTGAGGAGCCAGAGGTGTTCGTCGCTGCGGGCAAGGACGCGGCGGATCGCGATCAGATCGGTCAACCAGCCAAACAGGCCGCCCACCAGAATCGCCGCGATGAGGCCCAACCACCAGGGCTGACCCAACGCGCTGATGGCATAGGCGCCAAACACCCCACCCAGCATCGCAATATGGCCGGTCGTGACCGACAGGACCTTCGAGGTCGAATACATGACGTTGTAGGAGAGGGCGGTGGCTGCAAACAAGGCGCCAATCGCCAGGCCAGAGACAATCACCATCAGCATGAAAGCGATCCCAATGCAGAATTCAGGTGCGAAGGGTGCGCTGTGAGCCGGGCCGTCCGCTCACAGCGCAACCCATCAGCGCGGCGCCAACTTGAAGGTGCCGTCCTTGAACGAATTGGCGACGTTGACCGCCATGTTGCTGTCGGGGAACCCGTTGCGCTGCGTGGCCGACCAGTTATAGGTCGCGTAGACGCCCCGGAATTCACCCGTATTTTCCAGAACTTTCTGGATAGCAGCAGGATCCGTCCCGTTGGCACCCTTGACCGCATGCTCGATGATCTTGACCGTGTCATACCCCATGGCGACCCACCAGAAGAGGATATCGATTTCGCCACCTGCTGCGAGTTTGGGACGCACCTTGTCGACCAGCATCTGTGTGGCTGCGGGGAGTTTTCCGTCAGCCCCATAGGTCGTACTGGCGTAACCCGATGCGTAGGTTTGATCCCAGTATTCGGGCTTGTTGAGTAGCTTGCGGATCTGGGGCGCCATGACCGCAGGGTGGCCCACGACCGGGACGTTCCAGCCCATATCGCCGCGGGCATTGAGCAGGCGGCCCAGCAACCCGGTCGCTGCTGACCAGGGCATCACCACATCCGCACCGGCAGCGCGCGCTTTCCCCAGTTCATCACTCAGATCGGTCTTGTTGGGATCGAGCAGCACCGTGTAGACGGGTTTGACGCCTGCCGCTTCGAGAAGCTCCTGGGCAGTCTTCGCGCTGGAGGTGCCATAACCCGTCGTATCGCCGATCACCGCGACCTTGGATTTCTTCAGGACCTTGAGCGCGTAGTCATTCCCGGTCGAAATCCACTGCTTGTTGGTATTGATGACCCGAAACGCTCTGGGATATTTCACGGGATCAATCAGTTCATCGAGCGCACCAATGATGAGATTCGGCACGCCTGCCCGCGCAATGATCGGCGTCGTCGCCAGCCCCTCACCGGAATTCACCGGTCCGATGATGAAGTGAACCTTTTCGCTGAACGCCAACTGCTGGGCCAGATTGACCGCCTTGGTCGGATCACCACTGGTATCTCGGGTCAGCAATTCAATCTTGCGCCCCCCGATCCCGCCGGCGGCATTGATCTCGTCGACCGCGAGTTGAACCCCCTGGTTCTCTGCAATCGCTGCTGAGGATAACGGTCCTGTCAGAGACGATAACCAGCCGACCTTGATCGTGTTCTGGGCTGATGCCAGACCGCTGGCGCAGGCAAGCGCGAGGCCCGCCAACATCCCGGATAAAAGTTTTGATGGACGAAACATGTTGCCTCCTGATTCTGGTAGCCCCCATATTTTTCGGGGTTCTGGATAAGACTATTGGTCGGATGGACGGCACCTGTCAACCGGACAAACCCTGATATCCAGGGCGGATGATTGGGTGCGACCCTTAATAACCCACCAGAACTCAGGCCACCGCAGCGGTGGAGAGCAGCAACTTCAGGTCAATAGAGGACTTGGATTTTGGCGGGTTGACCCATGTTCCGATCAGGAGAAAACATGCATGCCACCGGTCCCGCCGCAGCCTTTGATCCTGCGAACCGACCCGCACATCTCGCCTCACATTATCTGGACGTCCCAGGGATGCCTTGGGAGGACTCGCCCTTCCCCGGAATTCAATTCAAGACGCTGTATGCAGACACCGCATCCGGGATGTCGACCCTATTGGTCAAAATGGCACCGGGTTCGGTGATTCCGCTGCATGAGCACACGGCCGTCGAACAAAGTTATGTGCTTGAGGGAAGCTTGGAGGATGATGAAGGAAAGTGTTATGCCGGGGGGTTCGTCTGGCGACCAGGCGGCAATATCCATGAGGCGCTGTCACCCGATGGCGCCCTGATCCTGTCAATCTTCATGAAACCAAACAAATTCTTCTCCGGCACAAAGTTCTTTACCGAACTTTGATCTGCATTCTTCAGGCATCGAGACCGTGCTCCGTTTTAATCCCAATTTGCGCTGGCTCTTCACCGAATTTCCCATGCTCGATCGCTATGAGGCGGCCGCGAACGCAGGATTTCGTGGGGTTGAAGTTGCATTTCCCTATGCCTACCCGGCCCATGAGATCGCCAGTCGCTTACGGGACAACGATCTCACGCTGGTGCAGATCCTGAGCCCGTTTGACTGGGACGGCGGCGAACGGGGGCTCGCTGCCTTGCCCGACCGAATCGCGGATTTTCGGTCCAGCATCGATATCGCCATCGAATACGCAATCGCGGTCGGCCGACCCATGGTGCACGTCATGACCGGCAACATCGTGGCTGGAATGGACTGGACGCGTTGCTGGGCGACCTTCCTGGAAAACCTCGACTGGGCCGCTCCGCGTCTTGCCCGCGAAGGTCTCACGCTTATTCTCGAACCTTGCTGCCGGGCGCGATTCCCAGATTATCTGTACGCCCGACTTGATCAGGGCGTGGCCGCCATCCGTTCGCTGACCCATCAAAATATCAAACTCTGTTACGACACATACCATGTCCAGATGGAAGAAGGCGCGCTAACCGCCCACCTCGAAGCGGTCTTCGACGATATTGGCCATATTCAAATTGGCAATGTGCCGGGGCGCCATGAACCCGGGACGGGTGAGATCCACTTCCCTTACCTCTTCGAGAAACTCGAATCGCTCGGCTGGAAGGGTTGGATCGGCTGTGAATACACCCCCTCGGCACACACGCTTGACACGTTGAGTTGGGGAGCCAGATTCGGTATTCAAGGTCGTTCCTGATGCTGACCCTCGCCGAAAATAGCTTGCTGACGCAGACCGGTTCTGACGCGCCGATGGGCCAGTATTTCCGGCAATTCATGCAGCCCATCGCCCTGTCGCGCGAGCTTCCGGAACCGGACTGCGCGCCCATTCGGCTGACGATTCTTGGCGAGTCGCTGCTCGCCTTTCGGGACTCTCTCGGACGCGTCGGCCTGGTTGAGCCGACCTGTCCGCATCGCGGCGCCGATCTTTTCTATGGCCGTAACGAAGCGTGCGGTCTCCGGTGCATCTACCACGGGTGGAAGTTCGACATCCACGGCAAGGCGGTGGATCTGCCCAACGTACCGCCAGGATCGGCCTACCACGAGACGATGCGAATCCGAGCCTATCCAACCGTAGAATTTGGCGACATGGTGTGGGCCTATCTGGGTCCGGCGCTGCAGGGCGAACGGTCCATGCCGGCGGTCCCCCAACTCGAGTTCGGCCTCCTGCCGGACAGTCATCGCTACGTCACCAAACGTCTGCAGCAGTGTAACTGGGCGCAGTCGATCGAGGGCGCACTGGACACGGCTCATTTCTCGTTCCTGCACATGCCCGCGCCGAGCGTCGCGAGCAATGAAAATCCGGATGCGCCCGCCGATGCGCGCCGGTTGCGCTGGATCCGCGAGGATCCGATGCCACGATTTTCCATCATCGAGCACGATGTCGGCTTTGTGGTTGGTGCCGCCCGTCATGCTGATGCGAATGATCTGTACTGGAGGATCACCCAGTTCATGCTTCCCGCGCACAGCAGTACGCCGTCGACCCTGCCCGGTGAGAATCACTTCGGCTACACCTGGGTGCCGATCGACAATGAATCCTGCTGGATCTACACCTATGCCTGGAATCCGGTCCGTCCGATCACCTTGCAGGAACGCGAAAAGCTTGAGCAGGGACACGGCGTGGTGGGGGAAGTCGGCCCCGACTTCCGACCCATCCGCAATCGTGCCAACCACTATCTTCTGGATCGACGCGAACAGCGTCATCATTCGTTCACCGGGGTACGTGGACTCGCCGAGCAGGATGCGATGGTTCAGGACAGTCAGGGTCTGATCGCCGACCGAACCCGCGAACACCTCACCGCCACTGATGCCGCGATCGTGCGTTTCAGGCGGGCGGTAATGGTTGGCGCGCGCTCGCTTCAGGCTGGCCAAGCACCTGCAGCTGCGGATAAGCCGGAAGCCTACCGATTGCGTTCGGGCAGCTGGGTGGCGGCCGACGGCGTGCCGTTCGAGGCGGTCATGCAGGAGCGCTTTGGTGATCCAGTTGGAAAGGCACCCGCGACCGGTAACCGGTTCGCTACACAAACTTCAGTCCCCTCGCCCACGGTACAGGGCCCATCCGAATGAAGCACTTCAACGACAGAGAGAAAGCGCAGTGACGAATGCAGTAACAAACTCAGTAACAA
>JBBAOE010000014.1:82454-101966 GCA_040401595.1 Burkholderiaceae bacterium
CTACCCCACTGGCGCAGGGCTTGGGTTCAACTCTGGTCTCCAACTTGGGCGCAATCCCCGTCTTCATCCCAGACCCGCACCCCGTCTGGGGCTTGGCTCTGGTCTGGTCCGGGCCACCTTGAATCGCATCGCAGCGTTGGTCACCCGAATCGCAGCGTCCCTGAACGCATCCGGTGTGGGTCTGCAGGGACCAGGCCGCACTCTACCGATTGCCCTCGTCGCACTTGCGCTCGCACCGAACCCCGCCACCGCGCAAACCTACCCCGAGAAGTCCGTCCGCGTCATCGTCCCCTACGCGCCTGGGGGTACGACCGATGTCACCGCACGTCTGGTCGCCAAGTCGCTGAGCGAACGCCTGGGGTACACCTTTGTGGTCGAAAACAAACCCGGTGCGGGGGGGGCTATCGGTCACGACACCGTTGCGAAGGCTGCAAACGACGGCTACACGCTTCTCTTCAGCGCAGCGGGCCCCCTGGTGGTCACCCCCCACACGCACGCGTCGCTGCCCTACGATCCCAAAGGTTTTGAGCCCGTCAAATTGGTTGCAACGGCGCCACTCCTGCTCGTCGTCAATCCAAAGCTCAAAGCGAACTCGGTGCAGGAACTGGTCGCCGAGGCCAAGGCATCCGGCAAACTGACGTATGGATCGTTTGGCAACGGCAGCGCTGCCCATCTTGCAGGCGAACTCTTCAAGACGAGCGCAAACGTCGATATTGTCCATGTGCCTTACAAGGGCAGCGCGCCCGCGCTGTCGGATCTCGTGGGCGGACAAATCGACCTGATGTTCGACGTGCTCGGATCCGCAATTCCGCTGGTCAAATCAGGCAAATTGCGCGCACTCGCCGTGACCGCGCCAGCGCGAACCTCGGTCGCTCCTGAAGTTCCAACGATGGCCGAGGCTGGCATTCGGGAGTTTGAAGCAGGCACCTGGTTCGGACTTCTGGCGCCCACAGGGACCAACAAGTTGATCATTGCGACGCTTTCCCGAACGATGGATGCCGTGCTCGCCCAGCCAGATGTGCGCGAGGCGCTGCAGGCTCAGGGTTCCGTGGTGGCCGGTGGATCCCCGGAGGACTTCCGAAAATTCTTCAACATTGAATACGAGCGCTGGGGCAAGGTTGTCCGCAATGCGCGCATCAAAGCCGAATAATCACTCTTCAGAATCCTCCTTCACGATCTGCCTTCAACATCGAGTTCGCATATGAAAATCCACGGTCTGTCACCCGCAACCCTGACTCCTTTTAACGAAGCATTCGAGATCGACTATGCCGCGCTGACCGAGCATATTCAGCGCACGAGCGGGGCGACTGGACTCTACGGAATCACGGTCAACGGTCATGCCGGGGAGGTGCTGACCCTGACCTCGGACGAACGTCAGCAGGTGATTGCCACCGCACGCGCTGCGCTTCCGGCACCGCTCAAACTTATTGCCGGAATCGAATGCCATGCCACGGACGGTCTGGTGCGCGAGGGACTGCGCGCCAAGGAGGCTGGCGCCGACCTCCTTCTCGTGATTCCACCATTTGACATCCGGACCTGGCGTCACCTCTCGCATGACGCAGACTCGGTCTACAAGATATTTGAGCGCCTGGACCGCGAAGTGGGTCTGCCCATGATCGTATTCAGTTACCCGGAAGCCTCCGGGAGCGCTTATTCGATAGAAGCCTTACGACGCATCGTCACGCTCGAACAGGTGGTGGCAATCAAGTGTTCTGCGGGGACGCCCGCTAAATATGCCGAACTGCACGACGCGCTGCACGACAAGACCACCCTGCTCGTTGCGGTCGATACGCCATCAATGCTCGGCATGCTGATGCACCATGCGCCCGGCGCGCTGGTGGGGATCGCCGTGGTCGGCACTCAGCACTGGTCTGATCTTGTTCATCATGCGACGGTGGGTGATGCCAACAAGGCGAAGCAGATCCACAATTCGTTCGCGGTGCCGCTGATGCGTTCCATTTTTGAGTATCACACCCACCGCACACCCACTTGCCCGTTTGGCGCCACCAAAGAGGCGCTGGTTCAACTGGGACAGTTCTCGTCTTCCGTGGTGCGTGCCCCAGGGGTCAGGGTCAATGACGCCAAGCGCGCCGAGATCCGCGCGTCACTCATCGAAGCCGGATTACTCAGCGCCAACGCGGCGCCCCTGATTGCGTCCGCCTGAACCTTTCCTGCCTATGAGTGCCATTTCGATGCAATCTGCCCAATCTCCTCTACGCCCGGCGCGACGGTTAGGACTCGGTCTAGCCTTGAGTCTCATGTTCAGTGTCGGGCTGGGTTCGGTCGGACAGGTGAGCGCCCAAACCTGGCCAACCCGTCCGATCAAGCTGGTCGTCCCCTACGCTCCCGGGGGTCCAGTTGATGTCTGCGCCCGGATCCTGGCCGAACGGCTGACGGACGTTCTCGGACAAAGCGTCGTGGTCGAGAACAAGGCAGGCGGCAATGCGGTGATCGGCACCATGGCCGTCATCAACTCGGCCGCTGATGGCTACACATTTCTGGTGGCTGCCCCGGCGCACACCGGCAACATGACGCTGCTCAAGAAGCCCCCCTACGACGCCGTCAAGGACTTCACGGCGGTGTCGCTGGTGATGCTGCAACCCATGTTCGTCGTCGTTCACCCGTCCGTCCCTGCGAACAGCATCGGTGAGTTGATCACGCTACTGAAGAGTAATCCCGATAAATATAACTACGGAACCTCGGGTACGGCGGGTCCACAGCATCTGATGGGCGAGATGTTCAAATCAGCCACCGGTACCAAAGTGACCCATGTCCCCTACAAGGGGGCGGCGCCCGCCTCAACTGCGCTGCTGGCGGGTGAGATGCAAATCTCGTTCTCCACGCCAACCAACACCTTTCCCTACGTCAAGGCTGGAAAGCTGCGGGCGCTCGCCGTCAGTACTCCCAAGCGCTCCATCTTCGCGCCAGAATTACCGACGCTTGCCGAGCAAGGGTTGACTGGATTTGAATTCTCCTCCTGGACCGCAGTCCTGGCGCCCGCTGGAACCCCTCGAGAGACGGTCCAGAAAATGTATGAGGCGCTGCAGAAGGTCACTGCGGCTGCCGACATCCGGGAAAAGTTCTTTCTCCAAGGGATGGAAGTGGTCGGGAGTTCACCGGAACAGACCGCCGAGTTCATCCGGCAGGATGTCACCCGGTCCGCCAAGATCATTCGCGAAAATAACATTACGGCGGACTGAACCGGACCCATTCGGAACGTTCGGGAATCGAGAAATCAGAGCACATGGCAGACGCCCACACCGCAGCCTTGGCTGAAGGGGCATCGCATCGGACTGACCCCGATTCAACAGAGCCGGTCGACTATGACGTGATTGTGATCGGTGCCGGAGGTGCTGGGCTCGCCGCCGCCTGCGCTGCTGCCGAACAGGGTGCGCGGGTTCTGGTCCTGGAGAAACTCCCCGCGCTGCTGGGTACCACCTCGTACTCGGTAGGTTCATTTGCGGCTGCGGGAACGCGCATGCAATCTGCGGCCGGAATCGCGGACCGTGCAGCAGACTTCGCCCAGGACATGGCCCTTGCCACCCCACAAACGCCCGATACGGTGGCCTTGCGCGACATGCTGGCGCGTGAATCAGGACCCACGCTGGACTGGCTCGAACGCCTGGGTGTGGTCTTTGTCGGTCCCTATCCGGAACCACCCAACCGGGTACCCCGCATGCACAATGCCGTACCGGCCGGACACCGCTATCTGGCCGTTCTCGCCGCACAGGCCAGACGATTGGGGGTTGAAATGCGGTTTGGCACTTCGGTCTCGGACTTGTTAATCGTTCAGTCGCGCATCGCCGGCGTGCGAACAAAACGAGACCAGAACAACAGCACAAGCCCAGGGTCCAGCGAGCCCATGAGTGTCACCGCCCGCGCGGTGGTCCTGGCTGCCGGCGACTACAGCGCTTCGAAGGCCTGGCGATCTGCCCACCTGAGCCCCAATGCAGCGAGTGCCATCCCAATCAATCCCAACAGTACGGGTGATGGGCACCGTCTTGCGCTGCAGGCGGGCGCAGCGCTCAAGCGCCTGGATGGCGTCTTCGGGCCACAGTTGCGGTTTAGTGCTCCGAACCGAAGGTCCTGGATCTCCGCGCTACCCGATTGGCGTTGGATCTACCAGATCGGCGCGTTGATCCTGACCAAAGCCCCGCCCACTGTCTTGAGCTGGTTGGCCAAGCCCCTGCTCGTTGCCCATATGTCACCGGCTGAGCACCTGTTTGCAGCAGGTGCCGTCATCGTCGACAAGTCGGGCCATCTAGTCGGCACCGATCCGGGTCTCGCTGCCGAGTTGGCTCTGCGCCCGGGCGCCACAGGCTACGTCATTGGCGACGAATCAATTGCCCGGCGATTTTCAACATTTCCCAACTTCATTTCAACGGCCCCGGGGATTGCTTTTGCTTATTTTCAGGACTATGAGCGCGGGCGGCCCGATCTGGTCCACTGGGCAAACGATGCCGACACGCTGGCCGGGTCGCTTGGGCTGGAGGCGCAGCGTCTGCGGTCAGCCACCCGGCATCTATCGGGACGACTGTTCGCCCTCGGCCCCTGCAATGCCATGCTGACCGTCACCGAAGGAGGCGCCGCGATCGACCCCCAGTGTCGGGTACTTGATACACTGGGCGCAGTCATTCCGGGTCTGTTTGCTGCCGGCGGCAATGGCCAAAGCGGCCTCATGCTGAAAGGCCATGGGCTCCATCTCGCCTGGGCCATGACGTCGGGGCGGGTGGCGGGTCTGTGCGCAGCCCGAAGCGAAACGGTGCGCCCGACCTGATCGTTTCCGCAACTGTCGAAAGCTCCATGGATTTTAAAGACCTGCCAAGCGTCACCCCCAACGCCAGACCAAGCGGTCCGCTACAGGGCGTGCGTGTGGTCGATCTGTCCCGCCTGGTTGCGGGCAACATGCTGACCCTGCAACTCGCCGATTTTGGTGCCGACGTCATCAAACTGGAATCGGCCGGAAGCGGTGACACCCTACGCGAATGGCGGGAGGCACATCCCGACTATCCCGAAGGCTTCGATGGCTGGTGGCGGGTCTATGGGCGCAACAAGCGCAGCCTCGCCCTGAATCTTCGAGACCCAGATGCGATGAAGTGGTTGCGCGAGCTCATTGGTACCGCGCAGGTGCTGGTCGAGAGCTTTCGTCCGGGGACCCTGGAAGCGATGGGTCTTGGGCCCGAGCAACTCCATGCCAAGTACCCCAGGCTGATCATCGTGCGCCTCTCGGGCTGGGGTCAAAGTGGTCCCTATCGGGAATTGGCTGGCTTCGGGAGCCTCATCGAAGGCTTCAGCGGCTTTGCCCATAAGCATCGCGCGGCGAGCGGTGAGCCGCGTCTGCCCAACCTCGCGCTCGCCGATATGGTGACTGGCCTGACCGGGGCGCACGCCACTCTGGCAGCGTTGCGGGAAGTTGAAGTGCGGGGCGGCCAAGGCCAGGTCATTGATCTCTCGCTACTTGAGCCCATGCTCGCCATCATGGGACCCGATGTCACCAACTTCGCTGCCACGCACGTGGCGGCCGAAACCGACCAGAAGATCTCATCGCCGCGAGGCACGTTTCGCTGTCGCGACGGACGCTGGGTCTCGATGTCCGGATCGACCGATTCCATGGCGCGCCGGGTCTTTCAGGCGATCGACCAGGGGCCGCTTTTCGACGACCCCCGCTTCAATACCAATGCGGCCCGCCTGACCCATGATCGGGAACTCACCCAACTGATCGCCAACCATATCGCCCGACTGGACCAGGCCGACTGCCTGGCGCACTTTCGCGCTCATGGCGTCACGGTAGGTCCTGTCTACGATGCTGAGCAACTCCTGCAGGACCCTCATATCGTGGCTCGAGGAGCCTATATCCGGGTCGACAGTCAAGACGCGGGTGAGGCCACGCTCATGCATGGGATCACGCCCAAACTCAAGGGCACGCCTGGGCAGATCCGCCGCCATGCGCCGCTTCGCGGCGAGCACAGCGTCGAACTCATGACCGAACTCGGCGCCAACGCCGAACAAATCGCCAACCTCAAGCAGCGCGGCGCACTCGAATGAACCTGAAATCGCTGCGCTCGCTCCTCTTCATTCCGGCCACTTCCACCGCGCTGCTGCCAAAGGCCACGCAGCGCGGCGCGGATGCCTTAATCGTGGATCTCGAAGATGCGATTCCGTTCGAGCAAAAGCCTCAGGCGCGTCCCCTGGCCGCGAACGCGATTCGAAGCCTGACTGAACGTGGAGCGACTGTTCTGCTGCGGCTCAACTCAGAACCAGAACTTTGGCGGCAGGACCTGGAGCAACAGCCACTGCACTTACTCGCTGGCGTCATGTTGCCCAAGGTCGAATCGTTCGATCAGATTGAAGCGCTGGCCGTCGTGCTGTCTGCATTGGCCCCCGGAGAAGCAACGCATTCTTCCCAGACGTCGCAAATGTCGCAAATGTCGCAAACGTCGAATGGTTCCAAGGCTTCACTAGATTCCCGCTCAAGCGTGCCGATCACGATTCAGATTGAAACCCCGCGAGGTGTACTGAACGCTGCAGCCATCTGCGCCCACCCCGACCTGGCGGCGGTCGGGTTCGGCGCTGAAGACTACAGCGCCGCACTCGCCGTCCCCCCCACACCCAGCGCACTGGCATGGCCGGCCCAGCAGGTCATCACCTGTGCCCACGCCTTTGGTCTGCCCTGCTGGGGATTGGCGGCCAGCATTGCCCAGATCGACGATCCAGCCACCTATGCGGTCTCGGTACGTGAGGCGCGTGCAATGGGTTTTACCGGGACCGTCTGTATTCATCCAAACCAGGTTCAACTGGCGAATCAGGGGTTTTCGCCCTCGGCCGCCGAGATCGCCTGGGCGCAACGGGTCGTTGAGGCCGATCGCAATGCCCGGGCTGAGGGGGTCGGAGCCATCTTGCTCGACGGAAGAATGATCGACCGACCCATCGTGGAACGTGCGCGACGCTGGCTGGAACTACCCCGAACTTGATTTCAGGCGCAGAACTGCGCACCATCAGGCGGTTGAACGCGACTCCCACCAATCGTCACACCCTGAGGAACTTTCGGATGAGCAAGCAGTCAGACGGTAGCGCAACTTTCATGATGGCGCTCCCCGCGCTCTCCCTGGCGATCGCCCTGGCCCTGGGCGCGACAGTCACCGAGGCGAAGACCGTCCGTATCGGCAATCAGGGCGACGCCCTGTCGATGGACCCCCATTCGCTTAATGAATCGCTGCAACTGAGCGTCATGAGCAACGTCTACGAGTCGCTGGTCAGTCGCAACAAGGACCTCAGTCTGACGCCGGGACTGGCAACCAGCTGGCGCCAGACCTCGCCCAACGTCTGGCGATTTGAATTGCGCCAGGGTGTGAAATTCCAGGATGGCGAACCGTTCACGGCCGAGGATGTGGTGTTCACCTTCAAGCGAGCGGCTGGTGAAGGTTCGGACATGAAAAGCTATGTCAACGACATCCAGGAAGTCCGCAAGCTGAGCGACTACTCGATCGAGATCGAGACCAAAGCGCCATTCCCGATCCTGCCCGATGTGATCGAGAAGCTCTACATCATGAACAAGAAATGGTGCGAGACCAACCGCGCCACGATCCCGGTCGACCGCCGCAAGGGAATTGAGAATGTCGCCTCATTCAAAGGCAACGGGACCGGCCCCTACATGGTTGGAGAGCGGCAGCCGGGCGTCAAGACCACCTTCAAGGTCAACCCGAATTATTGGGGCACGGTCGAAGGCAATGTCACCGAGGTGATCTACACCCCGATCGGGAACGATGCCACCCGTGTTGCCGCGCTGCTGAGCGGTCAGGTCGACATCATGGAACCCGTTCCGGTCCAGGATGCCGCCCGCATCAACGCGAGCCCTAATGCTCGGGTCTTGGCCGGTCCCGAATTGCGCACGATCTTCCTTGGAATGGACCAGAAGCGCGATGAACTGCTGTACTCGAGTGTCAAGGGTAAAAATCCATTCAAGGACAAACGGGTACGGCAGGCGTTTTATCAGGCACTCGATATTGAGACCATCAAACGCACGGTGATGCGCGGCGCATCGAGCCCCACCGCATTGATGATTGCACCAGGGATCACCGGCTTCACGCCCGATCTCAACAAGCGCTTGCCATTTGATCTCGAGGCTGCCAAAAAACTCATGGCAGAAGCGGGATATGCCAGCGGCTTTGAAGTCAGCATGAACTGCCCGAACGATCGTTATGTCAATGATGGCGAAATCTGCCAGGCGGTCGCAGCCAATCTTGCCAGGATCAACATTAAGATCAATTTGCAGGCTGAAACCAAGGGGACCTATTTCCCCAAGATCCTCAAGCGTGACACCGGTTTCTACATGCTCGGGTGGACCCCTGCTACCTACGATGCACACAACGCGCTCAATGCGCTGATGCGCTGTGTCGATGACAAAGGAGCCGGTCAGTTCAATCTGGGCTCGTACTGCAATCCGAAAGTAGACGATCTGATCCAGAAGATCCAGTCGGAAACCGACAAGACCCGGCGCAACGCCATGATTCGCGAAGCATTCCAGATCCATTCCGAGGATATCGGTCACTTACCGCTTCACCAGCAGGCGCTGGCCTGGGGTGTCGCGAAAAACATCGATCTGGTTCAGTTGCCCGACAACTACATGCCCTTCAAGTGGATCACCATCAAGTAAGCGCAGTGTCCCCGGTTCTCCCAATGGTTCCAGTCGGCGATTGAGCGTTCAACTTGACCATCTCGTGATCGCAGCCGCCACGCTGGAAGAAGGCGTGGCGTGGTGCGAAGCGACCCTGGGCGTCACGCCAGGCCCGGGGGGAACGCACCCTCTGATGGGCACGCACAACCGCCTGCTCAGCATCGCGACTGCGGTTTTTCCGGATGCCTATCTTGAGATCATCGCGATCGATCCGACGGCGCTCGCACCTAACCGGCCGCGCTGGTTCGGTCTGGATCATCCGGAGTTGCGCGAACAACTCGTATCAGGCCCCCGCCTCATCCACGCGGTCGCCCGAACGACCAACCTCGATATGCACCGCTGGGGCCTGATCACCCTAGGGCTTCAGCCAGGTGAACCGGTCAGTGCCAGTCGCGACACACCAGAGGGCCTTCTGGCCTGGCAAATACTGGTGCGTCCCGATGGACGACTCGAGTGTCAGGGCGCGCTGCCGACTCTCATTCAATGGTCGGGTCGACACCCGGCGCAAACCATGACAAACAATGGAATCACTCTGGAGTCGCTGACCCTGAGGGGTTTGTCGGAGCGGGTGCAGGCATTATTGCGCTTGAAGGGCATTCAGATGCACCCCTCCCTTCCCGAGCATGCGGCATTGAGCGCGACGCTCAGCACCCCGCGTGGGGTCGTGATCCTTTAGGCAGGAAGGACCCAGAAAGCTTTAACGGGAATTCCCCGACGCGGGCCCAACTCCAGCGTACATGCTTCATCTGCATTTCTCCAATCGCTTCGAATCCCTGCGCCAGACGTTGCTGGAGCAGCTTGCCCTGGAATCTCCCGACCCATTCACCGCACAGCAGGTGATCGTTCCCAGCACCGCAGTGATGCGGCACCTTGAATGGGCACTGACCGAGGACAGAGGGATTTGCGCCAATGTCACGTTCTCTTATCTTGCCCAATGGATCTGGCGTCAGATCGGCAAGATCATTGCGGTACAGACCGAGTCTCCGTTCGCCCCGGAGGTCCTGACCTGGCGGGTCTATCAGATACTCAGCGATGCGGATTTTCTGGCTGCTCATGATCGTCTGCACAATTATCTGCGCGAGAACGATCCGGTTCGTCAGCACGACCTGGCCAGTCGTATCGCACGGCTCTTCGAACAGTATGTAACCTACCGTCCACTCTGGCTGGAAACCTGGTCCCAAGGTCGATGGATCAGGCCAACGAGCCCGCATGGCACTGCCATCGACGAAATCGGCCCTCCCCGGGCCATTCCGGACGGTCCCTGGCAGCACGAGGCCTGGCAGAGCGCACTCTGGCGACGAATTGCCAGTGAAACAGGCACCACACAGGAGCACCCGGGCCAGTCGTTTTTTCGGGCGCTGCAAAGCCTTGGCAGCGGCCACCCGGAATCCTCCGCGTTGCCCTCGCACGCCCATGTTTTTTGCCTTCCCTCCGTCGCGCCGCTCTACCTGAGTTTGCTCCGGGGTCTGTCGAGCCGGATGGAGTTGAATGTTTATGTCCTCAACCCCTGCCAAGAGTACTGGTATGAGATTGTCGACCGCAAACGACTGAGCGCGCTCATTTCAACCGGGCAAAGCAGCCACCACGAGACGGGCAATCGTCTGCTGGCAGCCTGGGGCAAGCAGACCCAGGCGCACATCGACCTGCTGCTCTCTGACGACAATGGTCCTGAGGAGCTCCATACCCAATTCCTCGAAGCGCCCGGGCACACCATGCTGGGCCAGTTACAGAATTCGATCTTGCATCTGGTCGAGCTGGAGTCAACGGGTCCGGCTGAACAGACCCCGCCAGTATCGCTATCAATTTCATCACAATCCGCGCCTGTCAGCCCGAGCGAACGGGTGGCCGTCTGCAGTGATGAAAGTCTTCAGGTTCATATCTGTCACTCGCTGCAGCGCGAGCTGGAGGTATTGCAGGCGCAACTGCTTGCCCTATTCGATCAGCCACAGCCACCGGCCCCAGACGAGATCCTCGTCGTCACACCCAATCTGGTGCGGGCGGCGCCATTGATCGACGCCGTGTTCGGGGCCGTTGCCAGCGAACGACGCTTGCCCTACCTGATCACCGGCCTCCCACAGCGCCGCGTCAACCCAATCGCCCGAGTGCTCGATCAGCTGCTGGCCTTGGCCCTCGGCCGTCATCCCGCTTCCGAAGTATTTGAGCTTCTCACGCAACCCGCCGTCATGCGCCGATTTGAGCTGGACACCGAGCAGGCTGAACGGTTAGGCGAATGGCTTGAGATTGCTGGCATACGCTGGGCTCTGGACGGCAGCGAACGGCTTGCCCATGGCTTACCAGCCGATGAACGCCACACCTTCTCGGACGGCCTGCAGCGACTGTTTCTGGCCTACGCGATGGGTGAGGGGATCGGCGATCGCGTGGACCCGAGCGAGTGCTTGGGTCCGGACGATGGGTCTGGCGACGGTCTGGAGGACGGTGTGAGCGGCCTGATCGGTGAACGGGTTGGCGCTGGCAATCCGACCGGCACCACAGCCCCGGCACTCGGTATCCTGTGGCGGTTCATTCAAGAGCTCGACCGGTTAAGGCGTGACTGGCAGATCCCGAAAACGCCTGAGCAATGGCATGGAGCGCTCCACCAGGCACTCGAGTGTTTTGCTGCTGCGGAACTGCCATGGGTCGAAGATTTCAGCGCAGTGCGGCGTGCGATCAATGACTTGCATGACCACATGATCCGCGGTGGTCTGCGTGTTTCACTGCCATTAGCCGTGATCCGTGAGGCGCTCGGTGAGCAACTCGATCAGGGCGCCCAGGGCGGCGCGCCCTCAGGACGCATCACGTTCGCGGCGATCTCCAGCCTGCGCGCGTTGCCTTACCGGTTTATCTTTGCGTTTGGATTGAATGATGGGGAGTTCCCGACTGCATCCTCATCGCTTGAATTTGATCTGATCGCGGCGCAACCGCGACGCGGCGATCGCCAGCGCCGCCTGGACGAACGCAACCAGTTTCTCGACCTGGTGATCTCCGCGCGTGACCGACTCGTGCTGAGTTATACCGGCCGCAATGTTCGCGACAACAGCCGCATCCCGCCTTCGGTCCTGATTGCGGATCTGGTTGACCAGATCGAGCGGAATTGGCCTGGCGCTGCTGCCCGGATCACGCATGAACACCGCTTGCAGGCCTTCAGTCCAATCGGGCAGCAACTCGGTCTGCACTCAGACATCAGCGCCCCCACCCGCACACCCGCCCTGTCGGGCAATCCTCTGGGTTCCGAACCGGCGCAAACCGACGAGGTCATGTTCGCCGATGACGCGACTGAACCCGGCGATGCTGAGGATAGTGACAGTCCCCTGAAGGGTCTGCCGTTCTTTACCGAGGAACTGCCGGCGCCGGATGCCCATTTCCGTCAGGTCTCTCTCCAGAAGCTGCTCGAATTTTTCAAAAATCCGGCCCGATTTCTGCTACGACACCGGCTTGGGATCCGCTTGACCGAAGACGAACCCGAGTTGCGGGACGAAGAACCGTTCACGATCGATCCCTTGATGCGGCGGATGCTGGAGGACCGCTTGTTACCGCATGCACTCGAAGGACTCGACGTCGCCGGCTTGGCTCGTCTGGCGCGTGCCGGGCCGGAGCTACCTTCGGGCAGCCTCGGTCATCTTCAGGCCCAGCAAGAGGCTGAGCAACTCCGCAGGTTCGCCATCCAAATTCGCCGGGAGTTGCGTCAAGCACAACAGGCCCCCCTCACCCATGACCTGCCGTTCAATCTGGACGGCGATTCCTGGGTCCTGCACGGCACCATCCAGGACCTAAGGGCACAAGGACTCGTGCGCTGGAATTTCGGGCCAGCGCGAGCTGAAACCTACCTGACCGGATGGATCACCCACCTGTTTCTCTGCACAAGCGATGTCGACCCGGCAATGCAGGAGACACGCTGGTATTCGCGCGACGGGTCGTACCGCCTACGCAGGGTGACCGATGCGCGGACGGAACTCGCAAAACTGCTCGCGCTCTACCAGAAAGGCTTGGCCAAGCCACTGCAATTCTTTCCCCGCTCGGCCTGGAAGCTGATCAATACCGGCAAGCCTGCCGACGCGCTGAATATCTGGCAGGGCAACCGTGACCGATCCTTTGGAGAGAATAGCGACCCAGCGTATCAACTTGCTCTGCGGGGACTTCAGAACCCGCTCGGCAAGGTATTCACTGAACTGGCGCAGACGATCTACCAACCAATGCTAAGCCATCTCGACGACGATCGCGTCGGTTCGCTTCTGGAACGCGCCTTCCTGGCGCAGAGACCCGCACCACCATGAAGGCCACTGATCGCCTGGATGTTTTTGGCTGCGAGCTCGATGGGATCAGTCTCATCGAAGCCTCTGCCGGAACCGGGAAAACCTGGAACATCTGCGTTCTCTACCTGCGACTGCTGCTGGAGCGTGGTCTGCGGGTTCAGGACATTCTCGTTGTCACCTTCACCCGCGCCGCAACGGGCGAGTTGCGAGAGCGGATCCGCTCCCGCGTCGTCGAGATGCTGGCGTATCTGCAGGGAGACGCCAGCGCCGATGCCGCATTCGCTGGCGAACTCATGCGCGCGGTCGAACAAAAAATCAGCCCGTCGCCTACGCTGATTGCAGAACGGCTAGAGACGGCGATCAATTTTTTTGATGAAGCCGCAATCTTCACCATCCACGGGTTCTGTCAGAGAACATTGACCGATACCGCTCTCGAAACCGGTTCGTCTTATCAATTAGAACTGATCGAAGACGACCGTACCTTGCGCTTGGCTGCAGTTGCCGACTTCTGGCGCAAACATATCGCGTCCCAAGACCTCGAACCAGCCTTCAGCCGATATCTTCGCGAAACCAAACAAAGCCCCGCACATTGGGCTGAACTCCTGCGGCGCGTTCATGCGAAACCCTTCGCCACCGCGCGCTGGCCCGATGATCAGGACACGCCCGCCTTGTCGAGTGCCATCCCCTTTGACGAGGCGTGGGCCGCGGCCCTCGCGATCTGGTCGGATCGTCGGGCCGAGGTTCTGCAAACCATCCGTGAAGGTCTGAATCAACTCAATGGTCGAAGCTATAACACGGGCTCGATCCTCGACAGCGCACAACGATGGGATGCCATCCTCCTGCAGCAAACGGGATCGCTGTTTCACCTTGCCACGGACGACAAAGCGCACCTGCTGACCCGGCTGACCCTGGAGAAACGGACACTGCGCGGCAAGACCGCACCTTCGCATCCCTTCTTTGATGCCGCCCAGCGCCTGCTGGAGGTCAGTGAGACGCTGAGCGCACAGTGCGAGCGCCGCCTGCTTGCACTCCAGCGCACCATGATCGAGGTCAGCGGCGAAGATTTGCAGCGGCACAAGCGCCGCAATAACGTCGTCTCCTATGACGACATTCTGTTCAATACCTGGGATGCCCTCTGTAGTGGCAAGCAGCCGCAACTCGCCACCACGTTGCGTCGACGCTACCCCGCCGCCCTGATCGACGAATTTCAGGATACCGATCCCTTGCAATGCGGAATCTTTCTGCGCATCTACGGGGATGGTTCCGTGCCGTTTTTTCTCGTGGGTGATCCGAAGCAGGCCATCTACAGCTTTCGCAATGCGGATATCCACGCCTATTTGCAAGCCAAGTCTCAAGTCCATCGAATCGCCAGCTTGGGTCACAATCAACGCTCGGTATCGGGACTGGTCGAAGCCTGCAACGTCCTGTTCAGTGCCAATCCCGGCGCCTTCATTCAGGCGGGGATCGGGTATCAGGCTGTTCAAACCGGTCATCGCAAGCGTCAACCCTTGATTGATCCAGACGATCGAGCGCTACCGAGCCTGCTGGGCCCCGCCCCCGAGCGGGCGATGGGATCGCAAGCCCATGAAGCCCATGAAGCCCATGAAGCCGATGACCCCAGCCAACAGGATTTCGATTCGCAGCAACACTGGCCGATGCGTCTGTGGCGCTTGCCCACGGATCGCGACGGCGCATTGCTCACTCGAGCGTCGGCTTATCAATGGGCAATCGGTCAGACGGTGGAAGAAATTGCCCGGCTACTCATCCGTACAGTCTCACTGGAAGGTCGGGCACTGCGAGGTGGCGATATTGCCGTTCTGGTACGCACCCACACGCAGGGTAAAGCGATCAAAGAGGCTCTGAGCCAACGCGGGATTGCCAGTGTCGAACTTTCTCAGGCAAGCGTTTGGCAGAGCACGGAAGCGACGGAATTGGAGCGTGTCCTGCGTGCAGTCCTGAGCTCAACTGAGGCGGCACGACGCCACACCCTGCTGCTGGGAGCGCTCTCAACCAGCCTGATGGGCTTGAATGCAACGCAGGTGCTTGCGTGTCGTGCCGACGGCATTGCAATCACCGCCTGGGCCAACCGGTTTGTTCAATATCAGGGTGACTGGCGGCGACACGGATTCGCTTTCATGTTTCGCCGCTGGCTCGAGCAGGAACAAGTCAGCGCGCGCCTGCTCGGACACGCGGATGGCGAGCGACGACTCACCAACCTCTTACACCTCGCTGAACTACTGCAGCGCGCCGGTCACGAATCAAACTCGCCAGAAACCCTCATGCGCTGGATGAAGGGGCAACGCACCGAACCGACATCATCTGATGATGCCCAACTACGATTGGAATCAGATCGTGATCTGGTTCAGATCGTTACCATTCATAAATCTAAAGGCCTCGAATATGGCCTGGTCTTCTGCCCCTTGCTCTGGGACGGATTTCAGAGCCCCGAAACGAGATCCCTACCGATTGAGGACCGTGAGCCCGGTAGCGGGACCGTTTTCGACTTTCGCCCGAATGTTGCCGAAGACGCCACAAGAAAAGCGCGCCAACGGGCGGCGGCGGAGGCAGAAGGGATTCGACTGATCTATGTCGCTCTGACCCGCGCCGTGCACCGCTGTTACCTCGTGGTGGGCAGTTACCGAAACGCACGAGGCGCAGGCAATGCCGTCGCGCCTGACAGCCAGCGCAGCCTTCTGAACTGGCTGGCCGGCGGCGCTGGGATGGACCGCAGCACCTGGTCGGCGCAGACCCCAGAGACTGAATCCATCGAACAGGCCTGGCGGGCCATCGCGGATCGAGCCCGCGGGCAAATCGCCTTGTTCACGCCATCCTCCGTCACGGATCCAAACCCGACACCCATCGGGCGTGAGTGCGCCCCCCAGGCGAGTCCAACGCCAGCATCATCGATCCTGCGCAAGCTTGATCCTGGTTGGTATGAAGGGAGTTTTTCGAGTCTGACACGGGGCCGCAGCGATGAATCTCCCAAATGGGCGGTGGATGCTGCCGATCATGATTCGATCGGTTGCGATCCTCGGGCGAGCGCGATCGACAGCAGACGCATTCCGTCTGGCCTCCCAGCGACCGACATCTTGCGATTCCCCCGAGGTCCGAGAGCGGGGGAATGCATCCATGCCATTTTCGAGAAAATTGATTTCACCGACCCCGATACCTGGGATCAGGAAATCGCCAAGGCACTGGATCAGTTTGGGCTGCCAGCAGACACGGTGCACCAACAGATGCTGCGGACTCTGCTGCGCGATGTGATGGCAACCCCCCTGCTGGAAGGTGTGCTCCTCGGCGAGGTCCCGCGACACAAACGCCTCAATGAACTTGCCTTCAAAATTCCAGCACCCGCCCTGCGAGCCGACGAGTGGAACGACTGGTTTACCGCCCACCGGATTGCCGTGCCCAAACTGCAGTTCGGCCTGCCCCCGCGATATCTCCAGGGCTTTATTGATCTGATTTTTCAGTGCGGCGATCGTTACTATGTTCTGGACTGGAAATCCAATCACCTGGGCTACACGCCCCAGCATTACGACAACGAACCGATCGAGGCCGTGATGGCCGAACAGGGCTATCACCTGCAATCGGTTCTCTACTGCGTGGCATTGCACCGTTATCTGCGACTAAGGGTTCCGGGGTACAGCTACGACCGGCACATGGGGGGCAGCCTGTATTGCTTCGTGCGCGGTATCCGCCCCGACTGGCGGGACTCGCAGGGCCGTGCCCTGGGCGTCTGCGCGCAACGGCTCCCGTTTGAGACTATGACCGCGTTCGATCGCCTGCTCGGAGTTGACACTGCCCAGCGGCAGGCGCTGCCATGAGCGAACCGGATCGCGCAATCGCTGACCTTGCGCGCGGATTTGGTCAAACGCTATCGGCCTGGGCACGCCAGAACCATGCATCCGAAGCCAGCGCGGATTGCCTGCGCCGGATCGCCGAAGCCATCAGTCGAGCTACCTCTGACGGTCAACTCTGCGTTCCGCTGAGTGCGGTGCTGGATCAGTTTCCGGGCGCTTCGATCGAAGAACTACGGGTCCTCTTGCTGGCCTGCGGACTCGTCGCCCAGCCCGCCCAGACGCGGGCCCTGCCGCTGATCCTGGACGATGGCAACCAGGTTTTCTTGTACCGGCACTTCGATCAGGAACGCCGACTCGCTCGCCAGCTGCTGGTGCGAACCCGCTCGGCGGTTTTGACGAGTGACAAGCGATCCCAGCTGCAGGAGGTGCTCGATCAGGGGCTTGGTGGGTCGAAGGCCGCAGGAACCGGCACCGCGATCGACTGGCAGCGCGTTGCGGTGGCGCAGGCGCTCCTGAACCCGTTGACGCTGATCAGTGGGGGCCCAGGTACCGGCAAAACCCGGACCGCCGCCCAACTGATTCAGGCCACGCTACGGCATCGTCCAGGCGCACGGATCGCGCTGGCAGCACCCACGGGAAAAGCAGCCGCTCGCCTGCTCGACGCCTTGCACCACCCGTCGGCAGCGGTCGACGAGACCATCCGCGAGCGCCTCCCAACCGATGCATTCACCATCCACCGCCTGTTGAAGATCCAGCCAGGTACGGGACGCGCGCACTATAGCGCGCGCGATCCCCTGCCCTACGACCTGGTGGTAGTGGACGAAGCCTCCATGCTCGACCTTCACCTCACCGTACAGTTGTTTGGCGCATTGGCGGCCCACGCCCAGTGTGTTCTGCTGGGCGACAAGGACCAGCTGCCTGCCGTCGAGATCGGTGCCATCTTCACGACGCTGTCAGCCGGGCGGCGATATTCGACCCAACAGCTCATCGCGCTGGAACAGCTGACCGGCTACGCCGCAGCTCAGATAGGTGCCTGCGTCTCCCCGGATGCATCCGTGCTGCCAGACACTGTCATCTGGTTAAAGAAAAATTATCGATTCTCCGATGATTCCGATATTTTTAATCTTTCTGAATCGATCAAGCAAGGGGATACGGAAACCGCGCTCACCATACTTCGTCAGCCGAAGGGCATGGGCGTGCGGTGGATCGCCGACGACGGCTGGGAAATCAATCGGTCCAGCATGCTGGCGGCTGATCAAGGCTATGCACCTTACCGGGAAGCGTTGGAGCGATATCTCGATCCAAGCGAAGCCAACCCAACGCCCGGCGCTGATCCCGGCCCACAACTACAGACACTCTTTGCGGCGTTTGAACGCTTTCGGGTACTGGCTGCGATCCGCGAGACCGATCGTGGTGTGAACCAGCTCAATGCTCAACTGCGCCGGATCCTGAACCGGGGTTCGCAGACCTGGTATCCAGGCCGCCCCATCCTGATCACGCGCAACGACGACAGCTTGAATCTGTTCAATGGTGATGTCGGCATCTGCCTGCCCGACCCAGACCCGCCGAATAGCCAGCAGCTAAAGGTGTGGTTCCGGGCTCGGGGTGGCTTCCGGGCGATCGATTGCCAACGTCTGCCCGCACACGAAGATGCATTGGCCATGACAGTGCACAAGGCGCAGGGATCCGAATTTGATTCGGTACTGTTGATCCTGCCCCATGACCAGGGTCGGACCACCAATCGCGCCCTGATCTACACGGCGATCACCCGCGCCCGTAGCGAGGTCATTCTGTCCGGGCGTCAGACAGTGTTTGAAGCGGCCTGTTCCCAGGCCGATGTCCGCCCCAGCGGTCTCACGGATCGGATCCGGGAACTGATCGATGCTTCACCTTCAGACTCATCAGGTTAAGCAGAGCAGCCTCGATACTGGCTGCCGCCACGACCGGTTTTTCCATCGGAAAGAGGTGTGTGCCATCAACAACCGACTTACGCCCACGCGTCACCCGATCGGTCAATGACTGATCGGCCAGCCGCATCTCTCGCGACTCCAGCCCGGCGATCAGGGCGACTGGGCAATGCAGGGGTTTGCGCCGCAACAAGCCCGGTAAATGATCCGGAATGGTGTTGTAAATCGTGGTCTCGACTTCGCGCGAGAATTTCAATACGCGCCTACTCCCCTGGGGACTGGCTTGCTCAATCGTCCCGTCGGTGATGTAGTCCTCCAGAACCCGGGGGTCCCAGCCGGCAAATGCCTTCTTGGGCAGAAAATGCGACCGGACGTCATCGAGGCTTGGCCAGTGATCGCGGCGTTTGCGGCTGACCGCACCTGGCGAAAAACGTCCGACCAACGGAATTTTCTTGGCCACCTGAACCACCCGCGCCTGCCAGCCACCAACCACAGGGGCATCCAGCATGAGCACCCCACGCGCGAGTTCCGGGGCTCGGGACGCCGCCATGAGGCTCAAGAGGCCACCGAGTGAATGCCCGATCAGGAATGGCGTCTGACCATATCGAACCGACACTGGTCCGGCGAAATCGATCAGCTGCTGCACCAGGTGCGGCCAGTTGCTGGTCACCGGATAGCGGGGGTCGTGGCCAAACATCTCCAAGGCCTCGACCGCAAAACCGCGTTGCCGCAGCTGATCCAGCATGACCCGATAGGTACTGGCCGGAAAACTGTTGCCGTGAGAAAAAATGACGAGTGGACGTACCGTAGATTGGGTCACGCGATCAGATCATGTCCCCGCCACCGCCGCCGCGATCCATGCTCATCCGACCTTCGTCGGC
>JBBAOE010000015.1:0-3413 GCA_040401595.1 Burkholderiaceae bacterium
CCGAGGGTTACCGCGATGGTTCCCGCCGCGGCATTCATGACGACTTTGGGTGCCGCGGGGGCGACGTTGTCAAAGGTGTACGACAGCGTCGCCGAGGCGGCGGACAAATTGCCGGCATCATCCGACGCCTTTAGGGTGATCGGCGACCGGACATATTCAACGCCCGGCTTCGGCGTTATGGTTACTTTTCCGTCTGTTGCTCTTGCAGAAACGTCAAATTTCGACGTGATATCGGTTTTGCCGGCGTATAGCTTGACCTTCGTTGCGTCGCTCGCAATCGTCGCTGTGATCACACCGGTGGTGGCGTTGGCTGAGAGCGCTGTCGGCGCGGCCGCCGGGGCTTTGTTGTCCCAGGTATAAGCGCTAGCAGCCGGTGTGAAGCCGGTTGAAGCTGTGCTCAGATTGATTGCATCCGATGCATTGCCGAACTTATCGATTGCCTTTGCCGTGATCGTACTGTCGGCCGCGAACTCGACCCTGCCAGCCACGGGCTTGAACGTCGTCGTCAAGCTCCCCGACGTTTTGGAACTGACAAAGGACGAAGTGATGTCCACCCCAGAACCGTTGTACAACTTGACGACCGTCTTTGCATCCGTGGCGTCGAGGCCATTCGCCGACGCACCAATCGTCACGGAGATCGCACCATTGGTGGTGTCAAACGCGGCGCTGACAGGCTTCGCTGAAGCGAGCAAGTCTTTGCTATAAGAAAACTTTGCCGGTGCCGAGACGTTGCCTGCGGCGTCTTCCGCTCTGACGGTAATCAACTGATTGAGGTACTCGACCTCATTCGTTTTAGGCGTAAAGGTCAGCACCGGTGCAGTACCGGTCTTGGTGAACTTTGAGGTCGTGATTTCTTGATCACCGGCCCATAAGCGCGCGGTCGTCGCATCCGAACCAACGGTCACCGTAATGACCCCGGATGTTTTGTTCACCGCTATCTTTGGCGCCGTCGCTGGCGCGATATTGTCAAAGCGGTACGCGGTGGCGGTACCGCTAATGTCCATCGAAATGGTAGCGGCGGCTGCCGACAGGTTGCCCGCCGCATCAATCGCCTTCGCGCTGACGTCGCTTGTGATGTTCACTTTGCCCGCTACCGGCGTGAAGGTCACCACCGAGTTATTGGGTTCCGAGCGCGTAAATAATGAAGTGACGTCGACCGTGCCCTGGAACAGTTTTGCCGTAGCCGCGTCTGCGCCCACTTTCACGCTGATCACGCCACCGGTCGCCGTACCACCGGCTAACACGCCATTCGTCGACACCGGAGCTGCTTTATCGATGGTGGTGAATGAAATGTCCGTCGGTGCGCTCGCCGGCGACACATTGTCAAAGGTGTAGTTCACCGCGCTTGAAATCGGCGATGCATTGGTCGACGCGTCATACGCAAATGCGGTGATCGCCTCGTTTGTGTAGCTGACTTTCTCAGAGATTGGCGTAAAAGTGGCGACTTGGCCGACTTTTACCATCGTGTACTTCGCCCCATCGACGGCGGTTGTAACGCCGTTACTCACCGTATTGACGAGGATCGCAGTACCACCGGTCCAAAGTTTTGCAGCGTTTGCGTCGGTTCCCATGGTGACTGCGATCACACCTGCGGGGCGTAGTGCAATTTTGGGCGCCGCATCAGGACCCACATTGTCGAAGGTATAGATGAGCGGCGTGGTGGACGCCAGCGACCAGTTGCCGGCTGCGTCAACGGCCTTGGCTGTCAACCCCTCCTGATTCAATTCGACGCTGCCAGGGTCGGGGGTGAAGGTAATGACCCCGTTGCTGACCGCACTGGCGTCGAAGCGCGAAGTGATGTCGAGCTTGCCAGCAAACAGGCTCGCGCCGGTCGCGCTAGAGCCGATGGTGACCGCGATCGTGCCACTACCGCTCCCTGCGGCCAGCGTTGGGGCGTTCGGAGCGACGTTATCGAAGCTGTAAGTGAGTGCTGTCGATGCCCCGGAGACGTTTCCGGCAGCGTCGGCAGCCTTGGCGGTCACGCTCGCCCCGCTGTATTCAACCTGTCCGGCGATCGGTGTGAAGGTCACGACCTGGCCGGACACGGAGGAAGTGAATTTTGAGGTGGTGACCTCGACGTTGTTTGTCCCGTCGTTGATCCACAACCGGGCCTGCGTGGCGGTTGGCGCATCGGATCCGAGGGTAACGGTGATTTTGCCGGCCGTCCCGTTCGCAACCGTTGGGAGATTTGCTGGCGCCTTGGTGTCCACTGAATAGCTAAATGGGGTGGACGCGACCGACAAGTTGCCCACATCGCTTGTTGTCGAGTCGCTCGATTTGACCGTGAGCATTTCTGCGTCAGCGAAATCCACTTGCGCAAGAATGGGTGTGAACGTCACGTTACCGTTGGTTTTCGCGCTGACGGTGAAGCTGGCGGTAATGTCGGTCCCGTCGCTGTCGAATAAGCGGGCGGTTTCTCCGTCACCTATCGCAACCGTAATCACGCCACCCGATGCCCAGACGCCAGCCGCATCGACGACGGATGAGGTAACGGATTGGACCGTCGGGGTCGTCGCCGGCGCAACGTTATCAAAAGCGTAGCTCGCGAACTCCGTAGCCGTGACCGCGAGATTGCCGGCCGCATCGATCGGTTTGACCGACAATTTATTTGTGCTGGTGACTTCGACCTTGTTCGCGAGCGGGGTGAAGTAAATGTCTGTCGACCCCGTTGTTGCGCCCGGCCTTGCCGTGAGGCTGAAACTCGAGGTGATATCGCTTCCGCTTTGAAAGGCCCGCGCGGATGTGGCGTCACTGCCGACGGTTACTTTAAACGTGCCCGATTCGAAACCGTCGCCGCTCGCGGCGAGAACGACGGTCGGAGTGGTTGTCGGCGGAGTGTTGTCGTAACTATAGGTAAACGTTGACGCAGGTGACAAATTCCCCGTTCCGTCCACCGCATACGCACTGATTGCCGTGGCCGAGTACTCAACGGCTCCCGTTACGGGTGTAAACGTGACGACCGTATTGTTGCCCGTGGTGGTTGATGCCTGGGCGAATTTGGTACTGTCAGCGGTCAGTGGCGTGGATCCTTGATACAAATCCACTTTCGTCGCGAAACGGTTATCAAACGTCGCCTTAATGACGCCAGTAGCTTTATTGGCAAGCACCACGTTGGGTGCCGTTGTTGGCGCTTTGTTGTCAAACGTGTAGGTCGCGAGTGTCAATAGCGCAGACGCATTCCCCGCCAGATCCAGGGCTTTCACGCCGACGGTATTGGCCGCGTAGTCGACTTTGCTCTCTAGCGGGGTAAACGTGATCGTTCTGGTTGCAGCGTCGGCAAATGTACCCGGGGTAACCGTAAACTGGTCGGTAATGTCTGTTGTGCCATTTGCCAGAAACAACCGCGCAGTCGTCGCGTCGGCACCAATCGTGGCGGTAATCGTGCCGCCCGTCATTACCTGGCCAATAAGAAC
>JBBAOE010000015.1:3513-6341 GCA_040401595.1 Burkholderiaceae bacterium
ACACTACCGTCGTACAAACGCGCGGAGGTCGCGCCGGCGCCAATCGTGACGGCGACCCTGCCATCGGTCCGGGCGGTCAGGGTTGGCGCGTCGGCAGGCGGTTTGTTATCGAACGTATACGAGAGGGCGTTCGAAGCGACGGACTCATTGCCGGCGATATCGGCGCCCTTCACGGTAAAGTTGGTCGCCGAGTTGTACTCAACTTCTCCCGCTTTGGGGGTGAACGTCGCCTTGCGACTCCCGGCTGATCCAGGGAATGTGACGTTAAAGCGTGAAGTGACGTCTGTGGAGCCCGCGAACAACTTTGCAGTGACGACTTCGTCAGCAACGCTGGCCTCGATGACGCCTGTCGCCGGGGTCGCCACTACGGCTGTCGGCGTGCCGGGTTGTGCTGGTGCAATGGTGTCGAGGGTAAGTGTCACGGGGGTGCTGGCGGTTCCCGTTGCCGGGTTCCCAGCCGCGTCATCCAGGGTGACGCCCACCGTAATCGTGCCCTCACCAAGGATGGATACGTCGGCCGTGCTGAGGGTGACTTTGGTTGCTGCACCCGTTCCGGTGACCAACTTCACTACCGACTGCCCGCCGTTCGTAAACGTGACCGTGGCGCGAGAGCCCGCTTCCGCATTGACGAGCACCGCGCCCGCGACCATCTCGCTGGCCGTGGCCTCACCGACCGTTGAATCAACCGACAGCGTCGCTGCCGAAGGCGACGTCGTGTCGATCTCAAAACTGGTTCCCGCAACGGATGCTGTATTACCAGCCACATCAGTGACGGTGATCAGCGGGGTGTATTTACCCTGATCAAGGGCAATCTTTTGATCGGCGTTTAGAGACCACGCGCCATTCACGTTCACGCTGGCGTTATAGGTGGTTGAACCGAGTGTGACCGCAACGGCTAAGCCCGGGTCGACGGTTCCGGTTAATTCGGGGGTCGTATCGTTGGTGATGTTGTCGTAGGAATAGGACCCCGTGTCGTTAATCGCATCCCGCTTAAGACCACCGCCCGGGGTTAGGATGAATTCCTTCGTATCGACCGTAAACCGTGCGGAGTTTGCGGTTGTCTCCAAGACGGTCGTGCCATTGCCATCCATCCGTTGCGCGGTGACCGCATACGTTCCGTCCGCCAGTGTCGGGTAAGCCGCTGTCGAGCCACTCGGAGTGCCGGTTCGAACAAACCACTGACCGTCCCTGGCAACCTCGCCTTCGGACTGATAGACCGTTCCGACCGGTTCCCCGGCGATGTTCAATGCCTGAACGCTGACCTTGACGGTCGCCCCCGCGTATTTCGAATCCACCGACCCTTCGATCCATGGCGACGCATTATTGGTGATGCCATCGTCCGACAACAACCCAGTATCACTGTCGGGCGAACGACTGAGTCGGGCTGTCAGTGCGGAAGGAGTCGTCGCACCGAGACTTGGGTCAAAACCCGCAAACACCTTAACCGCGCTGCTGACGGATAGGCGAACCTGCTTGGTCGTACCATTGACGTTAACGAAGGCTTCGTAAGTGGTTACCCCACTTGCATTTGAAAGGACGTGGAAATTTTGATAGGCGGGCCCAGCGGGATCCACATCAACCGTCGGCAGATAAAGTTGATCGCCGGCGTTACCGACAAAATCCAACTGATCAAAAGGGTCGCTCCCCTGTGATTGGCTCAACCAGCTTACCGAATTGATCAGAGCCAGATCGAGCGGGGTCACCGTCAGGGCGACGTCCGCATTGGCGTCCGTTGCGTCAATTTTCTCGAATCGCGTGAGAATTTGGCCGTCACCGGTTGGACCCGCGCGGTTGAAGTCTCGTAGGTCAAAATCCGTAATCCCGACCCCTTTCAAAACCAGGGTGTCGTAGCTGCTCCCCCCATCCAGGACCGAAAAGTTCATCGTCGAAAACGACGTGTCTAACAGGTTGACTCGGTCTTCTCCGTCGCCCAAGTCAATGACATCGTGATTGCTACTGACTAAGTCAACCGTTTGCGTGTTGAAGTTAACGGAAGTGGGGATATATTTGTAAGCGGCAGGCGGCGCTGAAGCGATATTGTAGGAATTGTTATCCGCTTTCACCTGATCAACGATAGCCACCATGAAGTCATCGCTACCGGCAGACGACCCGACAACCGAAATTTTTACCCAGGCGTTGCGGCGCGGCGCGTCCGCGTTGGAATCTACGGCAACGTTGGCTGCCGGGTTGATTCTCTGCAGAACAATGGTGCCATCCTGACTCGTGGTGGTCGGTGTTAGAACAATCTTGAAGCCCAACGCAGCCAGCGCGCCGGATTCCGCTTCCGCCCACTGCAGTTGTTGCGGATTGGCGTTATTGGCGTTTGCGATAATTCTCGCCAGCACAATATCAGCCGGTGCGGCACCCGCTTGAATCACTGTGTGATGTGCTGCGCTAGGATCGATCGCAAAAACTCGCTGGGCCATGATAAACCTCGGGGTACAGGGTCGAATTTTCGACCAAAGGAGCGGACAGAATTATCCTAGAGTGAAAATAGTACCCCGATTGAATTTTCTCGGTCAATCGCGCTGCAGGATCTTGGCCGCTGGATCTTGATTATTCTGCCGGCCCGGCATCGGATGATTTCGTCAGGAAACGACGTGTCCGTCTTCGCGGTAACTTTTCAACTTGTAGCGCAGCGCTCGCTCAGAAATGCCGAGGAGTTCGACCGCACGCCGGCGCGACCCGTTCACGGTGCGCAGAACCTGCAGGATGTGTTCGCGTTCGATCGAGCGCATGTCGACGGCGTCTTCTTTCGCCGCTGCTAACGGTGTCGCCGCTGAACGATCACCCAAGTCGACACCCAAATCGCCACCTAAATCGCCACC
>JBBAOE010000015.1:6441-93681 GCA_040401595.1 Burkholderiaceae bacterium
AAATCGCCACCTAAATCGCCACCCAAACGCCCACCGCCGTATGCATTCGCTTGGACGTAGGGGGCCGTCCCCGGTTCTTGGACATTGGGTTGACCGTTCGCCAGGGCAGCGGTAGCGGCGGCAGGGTGACCCATGCTGGATGGCTGCAACCCGGCCTGCTTGCTCCACTCCCGACCCGCCTGGGTTGTCGGGTTGACGGCACCCGTTACGGGATGGGGCATGTTGGCCGGCAGGCCCAGGTCGTCCGAAGTGATGAGATCGGTATCGGCCATCAGGAGGGCGCGTTGAATCACATTCTCGAGTTCACGTACGTTACCCGGCCAGGGATGCTGGCGCATCCGGGTCAGCGCGGCGTCCGACAGCCTTGCGCCCGGGCGCCCTGCTGGCGCGGAGTAGCGTTTGAGAAAATGCCGTGCGAGCACATCAATATCGCCCACCCGGGTTCGCAGCGGCGGAATTTCGAGCGGGAAAACGCCAATCCGAAAGTACAGGTCTTCGCGAAACCGGCCTTCGCGCACCGCCTGTTCGAGACGGCGGTTGGTGGCGGCGACCAGACGAAAGTCGAGCGCAATTTCCTGATGCGACCCGACGCGTTCCACGACGCGTTCTTGCAGGACCCGCAGCAGTTTGGCCTGCAGTTCGGGCGGCATCTCGCCGATCTCGTCCAGAAACAGCGTGCCCCCGTGCGCGAGTTCGAACTTCCCTGCCTGGCTCTTTTGGGCGCCGGTAAAGGCACCGCGCTCATAGCCAAAGAGGGTGGCTTCGAGCAGGTCTTTGGGGATCGCGGCACAGTTGATCGCAACAAAGGGCCCGCGCGCGCGCTGAGAGTGCGCATGGACATCACGGGCGAGCACTTCTTTGCCCGTGCCCGACTCACCGCTCAGCAGCACCGAGAGTTCGCTGGCAGCCACGCGCCGCAAGCGCGTCAGCATTTGCAGAAAAACAGGGTCCTCGCCCACGGGACCCGAGGCGGTGGGGTCGGCGCGGTGGCGCTCGACGACTTCGATCAGGGTCTCGGGCTGAAAGGGTTTGAGCAGGAACTCGCGGGCCCCGCACTTAATGGCATCTACGGCAGCGGCCACGTCGGCATATGCGGTCATCAGGACGAAGGGCACGTCGGGCATCTGCCGGCGCACGGCGCGCAACAATCCAATGCCATCAAGCTCCGGCATCCGCACGTCGCTGACGATGATCGCTGGCGTTTCGGTGTTCAGTAGCGCCAGCGCCTCGATGCCGTTAGCGGCGAGGTAGTGTGAGATTTCGTGTACACCGAGCGTAAAGCTGATGGCTTCACGCAAGGCTTCGTCATCTTCCACGACCAGGACGCGACGGGCTGGCGGCTGGGTGCCGATCGTGGCTGCGACGGGGGCGGCGTAGCTCACGGGAGCTGGGGCGCCAGTGGAGGGCAAGCGCGTAGCGACGAGATGATGCTTTTCGAGTGAATCATTCGCTGTCGGGGAGCTCTGGACTTGGTTTTGACGGTCGTTTTTGGGTTGATTCTGAGGTTGGTTCTGGCGTTGGTTCTGATCATGGTTCCGGCACCGGCGGCGGTATCACTGCCGACCGTCATATCGTTCGAAACGGTCAAATCATGATCAAGAGTTAGCGGCGACGACGGCGCCGGGTGGCCGAGTTTATCGTCTGAGCTCATTGCCCCGAGGGCTTAATCGGGGGCTGCGGCGGATCTGGGCGACAGGAGGCGCTTCGCCATCGACTGGGGTACGTTGGGACTCTGGGGGTTGACATCGACGCTGTGCCGGCTCGGCACGACGACCAAATCCATGTCTTCCATCGGAATCGCGCCTAGAAGCGGCTCGTCGCCCATGACCAGCGCACCGGTGAAGCTACTTCGATTCTTGAACTGGATTCGAATAGGCCCGCAATACGGTACGGAAATACGACGTCCATCGGCGATGGTGACTTCGCGCCGCTCGAGTTCCTTCAAGTCCAGCTGAATCGCAACGTGCTCGGGCAGGCAGAGATGAACGGCCCCCGTGTCGACCAGACAGTTCACGGTCATGGGATGAAGATCTGCCCGAACCGGATTGGAAAACTGAAACGTGCTTCGGATGATGCCCATCTCTTTGTCTCCTGAAGTTAAAAAGCCTCGAGCGCTGGCAACCGGATCCGAAATACCGTCCCGCCACCTGCGCGCGGTCCAAATGCGATTTCCCCACCGTGTGCCCGGACTCGGGAGCGGGCCATGGCCAGACCAAGGCCGGTCCCGTTGGCTTTGCTGGTAAAAAACGGCTCGAAAATATGATCGGCGATTCCGCCCGCGATTCCCGGTCCGTGGTCGGCGACCGAAAATTCCAGTGTGCCGCCCGCGTGCTGACTGCTGACTTCGACGACCTGGCCGGCAGCGGAGACGTCAATCGCATTGTCAATGCAGACCACCAGCGATGCGATGAGCTGATTGGCCTCGCCCAGGGTGAAGGCGGCGGGAATGTCGCCCCGATAGATCAGCGACACGGCCTTCTGCTCGGCCCGTGCGGTGGCGGTTTGCAGGCTCGCCTGCAGGAGTTCGTTGGCCGATACGGGTTTTTTTTCCAGCCGCCCTTTGCGTATGAGCTGCAGGGTGTCACGGACCAGTTGTTCGGTGGCATTGAGCCGGTCGCACACCTTGGCGACCAGCGAGGTGCGGGCCTCGGCGCTGAGGCGGTCGCTGCGCAGGTTACCGGCGTAGATGGTCGCTGCGGCCAGTGGGGTCCGCAATTGATGCGCCAGCTCGGCTGCCATGCGGCCCATGGCGGCGAGTTGTTCGTGCTTTTCGAGCTGTTCGCGCGCTGCGATGAGTTCGGTCACATCTTCCAGATAAACGGCGCGTACGGGGTCGGTACCTCCAGCCGCATGGGTAACCCGATCAATGACCCGGCAGATCCGATGGCCGGCCATTGTGATCTGATCAACGGGGGTTTGGGCCGGTTGGCGGAATTTCCAATGGTCCGGGATCCCAATCGGTTCGCCGAAGGCTTCCGGGGTCCACGACTGACCCCGTAAATGAGTTCCCAAAATGCGTTCTGCTTCAACATTATGGTCATCAATCCGACCGGCGGCATCAATGAGCAGCAGTCCGGTCGGCATCGAATCGAAAATGGCACCGAGTTTTCCGGAAGCCGCTGCAAGTTCCTGTCCAAGGTCTTCCACACGTTGCGACAGGACGTTATGGGAGGCCTGCAACTGCTCGGCGGCAACCACAAACGTTGCAAATGCATCGTGAAGTGCGGTCGCGGAAGGGGTTTGTTTTGGGTCGTTGGTTGGCACTTGTTGCCAGAAGCCTGATTTATTAGCGACAATGCTGGTTGGAGTCGTTTGACTTCGGGTGGAATGAGATCACTTCGCCCGACAATCGACAAGTCGCTCCCTCTTAAGGTGCCTCGGCCCAAGCTCAACAGACGATGACGAATTCTGGTGCAGTAGTTGCCGTTGGGGCCAACGGCGACGGTGATTTGGAGGACGCGAACAAGAAGCCGCCTCCCAAGATGATGACACCCCCGATTTTCGAGGGGATCATGGGCTTGCGCCCCTCGTGGGACGAGGCACGCACGCGGTATGGTCTTCTGGAAGCGTGGCAACGCATGACGCTGTGGGGCATTGTCGTCGGTCTCATCGTTGCCTCGATTGCCCTGTTCATGTCGATGCCAAAGACGGGCGACGACAAGGTGTTGTTTTCAAACCTCAACGACAAGGATGGCGCAGCCATCGTGGCGTCCCTGCAGCAAATGCAGGTGCCCTACAAATACAGCGAAGGCGGTGGGGCCATTTTGGTTCCAGCTGGCTTGGTGCATGACACCCGGTTAAAGCTCGCGGGTCAGGGTCTGCCCAAGGGCGGTTTCGTTGGTTTTGAACTCCTGGAAAACCAAAAATTGGGGACCAGCCAGTTCGTTGAGCAGATCAATTATCAGCGTGGTCTTGAGGGCGAGCTTTCCAAGACGATTTCAGCTATTTCCGCCGTTGACAATGCGCGGGTCCATCTGGCCATTCCAAAGCCCAGCGCATTCATACGCGAGCAATTGAAGCCAAGCGCATCGGTGATGTTGCGCCTGCACCCCGGCCGTTTCCTGGAAGAAACCCAAATCACTGCGATTACGCATCTGGTTAGTTCGAGCGTGCCGCAGATGGCACCGAGCCAGGTGACGATCGTGGATCAGGATGGCGGTTTGCTCGCGCCCAACGCACAGCGCCTGAGCCCGGGTGGCATGGATGCGCAGCAGCTGAAGTACGTCAATGACATGGAGACCCAGTACGTCAAACGCATCATGACGATTCTGGAGCCGGTGGTCGGCCGCGACAACGTGAAGGCTCAGGTTGCCATCGACATTGATTTCAATTCGATTGAACGGACCGAGGAGCAGTTCAAGCCCAATTCCAGTCCGAACGCGGCATCGATTCGCAGCCAGCAAAATCTCGAAGCCCAGGGCCCGGTGATCCAGCAGATGGGGATCCCGGGCGCGCTGACGAATCAGCCGCCGCCCCCGGGTGCTGCGCCGGTTGACCCGTCGGCAACGGGTTCGCCCGCAGCCGGGCAGGCCGCAGGCGCCAATGGTGGCGCACAGGCTGGGGCCCAAGGGCAGAATGCGGGTGGCGCTGGTGCGGCGGGTCGTACCGATGTCGCAGCGGCTGGCCGCAAGGAATCGACCACGAACTATGAAGTGGACAAGGCGATTCAGTACGTGAAGGGCGCCCGTGGCGGGGTCAAGCGCGTGTCGACTGCCGTTGCGGTGAACTTCAAGCAGGTGCCGGACAAAGACGGCAAGCTGCAGCCAGCGGCCTTTTCGGAGCAGGAGATCAAGCAGATCAATGATCTGGTGCGGGAGGCGGTCGGTTTTGTGGATACGCGAGGCGACAAGGTCTCTGTAGCGAATATACCGTTCACGCCGGAGAAGATCATCTCGACCCCGTTCTATCGCGAGCCTGGCGTGATCGCGTTTGGCACGGACATGATCAAGTACGGGGTGATCGCGGCAGTTCTCGGGTTCTTCGTCTTCGGGATCCTAAAGCCGATGATTACGCCGGTGCCCGAGCAGCTGGTGGTCGATGGCGTGACCATGGACGAGGCCGAGGACGAGCGTCTGAAGTCCGAACTAGCAGCGATGTCACCGGAAGCCCGCGCCAAGCGGCGCCTCGAATTGGAGCTGGAACGCGAGAAGCGCCGGATCCAGGACGAAGAGGAACGCCATCTGCGCGAGGAAGAAAAGCGCGCCGAGGAAGAGGCCCGCACCCGCGCCGACGCCGAGAAGCAGCAGGAATACGAAGATCTGCTCGAATACACTCGCGATTATGTGCAGCGCGAGCCCAGGGTGGTTTCGACCATCTTCAAGGAATGGCTCAAGGAAGAGCAACCTGCCGCCTAAGCGGGGTGGGCTGTGCATAGGGGTGATGACTGATGGTGTTGCGACGCCCGCGTAAGCCCAAGGTGGAAAAACCGGTCGTTGCGCCCGCGGTATCGGGTGGAACCCCGCAATCTGCGTCCAGTCCGTCAATCTCGCAGGAAGAAACCTCCGCAGAGGAACTCGCACGCGAGATCGCCGAGATCAAGCAGAAGGTGCACGCCGACCCGGAACTCTTGGCACGCTGGATCCGTCAGCAGTTGCGGCAAAGCGATGATTCGGCGCATCTCCCCGGAGACACGCCGCCCGCTGGCCCGATTGTCCCCAAAACCCTTCATTAATCGACGGATCGCCCTATGAGTGCTGTATTTCGTCGTTGGGATGTGCCTTCGTTCGATCCGCCGAAGCCCAAGCGTGCGATCGAAAAGGTACCCGCGCCGACCATCCAGCTACCGACGGTCGAAGAGGTCGAGGGTATTCGAGTCACTGCGAGCGAAGAGGGCTTCGCTTTGGGCCGCGAGGAAGGCTTCAAGCGCGGTCTAAGCGAGGGATATCAGCAGGGCTTTGATGACGGCAGCGCCAAGGGGTATTCGGCGGCTTATGCGGAAGGGGTCGAGCAAATCAAGCACCTGAGCGCGACCCTGGTGGCTCTGGTTGAGGGTCAGCGTGCGCTGGTCGATGAGATCGGTGGTTCGCTGGTCGAACTGGCCTATCAGGTGGGTGAGCGGATGGCGGGCGGCCAGCCCATGGCGCGCGAATTTTTCACGAATGCGGTCACGGAGGCGCTGGGCCGGATTCCGCGTCCCGGAGAGCATTTGTTTTTGCGGGTGCACCCCGCAGAATCGGCGCTTTGGGCGCAGTTGGCTGAGGGGGAGCAGCAAGTCTGCAAGGTAGTTCTGGTCGAAGACGAGGATATTGCCCGCGGCTCCTGTTTTGTCGAGGTGGAAGGCCTGCGACTGGATCTCGGCACCAATTCCCGGCGTGCACTGGTGCGTCAGGCCTTGGGCTTGCCACTGGACGGCGATGACTGACGACCTGGGGTCGGTGTCGGTCGCGGTGGCCGTCGAAGAGAAGGGCTCGCCCTGGCTCAACGCCCACGCGCTGGCGGGCGCGGCCTTGCTGGGGCTAGCCAAAAAACAACAATCTGCGCAGGTGCCGGTCGATATTGACCCGCTGGCGAAATCGCGCTCGGAGTTAAGTGTGGCAGGGGACTCCCTGCAGACCACGCCGATGGGCATTCGTACGGGGTCGCTGCATCGGGTGACGGGTTTGATCTACGAGGTGCGGGGGCTGCCGCAACCAATTGGCTCCTTGGCACGGGTGGAGTCCTCCACCGGCCAGCTGATGGATATCGAGTCGGTCGGATTTCGGGGCGACGTGACGCTTTACATGGGTGTCGACCAACCGCGTCCGTTGGCCCCGGGCGCGGCGGTTTATCCGTTACGCACCCCCCGTCGGAGCGCGGGTGCCCACCGTTCGGTGGTTGAACAGACGTCCCCAGGGGTCGACGAGCGCCTGCTTGGCCGTGTAGTCGACGGATTGGGTCGGCCCCTCGATGGGCGGCCGCCGATCGCGAGTTCCGGTGGGGATAACCAGCGCATCGAAATCAATCCATTGACGCGCAAGCTCATCAGCGAGCCCCTTGAGACCGGTGTTCGAGCGGTCGATTCCTTGCTGACGATCGGACGCGGGCAGCGAGTCGGAATTTTTGCCGGGTCGGGCGTCGGTAAATCGGTGCTGCTCGGGATGCTGGCCGGGCGCGTCGCGGCGGATGTGGTGGTCGTGGGTTTGATCGGCGAACGGGGCCGGGAGGTGCGGGAGTTCTGCGACGATATTCTGGGCCCCAAGGGCTTGCAGCGCTCGGTCGTGGTGGCGGCACCCGCCGATGCGGCGCCGTTGGCGCGCCTGCGCGGTGCGTTCTATGCGACCCGCGTCGCTCAGTATTTTCGCGATACGGGTCGACATACCGTGTTGATTCTGGATTCCCTGTCGCGTTTTGGTATGGCGCAGCGTGAAATTGCGCTCTCGACCGGGGAACCACCGGCCACCAAGGGTTATCCGCCCAGTGTGTTCGCCAAAATCCCCGAACTGGTGGAGATGGCGGGGAATTCCTCCAATGAGGAAGGCTCGCTGACGTCGTTCTATACGGTCCTGCTCGAGGGGGACGATACCAACGACCCCGTGGCTGACACGGCGCGCGCCATTCTGGACGGCCATATTTTCCTGTCCCGGGATTTGTCGGAAATGGGCCATTACCCGGCAATCGATGTGGAGCGGTCGATCTCGCGGGCGATGCCGCGTGTGGTGACTGCACAACAGCTGTCCCGGGCAGGTTCCTTCAAACAGATGTGGACGAAGTTGTCGCGCTCGCAGGATCTGGTGTCGATGGGCGCCTATGCGCAGGGTAGTGATCCGATTCTGGACCGAGCCCTGGCCAAGCGTGACGCGATCAATGCATTTTTGCGTCAGGGGATGACGGAATCGACGCCCTTTGCGGAGACCCTTGAGCGCCTCGCGCAGTTCGCCTGATGCGACTGCGCACGATCGAAACCTTGTTGCGTCTGGCCCGCCAGGCGGAGGATCGTGCGCGGATCGAGGCGCGTGGCAAGCGCAAGGCGCTTGATGATTCCAAAAATCTGTCGCAAGCGCTGCTGATGTATTCCAAGGAATATGCCGATAACTTCGTAAGTTCGGGTTTGGGCGGCGAGGCCACTGCGCAGGAGTTGCATTTCCAGAACGCTTTTCGTAAGAAACTCGATCAAACCCGAACGGAGCAGGCTGGGGTGATTGAGGCCAATCGCACCGGGTACGAAGGTGCGGTTGAGTTTGTCAGTCAAAACAGAATGCGGACCCGGATTTTCGAGGGGTTTGAGGCACGCGAGCGGGAGCGAATTCGACGCTTGGCTGAGCGGACAGAACAGGCAACGCTCGATGATTTGGTGAACTCGAGACGCATCGACGATTCGGCTGGCACGGACGATGCATAAGTCGTTCGGTTAATTATTGATTCCCATGACGCCAAAGTTACCTGACCTCGCTCTCGCCGATTTGCTCGTCGATCCGTCCCGTGCGTCGCGCGCTCGCGAGCGCTTGGTGGATCCGTCGACATTTTCCAATGTATTTGATGCGGCCAAAGGTGAGGCGGCGGGGGTTGCGGATTCGCGCGCCTCGGCTCGGTTGGATGGGCGGGCTAGGGCTCGCGATGCGTCCGATGATGCGCAAGCGGAAAAACGGGTCCTGACAGCGAGTGACGGCGAGGCAAAACTAGCGCAGCGACGAGAATTGCAGCGTGGCCTTGAGGCCGATGTTGCCGCTGAGCGGGCGTCGCAGCGTCGGGAGAATGCCCGGACTCAGGCTCAGGACCTGAGTGCTGCTCGGGACGACGCGAGGGTTGCGGCCAAGTCGGCCGATCGCTCGGAAGACCGTGCGCAGGACGCGTCCAAGTCACAGGCTCGCTCGTCAGTGGCTGCTAAAGACGACGAAGCTCGCAGTCAGGCGGATGCGCCAGACGAGCATGCCGCTTCAGAAACGCATTCGGAAGGTTCAGCGTCTGCAGCGACAACCGATCAAGGTGCAGCTGCAAAGTCGGTAGATGCCGCCGGCACGCAAACGACAGGGGACGGTTCGGAGCTTGCCGCAGCATCGGCAGTTATTGCCGGTGCGGTTGCCGCAACACTTTCGTCGGCCGCCATTCAGTCGGGTACGGGCACTGCCGCAGGCGCTTCTGCAAACGACGCGATTTCAGCTGCCGCCGCTGTGGGGGCAACCCAGACCGCGGAATCGGTCGCCGCGTCGGCCTGGGGCGTCATGTCCGCAGCGCGGGATGGTTCGGCTGCGCAAGGCATCGATCAGATGGCGCGCCAGCTTGGGTTGTTGCGTTCGATCCAGGGAGCCAGTGCAGCAGCGGATCTTGCGCAAGCGACCGCGTCATTGGAGGCCGCGCAGCAGCAAGCAGCTTCAGCGGATGCGACGTCAGCGGCGGGGCCGGCTGAAGCTGCGCTCAGTGGGGCTGCGAGTGCGGCCGTCAGCGGGGCGCCGGGTACGGCAAGCGCTGGGGCAGGAGAGGCCACCGCAGCATCGGCGATAGGGCTGGCCAACGGTGACGGGTCCGGATCTGCAGCGCAGGCGGCAGCGGTTGCAGCGCCAAAATCAACGGGCTTGTCGGCTTCAGTCTCGACAGAGGGACTGCTGTCTGCAGAATTTGTTCCGGGCTTGTCGTCCAAGGACGGCAGTGATGCGAGCAGTGCAGGTGCGCAGCCGGCCTTGTCTTCTGGCGATACGGCGACGGTTGAGTCTGTTGGAAGCCCCACCGCGCAGTCCGTAGTGGCCGAGGGGTTCGCCCAAGCGGCCCGCGCGTTTGATCAGGCCAATGCGATTGCGCAGGCCAGAATTGCCCGCGTGACCCAGGAAAACCGTCAGGCGGCGATTCCCAGTGGCGGCGTTGCAACAGGAGCGACGTCTGCGCAGGCGGCCCTCGCTGGCTTGGGCGCGGCCTCAACCGGATCTCGCGCTACCGGCGAATTGGGAGCCGCAAACAGCGCCATCTTGGCGCAATCGATACAGGTCGCCCAATCGGGTGTCGTGCTCTCTGGGGTGAGTTTGTCAACCGGTCTGACCGGTGCAAGCACGACGCTCTCGGCGGCGGGGGTGGGTATTCAGGGTGCGGCCCCCGATGGCGCTCCAGGGGGGGCGCCGCTAGCCTCAGGCCCGATGGACTTCGCGGGAGCAGGGTCGGGCGGTGGCAGCGCGACTGGTAGCGGATCGGGTGATGGTTCATCGTCAGGCGCCGGTGGTCGATTCGCTGGTGCGGCCGGTGGCCCGGTATCTGGGCGGGGCGTGGTTGGTACGACCTTGGGCTCGGCCGTTGGGTCGACCTTTGGCGCTGCGCTGAACGCAGCTGGTGGATTGGTGGAAGGCGCGGCATCTGGCTCCGTAGGGTCGTCGGGCCCAGCCGGCGCGGGCATCGCGATGGCGACTCCGGGAACTGGGGTCGCTGACGCCACGGTGTCTTCCCAGCCGGGTGCGGGCGTGGCCTCTGCGGTTACATTTCAGGCCCTCGGTGGAAGCCTTCGCGTAGAAGCAGGTGGCGCGACGGTGACCACGCAATCCCCTGTCACCGCCGACCAACTGCCCGTTGCACTGGATCAGACTGCGATTGACCTTGCGCGTCTAAGAGGCGGTATGCTCACGCTTGAGTTAGCACCTGCTGATTTGGGGCGTCTGAGTTTCGAAATGCGAATCGATGATTCTGGCGCAGCCTATGTTGCGATTCGATTGGCAGATGACACAGTTCGCGCTCTAGTAGAGAATGCGGCTGGTGCATTACGTGATTCATTGTCTCGAGAAGGCTTTAAACTGGACTCATTTACTGTTTCTTCTGGTCTCGGTTCACCCGAGCAGCAAGAAAACAGTCAGAATCAGTCCTTCGCTGATACTTCGGATCGTAGATCGCGTCCTGCGGATTCATCTGAGGTGTCAACGGAAAAAGTTCAACCTCGAGCTTCGAATAATCAAGTCCGGCCTGGTGCTAGTTCCCTGAGCCTTTTTGCCTAACCATCTAGAATCAGATTTCCTATGGCTGAAGAAAACAAGCCCGGTGATGTTCAAGTCGCAGCTGACGGTACGGCGCTCGCCGCCTTGCCTGCACCTGGAGAAGACGGCGCGCCCAAGAAAAGCAAACTCCCGCTCATTATCGGGCTGGTGGTTGTTGCCCTGATCATCGTCGGCGGTGGCGCCGCTGGTTGGATGTGGTGGCAGTCCAAGAAAAAGGCGAAGGAAGAGGAAGAGAACCTCATCGAAAACCGCCTCAAGGCTCAGATGGATGCCCGCAAGCAACCGACGGCTCCGGTCTTCGTTCCGCTTGACGAGTTCCTGGTCAACCTCCCATCGCGTGGTGGCGAGCATTTCCTGAGCACGACCATGGTCCTGCGGGTTGCCGATGGCAAGACCGAGAGCAAGGTCAAGGAGTTCCTTCCGTTGATCCGCGACCGGGTGTTGACCGTTCTTTCTTCCCGTCCGATGGAGCAACTGTCGACCGTCGAGGGCAAGGATCTGATGGCACGTGAATGTGCGCTGGTCATCAACGCCATCATCGAACCCCAGCTGACGGCAATTTACGTGCTGCAGCAAGATGCGACGACCGCGGATTTGCGCAACCTCGAACGGATCGGTGTCATGACCCCCGGTGGGCGCGCCTACGGCGGGACCAGCGCTGGTGAGCGCGTGGGTGATGCGGCCAAGGAAGCGGCAGCGCAGTTCTGGAAGGTCTCGGAAATGGATCTCCCGGTTCAGGCGGTGCTGTTCAACAAGTTCGTGATGCAGTGATGACTGGTCCCGCGGTGGTGGTGCAGCATGGCTGAAGAGAACCAGCCCGAGAGCGGCGATGGGCTGCTCAGTGAGGACGACGCCGGCGTTCGCCCGTTTGTCTTCGACCGCATGCATCGAGTTCTGCGTCGGCGCATGCCGACGTTGGAACTCATCCATGAGCGGTTTGCCCGGACGGTTCGGCTGACGCTGTTCAATCTGGTTCGCCGTTCGGTGGAGGTCAGTATCCATTTGCCCCAGGTCAAGGCCTACGGGGACTTTCTGGATGAACTGCCCAAGCAAACCAACATCAACATTGTCAACGTCAAGCCGTTGCGGGGTGTCGGTTGCTGGATCATCGATCCGCAGGTGGTGTATCTCGTCATCGACAATATGTTCGGTGGCGAGGGAAGACTGCCGCCAAAGGCGACAACCAAGGAATACACAGCGACCGAACTGCGCATCATTCGGCGCCTGCTGGACGGGATCTTCAACGAATACGAGAAAGCCTGGAAGCCGGTTTACGAGGTTAAGTTCGAGTTCATGCGCTCGGAGACCAGTTTTCAGTTCGCAAAGATCACGGGCCCAGAAGAGATGGTCTTGCATTGCAAGTTCACTCTCAATATCAATGGTCGCGAAGGCGATATCGACCTCTGTATTCCGTTCTGGGTGCTGGAGCCGGTCAAAACGCTGCTCTTCAACAACCTGCAGAGCTTCCAAACCGAGGACGATGGTGAATGGGGTCGTAAGCTAGAAGAAGAGGTGCAAACGGCTCCTTTGACCCTAGTGGCCAGACTGGCGGAGCGCCAAATGACGCTGGGCGACATTTTGTCGCTCGCGGTTGGCGAAGTCATACCGGTAGAGATCGGTGACGTCACAACGGTTTACATCGATAATCTGCCGATGATCCGCGGTCGCTTTGGTGTCAAAAATGGCAAATATGCGGTCAAAACAGACGAAATGAAGAATCCTGTTGAATTCCTCAAGAAACCACTCGATGGGAAGTTGATGTCCGGCAATGGGCCTTCTGGGGGGTCGTTTGCAGATTTGGGCGGCGCGCTGGGTGCGCCGGGTGATAGTGGAATGCTGGGCGCCGACCTTGGTGGCTTTAGCGACTTTGGTCCGTCGGGCCGTTGACCCCGCGCGACACGAAAACGCTTGCGCCACTTTTTAAGGCTCTAGGAGAATCCCCGAATGGCTGATAACAATACCGCGCCGGGTGGCGACGAACTGGGTGATGCACTGGCAGCAGGGCAAACCCGTAAGATGCAGTTCAGTGAGTTTGACGGTGATTCCTCGGGAGGGCCGGCGAACGCGCATGACCTAGACCTGGTGTTCGATATCCCGGTTCATGTCACGGTTGAATTGGGTCGGGCAAAGATGCAGATCCGAAATTTGCTGTCTTTGACTTATGGCTCGGTGATTGAACTCGACATCATGGCGGGTGAGCCACTCGATGTGATGGTCAATAACTGCCTGATCGCGCAGGGCGAGGTGGTCATTGTGAATGACCGGTACGGTATTCGCCTGACCGACATCGTCACCCCGACTGAGCGCTTGCGCAAACTGAACCGATGATCCAATCGCGGTCGCTGGTCGCCGCGGCCTCGCCGACGGTTGGGCCGGCGATCGTTCTGATGACCGCTTTGGTGATTTTCCCGGCGGTGGTTAAAGCCGCAGACGAAGTTCCGGCGACGCTTCGTTTTTTCAATAACGCATTGTTTCTCGCCGTGATTGTGGTCCTTGGGCTCGCCATCTGGTGGTTGCGGCGCCGCTTGCAACCGGGTTCTGCCCGGGGCTCGGGTGCCCGGGTCCTACCCGTTGCGATGCTCGGCACCCGAGAGCGGATTGCAGTGGTCGAATTTGAGGGGCGCCGACTGTTGGTCGGGGTAACTCCGCAGCAAATCACCATGTTGTGTGAACTGGACCGAGCCGGTTTTGCGGGCTCCCTCGGTCTGGCCAGTAACCAGCCCAATGGAAATCCCCTAGGTGGTGATTCACAGTCTGGTGCAGTGGCTGCAATGGGCACCTCGTCGGCAGGTGGCTTGGGGCAGCGATCTCAGCCGCCGGATTCTGGCCAGATCGGATCTGGTTTGTCCCCGCAATGAGCTGACCCTATGGTGAATGTTCGTTCCTCGCTTGGCTTCACACTCCTTGTGCTTCTTCTGATCGGAGTGCTTGGGACCTGGGTTGACCCGGTCTGGTCGCAGTCTCCCAACCTGGGGGCCAATGTCGCCTCGAGCGGCGCGATTCAGTCGATTCCCTTGTTTACCGCAACCCCAGCCGCGGGCGGGACGACCAATTACAGCGTTCCCGTGCAGACGCTGCTCGTGTTCACCGCGCTCAGTCTGCTGCCGGCAGCGCTGTTATTGCTGACGAGTTTCACGCGGATCATCATTGTGTTTTCGCTGTTGCGTCAGGCCCTGGGTTTGCAAGGGGTACCGCCCAATCAGGTGCTGGTGGGCATTTCCTTGATTCTCACTTTTTTCATCATGCGCCCCACGCTCGAAGAGACGTATGAGCGGGGGTGGGTTCCCTATGTGGAAAAGAAACTCGATTTTGTCCAGGCGGTTCAACAGGGCGCGGAGCCAATTCGCCGGTTCATGATGCGAAATACCCGGGAGGACGATCTGTCGGTGTTTTCGCGACTGTCGAAAATTCAGGTTGAATCCCGTGAAGCGGTGCCGTTCTCGGTGCTGGTTCCTGCGTTTGTGACCAGCGAATTGAAAACGGCGTTCATGATCGGTTTTGTGATCTATCTTCCGTTCATCATCATTGACTTTGCCGTCGCAGCCATATTGACGGCGATGGGAATGGTGATGGTTTCGCCGATGATGTTTACCTTACCCCTGAAGCTGGTGGTGTTTGTGCTCGCGGACGGCTGGACGATGTTGGCGACCTCGCTCGTGGCCAGTTTTGATGTGCGTTGACGGAGCGCTCCATCCATGGATCTAGCCGGTGTTGTCGAAGTCGCAAACGGAGCGATCGAGGCGATGATTGCGCTTCTTGCGCCTGCGCTCCTGGTGATCCTTGTCATCGGACTATTGCTGGGGATCCTGCAGGCCGCTACTCAGGTCAATGAATCCTCCGTGGCGTTTGTGCCCAAGGTTCTGGCGTTGCTGGTATTTTTCATGTTGGCTGGGCCTTTGCTATTGCGATCTCTTGTTGACTACACACGCTCGATTCTTGAGCGGATTCCGAGTTTGCTGGGTTGACGGTTTCAGCGAACTGCTTGCGCCATGCTCAATTTCTCTGAATTTGCTTTGATGGCGTTTGCGCAAACGCTGACGGTGGCGCTGATTCGGTTGTCCGGATTTTTTATCACGGCGCCATTGCTCAGCATGCGGGGAGTTCCGCGCCGGACGCGCGCTCTGATCATTCTGGTTCTTGCCTTTGTCGTCGCGAGTACGGTTGAATCGAGCGCGATGGGCCGGCCCGGACAGGCAACCATTGCGCAATTGGCGGCTGAATTTGCCGTTGGCACCCTGATGGGATTCGCCGTTCGGATGGCCTACCTTGCGTTTGATCTTGCGGGAGAGTTGTTGAGTCAACAGGCTGGGTTGAATTTTGCACAGGCGAGCGGCCTGGAACTGGGGGGTCGAGAATTGCCCATCGGCAGTCTGCTGGGGTTATTTGCCACGGCGATTGGTTTTGCCACAAATCTCCATCTGGTGTTGATCGAAGCGCTGGTCGAATCCTATCGGGTGGTACCCTTCGGTTCATTGCCCGATGCGGCCCAACCCGCTGCCTTGATGGAGCTGGTGTCACATGCTTTGCGCGTCGGCACGTTATTGGCTTTACCTGCTCTGATTTTTTTGATGATCGCAAATATGTTGCAAGCCGCGTTGGGTCGGGCGAGTCCCCAGTTCGGGCAGTTTGCGGTTGGATTTTCGGTGACGATTGTCGTCGCTTTGGCTGCGTTGTTATTGTTATTGCCCGCACTGGGCGCGCAATATGATGCCGCCGTGCGACCCGCGTTGGAGTTGATTCGATGGACCCGGTGAAGATGAAGTTCGCACTGGCACTTTGGCTGTCTCTTGGATTGGCTGTTGTTGGGCCGGTCTCGGCTCAGTCGGCGATTGCTGCATCAGACCTTTCAGCAATTGTGGACGGCGTCCGTGGACGTTGTGGTTTGGGCTTGCTGGCCCGAACCACCAGCAGCCAAACCTGTCAGAGATTCAAGGATTATGGTTCGCGCATGCAGTGCGTCGCCAACGATCTGGGCGATGACGTCCGCGTGAAAGACGCACCGGCATTGGGAGAGGTGGCCCGTTGCTATCGTCGACTGGGCGATGCGTTGGTTTCGGGCCGCGGTGCGAGTACCGATCAGATCAACGCCCTCGAAGATATTTGTCACAACCTGCGTCATGAGACGCCGGTGCCGCGTTCGACCTTGGCGCGTGATGCTCAGATCCTCGCGTCGAATACACTGATGCCCGATTTCAGCCGCAGGACCGTGAGCGTCCCGACTGTAGACCCGATGAGGGGTATCCGGTTGCATGATTTGCCCGAATGCGCGGTGGTGCTCGCACAGCCTGCCGGGCCTCCAGCCACAGCCGGTACGTCAGGACCCAGCCGGGCGGCCAAGTCTGAGACTGGTGCCAGTACGAGTTCGGTTGAGCCAGTGAGGATCGTCTCGCTGGCGCCCACGCTAGGCGTTGAACTGACTCCGCCGGGCGCTGCGAAAGTCGGCGCTGCCCTAATGGTTGATGGACAAGCCAACGCAGGGAGACCCGGGTCTGCCGCGGAAGCGCGGTCAGGCGCTGTTGTCTCAGAACCAGCGGTTGATCCTATTGCGGTCAAAGCGGCTGATCTGCCAGCCGCGAAAAACAAGGGCCGAAGCCCCGTCTCTGAGCTCAACGCCTCGGGGCCCATTTCCGAGAGCGCGGTGATCAGCGCGCTGCCAGCGGTCTCCGCTAGCCCTAAAAAGATTCCGCGGCGCCCGATCGCTCGGGCTGAACGTAATACCGCTGGCTATGGTGTGGCGGCGCAGGACCCTCGGCCCCTCATGCCTGTGCGCACAGTTGCCGCGCCGCCTGATCTGGAGTCGAAAACGAGCACACGCTCGTCCGGTGTCGGCGGAACGAACTCCGGATATTCGGCCGCGACTCCGCCGCCGTTGCCCCTGACGGGGCCTCCGTTGCGGCCGCAGACCTCTGGCTCTGTCCGTTAATTTACCTCACTAGAAACACGCTGCGGAGACTCTGATGGTCGCCTCTGAGACATCGAATGTAATTCTGACATTGCGCGCCGGCAGCCACCAGCCCACCGGGCGCGGCTGGCGCGCTTCGGTTTTTGCCGGCTTGACCACGGCGGTTTTTGTGTTTGGGGGCGCTGCTTGGGCTGCGGAGACCAAGGGCGAGACCAAAGGCGACGCCAAGGGTGACGCCGTCATTGAATCGGAATTGCGCAAAGCCTTGATGGGAAAGTCCGCGCTCACCGGCGAACTTCTCATGAAGACCGGGGAGGAACTCAAGCAGGCAGCCCCCGCGAAAAGTAGCTCTGCTGGCAAAACGGCAGCCAAGGAGTCGAAAGACGCCAAGGATACGAAGGCGTCCAAGGAAGCAAAGGCCACAGAGCTTCCGATCGGCAAAAAAATAGCCATGCCAAGTGTGGATGCTTCTGCAGCGAAGACCGCCGAGGCTGGTGCGGCAGGTGCAGGCGCCCATGAACTCCCTGCGGCGCCGACGAAAACCGGGGCTAAAAAACCGGCGGATGCGGAACATGCCGCTCGTGGGCCTGCGGGCGATTCCCACAGCAAGCCGCACTGGGGGTATACCGGCGCGATCGGCCCTGACGCCTGGGCCAAGCTCTCTGCCGAGTTTGCGACCTGCGCGAAGGGTCGTCGCCAATCGCCGATTGATCTGGTAGACGCCGAGCTTTCGCCATTGACGCTCGAGCAGGTCAAGTTCGACTATGCGCCGGCCGCATTTCAGGTGGTCCACAACGGTCACACCATCGAAGTGCGCCCAGGTAAGGAAAACCATATTGTCGCGCGCAGCAAAAAATACAAGCTGCTCCAGTTCCATTTCCATCATCCTTCGGAAGAGCGTTTCAACGGCAAGGGTTTCGCACTGGATGCCCATTTTGTTCATCGTTCCGAGGACGGTGAATTGGCTGTCGTGACGGTGCTCTTTGAAGAGGGAGCGGCCAATCCGGAGCTTCAGCGCTTGTGGGATTACATGCCGCTCGACGCGAATGACTCGATGCGCAGTGCAGAAGGCGTGACGTTCAATCCGGTTTCGATGTTGCCTGTCGATCGGGCCAAATATCTTCAGTACATTGGCTCGCTCACGACGCCGCCCTGTACCGAAGGCGTGGTCTGGATTGTGTTGCGTCAGCCAGTGACGGCGTCGCCAGAACAGATCGCATTATTTCGAAAAATGGTGGGTATGAATGCCCGCCCGGTGCAGCCGGTCAATGGCCGCCTGATCAAGGCGGCGAACTGATTGAGTCGGCAATTGTTGCCGATTCGGCTGCGGCAAGGATTGCATTGGCCAGGACGAGCGGCGTTTGTAGGGGGTTGGTGGCGTGTTTGAGGTGACGGAAGCTCATTTGCTCGGAATGGCGCAGACCGTTATCGGTGGCATGAAACCTGCATATCTCCATTGAATACACAAGGTATCTCATGAATCCGGTTCCCGATTACGACTCTTTATCTTTTGGCGAGACCGCGTTGCGGTTGCGTACGTATCGCCAGCAGATTCTGGGCTCCAATCTGGCCAACGCAGATACGCCCGGCTTTCGGGCCAAGGACGTTAATTTCGCGGCTGCCCTGCGAGAGCAACTCGAGGGTCAGGGTTACAGCAACCGGGTTCCGCTCGCGGTAACCAAGGCAGGCCATATGCCCTCCAGCACATTTCGCCCCGGGATGCCGACTCAGTTGTTTCGGACGTCGTTGCAGCCCTCGATGGATGGCAATACGGTCGATCTGGATATCGAGCGTGCCCATTTTGCGGAGAACGTGACCAAGACGGAAGCCCAAATGCGGTTTCTGGCTGGCGCGTTCCGCAGTCGAATCAATGCCATGACCCCGGATGGTCGTTAAGGTTCCTCATGAGTTTGATCAGTAGTCTTCACGTAGCCTCAACAGCGCTTCATGCGCAGTCACTGCGTCTGAACACGGTGGCCAGCAATCTGGCCAACGCGGACAGCACGGTAGATACCAACGGGCAGCCCTACAAGGGCAAGCAGGTTATTTTTCGCACGATTCCCATGGAGGAACAGGGTGCGGACGGCGTTGAGGTGATGTCGATTTCCGACAGCACGGCGCCTGCGCGGCGTGTTTATGAGCCGAATCATCCGAAGGCCGATGGGCAGGGGTTCGTGACCTACTCGAACGTCAATCCTGTCGAGGAAATGGTCAACATGATTTCCGCGTCCCGGAGTTACCAGATGAATCTCGAGGCGATGAATTCGGCGCGCGAGTTGATGCAGCGTAGTTTGGATATTTTGGGTACTTAAGAACATGGCACTCACGACCACCGTCGCCGGACAGCAGGTCCCGCTCTACGATCCCACAGTCAAGCCTGATCCGGTTGCAAAGAATACGCTGGGCTCAACGCCTGAAGAGATTCGTGCCAGCTTTATCAGCCTGTTGGTGGCGTCCATGCAGAATCAGGACCCCCTGAATCCGACGGACTCGAAAGATATGACTCAGCAACTGGCGCAGATTCAGTCGCTGGAATCCACTGAGCAGATGAACACCAAGCTCGATGCCCTCGTGAAGGTCATTGGCGCGAGCCAGGGATACGGTTTGATGTCCGCGATTGGGCGGTTTGCGAAGGTTGAGGCCGACAATGTCAGCCTGGACAGCGCGGGTGCCGCCGCGTCCGTCGTGGCTGACGCGGCTTACTCAACTGTCGAAGTGACGTTGACCGATTCTGCCGGCAGGATTGTCGCGAAGAACTCGTTTAACAGTGTTCCGCAGGGAGATATGGATTTCTCCTGGGGGGGTCTTGATATGGCCGGTAACCCGTTGCCGTTGGGGCTTTACGGAATCTCGGCCATGGGCGTCGCCGCAAACGGTACACGCGTGCCGCTTAAGGTGAATCCGCTACTCAAAGTGGATGCTGCAATCAATGACGCAGGCGATTGGAAAATAAAATTGGGCGACGGAAAAACATACGCGCAGTCAGATTTGAAAGGAATTTACTGAGATGAAACAGTTCAGCATCGGTCTGACGGGTTTGACCACCCACCAGCGCGCGTTGGAAACCTCGGCGAATAACATCGCCAACGCCTCGACGGTCGGCTACAAGGCAGGCGAATACCTGTTCGCGGACCAGTTCAGTACCTACCTGTCGCAAACGGACGCCGGTAAAGTTGGTCAGGGTGCGATGGAGATCGGCGTGCGCCGTAACTTCAGCCAAGGCTCGTTTCGCAAAACCGGCAGCCAGTTTGACGTCGCAATCAGCGGTGAAGGCTTTCTGGTGACCAGTCCGGCCAGCGATGGTTCGGGGCAAAAGTACCTGACCCGAAATGGCCAACTCGCAGTCGACAAGAACCGTTTTCTGATCAACAGCAACGGGCAGTTCGTCTACGGCCGCGCTACGTATCCGTCCACCGGCGAGACTTCAAGCAACGATCTGGTGCCGATGAGCCTGCCCGCCGAGACGATCGAACCGCAAAAGACGATTGATGCCAAGCTGCAATTTAACCTGAACCGTGCAATCGAGGCGCCTGTCACTCGGGCGGATCAGGGTGCCTACCGGACCACTCGTTTTGATTTCAGTCCGAAAGATCCGTCCTCTTTCGACTATCAGACCTCAGTCACGGTGTATGACTCGGTGGGTGCCAAGCACGAGCTGCGTTACTACTATCGACGCGAGTCCGGTTTAGAGGTAAACCAATGGGCGATGTATACCTATCTGGACGATTACGCGCTCAAGCTCGACTCGAGTGGACAGTGGACCGCAGCAAGGCCAGAGATTGACACGTCAACCGGAGAGCCGAGGCGAGATTCGCGTGGGGCGATTGTTCAGTCCATCTATGAGCCTGGCCGTGATTCAAATACCTTTGTGGGTAACCGCCTGAGTCCTGGGGTAGACGCTTCATCGCTTGCACGATTCACAACGGTTCTGTCTGAGGGGTTGAAAATCTCGGACGTGGTCGCACTTGAGGGTGCGGACGTTGGGACAGCGAGGCTGTCAACCCGGGTATCGGGTACGGATACAAAGCTGGCATTGACCTATAACGGGCTTATTTACGAGGCAGAGACAAATCTTGAAGATGTCGTAGCAGGCACTCCGCAAGAATTTGAGTTCAAGAACGGGACTACGTCACTTGTCAAATTTTCGTTGAGTTCCACTGCGGCAGGCGATATCACTGCGGCTGCTGCTGGGGACGCTCTCACAAAGTCGTCGCTGACATCATCGCTGACGTTTGCGGGATTGACGCTGACTTCGGTCAACTTTGGCGAGAAAGCCCAGGAAGGCGCCAAGTACCAGATTGCAAAGGGAGAGGATGGGTCCGACACGCTGTTGCTTCAACAGTTGGCTGCTGACGGAACAGGCGACCCTGTTACCGTGGCTAGTGCATATGTCGGTATTGATCTGGCGGCAGGCGGAAAGACGAGTATTGCGTTTAGGTCGGAGGATGATAACCAAACGATCATGACCATCAATCTGATGAATCCGTCAGGTCAAAAGATCCTGTCGACGAATACAGCAGATACGACTTTGCCCAAGGGGCTTCAGGAGTTACTGACGACTGAGCGCGACGGCGTGCCGGACTCAGCCGTAGGGGCAATCTTCGAAGCCAAGGTGGCCTCAGTACGCCGGCCCCAGGCGGTTCGCTACGTTTTCGAAGTCGATCCGACCACGGGTACGATGCTAGATACTTTGAATAATCCCGTCGGCAAGATTTTCGAGAGCTTGCCCAACGGAGAGCCGGATAAAGCCAATGGCGTGGACGGACTGATTCCAAAACTCAGCCCCGGGTTCAAGTACAACTTAAAGATGGGCGATGACGCTAACATCATCGAAGGCGTGCCCTTCGGTGGCACGAACGCCTTGCTGGACTTCGAGATCTCTGAGTGGGAAGGCACGAGCGTCAATTCGGCGAATTCGCAGACCAAGTCGGTTCAGGTGGGCGGTCGAAGCCTGTCGCGCTTGACCGGACTGACCATCGACCCCGGCGGGCGTATGGTGGCCAGCTACTCCAACGGGGATGTCACCTATGGCAGTCGACTTGCTCTGGCTCTGGTCCCAGCGGAGAACGGTCTGATTCCGGTGGGTTCCAATCTTTATCAGGAAAGCTTTTTTTCGGGTGCGTCCACGATTGGCAATCCTGGAGATGCTGGGTTTGGAAGGATTCGTTCCGAGACCGTCGAGGACTCCAATCTGGATCTCGCTCAGGAACTCGTGAAGTTAACCCAGCTGCAGCGAATCTATCAGGCCAATGCAAAGACGATTTCGTCGGCCGATGAGTTGCTGAAGACGCTGCTTCAGATCTAATCATTCTGGACCTGCTGAGAGTTCACTGAACGGATAATCCATGGATCGCGCCGCCTTTACCGCCATGACTGGCGCCAAGCATGCTGTTGAGCTACTTGGTGTGACGTCCAATAACCTCGCCAATGCGGGGACTTCGGGCTTTCGGGAGCAACTGTCGTTTTTCCGTACGGCGCCCCTGGAAGGAGAGGGGGCTCCGACCCGAGCGTTCGCCATCGGTTGGACGCCCTACGCCAAGCTGGCGCCGGGGGTTCTGGAGGCAACCAACAATCCCTTTAACGCCGCGATCGACGGGCCTGGCTGGTTTGTTGCCCAGCGGCCCGATGGGACGCAAGCGCTGAACCGCAGCGGTACGTTCAAGGTAATTGACGACAAGCTTTGCTTCGTCGATGGCATGCCTGTCGTCGCCGAACAGGGCACGATTACGGTCCCGGCAGGCGGGCAGCTAGATGTTGCCGAAGACGGCACCGTGAACATGAAGTTCCCCACCAATCCGGTGACGAGTCAGGTGCTCGGGCGCTTAAAACTGGTGAATCCACCACCGCGTACCTTGCTTCGGGACCGAGATGGATTGTTTGTGACGTTGGACAAGCCGGTAGATCAACTGAAGCAAGATTCGGCGATTAAGATTCGGGGCCGGTTTCTTGAATCCAGTAACGTGAGTACGGCCAACGCGATGCTGCAGATCATCACACAGAGCCGCGCGTTCGATATGAATATGAAGATGGTGCAGACCGTCAGTGAGAATGACAAAGCCGCTAATTCCCTGATTGGCCGCGCCCGTTAATCCAATTGAATTTCCTGGAAGACTGATCACATGATTCGCTCACTATTCGTTGCCAAAACCGGTCTTGATGCCCAACAAACCAGTCTGGACATCATTGCGAACAACCTTGCGAACGCCTCGACCACAGGCTACAAGCGCTACAAGGGCGTGTTCGAAGACATGCTCTACCAGACCATGCGTTCTGCGGGTACTCGGACCGACGGTGAAAACGTTGCGCCAACTGGCCTGCAGATGGGTACCGGCTCGCGGGCAGCGGCGTCCCAGCCGATTTTCACGCAGGGCGTTCTTCAGCGCACGGGCAACCCGCTCGACCTTGCGATCGACGGCAATGGTTTCTTCCGGATCGATCTGGGCAACGGCTTGGTCGGGTATACCCGCGACGGTAACTTCACCAAAGATGCGCAGAATCGCTTGGTCACGGCGATGGGTTACCCGGTGGCAGATTTCACGATCGACGCAACGGCAACGGCTGTCAATATTGCGGCATCGGGTGAAGTGACCGTGACGCTGCCTGGTCAGTCGGCGCCCCAGCAGGCCGGCACGATCAACACGGTGACCTTTGCGAACCCGGGTGGCCTGAGCGCCATTGGTGGCAATATTTTTATCGAGACTGCGGCATCGGGTGCACCCCAGACGGGTGCGCCGAACTCCCAGGGTCGTGGTGCACTCAAGCAGTTTTACACCGAAGGTTCGAACGTCAACGTCGCTGAGGAGTTGATTTCGATGATTCAGGCACAGCGTGCTTATGAGATCAACACGCGCTCGATCCGCGCTTCCGACGAAGTGCTTCAGAAACTCACATCGCTGTAAATCACATGCGACATCTCGCCGGGCTTTATTGCGCAATGCTGTCGACCGCTCTGGTGCTGGGTGGCTGTTCGACGGCGGAGCGTTCGGTTCAGCCCTGGGCTGCATCCACCGCCCGCCCGCAGGTTGGCTCAATGGCCCCAGTTGGAAACGGCAGTTTGTTTCCGCAGGTCGCCCTGGCGGGCGGGGCGTCAGGTGGCTGGCGGCCACTCTTCGAGGACCGACGTGCACGCCAGGTGGGTGATACGCTGACCGTGTCAATCGAAGAGTCGACCAGCGCCTCCAAGGCGGGAGGCAATAAAGCGGAGCGGAACAGCAAACTGGATCAGTCGGTTTCCGCTGCTGCGTCAACAAAGTTAGGTTACCTGGGTAAGGCTGGGTTGACGTTCGGCAGTACCTCGGCGTTTGAGGGCAAGGGCGCTACAAGTGAGAACAACTCGTTTGTCGGCGCAATGTCGGTGACGGTCCTCGACGTGCTTGCCAACGGAAATCTCATCGTTGCCGGAGAAAAGCAGGTGGCGATTGGTGATAGCGAAGAGTTCATTCGGTTTTCAGGGGTCGTGAACCCGACGATGATGATTGGAAACTCCGTTCGATCAACTCAGGTTGCGGACGCTCGGCTTGAATACCGGAGTCGCGGCACGATTGATGACTCAATGCGGCCAGGTTGGTTTAGCCGGGCCTTCACCATTGTGAACCCGTTCTGATGCTGCGCTCCCCGTTCGTTTTCGCCAGACGAGTGCTCGTTCTTGGTCTCTGGATTGCGCTGGGTTCGGGTTCCGCTCTCGCCATCGAACGGATCAAGGAGGTCGCAACGATCTCCGGCGTGCGCGCCAACCCCGTCGTCGGCTATGGGCTCGTCGTCGGTCTGGACGGGACGGGTGACCAGACCACACAGGCGCCGTTCACGGGACAGTCGGTGCGTTCGATGCTCGAGACGCTTGGGGTATCGCTACCCCCCGGGACGGCCCAACTGCGAAACGTCGCAGCGGTCCTGGTGACCGCCGACCTGCCGCCGTATGTTCGACCGGGACAGCGAATGGATATTACGATCTCCTCGATCGGTAACGCCAGGAGCTTGCGAGGCGGGACGCTCATCATGACGCCGCTGCGCGCTGCCGACGGGCAGATATACGCTGTCGCTCAAGGGAATGTGATCGTCAGCGGGTTTGGTGCCGCGACCTCTAAAGCCAGCACGGTCGTCAATCACCTGTCGGTCGGTCGGATTCCGGATGGTGCCATTATCGAACGGGCAGTGCCGCCTCCTTCCGGACCTCTGGATTTGGTGACGCTAGAGTTGCGCCGCAACGATTTCGCGTTGGCACAGGCGGTGTCGGATGCGGTGAATCAGGCCTTCGGTCCGGAAACGGCGGTAGCGGTGGATAGCCGTGCAGTGAACGTTCGTACCCCCTCGGACCCCGGACGTCGGGTCGGTTTCCTGGCTAAGTTGGAGGCGCTCCAGATCGGCGCGACCCGGGATGCGGCTCGCGTTGTGGTCAATGCCCGCACGGGTTCAGTCGTCATGAATCAGACCGTCACCATCGAAAACTGCGCGATCGCGCACGGTGGTCTGACGGTGAAAATCAACAAGGAACCGGTGGTCAGCCAGCCCAACGCATTTTCGCAGGGCACCACAGTGGAAACCTCGAAAGACACGATTGAAATCACCCAAGCCGAGTCGGCGCTGACCGAAGTGAAGTCAGGGGCGAATCTATCGGATGTGGTTCGGGCGATCAATTTGCTCGGTGCCAACCCGCAGGATCTGATCGCGATCCTTCAAGCGATGAAGATGGCGGGTGCCCTGAAAGCCGACCTAGAGGTGATTTGATGTCGATGGATCCTTTAACGGCGCTCGGCGCCAAGATCGGTGGCCCGGCGGCAGACGAATCAACCCGCGTACAGCGCGGGATCGATTACGTGTTCGCGCTTGAACTCGTCAAGGCGATGAAATCGGGCGCGATCGACAGCGAAAACTCAGCGCTTGGATCGGGTGCCTATGGCGATATGGTCACGGAAGCGCTGGCGGGTTCATTGGCGGCTAGCGGCGGGCTTGGTTTTGGCCGTTATATGGTGAAGCAGTTGGAGGCCCGCAAGGCTTCGATTGCTGCGGCAGAGGCAGAGGCGGCTCTAGAGTCCAATGCCGACAAGGCGACGCCGGCGAGTGGGACGCCGGCCGTCGATTTAAATTTACTCGCTCGATAACGGCACCTTTTCGGACAACTTCCCATGGCAGGCATCTCAGTCCTCAATATTGCGGCAAGCGCTCTGGCAACGACCCGGGCCGCGATGGATGTTTCGGCGAATAACGTCGCCAACGCGTCGACACCGGGCTATTCGCGGCAACGCGTCATCATCGGCGATCTCGTCAAGGGTGGCGGAGCAGGCGCAAACGGCGTTGGGGTCGAGTCCGTCCGCCGTAATGCGTCCGAACTCATTGAGCGGCAGCGTCGAACGACGTCAACAGCGCTGGCACAAGCACAGACTCTGGGCGGGTATCTAGGATCCATCGACGGCTTGATAGGTGCTCCGGATGAAGGGATTGCCAAGGCACTGAATGGTTTTTACTCCTCGGTAAACGATGTCGCGCGTGAGCCGGAAAACCGCGCTTACCGTGCTGGGCTGCTGAATTCAATTTCGCTGGTCAAGGACATTTACTCTCAGTTGGATGCCCGCTTGGGTGGTCTTCGGGACAATGTATTGGCTGAGCGCAAGGGCGTCGTTGATCGGATCAATCAGATTTCTCAGGCCCTGGCAGGGACGAATACGGGTATCGAGTTGGATTTGGGGGCCGGGAGGGAGGCGTCTCCATCACTGCTCGACCAGCGCGACAACTTGTTGCTCGAACTCTCCAAGCTGAATGACGTAGAAGTCAATATCCAGAACAACGGTACGGTCAATGTCAAGGCCATGACCGGCGCCAACCTGGTCACGGGTGTGACGGCCTCGGTGCTGGCGAATACCGAGATTGGCTCGGGCGGAACCCTGGGCGCGCTTGACCAATTGCTCAAAGGCGAACTCGCCGCAGTGACGGCGACTGCCAGCGGGCGATTGGCGTCTTTGAATACGTTTTCGACCAGCAATGCCAACGAGTTTTTTGAGGTCACCGACTCCAACGGCCAGCGGTTATACACCCGCACCCTGAGCGTTGGCCTGAATGCTCTGGATCTAAAGGCGGAGAATCACGCCAAGATCGTCGATCAAGGGATGGTTTCGGATACTAGAGTTGCTTTGGTGTCGCCTGAGGGGTATACCGTTTCCGGCGCCGATCCCGTCACCAAGGATCGGGTCGCAGCAACTGTGCGGTTTGATACGCTTGGCTTGTCTGTCGACAACGTTGAGGCCGAAGCCGGGAGCGATCTGACGGACGATAATGGGTCCGTTCTTTTCGAGGCTGGCAATGTGACTCCAGCTGGCACTGTGAGGACGACCACGCCGGCAGTGACTCCAGTTGACGGTCAGCAACCCACACTCGGGACCCCGGTTGAGACCGTTCAGCCCTACCAGCTCTATGTGGTTCGCTTCAATAATCCGCGTGGTTTGACCGACCTTGGTAACGGTTACTTTGCGGAGACCGACAATGCCCGCAAGGATACCAATTCACCCGTTACCGATCCGGTCACGCCTCAGGACACTGATGCACGGGAGGCAGCCTTTCAGACGTCGTCTACCTGGGCGCGACTGAGGGGGGTGTACGAAGGGTTTAAAGCCGATGTGTTTCGAGCCTTTGGTACCACCGTAGACAATTTGAAGGTCGATGATATTTCGGAATTTGAACTTCCGAAGACTCTTGCTAACGGTACCGAAACTACCGACTACCAACTGGTTGCACGCGCGGCGAACAGCCTGCTTGCCGGACGTGGCCGAACCGAATCCGATATGACTCGGCTCACTGGCGAAGTCGGGCAGCGTAAGGTGTCAAACGACGCAATCACCACGACTTTGACGTCAATGTCGACGCAGATTGAAAGCGAGCGATCTCTGTTCAGTGGCGTGAGTATGGACGAAGAAGCGCTGGATCTCGTGCGTCTGCAGCAGGCTTACGCGGGTGCAGCCAAGGTCGTCGATGTCGCGAACAAGATGTTCGACACGTTGATTGCAGCGCTTTGACCAGTCGATGAACGATGTTTCGTTGACTTTGTTTGATTTTCGCGATTATTTTTCGGAGCATTGCTCATGACCCGCGTTGCATTTGATAGCAGTTATCGCACGGCGACTGACCAGTTAGGGATAGCTGCTTCACGCTTGCAGACCTCGCAAGAACAATTGGGGTCGGGTCGGCGGGTTATGAAGTCTTCGGATGATCCGATTGCTGCACCCAAGATTCTGCAGCTTTCTACGGCGCTCGGTCGTATGGATGAGTTTGACAATAACCTGAATTTCGCCGAGGAGCGGCTTTCCAAGCTGTCTGATCATTTGTCGCGCATCGGAGATTTGCTCGGCAACCTCAAAGAATTGTCGGTGCAGGGGATCAACGGGACGTATTCGGCGCAAGATCGGGCCGCGATGCGAACCTCGGCCCAAAGCACGCTGGACGTGATTAATGGCTTCGTTGCCGCCATTGACGAGGGCCAATTTGGCGTTGATCGGACAACTCTGGTCTCCGATGGCACCAAGATGCCAATCTCACTAACTTCGACGGATCTAGCCGCACTGAAGGGCTTGAGCGCGGATTTGGGAGTTTTGATTAAAAACCGCCCAGCCGACGATCCCGACGCTGCGCAGATCGAACCTCTATCGACGGCTGCCGGTTGGAATAGTCTTCTCGCTAAGATCAATAATGAGTTGAACCTCACAACGGATTCGAGCGCGTTGGTGATGGGGGTGCGTTACGGAGCTCAATATCAGCAGGTCGACAAGATTCGTGACACACGGGGTGCTTTGAGGCTCGATACCCAGAGAGTCATGGCAAACTTGCGGGATGCCGACATTGGGGCTGTTGCGATCGCGTTGTCGCGCGATAAGACAGTCCTTGAGAACCTGCAGGCAAGTTTCGCTAGAATTCAGGGCATGTCGCTCTTCAGCTTTCTCCGTTAATTTTTCTTATAGGTTTGACCGATGACCCTACCCATTGGTTACATTATTACGATCATCTGTTGTCTGGGGGGCTATGCAGCCTCCGGGGGGCACTTGGCAACCCTGGCACAGCCTTACGAGGTCATCATTATTGTTGGCGCTGTGGTCGGATCGTTCGTTGCGGGCAACAATATGCGCAACGTCAAGATCGTGCTCGCGGCATTTCCCCAGGCTTTCAAGAGTCCTGCTGCCAGCAAGCAGAAGAACCTCGACCTGCTGTGCCTGCTGTTTGAGATTCTGAACAAGATTCGTAAAGACGGGATGATGGCGCTGGAGGCCGACATCGAAGAGCCGGAAAAGAGTGCTCTGTTCACGAAATACCCTGAAGTTGAGCATGACCATCACCTGGTCGAGTTCATTACCGACTACCTGCGCATGATGCTCGGTGGCGCGATGAACCTGATCCAGCTCGAAGCGTTAATGGAAACTGAACTCGACGTTCATCATCAGGAAGCACACTATCCGGCGACTGCGATTCAGAAAATGGCGGACGGTCTGCCAGCATTCGGAATTGTGGCAGCGGTGATGGGCGTGGTGCACACCATGGAGTCCGTGGGTCTGCCCCCGGCGGAACTGGGTAAGCTGATTGCGGCCGCGCTGGTCGGAACCTTCTTGGGGATTTTGCTGTCCTATGGCTTTGTGGGTCCGATTTCGGCCGCGCTTGAACAAAAGGGCGACCTTGAAAGTAAAGCGTTCCTCGCGACTAAAACGGTTCTGCTCGCTCACCTCAACGGGTTCACGCCGCAAGCGGCCGTTGAATTTGGTCGCAAGATTCTGTTTTCGGATCAGCGCCCGAGCTTCCGTGAACTCGATGAGGCCATGAAGGCGGTGAAGGGCAAGTGAGTCTGACTGAAGCAAGTTTTGGTGACGATAACCCTTTCGCGAACAGCATGCTGATGGCACGGAGCCCGTTTAATGGCCGGTGAGAAGGACAAGGACAAGGCCCCGATTGTCATCAAGCGCGTCAAGAAAGGCGGGCATGGCTTTCACGGCGGGGTCTGGAAGATCGCGTATGCGGACTTCGTGACAGCGATGATGGCGTTTTTCCTGCTCATGTGGGTGCTCGGGTCAACCACTCGGGGCGACTTGGCAGGGATCTCCGCTTACTTCCAAAACCCGTTGCGGGTGGCGGTAGACGGTGGTGCCGGATCGGGTGACGCGACCCGTCTGATCAAGGGCGGCGGCGAGAGCATGATGCATGCGCAGGGACAGGAAGCGAAGGCCGATTCGGATTCTACCCAGCGCAGCAAATCAACGACTGCAGCGCAGGAGCCGGACGACGAGGCGCGCAAGTATCAGTTTGATAGCAAATCCAAAACCCCCGGGAGTACTCAGGGTGCGCCAGATGGCGTGGGTAACGAGAAGGGTGGCGGGGCCGCTGGGTCAGCATCCGGAGCGTCGAGTGGCGGTGGTGATGCCGGTAAGGGTGCTGCAGCCGCAGCTGCAGCCCGCGAAAACGCTCAAGCTCAGCAGCAGGTCAAGGCTGAAATTGAACGGGCTGTTAAGTCAGACGGCGAGCTGTCGAAGATCAAAAACCAGCTGATGATGGACGTGACATCGGAGGGCTTGCGCCTTCAGATCGTCGATGAGAAAAACCGCCCGATGTTCGAGAGCGGCGCGACTGTCCTCGCTGACCATATTCGGCGGCTCATGCGCATCATCGGGAAGGTCGTGGGCGAAACAAATTTTGCCATCAAGGTCGAGGGGCATACCGACTCCAAAGGCACCGGTAGTGATGCCGGTCGAGGCAACTGGGAGTTATCGACCGACCGAGCCAATGCGGCTCGCCGCGAGTTGGTGTCGGGTGGCTTACGGCCTGACCAGGTGGCTCAGGTCGTCGGATACGCGGACAAATTGCGGATCAACAAGGATGATCCTAGCGACCCACTTAATAGGCGGATTTCGATCACGGTATTGGCCAACACGGCTGCGGGTCCCAAAACCAAGGCCCCCGGAACGGATTCACTCGGTGGCTTGAGCGGCGGCATCATGCCCGGCGCGACGCCCACCGGTCCGAATAATGGCGGTGATAGTGCAATGCCAGGTGGCACTCCAGCCCCAGGACTGGCGGCGCCGACGCAGCCCGATTCTGCGCCTGGCATGGCGATCCGGCCCGAGATCAAGCGCGAAGTTCTTGAGGCTGCCCGCAGAGCCGGTGGGATTGAAATGCTTGCACCGCGCACGCCCGGTGCCCGCGGAAAGAGCGACAACTGATTTCATGTTGCCGTTTGTGCCGCCGATTGTGCCGCCGTTTGTGCCGACGTTTGCGTCGAACCGGTTCGCAACTGTCGCAACCTTCGCGTTGCGTGCGGGCGTGCGGGGCTTGCTCAACGGAGCGACCAACTCGCGTTCTCTCGGTGTGCACGCAGTGCTCGCGCTGTTGGTCTCCCTGTTCCTCAGTCTGTTAGGCATCGTCCCGATCGAGGCGCAGGCAGGTGGTGCTGCCGCGACCGCCGCTCATGGCAAGGGCGATAGCCATGCGAAGCCGGCAGCGGATCATGGCGACCCGGACGCTCCAGCTGAGGAAGAGGAAGATGCAGCGGTCGTGCTGCGGCGCCAAGACATTCCCGAGACAGCCGATGAAATTGTCAGGCTCTATCTCTCCCGCAACGAAGATTTAGTGCGGCTGCAGGGCTGCCGGCAACGACCAACCGGGTGTACTCGCGGGGTTCAGCAGGCGATGCTCATCCGGCTCGAGCAGGCGAAGGAATTGATGGACGCGCTTGAACAGCGCGCCCGCAAGCGCAAAGACATGCGAGCCGCCATGTGGCGGGGGCGTTTTGCTTTTGAGAATGGTGTGCGGATGGCAAATGCCGCCATCGATGTGACCGATCCGCAGCATCGGGATGTGGTCGTCCACATGCGCTCCCGGGCACGGCGTGAATTCAAGATTGCTTCGGATTGGCTGTCCGCTCCGTCGGCGATGGGAGATCCCGATGCCTGCTGGTATCTCGGTCGAGTTTGGGGCGAAGGACTGAGTGGGTCCCGAGACCCGGATATTTCCGCGAAATTGTTTCGCTGTGCTGCCATTGGCTATCGTGTGCGTGGCGACCTGGCTGCGGCGGTGCAGTCGTTTCAGAGATTGACGAAGCTCGTAGACCCGAGACATCCCATGGCGGCCGAAGTTTATGCCCGTGTTTGGGCAGATGACTCGCGATCTGCCAAGGGCCGATCACGTGGCGCTTCCAGTGAACACCATTAATCCGGCAGTTGTGCCAGTGCGGTCCGAACTGGGACTTGAGGCAGGACAGGTACATCGAGCGTAATGAACATCAGCGTTTGCTCGAATTTGATGGACAATAGCGGTCACGTTCGTTTGGCTTTTATTCCCAACCGCGTTGAGTTTTACTACCGGGGGCCTGTGACGCTCCTGGGTCGATAAGCGAAGATTTCAATGTCCAAGATTCTCCGTCCGCTTGCCTGGATCCTCGGTTTGCTGGTGCTGGTGGTCGGCATGTTTGCCGGTCTGCTTGCATCGGGTGAACAGGTCGAGTTAAACCGTTATTCGATGTCTAATCGGTGTTCGATCCTGCTTGATCAGTACGATCAATGCATGCTCGATAACGGCTATATTCCCGATGACCGCCGTTATCCGGACTACACACGTCGTTTTCTCGGTAATTTCGCGCATTCGATTCACCTGACGACCGACGGGCCGCTGGGCGTTGATGATGAGCGTTATCGTCAGGGGCCGATGACGTCCAAGCCTCGCAAAGCAACCAAGCCATCTTCGGCTGCGAGTGCTCCACTGGCGCTTCCGCCGTCTGAAGCCAGTCGGGGCGGGGCGTCAGTGCCGATGCCTGGACCCGGAAAATAATCCACCGCGAAACGCAAGCCAAGTGATCAAGTCAACCTGAAAACGACCGATAAGATCCGAGTTTCGCACCTGTCGAGGGTGGCTTCGCTGCTGGTTGCGCTCGGGTGCGTGTTCCCGGCTGTCCTCCTGACCGGCTGTTCAGAGTACGACCAGGCGCGCCGGGTGTATGTCCAAGGCCGGTATGACGATGCGTTTGGGCGGATGCTCAAAATGGCGCAAGCCGGTGATAATCGGGCGCAGTATGACGTCGCCATGATGTACGTGCAGGGTATCGGCACCCAGAAGGATCTCGAACTCGGTTTCGGTTGGATGATTGAGTCGGCGAAGAGTGGGAACGTCGGCGCAATGAATGAACTCGGCGCGATTTATGAGAGCGGCGTTGGTGCACAGCGCAATTTACCCGTCGCCTTTCAGTGGTACCGGATGGCGGCGCAGTCCGACGATTCGATCGGACAGTTCAACGTAGCCAATATGTACGCTCGTGGCATCGGTGTTCCAGCGGACATCATTCGTGCCTGGGCGTATTACCGGCGCGCAGCGAGTAACGGTGTCCTGACGGGCCGTGAGCGGGCGTCCTTGCTGGGCGAAAAAATGTCCGCGGCCCAGCTGAAAGAGGCGGAAGTCTTCGAAGACCGTCTGCGCCAAAATCCCTCCAGCGACTGATCGGCAGCCATGGCCGAGGACAGTGATCAGGAACGCAACCTAGAACCAACCGCGAGACGGCTGGAGAGGCTGGCCGAGCAGGGTCGGTTTCTGCAGTCTCGAGATCTCGTTGGCGCGCTCCTGATCGGGTTCGGATTCGCTGTCGCAGCCGGTCTGGGCGGTGTTTTCTTGGCGTCTCTGGTGCGTTTGATGTCCGCCAATTTCCGCCGCATCGGCGAAGGCGATCTTGAGCGGGTGCTTGTCGAGTGGGGTGCTGAATTCGTACTTCCAGTCATGATGGTTGTACTCGGTTTTATTATTTTGGCGGCGGTAGTCTCGATTGGTGGCACTTACGCACTGAACAATTTTCAGCCGGTGTTCGCCGAGTTCAAGCTTGATCTGGAGCGTATCAACCCGGTGAGCGGGCTCGGGCGGGTCTTTTCTCTGAAGGGCCTTGCAGAGCTTGGAAAAACGATCTTGAAGGTGGCCCTGCTGATGGTGGTCATCGGGCTCTTGCTCGGTTCACTGGCGCCGGACATCGTTCAGTTGACCAAGCTGCCGTTTGACCGGGCCTTGATCGACGCGGGACACATGTTGCTTATTGCCGGCGGCACGCTGTTTGGCTGTTGGGTTGTGTTGGCCGCGGTTGATTCGCTGGTTGCGTGGTTTCAATTTGGCCAGGAAGCGAAGATGTCGCTCGAAGAGTTGAAGGAGGAAATGAAGGAGAGCGAGGGCCGCCCCGAAATCAAGGCCGCGATCCGTCGGCGCCAGCAGCAGATGTCCCGCCGACGGATGGTGGCGGCGGTCAGCGAGGCTGATGTGGTGGTGGTCAACCCGACGCACTACGCGGTGGCAATTCGCTATGTCGAAGGATTGCATGTCGCACCGATCGTGGTGGCCAAGGGGACCGACGAGATCGCTGCGAAGATTCGCGAGGCTGCCGCCGAGCATGACGTTCCGATCGTTCGCAGCCCGGCGCTTGCGCGCACGCTTGAGGCGCTCTGTGAGGTCGGTGGTTCGGTTCCGCAGGGGTTGTATCGGGCAGTCGCTGCGGTGCTTGCTTGGGCATACGCGATTCGCCGTAACCCGGTCCGGCGCCCTCGTGAGCCCGATGCCGATCAGTTGATCGACGAGCCGCCAGAATCGATTCGCTGAACGCTTAGCCTAAGAGGCCATCGGCGAGAGCGATCAGGCCGCTTACGCGTCGTCAGTCGCAGCACTGGGCTCAGTATTCTGTGTCTCTTTAGCGTCTCGCGATGTTCCAGATGCCGCGGTTGGGGTTGACGTCCGTCGCTGTAACGGGTTCCAGGCGGACTGCTCGCCCGGTCATCTCGAGTTCAACCGCATGTCGGTCACTGACTTCGACCCGCTCGGCACGACCCGACATCAGCACAACTCGGTCGCCAGCCCGCATGGTAATTTGGGTCGAACCTTGCTCGAGCACAAGATCGACTGCAACGGCGGCGCGTGCCTTGAGTTCAAGAGCTGGCTCGGATGGGGTGACGATCTGTGACCCTGGCAAGACCGCATACGGTCGTGAGGCCGATTGCGGGTCAACCGATGGGGGGGCCGCCGTCGCACTCAGAGGGGCGCCGACCGGCGTTGGAGAGACTGGCATGGATTGGGTTGACGCCGCCTGCGCGCCAGCGTCGCTGACGGCAATTGACGGGCCCGCGTCAGAGTCCCGCCTGTAGTCGTCTGGGGTCGACACACCCCTGGCAGGTTTTGCCGCGGCTGAGGGCCCAGTCGAGCGAAGGTCTTCGAGCTCATTTTCATCCACTGGCACGGCTGCCGGCATCAGGGCTGCGCCGATTGCGGTCGCCACGATGACTCCGGCGGCCCCGAGTGCAATGAAGCGCTGGCGGGGCGAGATCGGCTTGGGCGGGAGCAGAACCGGAACCTCAGCACGAGGTCCTTTCGATGGCCCAGCTGAATCCATTCCCAGCGGTACAGCCGTTTCGGGGCCCGCTGGGATCCTTGCCCATCCTCTCGGATCGGGCTGCAGGTCTGACCAGGACTCGGGTAACTGGAACCGCTTGAGCGCGCGCCGGCTGACGTCGGTGCGTTGTGCAAGGTCCTGAAACGCAGACGCCGTGCCCGACTCGATCGCCCGCAGCTGCGCCACTGGTATCTGGAGTTCGCGCGCGATCGAATCCAGGGGAAGCGCCAGCGCAATTCGAGCTCGTCTGAGCGCAGCCCCGACTTCAGTATGACTTTGCACCGGCTTGGAGTCAGTGCAAGGCGGCAGCCTTGGTATCGAGGTAGGGGACCCAGCGTCCGCTATCCCGCTTCCAGTAATCCCGAACCGCTTGGCCCCGTCGGTCAATATATTCAGCCACCATCATCTGCTCGGCTTCCAGGTGGTAAACACTTCGCCGCATCGCTTCTGCCCCGCCGTTCGTACTGACCTTCTGGACCGTGTCGAATGGCAACTCAGCGAGTTGGGCAGAGCTCATCGCTCGCCAGGCTTTGGGATTCAACCAGTTGGTCTGGGGAACCACGACCACGGTGGTTCGCCCCGGTTTGGCGTACTTTCGCAGGGCCAGGAGATCTTCATTGGCCAGCACTACGCAGCCATCCGACGCGAGCGGAGGTCGGGCATAGCGGTCGGAGGGCACGCCGTGGAGCCAGATGCCGGAGCCGGTTTTGGCGCGTGCCCGGTCCATCGCGTTGGGATAGTCCAATGGCAGTGCCAGGGGACCATAGAAATCGATTAGTTTGGCGCCGGGAATTTCACTCTGGATACGGTAAACGCCCAGTGGGGTCTTGCGGTCGCCTTCGCGTTCCTTACCGATGCCTTGCTGCCCCACAGTGACGTAGTGGTTGGCGACCACTTCGACTGAATCGCCTTTGCGGGTGAGGATCCAGAGGCGCGACCGCTCGGATTCCACCAGCAAAACGGTATCGGTCCCCGGGCCGATCTGGACAATCGCCGACGGGATGGCGCCGCTGGGGACACCGGCAAGCTTGCCACGCGCGCGGGCTTCATTGACCAGTTCCCGATGCGCATCTGGGCTCGACTTGATGGTCACGGGCGCCTGATTGGGATCCCCGCCGGCCATCGAGATGTAGGCCTGATACTGGAGGAAGTAGGCGAGGTGGGACTTGGGTAGCGCTCTGCCCGCATTGCGGGCCGCGTTGAGGGTCTGATCCAGACTGGTGCCGCCCTGAAACAGGCGGATGGCTTCCCGTAGGTTCTGATCACTCGATGATTCGGTGTCGGCGCGAGCACTTCCCCAGATTGTCGTCAGCAGCGCGACCGTCCACAGAGCAATGTATCGAACGGACCGTTTCATTGCGCCCGCTCAGCTTGGATGAGCCAGCGCCCTCCTTCTTGCACCCAACGCATCGACTTGGTCGCCGTCGATTCAAGTCCCGTTGCTCGGTAGTGCTGGCGAAAGGTGACCCGCCAGCCATCGCCATCAGGAGCAACTTTGAGGTCCTCAATGGTCACTTTGATCGGGCCGGGGCGATTCAGACGATCATGACGCTGCTTTTCCCACTCGCTTCGGGAAAGACCGGACGGCGGTTGAAAGGTCTTGGCATAGAACGCCAGGTAGGTGGAAACATCCTTTTTTGACCAGGCGGCCGCCCAGCTTGCGCTCGCCCGTTCGAGCTGGGCCAGAGCCGCGGCCTGTCGTTCGTTGACGGGTTTGTCAGGGGCGCCTTCACTGGCCCTGTCGGTCGCCTTGTCGGCCGGCTTGGCTGTTGCGGCAGCAGCACCGGTGGCGGAACCCGCGCTACCGGGTGCCGAGGCCGGGCTCGGCGGCGTTGGGGCCGTGGTCGTCGACGGTGGTGTCGGGGGTTTGCCGCCCGGTTGGGCAGAGGACGATGCCGTCGCGCCTGGAGCGCCGGAAGGTGCGGTGGCGGTCGACCCCGGGACCGTTGCTTGCGCAACCGGCGCCGGTGCCGAGGTTGAAGACGGGTTAGCCCGATTCACTGTGGAAGACGCGTTCGCAGGAGCGACAACTACTTCAGGCCCCAGAGCCGCCATCGGTGCAATGAATGGGGCTGGCGCTTGTCCGCGAGCCAGGACTGGGGACCCCTCGCCGACCCCCGGCGTGAAGGCCAGCGCCTGTTTGGCAGATGGCATGACCAGTGCGAGGGTTGGGGTCATGCGCTGGACCGGGGCATCTACGGCCCGAGCATAGGAGGCCGCAGCCAGCTTGGCGTAGAGCGAGCGCAAATTTCGGAATGCCGCCGCGGTCGCTGCGCCATCACCCAAAGCGCGCTCCAGGACCTGACGGGCGGTATCGGTCGCGCCGATCGCTTCGAGGGCCACAGCGTAATTATTCGCCAATCCCAGATTGAGAGGATCCGCTGTATGGAGCGGTGCTAGAAGATCGACCGCCTTGCGGTTCTGGCCGCTGGCCAACAGTGCAGCGGAATGGACCTGTGCCCAGGCCACATCGCTGGATTTTCCGTAGCGCTGGATCAGCGCCAAGGCCTCTGCGGATCGACCGCCCTCTACGAGTTGTTCTGCTTGCTGCAATTCGCTAGCAGCCAGCGCGGGCCTTGGTATGACCAGCCAGAGAGCAGACAGGATGCCTAGCGCCAGAATTGAAGCGGTCCGGGAGGCGGGACCGGGGACCGAGTTGGACGTCATTCTGAGCCTAGTGCCAGCGGTTTGACCGAGCTTGAGGAGAGCAAAAAAAATCACGCGTATGCGATTGAATCGAGCGGATGCCAGATCTTGGCCGTTACTTTAGCGGAACTCTGGTCTGTTCTCTCGCTATTCCGACAGTTGGGACCTGTAGGCAACACTGACTCGTATCAAAATCCTTCAAGATTGACGCTGGGATTCAAGTAATTCCCACCGTTCCAGAAGCTGTGCAATCGATTGTTCGATGACAGAAAGGCGGCTGGTGATGGACTTGAGATCACTGGACTGGCTTGCATGCAGGGCTGGATCCGAAAGGCGTTGGGTCAGCATGGTTTGTTCGGTTTCAAGCGCCGAAATACGGTCGGGTAACTGATCGAGTTCACGTTGTTCGGTGCCAGTCAGGCGGGTTTTGGGCTTCGCCTGGACCGAACGGGTATGAGCCGGCTCGCTGTTTTGCGCCCGGATCGGTTCGGGGTTTGCGCTGGGCAGTGACGGGCTCTTGGGACTTTGAACCGTGTTCCGGTCTGCGTTTGCACGCCACTGGGCCCAATCGGACCAGCCGCCCACATGCTCACTCCAGCGGCCATCACCGTCCGCGACAATCACCTGCGTGACCACAGTGTCGAGAAAGGCACGGTCGTGTGATACGAGCAGTACCGTACCGGGATACTCGATGAGCAGTTGCTCCAGGAGGTCGAGCGTTTCGATATCGAGATCGTTCGTCGGTTCGTCCAGAACCAGCACATTGGCCGGACGGGCAAACAATCTGGCAAGGAGCAAGCGGTTTCGCTCGCCCCCGGAAAGAGACTTCACCGGTGATCGAACTCGAGCCGGCGCGAACAGGAAGTCGCCCAGGTAGGAAATGACGTGCTGGCGTTGACCGCCAATTTCAACGAAGTCCGAGCCTGGGGAAATGACGTCGACCAGAGCAGCTTCCGGGTCAAGCTGAGTCCGAAACTGGTCAAAATACGCGACCTGGAGCTGGGTGCCCTGAACTACGGTGCCGGAGTCGGGCTGAATTTCGCCCAGAATCAGACGCAGTAAGGTGGTTTTGCCCGCGCCGTTCGGGCCAATCAGGCCGATGCGGTCGCCGCGCATCACGCGGCACGAAAAGTCACGCACCACCACCTTTGGTTGGCCATCCGGGCCGGGCCAACTGCGGCTGACATGCTCCAGCTCAGCGACCCGTTTGCCGCTGCGGTCGCCAGCGTCAACCCGCAGGTCGACTTGACCCTGGCGCTCACGGCGGGAAGCGCGCTCTGCGCGCAGTTGTTCGAGCCTGGCGATCCGACCGACGGAGCGGGTTCGGCGGGCTTCTACGCCCTTACGGATCCAGATTTCTTCTTGCGCCAGCAACTTGTCGGCTCGGGCATTGGCCAGCGCCTCCTCGTGGAGCATCTGCTCTTTGCGCTCGAGGTAGGTTTGCCAGCGGCCGGGGAAGCTGGCGAGATGTCCACGATCAAGTTCGACGATTCGGGTCGCAACGCGCTCCAGGAATCGGCGGTCGTGCGTGATGAACAGTAGCGCGCCACCGGGCCTGAGCAGGGGCGGGCCGCCGGCGCTGGTTGGGTTCGCATCCTGTTTCGGATCATTGCCGTCGGCTGGGCTGGCGCTACTGGTTTCGCCCGGTGCCAGAAGAGATTCCAGCCATTCGATGGAGACGATATCGAGATGGTTGGTCGGCTCATCGAGCAACAGAACGTCCGGTTCGGTCGCCATGGCCTGTGCCAGCGCCACTCGTTTCTTTTGCCCCCCGGAGAGGCTGCCAATCAACAGATCAGGGTTAAGGGCAAAACGATCAATTGCCCGTTCCGCGGTGGCGTGAAGGCGCCATCCATCCGACGCTTCGAGCTCGGTCTGAAGGGTCTGCATGCGTTCGAGCAGCGCTTCTTGGTCCGCAGCATTGGGGTCGGCGAGTGCCTCCGAAATCTCATGCCACTCCCTCAGGGCTGCTGCTGCTGCACCGAGCCCTGAGACCACGGCTTCAAAGACCGTTTGATCGGGGTCTAGAGGGGGTTCCTGGGCCACATAGGCGACCTTGAGACCGGGCTGCGTCCAAGCTTCGCCATCATCGAGTCCCCCCATTCCGGCGAGTGCCCGCAGAAGCGACGATTTTCCGCTGCCGTTGCGGCCGATCAGGGCCACGCGCTCGCCTGGGTCGATCTGGAGGTCGGCCCGGTCAAGGAGTGCGAAATGGCCAAAGGCCAGGGAGGCAGAGCGAAGTTGGAGTAGCGGCATGGCGCGATGTTACCCGGCTCGCCGGTGGAGGCTGTTATCGGGACTTGGGAATCAGGCCCTCAGAGCGCCGGAGAATGCGGACGCCAGCAGGGCATCCGCTACACGACGGGTCGTGCCCAGAGGATCCAGCGCTGGATTGTATTCAGCCATCTCCGCGCCAACGAAGCCCGGGTATGACGCGATCCCGGACAGGGCACGAATCAGTGCCGTGGCGTTGAGGCCGTTTTCAACAGGCGAACCAACCCCGGGGGCATCGAATGGGTCAAGCACATCCAGATCGATTGATATGCCCCAGCCCCCGCGGGCGTTTGATGCGATGGCGACGGCTTCGCGCAGTGCGGCGTCCAGCCCATGCGCCCGAATTTCGGTCATGTCGATGATGCGTACGCCCAATCCAGCGAGGAGTCGTGCCTCTTCGACCTCGAAGCTGCGAACGCCGACCAGACATAGATGGCGAGGGTCGATGCTGACGCCGTGGGTCAAACCGACCAGTCGGGCGTCGCCATGACCGAGCAAGACGGCGAGCGGCATCCCATGCACCATGCCGCTTGGCGTGGTGCTGGGCGTATGTGCATCCAGATGGGCGTCAAGCCAGATCAGGCCCAGGGGGCCGTGATGGGACCTGGCCTGGGCCGCGCCCTTCCAGGTCCCGATCGCGCAGGCGTGATCCCCGCCCAGAACCAGGGGTTGAAAGCCACGGCGGATCGCCTCAACGACGGCCGCAGCCAGTCGCGCGGAGTGCTGCCGAATCACGGCGATCGGAGATGTCGCGGTGTCCGACGCAACTCGCCGATCGTCGCGCCTGCCACTGGCCCCGCGCGGGGGGGTGCTGATAGCGTCCAGTCGGATGATGTCGACCGACCTGCCCAAAGCGCGCAGCCGTTCTTCAATCCCATGTGCCAGAAGGGTATCCGGGCCTTTGGCACAGCCCGGGTCTGGAGCGCCAATGCCGACGGGCAGCACAATCAGGGCGATGGGTGCCAGAAAGGGCGCAAGCGCTCGGCTTGGCTGCGGTTGATCGAGAGTCCCGCCAGCAGGGACCGCCGGGCGCACAGAGCGCCCTGATGTTGGGGGATTAGAGAGGTTGGGCAAGTTTGGTGGCTGCGTAAAGGGCGTAGACCGAGGACAAGCCAATCAGGACATAGGCGACTCGGGAGGCCATCGAGTGCTCGCCAAACAGCGCTGTGATGGGGTCAAACGAGAAGGCGCCCACGAGACCCCAATTCAGGCCACCAATGACCATGATGGTGAATGCCACCCAATCCGCAGTGGTCAAGGCATGTAGGCCGGGAGCGGTCGACGGTCGAGTGACATCTTGCATGGCCATAAGTTCTCTCCCTGGAAGTTGTCTGCGGCGACGAACTCGGACGCATCGCCCGTTCCCGCGTTTGTCTGATCCGGCTGGGGCAAGGCAGAGGCAGGGCATGCAATTATTTTTGACGTTGTCCCATTTATCTGTCATAGTCGAAGGCTGATCTGAGCGGTTTTGCTCGGACCAGTATTCGTTTTCGGCTTCCTGTCCTGACTCGTTTCTCACGAGTTGATCCTTGATCGGGCGGCTGAATCAAACCGCCTTCGAGGATTTATATGGATTTCGCAAGCTTGGGCCTGCATTCGGCCCTGCTCGGCGCGCTTTCGCGCTTGACCCACGCCACACCCACCGCAGTTCAGCTGCAAGCCATTCCGGCGGCCATGGCTGGAAAAGATTTGCTGGTGTCTTCGCACACCGGCAGCGGTAAGACGGGCGCATTTTTGCTGCCGCTTCTGCATCGGATGGCGAGCGACGCCGGTGAGCGCCGCCCGCGGGTCCTCATTCTCACGCCGACCCGTGAATTGGCGCTTCAGATTGAGCGCGCTGCGCGCGACTACACCATCGAATTGCGTGCGACCGGTCGACGACTGCGCACCGCATGTTTGATTGGCGGCGCTCCATTCGGGCCCCAGCTGAATGCGCTGGCTGAAGGGTCGGAACTCTTGATTGCAACTCCGGGTCGTATGCTCGATCACATGGAGCGGGGTCGAGTTGACCTGTCGGGCGTCAAAACCCTCGTTCTCGATGAAGCGGACCGCATGCTCGATATGGGTTTCGTTGAGGATATCGACCTGATCGCTGCGCGTTTGCCGGCGGATCGCCAAACCCTTTTGTTCTCCGCGACCTTGGATGGCCGAGTGGCTCCGGTGGCGAGGCGCCTGACCAAAGATCCTCAGCGCATCGAACTGTCTGAACGGATCGATCGTGCATTGCTGACCGAAGTTGTGCATCACGCCGATGATCTGGACCATAAAAACCGCTTGCTTGACGCCGTGCTCGCAACCAACGGAATGGACCAGGCGATCATTTTCATGTCGACCAAATTGTCGACGGAAGATCAGGCTGGGCGCTTACGAGACGCGGGCCATGCGGTCGCAGCCTTGCATGGCGACTTGCCTCAGCACGCCCGCAATCGGGTCGTCCGGATGCTGCTGGAAGGTCGGATTCAGATTGTGGTGGCGACCGATGTGGCGGCGCGCGGCATTGATGTGCCCACGATTTCCCATGTCATCAATTTTGACTTGCCGATGAAGGCAGAGGACTACGTTCACCGGATCGGTCGCACCGCACGGGCAGGACGGGCCGGGATTTCGGTGTCATTCGCTGGGCGTGCGGATCGGTCGCGGCTATTCGGGATCGAACGCATGTTGGGCCGGCCATTGCCGGTGGCGACACTGCCTGGTCTGGAACCCCGATTTTCCCCACCGCGGGGTGGTGATCGAGGGAACGCACGTGGCGCAGATCGCCGAGGAGATGGCCGTCGTCCCGGCGGATTCGGCGGTGGCGGTGGCTATGGTGGCGGTAATGGTGGTGGATACGGTGGTGGATACGGTGGTGGCGCCTATCATGGCGGTGCAGACCGGTTCGCAGGTCCAGGTGCTGGTGACCGGCGCCCGTTCGAAGCCAGGCCAGCGGTTTCAGAGCGCCGACCCTTTGGGGATCGTCCGTTTGCAGATCGACCCGCGGTCGATCGTCCCTTTGGAGACCGTCCTTTCGGGGATCGTCCTTTCGGGGATCGTCCGGCCGCTGGCGATCGTCGTCCAGCGTTTCAGACTCGTGACCGCGGTGCCCCTCGGCCGGAAGCGGGTCGGACCTTCGCGCGTCCTGCCAGTCCGGACCGAGCCCAGGCGCCACGCGCCCATGTCGTTCGGCGTGCTCGCGCAGCCTGATCGGCCTCTAGCGGGTGGCCGGTCGGGAATCGGCAAGGCGCGGGTCCAGATCGGTTCTGTGCGTTGCGGGCACCGGATGTCGTGACTCGGCAATGCGGATTGCCTGACTGAGTAAGGTCCGCATGTGCCGGAGGGGGACTGAGAAGTGCCCCTCGCTTTCATATTCATGCAATTGACCGTTGGAGAGGCGCCGCGCTAGGGCTCTCGCGCCCCGAATGGGGACAACGGTATCCTCGCGCCCATGCCAGACAAGTACAGGCGTCTCGACCTGCCAGAGTCGATCATCCCACCGCTGGTTGTAACCCAACAGGTCACGTAGCGCGCCCTCTCCCCCAGACGCGAACGATTCTGCAAGCGATCGCGATAGGGCTTCATGCCAAGCGCCGTGACTGAGCGCCTCCTGGTCGGCGCGGGAGAAGCGCTTGCAGATCAGATTGAGCAGGGTTTGCGGGTAGCGTTTGGCGATTTGTCGCAGCGGTCCGTTCAACAAAAATCCGGTGGGGCCTGGATACAAGGTCGTCAGCGACAGGACCCATCTCGAAACCGCGCTGAATTGGCTCCGAATCGCCGGGTCATCCAGGGGGCAGAGGGGGCAGGCCAGAATGATCACCGGGGCGCCCACCGAGGGGTTGGCTGCCATCAGCATCGCCGCCGCGCTACCGCCCGAAACCCCCACAACGATTGGGTTGCGCAGCCCCAGGTTGGCGCAGACTGCGGCCGCATCGGCTGCGTCTATCGCAGCGCCAGGCGGAGCATTCGAACTCTGGCCGAACCCGGGGCGATCAAGCGAAACCAACCGTAAGCCGAATTCTTTCGCTAACCCATCAGCTGGGACGCATTCCAGTCTAGAGCCCATAAAACCGTGTAGATAGAGGACGGGGCGGCCATTGGCGGGTCCCGTGTCGCGTACGGCAATCTGTCGACCGTTGGACAACATAACGCGACGTTCCAGCATAGGGGCTTCTCATCAGGGGGTATGGGTTCTGAGCGCTGGTCTAGGATGACGGTAGAAGTTAAAAACTTCCGCGAATTACGCGGCAAATTGGACAGTTAATATGGACAAAACAATCATTCAGAGTACGGACGCACCTGCTCCGGTGGGGACCTATTCCCAGGCGGTTGCGATCGATCAGTCAGACGGCCGGACGGTCTGGATATCCGGTCAGATCGGGCTGGACCCGATCACTGGGCAGATGGTTTCGGACGACTTTGAGGCACAGGCGCGACAGGTTTTCCAGAATTTATCGGCGATTGCGCAGGCCGCTGGCGGGTCGTTGACCGATGTCGTCAAGCTCACGCTGTATCTCACGGATTTGGGTGAGTTCGCCAAGGCCAACGCCATCATGGCGGAACTCTTTCCCAAGCCATTTCCAGCCCGGTCCGCAGTTGGCGTCGTCGCATTGCCCAAGGGGGCTATTTTCGAGGCTGACGCAGTTCTGGTGCTTCGTCCTTGACCCGAGCGACAGCCGACTCGGGGCGTTTCGCGCGCCTGGGTCTGCATCGGGCGATTGATTTTGCGCTGCACCTGCCACTGCGATACGAGGATCTGACGCGGGTCACCTCAATGCGTCAATTGGTACCCGGAGTCGCCGTGCAGGTGAGGGGCGTGGTGTCGTCGACGGATCATTCTGACGGCCAATCCGCCCAATCCCGTGACGGTGGGATGCCGGGGTTAAGCCAGAGCAATCGTGCCGATCCGGGCGGGTATCGCCGTGGCGGTGTGAGTGCCCGTGGAGGCCGTGGAGGCCTTGGTGCGTCCCAGTTTACGGTCCAGGTAATCGACGGCGATGGCGAGATCGCACTGCGATTTCTGCACGCTCAGCCCTGGATTCGATCACTGCTGGTCCCGGGGCGCCGGGTGCTTGCCTATGGCATTGTTCGTAGTGGCCTTTTTGGTCCCGAAATCGTGCATCCGATGGTCCGGGCGGACGAAGAGGGCGCTGCGCTGCCCGACCGCTTGACACCGGTGTACCCGACGGTCGCGGGGATCGGGCAGCCGGCGCTGCGAGCTGCGATCCGAACGGCCTTACGGGAAGCGGATCTGGGCGAGACCCTGCCGCCGGAGGTGCTCAAGACGCTCGGCTTACCGGAGTTGGGCAATGCCCTCCAAAGCCTGCACGCACCCCTGCCGATAAGTCTGCCCCCTTTCGACGACGACCGTTCGAGTCCGGCCTGGCGTCGGATCATTCTTGATGAGTTGGTTGCTCAGCAACTTGCGCTGGCGCGCGCGCGCGCCGAGCGGGATCAGGTCAGTGCGATGCCGTTGCAGGACGATCGGATGGAGCGCCGTCTGCTGGACGCCTTGCCGTTTCGGTTGACCGCTGCACAGCAACGGGTCGTGGCCGAAATCAACCGGGATCTCGGGGCGTCTCGAGCCATGCAGCGGTTACTGCAAGGCGACGTTGGCAGCGGCAAGACGGTGGTGGCAGCGCTGGCCGCCGCTCGCGCAATTGGCAGCGGATGGCAGGTGGCCTTGATGGCGCCCACTGAAATTCTGGCTGAGCAACATTGGCGCAAGCTGAGCTCCTGGCTCGAGCCCCTCGGGGTCCGGGTGGCATGGCTGACGGGGTCCCTGCGTGGTGCTGAAAAACGGGCAGCGCGCGCGGCCATCGCTGGTGGTGAGGTCGATCTGGCCATCGGCACCCATGCGCTCGTTGAAGAGACGACTGCATTTCCCCGCCTCGGCCTGGCGATTGTGGATGAGCAGCATCGCTTTGGCGTCGCGCAGCGACTTGCGCTCCTGCGACCTGAAATGGGGGCCAAAACGCCGACCTCGGCGGTGGCCCAGCCCACGCAGCGGGCCCATTTGTTGATGATGAGCGCAACTCCGATCCCGCGCACCTTGGCGATGAGTTATTGCGCTGACCTGGACCTGTCCGTGATCGATGAACTTCCGCCAGGGCGCAGCCCCGTGGTGACACGCGTGATCGATGCAGGGCGTCGAGCAGAGCTGGCGCAGAGGATCCGGCAGGCGGTCGCGGATGGCCGGCAAGCGTATTGGGTCTGCCCACTCGTGGAAGAATCCGAAACCCTGGACCTGCAGAACGCGAGCGAAACGCATTTGTGGCTAAGCGAACAATTGCCGGGTCTGACCGTGGGGTTGGTTCATGGGCGCCTCCCCGCTGCCGACAAGGCCAAGGTAATGGCCGCGTTTCAGGGCGGAGAAATCAATGTTCTGGTGTCGACCACCGTCATCGAGGTTGGCGTCGATGTGCCCAATGCATCGCTGATGGTGATCGAACACGCCGAACGTTTTGGATTGGCGCAGTTGCACCAGTTGCGCGGACGCGTTGGTCGGGGCGCAGCCGCATCGGCCTGTGTGTTGGTCGCGACTTACCCCTTGTCTGCGGTTGCGCGTGAGCGTCTCACAATTATTCGGGACAGCCAGGATGGATTTGAAATCGCGCGGCGCGATTTGCAGTTGCGAGGTCCAGGTGAGTTTCTTGGAGCGCGGCAGTCGGGTGTGCCAATGCTACGATTTGCCGATCTCGAACGCGATGTTGAGCTGCTTGAATTCGCCCGTCAGATTTCCAGAGAAATGCTGGCTCACAATGCCACCGCAGTTGACCGTCATCTTGAACGCTGGGTTGGCGTAAGAACCTCGATGGCGAAGGTTTGAATGTAAGCTTAAACCTAGGCTTGAATGTATTAGGGGTGTTCCGACATGGTTAAGGTAACTTCTAAACCCGGCGGTCTTGAAATCCTGGGTGAGAGTTCCAAATCGAATAACCTGACCGATGTCTGGCAGGTCACCCATGGCGGTGTCACCTTTTTCGCGCCGTGGGTGACAATCGGGCAACTGCAGCGGACCATCAGCGCGACCGAGTTTCCCATCTCGCTCGATGGCAATGACACCATCACTGGCTCCACGGGTTCGGATCGCTTGCTTGGGGGCAAGGGTAACGATGTTCTGAGCGGAGGCTCTGGCGACGATATTCTGGAAGGGGGCAACGGCAACGACACCTACTACGTCGATAGTGTCAATGACGGCATTATCGAGACTTCGACGAACCCACTTGAAATTGACACGGTTTATTCCTCGGTCAGTTGGGCGCTTGGAATCAATCTCGAAATCTTGACCCTGACGGGAACGGCATCGATTAATGGGACAGGGAATCTTTATGCCAACCTGATCACGGGTAATGCAGCGGCCAATATTCTGGATGGAGCGGGCGGCACGGATACCTTGATCGGTGGCTTGGGTAATGACACGTATGTTGTCAGCAGTTTGACCGACGTCATCATAGAGACCAGCACTCTTGCCACCGAGATTGATACGGTCCAGGCGTGGATCAACTGGACGCTTGACGAAAATCTCGAAAATTTGATGCTGGCGGGCTCTGGCGATATTAACGGTGCTGGCAACGCCCTCGCTAATGTCATGAAAGGGAGTGCCGGCAGGAATCTGCTCAATGGACTCACTGGGGATGACACTATCTGGGGCGGCCTGGGTGACGATACCTTGGTCGGCGGCGCTGGTGCAGATGTTCTGTTTGGCGGACTGGGCTCGGACCGCCTGTACGCTTCAGTCGTTGCGCCCCTCATATTGGAGGATCGGGCTGCGAATACCCTGATTGGCGGTGAAGGCAACGACTGGATGCACGGGGACGCCGGTGCGGATCGCCTCTATGGCGGGTTTTCGCAGAGCTTCATCGCCGAACTGGTGGCTGCGATCCCCAAGACCGGCGTGTCAACCCAAGTCTCGCAACAGTTTGGTGTCAGCCTCAGCCTGCTTCAGAACTGGGTGGCAACGGCAGCAGCAGCCGCGAAGGCGGGAACTGCTCCCGTGTATGCCGATGAGGGCGGTAATGACTCGATCTGGGGAGCCAGCGGCAACGATTTCATGGATGGGGGGCCCGGCTTCGATCTACTCAACGGTGGCTTGGGCGACGATACGATTTACGGTGGCCTGAACGAGGACAGGCTGGTTGGCGGCGATGGCAACGATTTTCTCGACGGTGGCGATGTTAACGACCAACTGTCGGGGGGTGCGGGAAATGACACGCTGTTCGGTGGGAGCGGTAACGACACACTCGACGGCGATGGGGCCCCGGATTTCCCGACCCTCCTGGCTTCAGGAGACGATTTGCTGGTTGGGGGCGCTGGTGATGATCGACTGAACGGCGGCCTCGGTAACGACACACTCGTGGGCGGTGAGGGTAGCGATATTTTCTCTGCCGGCGAAGGCGATGACGTGTTCTATGGGGGCTATTCGCAGGCGTTAGCCCAGCAGGTGATGGATGCGTTGCCTGTCGGGGGCAGTTTGACCAGGCTGGCAGGCACATTTGGCGTCAGTTTGAAACTGGTGCAGTCCTGGGCGGCCACCCTGAGCGCTGCAAGGGCAAACGGGGTCGCCCCGGTTTACCTCGATGAGGCCTCCAGGGATTGGCTCTGGGGGGGTGCCGGAAATGATGAACTCCATGGTGGTGGTGGTGCGGATGTCTTGCAGGGCGGGATCGGTAACGACGTGTTGTTTGGCGATAGTGACAACGACTTTCTGGATGGCGGCGCTGGAAACGACACACTGAATGGTGGAACTGACGCAGATACCGTCGCAGGCGGGGATGGTAACGATCGCTTATCGGGGGACGATGGCAACGACAGCCTGAGTGGGGGGTCCGGTAGCGATGTCTTGGACGGTGGCAGTGGCGATGACACCGTGGTCGGGGGCTCAGGCGCCGATACGATGAGCGGGGGACTCGGACGAGATTTGTTCAAATTCCTCGAAACTGGCGATTCCTCGACTTCACGAGATCAGATTCTGGATTTTGATCCCTTCCTCGACCGTATCGATTTGTCGGGCATCGACGCGCACTCTCAAACGGCCGGTAACGGAATCTTTTTGTTAATTGGTAGTCGGCCCTTCTCAACCTCCTCAGCTGGGCAATTGCGGTTCGAGCCCGGTGCGAGCGGGCTGATGTTGCAGGCCGATGTCAACGGCGACGGGATCTCCGATTTTCAAATCGAATTGGTCGGTGTTTCCACGATTGGTGCTGGGAGTTTGATTTTGTAGCGGCTGTCGAACGGCGGAATCCGATGTTGGGAATCGCGTGACGCTCACCGAACTCAAGTACATCGTCGCCGTGGCTCGCGAGCGCCACTTCGGTCGTGCCGCGCAGGCCTGCTCGGTCAGCCAGCCCACCTTGTCGGTGGCGGTTCGCAAACTTGAAGAAGAGCTCGGCGTTCAACTGTTCGAGCGCGGTCCAGCGGAAGTGTCACTGACCCGTGCCGGTACCGACGTGGTTGAACAGGCGCAGCGCGTTCTCGATCAGGCGCAACAAATTCCGGAGCTGGCGGCGCGGGGAACGGATCCCTTGGCCGGGCCATTGCGCGTCGGGATCATCCCAACGGTTGGGCCCTACCTGTTGCCGACTCTGGTGCCGCGAGTGATCTCGGATTTCCCCCAGATGCCGCTCCTTCTGCGGGAGGATCTCGCCGAAAAATTGATCGAACAGCTCCGGCAAGGTGACCTGGATGTGGCGATTCTGGCCGAGCCCCTGGACCTCCAAGGCGTGATGACGCATGTGCTTTATGAAGAACCTTTCGTCGTCGCCGTGCCGACCCGTCATTCCTGGGCGCAGCGCAGTGAGATCGCAGTGCCCGAGTTGCAGGATCAGACGATATTGCTACTGGACAACGGACATTGTTTGCGGGACCAGGTCCTGAGGCTATGCCCGGAACTGCGTTGCTTCTCGCAGATCAGTGGTGGGATGCGCCAGGGTTTCGGAGGCAGTTCGCTCGAGATCATCCGATACATGGTGGCCGCCGGTGTCGGCATCACGGTGTTGCCTGCGACAGCGACGTCCCTAACTCAGCCGACACGGCAAGCCAGCCCGGCGGCGAATGGCGGGACCTCTTCCGCAGTAAACGTTGGGACGACGCCTGCGCCCCATGGCGGGTTAACGCTGACGACCAGCGGCGCAATGGTGCCCGCGGGCGATGTCGGGATCATGCCGGTGACGGATCGGCTGGTGGCGTATATCCCGTTTGCTGCGCCAATACCTTTGCGCCGGGTGTTTCTGGCCTGGCGCAGCAGTTTTGGGCGCATCGCGGCGGTCGAGGCGATTCGCGCCGCTGTGCTCGCGAGCGATCTGCCGGGTGTGGTCAAATCGTCGAACCTGACGTCGATGTCGCCCTGAAACATGACGAGTCCATGAACGATTTCCCAACGATCGAAGACGCCATCGGCCGGACGCCGCTGGTACGACTGCAGCGTCTGCCCGGCGAGTCGAATAACCGCCGCCACAATGTCATTCTCGGCAAGCTTGAGGGGGATAACCCTGCAGGCTCGGTCAAAGATCGGCCAGCGATGTCGATGATCGCGCGGGCGGAGGCCCGTGGCGAGATTCGCCCTGGCGACACCCTGATCGAGGCAACCAGTGGCAATACCGGAATCGCGCTGGCGATGGCAGCCGCGATCCGCGGGTATCGCATGGTTCTGATCATGCCCGATAACCTGTCGGTCGAACGGCGTCAGGCCATGCGAGCCTACGGCGCCGAACTGATTCTGGTGACGCGTCAACAAGGCATGGAATACGCGCGCGACCTGGCATTAGCGATGCAGTCGCGCGGTGAGGGGCGGGTGCTGGATCAATTCGCCAATGACGACAATTGGCTTGCGCACTATGAGGCAACCGGTCCTGAGATCTGGCGCGATACGGGTGGGCGCGTGACCCATTTCGTGTCAGCCATGGGGACGACTGGCACCATCACCGGCGTTTCCCGCTATCTCAAGGAAGTTCAACCCCAGATTGAAATCGTGGGCGCTCAACCGACCGACGGATCGTCGATTCCGGGCATTCGGAAGTGGCCACCGGCCTACGTCCCGTCAATTCGACGCCATGCCCTGATTGATCGGATCGAGGAAGTTTCTCAGAACGACGCCGAATCGATGGCGCGTCAATTGGCCCAGGTCGAGGGGATTTTCTGCGGCCCCTCAGCCGCCGGTGCCTGCTGTATCGCGCTTCGCGTGGCCGAGACGGTCGAGAACGCGACCATTGTGTTCATTGTCTGTGATCGCGGGGATCGTTACCTTTCGACCGGATTGTTCCCGGATTGACCGGGGATTTCGGCTGAGATTTGACCTGGGCTTTGACCTGGGGTTTGGCTTGGGGCTTTAATGCCTCTGCGTGCGAGGGTCTAGGCTTGGACTGAAGGCTCTGCTTGAGGCCCGACTTGCGTGCTGACGTCAGCTCGGGTTTGAGGCCTGGCTGGGCACCCGACCCGAGTCCCGATTGGGGCGCGGATTTGAGGCCTGCCTCACGCGCTTGACGCAGCGCGCTGGCGAACTCCAGAACGGCCATCGCGTAGTAGCGTGAACGGTTGTAACGCGTCACGACCCAGAAGTTCTTGCCCACTAGGCGAAACATCGAAGGCGCATCGCCATTTTGAAATTCCACCAGGGCCAGCAGGCTGTCGGGGGGAATCGGCTCAGCGCTGTCTGCGCCTTGCGAGGCCAGCTGTGCTGGCAAAAAACGCAGTTCGATGCCGTCTCTGGTCAAGCCCGCAATATCTGCGGTCGGGCTCAATCGGACTTCCCAGGTACTGCCTGCACCGGGCTGCCAGCCATGTCCGACCAGGAAGTTGGCAACGCTTCCAATCGCATCGACCGCACTGGCTCGCAGGTCGAGTCGCCCGCTCTCATCGAAGTCGACCGCCCACCGCCGAATGCTTGAGGGCATGAATTGCGGCAGGCCGATTGCACCGGCGTAGGATCCACGAGGCTCCAGCGGGTCAATTCCCGCTTCGCGAGTCCAGAGCAGAAAGGCTTCGAGTTCGTCTCGATAGAGCTCGGGGCGGCGCCCGTCGACGAAGGCCAGCGTCAGCAGCACGTCCAAGATCCGAAATTGACCGGTGTTGCGTCCGTAAATGGTCTCAACGCCAATGACCGCGGCGATGACTTCGGCTGGTACGCCGTATTGGCGCTCGGCGCGGGCCAGCGCAGTCGCGTTTTCGCGCCAGAAATCCAGTCCATGGCGAAGCCGGATCGGTTCGATAAACCGACTTCGGTACGCGTTCCAGGACGGCGTCATGCCGGGCGGGGTCGGTGCACTCAAGCGGATCGCAGCATCACTGCGCTGGGCTTTGGACAGCAGTCGTTCGAGCGCATCGGCATCGAATCCGTGGCGTTGGGCCATCGACTGGATAAAACCGCGAAGGGCGTCTTGCTGGACGAATGCTGCGAGCGGGTCAACGATGGCCTGCGTGGTCGGGCTGACCGAGGAAGCCCCAGCGGCAGAGCCCGTGGCCACCAGGGGGGCTGCGATCACGGGTCCAACTGCCGTTGCCAGCATGAGCGTCCGGAAAATTACTGAAATCAAAAAGCACGCACCTGAAATCATCACAATCCGTTACTCGACCTGCCTGCGCGGAGGGTGCGCGGGAGTGTACCCTTGGACCATGCAAACGGCTTACATCACTGACCCGGCGTGCCGCAAACACGAGATGATGGCAGGGCATCCCGAGGCCCCAGGCCGTCTGGACGCCATCCAGGATCGCTTGTTGATCTCAGGCGTTCTCGATGCCATCGCTGTCATCGATCACGCGCCGTGCGCAACGCGCGAAGATCTTCTGGCGGTGCACACGGCCGAGCATATCGACTCGATGATGGCGCGCCTACCCTCCGAAGGCTACGTCGCGTTTGATGCAGACACGATGGCTAATCGATATACCGGCGAAGCCGTTCTGAGGGCTGCCGGTGCGGCGGTTCAGGCGACTGAGATGGTGCTGGCGGGCGAGGTACAGAATGCGTTTTGTGCCATTCGCCCCCCCGGCCATCATGCGACTCGCGAAGCCGTCATGGGATTCTGTTTTGTCAACAACGTCGCCGTCGCCGCCCAGGTGGCTCTTGGCCGCGGCGGGTTGGAGCGGGTAGCGATCGCAGATTTCGATGTCCATCACGGCAATGGCACCGAGGACATTTTTGCCGACGATGATCGCGTCCTGATGGTGGGGATTTTTCAGCATCCGCTTTATCCCTTTAGCGGCGAGCAGCCTCTGGGCGAGAACATCGTCTGCGTGCCGCTGCCCGCCGGTGCGGACGGGGTCGCCTTTCGGGCAGCGGTCACCGACGTCTGGCTTCCCGCGCTCGAAGCCTTTCGGCCGCAGATGGTGTTTATCTCGGCTGGTTTTGACGCCCACCAGGAGGACCCGCTGGGGGGCTTGAGATTGCGTGCCGAAGACTATCGTTGGGTGACGGAGCGGCTGCTCGAGGTCGCGCAACGGCACGCCGCTGGGCGCGTGGTCAGCGTGCTTGAAGGCGGGTATGACGAGCCGGCACTGGCGCGTTGCGTCGAGGTCCACCTGCGGGCAATGGCCGGCATCTGAAGGGGGAAACATGGCAGATTCAGTGTCTGGGGGCGATGATGCCCTGGTTCTGGTCGATCGCATGGGGGCCATTGCGCGGCTGACCCTAAATCGCCCTGAACAGTTCAATGCGTTGACTGGTGACATGATCGGACGGCTCGAGGGCGTATTGCGAGGCCTCGGCGCCGATCCGTCGGTTCGCGTCATCGTGCTGGCAGCGGCCGGGCGGGCTTTTTGCGCCGGCCATGACCTGCGCGATGTGCAGCAGACCGCTGCGGCAGGTGGGCAGGTGGCGGCTGCAGCACTTTTTGCGCGCTGCAGCCGGATGATGCAGACCATCCAGACCATCCCGCAGCCGGTGATTGCCCGGGTCCACGGGGTCGCGACGGCTGCGGGCTGCCAGCTGGTTGCCATGTGCGATCTGGCGGTGGCTTCCTCAGACGCCCGATTTGCCGTCTCCGGGATCAACCTGGGCCTGTTCTGCGCGACGCCGGGTGTCGCATTGTCGCGCAACATGTCGCGCAAGCAGGCGTTTGAGATGTTGGTGACGGGCGAATTCATCGACGCATCGACCGCGCTCGAGCGAGGTCTGATCAACAGGGTTGTCGCCATGGATTCGCTGGATCACGAGATTGCATCCCTGGCGGCGACAATTTGCGCAAAACCCGCGCATGCCATCGGAATGGGCAAGCAGCTCTTTTATCGGCAACTGGAAATGGGAATCGCTGGCGCCTACCAGTTGGCTGGACACACGATGGCTTGCAACTTGGTCTCTGAGCCGACGCGGGAAGGAATTGAGGCATTTCTGGAAAAACGCCCACCCCGCTGGATCGCTCCATGAACGGAGCGCCATGAGCGGACGGCCCTGACCTTATAATCTCAGGCTGAACGATTGAACATCTGCTGCAGGAGCGTCGATTGATGAAGATTCTGGTCCCGGTTAAGCGGGTAGTCGATTACAACGTGAAAGTCCGGGTCAAGAGTGATCAGACCGGGGTGGATATCGCGAACGTCAAGATGTCGATGAACCCGTTCGACGAGATTGCCGTCGAAGAAGCCGTTCGGCTGAAAGAAAAGGGCGTCGCAACCGAAATTGTGGTGGTCTCATGCGGGACGACGGCCTGCCAGGAAACGCTGCGCACGGCACTCGCACTCGGTGCTGATCGCGCCATTCTGGTCGATACGGGTGAGGTTGATCTGCAGCCGCTCGCGGTGGCCCACCTGCTGAACGCTCTTGTCGCCCGCGAACTTCCCCAACTGGTGATTCTCGGCAAACAGGCGATCGATGACGACGCCAATCAGACCGGTCAAATGCTGGCTGCGCTTGCCGCGATGCCCCAAGCGACCTTTGCTTCAAAGGTCGAAGTGCAAGGCTCAGAAGTGATCGTGACGCGGGAAGTCGATGGCGGGCTCGAGACCCTGGCGCTAACCATGCCCGCTGTGGTGACCACAGACCTGCGTCTCAATGAGCCGCGCTATGTGACCCTGCCGAACATCATGAAAGCGAAAAAGAAGCCGCTGGATATCGTCAAACCGGTCGATCTGGGCGTGGATCCATCGCCCCGACTGAAGACGTTGAAGGTGGTCGAGCCGAAGTCGCGCTCGGCCGGCATCCAGGTTCCCGACGTCAGTACGCTGGTCGACAAACTTCGGAACGAAGCGAAAGTCGTCACCTGAGGGGGCGCCAGGTGATCGCCTGCTGGATGCGTCGCTGGGCGCCGAGCCCGTTCTCCCCTGTTTAAGGATTTTTCATGACTGCTCTTGTCATTGCAGAACACAACAACCTGAGCCTGCGGGCCGCGACCTACAATGCAATCGCTTGCGCGCTGGCTTGCGCTGGCGAGGTCCATGTGCTGATCTCCGGATCCCAGTGTCAGGTCGCTGCTGCCGCTGCTGCCGCGATTCCGGGCGTGGCCAAGGTCCTGGTTGCCGACGCGCCTCACCTTGCCGAGCAACTCGCCGAGAACGGCGCAGCTCAGGCGGTTGCCGCAGCGCAAGTGGCGACCTATTCGCACATTGTTGCGCCCGCGACGGCCTTTGGTAAAAACGTGGCGCCCAGGGTGGCGGCCTTGTTGGGGGTTTCGCAGATTTCCGATGTCTCGCGCGTGGTCTCGCCCGACACCTTCGAACGACCCATCTATGCGGGAAATGCGATCGCGACCGTGCAATCCATCGACCCGATCAAGGTCATGACGGCGCGCACAACGGCCTTCGATCCCGTTTCGGCGACTGGGGGCAGTGCCATCCTGGAGGCTGTGGCTGCTGTGGCCGACTCCGGGCGGGCCCGTTTTGTCGGTCGTGAAGTGGCCAAGAATGATCGTCCTGAACTGGCAGCGGCCAAGACCGTGGTGTCAGGCGGGCGGGGCATGGGTTCGGCCGAGAACTTCCATTTGCTCGAACCATTGGCAGATCGTCTGGGTGCTGCCATGGGCGCCTCTCGTGCAGCGGTTGACGCCGGTTATGCCCCCAATGACTGGCAGGTCGGCCAGACGGGCAAGATCGTTGCGCCACAACTCTACGTGGCAATCGGTATTTCCGGTGCTATCCAGCATCTTGCCGGCATGAAGGACAGCAAAGTGATTGTGGCAATCAACAAGGATGCCGAAGCCCCGATCTTTGGCGTTGCCGACTACGGGCTGGTAGGCGATCTGTTCGAAGCGGTACCCGAACTCGCTGCCAAGCTCTGAGTGATCACGAACCCGTCCGTTTGAGGAATCCGCCATGGCTTATACCGCCCCGCTTGCCGACATGCTCTTTGTCCTGCGCGAACTCGCAGGTCTGGAGGCAATTCAGGCGCTTCCTGGGTTTGAGGAGGCCAGTACCGATACGGTGACGGCTGTCCTTCAGGAGGCGGCCCGGTTTCATCAGGAAGTGGTTGCGCCGCTGAATTGGACGGGAGACATCGAGCCTGCCCACTGCCGTGATGGCATCGTGACGACCACACCCGGATTTGTCGCCGCGTTCAAGGCCTTTGGCGCAGCCGGTTGGCAGGGGGTTCAGCACCCGCAAGTCTTCGGCGGCATGGGGCTGCCCAAGCTGGTGGCAACGCCCTGTTCCGAGATGCTTAATTCGGCCAATCTCGCGTTCGCCCTGTGCCCGCTGTTGACCGATGGCGCGATCGAGGCATTCATGACGGCGGGCACTGCCGATTTGCAGCAGCGCTGGGTGCCCCACCTCATCAGCGGCCAGTGGACTGGCACCATGAACCTGACCGAGCCGCAGGCGGGCAGTGACCTGTCGATGGTCCGCACGCGTGCAGAGCCTCAGGCAGACGGAACGTATCGCCTCTTCGGACAGAAGATCTACATCACCTTCGGTGAGCACGATCTGGCCGAGAACATCGTTCATCTCGTGTTGGCCCGGGTTGCGGGTGCTCCTGAGGGTGTGAAGGGGCTGTCGCTCTTTGTCGTACCCAAGGTCCTGGTCCATGAAGACGGGACCCTGGGTGCCCGCAACGACGTCTGGTGCGCATCGGTCGAGCACAAGCTGGGCATCAAGGCGAGCCCGACAGCGGTCTTGCTCTACGGCGATGGTCAGCATCCGGTCGCAGCGCCCGGGGGCGGTGCGGCCGCACCCGGCGCGATCGGCTGGCTGGTTGGCGAAGAGAACCGTGGGCTTGAGACCATGTTCATCATGATGAACGCCGCTCGATTTGCGGTGGGCATGCAAGGTGTCGCCATCGCCGAGCGGTCTTATCAGAAGGCAGTCGGGTACGCACGTGATCGCGTGCAGAGCCGTGCCGTCGAGGGTTCTGCGGGTCCGGTCGCGATTGTTCACCACCCGGATGTTCGGCGCATGCTGATGACGATGCGGGCGCTGACTGAGGGTGCGCGTGCGCTTGGGTATGTGGCTGCTGCAGCCTTTGACCAGGCGCATGCGGATCCTGACCCGATCGCGGCAGCCGAGGCCCGCACGTTCTACGAATTCCTGGTCCCGATCGTGAAAGGATTTTCAACGGAAATGTCCCTGGAGGTGACTTCCTTGGGGGTCCAGATTCATGGTGGGATGGGCTTCATCGAGGAGACAGGCGCAGCGCAGTATTACCGTGACGCCCGGATCCTGACGATTTACGAAGGTACGACTGCGATCCAGGCCAATGATCTGGTGGGGCGCAAGACCGCCCGGGATGGCGGGCGTACCGCACTCGCTGTGATGGCCCGGGCACGCGCCACCGCGGCAGAATTGGCCGAGTCGGCGATCACCGCCCGATCCCGTCTTGAAGCCGAGTCCGGTTCGGGTTTGCCGGCCGATACCGCCGCCACGCTGGCCGCGCTCGCGAACCGTCTCGGGCAGGCTTGCGACGCGCTCGAAGGCGCCATCGTCTATGTGGCGGGAACGGCAAAGGCTGAACCTCGCCATGCCTATGCCAGCAGCGTGCCCTACCTGATGCTGACGGGCGTCGTGCTGGCTGGCTGGCAGATGGGCCGAGCGGCGATGGTCGCCGCCGATCATCTCGCGGGCGGGGAGGGCGACGCAGCGTTTCTGCGGGCCAAACTCGGGACTGCGCGCTTCTATGCGGACCACATTCTGACCCGAGCGGCTGGGCTGGCGGAGTCCGTTGTTGCCGGTGCGGCCGGGACCCTCGCGCTCGAAGAAGCGAGCTTCTAACGCCGCCGTCGCCAAGCCGGACCACCGGTTCTTTCAGGGGTTTTCTTGGAGCTCTGGCTGCAATCCTTGCTCGTTTGGCTCGCGCTGCCCACCGTCGGATTGCCGGCGATCTTTATCATCAGCCTGCTCAGCGCGACCCTCATTCCGATGGGGTCCGAACCCGCCGTGTTCGGATACGTCAAATTGAACCCCGAAATGATGTGGCCAACGGTTGTGGTGGCCTCGGTGGGGAATACGATTGGCGGGATGATCGACTATTGGCTGGGCGCAGGGGCTAAGGCGGCGGCTGAGCGGCGCGAGCATGGCCGGCGGTCTGCTGGCGAGCAAACCGCGAAGAATGATCCCGCGCTGGGGGCTGCAGCGGGGGTTGGCGAGCCGGGAATTGCGGCTGGGCATGCGCCGACGGTTGGAGCCGGCGTCAAGGACGATCGGGTTCACCGCAAAGCGCTCGCCTGGCTGGAGCGGTTCGGCCCCAAAGCAATGCTACTGGCTTGGTTGCCGTTGGTCGGGGACCCGCTTTGCGCGGTCGCCGGATGGTTGCGGCTCCCATTCTGGCCAAGTGCCGGGTATATGCTGTTGGGCAAGTTTTTGCGCTACTCGGCCTATACGCCATTGATGCTCTGGTTGTTTCCCGACGCAATTTAACGCCTGAAACGCTTGCCCGACGAGGGAACAACCGATAAGATGGCCGGTTTTCCGCGATCAACCTTCGAACAAGGCAAGGATTCCTGGCATGGTTGTCCTCCGACTCTCTCGTGGCGGCGCTAAAAAGCGCCCTTTTTACTCCATCGTGGCTGCTGACAAGCGCGCGCGCCGTGACGGCAACTTCATCGAACGCGTCGGGTTTTTCAACCCCGTGGCGTCGGGTGGCGAAGTCAGTCTGCGCATTGCGATGGACCGTCTGACCTACTGGACCTCCAACGGTGCGCAGATGTCGCCTGCTGTTGCCAAGCTGGTTGATCGATTCGCCCGACAGGCGAGCGCTACTGCAGCGCCAGGCGCTGCTGCCCCTGCAGCCTGAGGTTTCACCCCCGGGTGACCTCATTGAGGTCGGTCGCGTGATTGGCGGCTGGGGGGTTCAGGGCTGGATCAAGGTTCAGCCTTTTTCCGGTTCGCCCGCCGAGTCCGTCCTGATCGGAATCAAAGACTGGTGGCTGCAGCCGTCGACGGGTATTCCCGGGCGCACGACCTCAGTGGTTCGCCCGGGAGCACCTCTGGCGTTGGTGGCCCAACCCCTTCGTGTTGAGCGCGCCCGTGTACATTCGGATAGCGTCGTGGCTCGGCCGGCCGGGTTCGAGGACCGAAGCCAGGCCGATGCCATCCGAGGCCGGATCATCGCGGTATCGCGTTCCGCGTTCCCGCCTGCAGGCGACGAATCGTTCTACTGGGTCGATCTGATCGGGTGCGTGGTCGTCAACACGCATGAACAGTCTCTCGGCCAGGTGATCAGTGTCGATGACCATGGCGCCCATGCCTTGCTGCGGGTCGCCGAACAGGGCGCGCCGGCGTCGGTTCCGGCACGCCTGATTCCGTTTGTCGCCAACTACGTGTTGGACGTTGATATGGCGGCGCGCAGGATTCGGGTCGACTGGGAACTTGATTATTGAATGCCGGTGCACGTGCAGACGCTTCGGATTGATGTTGTCACGATCTTCCCGGGAATGTTCGATGCCCTTACAGGGCATGGCATCACCGGCCGGGCGGTCGATCGGGCGCTGCTGGACTTGCATCGCTGGAATCCCAGGGATGTAACCGACGACACCTACCGTCGGGTTGACGATCGTCCCTTCGGTGGCGGTCCGGGCATGGTGATGCTGGCTGAGCCCTTGGCTCGAACGCTGGATGCAATCGCTCAGGCTCAGGCTCAGGCCCAAGCTCAAGCTCCGATCTCCGCACCGCAGACCGCGCGAGATGGTGCCCCCGATCGGGCTCCAGGTCCCGCTCCCGTCATCTATCTGTCGCCGCGAGGCCAGCCCTTGACCCAGAGTCGGGTGTGCGAGTTGGCGACGCTACCCGCCTTGACTCTGTTGTGCGGACGTTACGAGGGGATCGACGAACGGTTATTGCAGACCTGGGTCGATGAGGAAATCGCGGTCGGCGATTTTGTGGTTTCGGGTGGTGAGTTACCAGCCATGATGCTGATCGACGCGGTGGTGCGGTGGCTACCCGGTGCCGTTCAGGATGTCGCCTCGGTGCAGGAAGATTCATTTAGTCAGGGGTTGCTCGACTGTCCCCATTACACCCGACCCGAAGAATGGCGGGGCCTTCGCGTCCCAGAAGTCCTGCTGGGTGGGCACCATGAGCGTATTCGGGAATGGCGCCGGCAACAGGCGGTCATGGCCACCTCTGAACGGCGCCCGGACCTGTTACGTGCGGCGCGTGCGCAGGGAAGGCTGGATCGGGCAGATGAGAGCACCTTGTCGAGCCCGCGCAAAGGCAAGAGCGGGTTTTGATCCGTAGGGATTGAATTTTCGGTTAAACTAGAAGGCTTTTCGGGGAAAACCTTCGAAAAGAGGCGCTCTAACGGGCGCCAAGTCCATTTTTCAAGTAACCGGCCTGAAATTCGTTGTCGCCTGCGGGTTGACTCGTTTTCGGCCACCATCCGCTGCCCGGCATCACAAGAGACTTTCGCAGAATCCCTGTCAAAAGTTCCCCCAAGACCGGTGCAAGATGGCCAAGGAGCCACGCATGAATCTGATCGAACAACTTGAAGCCGAGGAAATTGCCCGGCTCGCCAAAGTCATCCCGGTGTTCGCTCCGGGCGACACGGTCATCGTGAATGTCAACGTCGTTGAAGGCACCCGCAAGCGGGTCCAGTCCTACGAGGGCGTGGTCATTGCACGGCGCAACCGTGGGCTGAACTCCTCGTTCATTGTCCGCAAAATCTCGTCGGGCGAAGGCGTCGAACGGACCTTCCAGCTGTACTCACCGATGATCGCTTCGATCGAAGTCAAACGTCGGGGTGATGTTCGTCGGGCCAAGCTCTACTACCTGCGTCAGCGCTCAGGCAAGTCGGCGCGTATCAAGGAAAAGCTCCCAGGACGGTTGTCCCCGGCTGCCCGTGCGGCGGCGGCGGCTGCCAAGGCGGCAGCGCATCAGGCCAGCGTTGCGGACGCGGCTGCTCAGGCTGCAGCGACAGCGGCAGCGCCGACCGACGCGCCTGCTGGCGAGTGACTCGGCGGCGGTTGCCGCAATTCGATCCCGTCACCGCTCGGCGGGTGGAGGCGGGTTCCCCGTTGTTGCCCGCCATTCCAGTCGATCGTCTCCAGCCGGATGCGCTGCGCCGGCGCCTGCAAACGCCGCCAGCCTGGCATCCTGAATCCCGCGGGGATCCGCCCTTGGCCCTTGGGCCCGGCGACCCGACGGCAGCATTGACACCCGCTTCGGTGCTGATTCCGATTGTGCTGCGCACAGAAGCGCCGACGATTCTATTGACCAGGCGCACCGCGCATTTGAATGATCATGCGGGACAGATTGCATTTCCCGGTGGTCGACGGGATCCGGGGGATCTTTCTGCCGAGCATACCGCCCTGCGCGAGGCCGAGGAAGAGGTGGGTCTCTCAGCGCAATACGTCGAGATACTGGGCCAGATGCCAGACTATCGAACGATCACCGAATACGTCGTTACGCCCGTGGTCGCCCTGGTGCAGCCGCAGTTCAGGCTGGCGGTTGACGCATTCGAGGTGGCGGAAGCGTTCGAGGTCCCGCTGGCGTTTCTGATGAATCCCGCGAACCATCATCAGCGCAGCATCCCGGCGGGACCACAAGGTCAGCGCGAGCGCCTGTTCTGGGCCATGCCCTGGCAGGATCAGGGCCAGGAGTACTTCATCTGGGGAGCCACGGCAGCCATGCTCCGAAACCTCTACCAGCTGCTGAGCGCCTGAGGGGAGAGGCCGTGGGATTTGTGGCCCTGTTGTTTGCGCTGCTGATCGAGCAAGCCCGCCCGCTGCGCGCTGGCCACTGGGTCGATCGGCAATTCGCGGCGGCGGCCGATTGGGTCCGCCAACATACCGATGCCGGCACCCGGGAGCACGGGGTGATGGGTTGGATGTTGATCATTGGATTGACGGTCGCGCTCGTGGGTTTGGTGCATTGGGGCTTGGGCCGTCTCCATGCCACGGTTCAACTGGCCTTTGACGTGGCCGTTCTCTACGGAACCATCGGTTTCCGGCGCTTCAGTCAGGCCTTCAGCGAGATTCAGGTTGCGCTGGCAGCCGGGGACAGCGCCGGCGCACGCGAATCGCTCACCCGCTGGATTCGTGAACTCGATCCAGGATTTTTGGCGAGCACGGCCCCCGTGAGCGAGGTCTGCCGCGTCGCTATCGCGCATGCGCTGGTTGCAGCGCATCGCCATGTCTTTGCGCCGATTTTCTGGTATCTCGTGTTGCCTGGCCCGATCGGGCCCGTGCTCTATCGGGCGGTCGAGACCCTGGCGCAACGGTGGGCGGGTGAGCGGATCGGCGAGGCTTACGGCGGTTTTGCCGGACGCGCCTATCGCGTTCTGGATTGGGCACCGTTGCGGCTGACGGCAGCGGGGTTCGCAATCGTGGGCAATTTTGAGGATGCGGCGTATTGCTGGCGTGGCGCCCGCAGTCGTCCGTCGGCGGGAGGGGCTGACCCGCAGCGTGCGCTCGTGTTGGCAGCGGGTGGTGGGGCCATTGGCGTGCGCGTGGCGGATCCGGAACTCGAGGCCGAGTGGGCTCGCAGTGACCTGGGATTCGAGTGGTCTGGTGCGCCGGCCGATGCCTCTGCATTGCGCAGCGCGGTTGGGTTAGTCTGGCGGGCCGTGGTGCTCTGGCTGGCGTTCTTCGGCATCATCACGGTCTCGAGCTGGGTGGGTTGATTCGCCCTGAATGCGCTTTCGGTGCGCTTTCGGTGCGCTTTGGATGCGCTTTGAATGCGCCCTGGACTCTTTAGGAGAGTCGCCGTGCATCTCCGATCAATTCGCGCCAGATCTGCATTCGGCGGGCGTCGATGGCACCGCTTGCCACCCCCGCCCGGATCGCGCAGTCGGGTTCCTCGAGATGGCGGCAATTGCTGAAGCGGCAAGTCCCCATGCGCTCGCGGATTTCCGGGATGGAATAGGCCAGTTGCGAGTCCGAGAGATGTCCCAATACGAACTCCTGAAACCCAGGAGAGTCAACGATCCAGCCGTGGTTGGGCAACTCGAACGCTTTGGTGAACGTTGTGGTGTGCCGTCCAGTCCCGAGCGCTTCCGAGATCGCCTGGGTAGCTAAGTCAGCACCGGGCACCAGTGCATTGATCAGTGTCGATTTACCCATCCCAGACTGGCCAACGACGGCCGTCAGCCGTCCGGCGAGCCACGGGTGCAGGATCTGGGCCGCAGCTTGCGGATCGGGCCCGGGCGCGAGGGTGAACAGTCGGTAGCCCAACTGACGATAAATCGCGAGTCTGGGCTCGATACGCGCACTTGCTTCGATCAGGTCGGATTTGTTGACGAAGATCGCAGCTTCGATGCCCGCTTCGTGGGCGCTGGCCAGCACCCGCATCAGCAGCGCCTCCGAGAAGGGCGGATCCGGGGCGATGACGCAGGCAACGGCGTCGAGATTGGCGGCCAACACCTTGGTGCGGCGTGCGTCGGATCGTTTGATTTCGTTACGTCGTGGCAGACGCGATTCGATCACCCCACCCCCACCTCCGGTGGGAACCACACGGGTCTGATCGCCAACCGCAAAGTCGTGGTTACGGGCGCGGGTTACGCAGACGAGCCGCTCGCCCGACGCTGTTTCAACAATGAACTGTCGGCCATAGGCGGCGATCAGCAGGCCATTGGTTTCGGAACTCACCGCCACCGGGTCAGGTTGCGCTGGAATGGCGTTCGGAGCCCGATGCCAGGTCGCTGGCAAGCGCGTCGGTACGGGCCGCACAGATAAAATCGTTCTCGCTCAGCCCATCGACGGAATGGGTATGCCAACGCACGGTACAGTGATTGAAGTGCACGGCGAGATCCGGATGATGGTCCTGGGCATGCGACATCCAGCCAACCGCGTTGACAAAGGCGAGTGTCTCCAGCCACCCCTTGAAGCGGTAGGTCCGGGCGATGGCGCGGACCTCGCGGCCCCATCCCGGCAGTACTGTGAGTTGCTGATCGGCCTGGGCATCGGTGTAGGCGTGCGAAACCGTGAGGGGGCGGCTGTGACCCGCCGCGAGTTGCTCAGGCGCAATGATCCTGCGCATCATTGAATTTCCTGCCTTAAAGAGAATGGGACATCAGGCTGCATGGAGGCGCCCGATCCGAAGGCTTGCGGGTGGATGGGAGTCGTGAAAGGCGGAATGCCAGGGGTCGGGTGTGAGCGTCGCCGCGTTGTCCCGGTAGAGCGCGACCAGCGCGCGCGTCAAAGCCTCGCGGCTGGTCATCCTGACGGCATAAGCATCGGCCTCGAACTCGTGACGCCTGGACAGGATCGCTCCCAGGGGGCCGAACAAGGTGCCAAAGACCGGCCCGATCAGCATGAAGAGCAAGAGCGCGAGACCTGGAACCAGTCCTTCGCTCGGCACCAGACCAAGCCCCTGAAAAAACCAGCCACGCGTTGAAAGCCAGCCGAGAACGGCCAAGCCAATGAGGCTGCTGAGCTGCAGGACCAGAAGCCGCTGGCCAATATGACGTAAGCGGAAATGGCCGATTTCATGGGCCAGAACCGCCTCGATTTCATCGGGTCCAAGTTGTTGAATGAGTGTGTCGAAAAGAACGATTCGGCGAGCCCGGCCGAAGCCCGTGAAGTAGGCGTTGCCATGGGCCGATCGCCGGCTACCATCCATGACGAACAAGCCCCCAGCCGGAAATCCGCAGCGCTCGAGCAGGGCCTCGAGACGCGACCGAAGCGGTCCGTCCGTCAAGGGCTCAAAGCGATTGAACCAGCGCGCAATCACCATGGGAAAAATCACCATCATTCCGAGTGAAAAGACGACCCAGACAACCCACGCCCACAGCCACCAGAACGTTCCTGCACGTTGCATCAACGTGATGATGACCGCTGCAAGTGGCAAACCCAGAAGAACCGAGAGCAGCAATCCGCGGGCCAGATCGCTCAACCACAAGCGCACCGTCAGGCGGTTGAACCCGAAGCGCTGCTCAACCCGGAAACGCCGCCAGGCATCGAGCGGCATATCGATCAAACTCCCCAGCAGGCCGACCATGACCACCACGAACAACTGGCGCGTCAGCAGTGCCGCCGGGTCGATGATGGTGGCACTCAGTTCCCAGAGGACTTGCAGCCCGCCAAAGAGCGTCAGGACGAGCAGGAGGACGGCGGAAACCAGGGTGTCGATCAGAAGCAGGCGGGTGCGAGCGATCGTGTAGGCGGCCGCGCGCTCATGCGCATCCAGAGGGATGTGCGCAGCAAACGCCGCCGGGACCGCATGACGGTTGACCGCCACATGGCGGATCTGGCGGCTGGCGAGCCAGGTCCTCAAGGTGGTCGAACCGATCAGTGCCAACAAAAAGCTGGCGGTCCAGAGTGAAGGGGAGGAGAAATCATCCATCGGGGTGCAGATCGGTCGGGTAAGGCCGCTGTGAGAGTATTGAGGGCTTGGGAGATGTTGATGGTACAGGCGCAATCGAATTCAAGTCCGGATCCGCACACGCCGGATGCTCCGGACACGCACGTTGCTGATTCAGGCGCACCGCTGGTGCCCACGTTACCGGCGCGCCCGATCGAAGGCGGGTTGATCTGGATCGATCTGGAGATGACCGGACTCAAACCGGATTCGGATCGGATCATCGAAATTGCCCTGGTGGTCACCGATGCCCAGCTTGATATCCTGATTGAGAGCGAAGCATTGGCAATCCGCCAACCCAAGGCAACCATGGACGCCATGGATGCGTGGAACCGTTCAACCCATGGAAAGTCTGGCCTGACCGAGCGAGTTCTGGCCTCGACCATCGATGAAGTGCAGGCGGAGCAGAGGATGCTGGCCTTCCTGGCCCCGTGGATCGCGCGCGGTGCCAGTCCCATGTGCGGCAATACGATCTGCCAGGATCGGCGCTTCCTCGCGCGCTGGATGCCCACCCTGGAATCGTTTTTCCACTACCGCAATCTGGATGTCAGTACGCTCAAGGAACTGGCGCGCCGCTGGCGGCCTGACCTTGCCAAAGGATTCCAAAAGCGCAACGCCCATACAGCGCTTGCAGATATCCATGAGTCGATCGACGAATTGCGCTACTACCGCTCGACCTTCCTGCGTATGCAAGCCGACGTCGCCACCGATCTCGATCCGTCGGACACAGTGCCCGCCCTGGCGTGAGCACCCGCGCTCGCGGGCGCCCTTAACGGATTGACTGCTGGAGGGTTTGCCGCCAGACCCGCCATTGCAGCCAGCCCAGGGCCAGGGCCGCGAGCCCCAGGCCAACCGTGGTTGCGACCCAAAAGCCGAGTGCGCCGGCAAAGTACTGCGATGGTGCGCCGAGTTCGGCCCCGAAGGTCAGCCAGGCACCGCCCCCCAGGCCGATTCCCCAAAGTGACACGGCATAGATGCCCATGGGTAGGGTCGATACCTGGTAGGCACGCAGGCTGAACGACAAGACGGTCTGCGCGGCATCAAACAGGTGAAACGCTGCGATCCAGACGATCAGTGGCAAGGCGGCCGCAATCACGCTGGCGTCATTGGAGTAGGCCGCCAGGATCTGGGTCTTGCCCAGCAGGATCGTTGCGGTGATCACAACGCCGCTCGTGAGCGCCATCTGGAGCCCCATCCGAGAGGTGCGTTCGGCTTGCTGGGGATTGCCGGCACCGAGCGCGCGCGCCGTCAGGGTGCTGGTCGCGTTGGCGATGGCGAGTGGCACCATGTAGGTGAGTGCAGCGAGGTTGGCGACGATCTGATGACTTGCGCCGGTGACGGCACCGAATCGGGCTACAAACAGTGCGATGAAGGTGAACGAGGTGACCTCGATCAGATAGCTCAATCCGGTCGGGATCCCTTGGCGCAGGAGTTCGCGCAGTCGTTTGGGCTCAGGCCATCCCAGGCGCCACGGCCAAAGGCCGAGTTGGCGGTATTGCGCGTCATTGGCCAGTAGATACAGGGCGGCCGCCAGTGCTGCCCAGGCGACGCAGGCCGTCGCCCATGCACAACCAGCGCCGCCCATCGGCGCCAGAAACGGCAGGCCGATCGCCGCACCGCCATGCATGAAGAGTGCATTGAGCGGGATTTTCAGGATCAATCCGCCAAGCAGGATGGCCATGATGACTCGGGGCTGGCCGAGTCCATTGTGGAGCGCGTAGAACACCCGAAACAGCAGAGCGGCGGGTAGCGCCGCAGCAATGGCAATGAGATATGCGGTGGCGGCTTTTGCCACTGCCTCCGGTGGCGACGCGATCGCAAACCAGAAATCGGTCGCGCCAATCAACGGGCAACCGATCACGGACAGACCCAACGCAAGCCACACACCCTGGCGTGCCTCGGCTGCGATCTGGTCAAAACGACCAGCGCCCCAGTGGCGGGCGACGATCGGTGCAATCGCGAGCAAAACGCCCATCAGGCCGATGTAGACGCTGATGTAGATCGAGACGCCCAGACTGACCGCTGCCAGATCGACCGCTGAAAGCCGACCCGCCATCACCGTATCGAGCACGCCATTGCCAACGGCCGCAATCTGGGCGATCAGGACTGGCCAGGCGAGCGTAAAGAGTTGGCGTCTCATGCGCCGCCGCGGTACAAGCGGAAACGCTCGTTTCGATCGGCGCGTCGTCGACCTTCCCAAACAAGAGTCCAGGACGGGTCGGGCTCGGGCTGCACCTGAGCGCGGCGGTCAACCAGCAGCAACCAAGCGCATGGGCCTGTAGCCAGTGGTTCGGGTTGCAGTTGGCCTTGAGCCTGCGGCTGTGGATGGGTGGAGTTGTCGGTGAATCGCAGGTCTGCGAACCAGGCCAGGCTTGCCCGCTGGGCGAGATCCAGACCGCGCTGCCGAATGCAGGACGGGGGCTGCGCCGAATTGACTGGATCGGTAGGGGGCCTTGCGCCCGAGCGATCGACGGTCAGGATCTGCTGATCGAGCGCTGCGCGCAACTCGTGGCTGACATCGCGATAGGTGTTGCGCCAGTTGAAAATCGGCATCCAGAGCGACATCAACAGGAACCAGGCCAGGGTCATTCCGGCGCCGGCCAGAACGACCGGGCGCCAGAGCATGGGCGGCTGGCGTGAGATGCGCCACCGGACCAGGGCCAACCAGCCCAGACTTGCCAGGCCACCGGCGTAGACGGCCAGGCCAAAGGTTGAGCCGAATGCAGGGCCGAATACCGCCGGGAGGTCCGATCCCGGCAAGCCTGTGAGAGGGGGCGAGTTGGTACCAAAACCCGGAAAACCGGCAGCAAACCGGAGGGCCTGTGCAGCCGGCTTGGCTGGCCAGCCCGACAGTCCCGCAAGCCACCAGCCCCAGACGCCCAAGCCAAAGAGTGAAAATACGGCGACGGTGAACCAGTCGATCAATCGCGTCAGGCTGCGTGCCAGCGTGGGGAGTCCGATCGCCGCCAGCATGGCCAGAGGCACTGCCAATGGAATCAGCGTGGCCTCCGTGGCGTAGCCATTCACGAGCGCGAGCCCGACACTGCCGATCAGCAGGGCACTCAGCACTGCGAGCGGGATGCCGACGGGTGCGTCGGCCAAGCGTTGTCGGCTGTACCAGAGCGTACGAGCCGCCAGTGGCCAGGAGGGCCAGAAGAACCAGGGCAGTGTACGCAGCGCCCAGGTCATCTGGGCGCCTGGGCTGGCCGTTCCGGTCGGCAGCGCCAGCCACCCCATGAGTTGTGCATGGCTTTGCGGCGTCGGGTCCAGCAGGAGCGCCAGCGGCCATGGCAGCGCGAGTAATAGCGTGCTCAGCACGGTGAATGGCAACAAGGTCCGAACATTCAGCCGAAGGGCCCGAACGCTGAGGAGTGCAATCAGGAAGGCGAGGGCGAATGCCATTGCGACTGCCGGCGAACGCACCAGCGCGGCGGCTGCGATGGAGGCGCCGACGATCAGACCGCCCGAGCGCGCTCTGTTGCAGCTGTGCATGAGACCAAAGGCAAACGCCGCGGTGACCGTGAGCATCGCGGCGTCGGCGGTCGTCTCGTGGACCCTCGCCACCAGGCCAAACGTCGCCAGAGCGATCAGGAGCGCGGCATCCCCAATAGCGCGCCCGTAATGTAGCGGCCCCGCCCCCGCGCCGAATGGATCGAGGGGTTGCGCCTCCGCACGTTGCGCCAGGCCCTGTGTGGCGGCGCGCAGCAACAAGAGCCCTGCGACCAGCCAGGCGCCAGCGGCCGCACGGATCCCGGCGGCCGCATTGATTGCGCCGAAACTGATGAGATCGAGCAGCCGTGCGATCGCCGCCGCAAACCAGTAGGCCAGCGGCGCGGCATCGGTGACTGGACTGCCAGCGACTTCGGGCAGGAGCCATTGCCGGGCGCCACCGGAAGCCATGGCATGGGCAATACCAAAGCCGATGGCGTCGCCGGTCCGCCAGGGGTCGCGGCCAACGAAACCGGGCAGAACGTATAAAAGAATGAGCGCAATCAGCGCAAGACGCGGCAGGCGTCCGGCTTCGGGCTCAGTGACCAGGAAGGGGCGCATGGGCCGGAATCAGGGCCGGCTGACCCATGCGCAATCGCGCTTGAACCCGAAGGTCAGGCGCTGGGCGTTGCCGAGCGACGAGCGCCGAACTTCTGGCGGAATTTCTCAACACGGCCCGTTTCGATCACCCGCTGTTGCGCACCGGTATAGAACGGGTGGGATTCTGAGGAGATATCGAGCTTGAACAGCGGATACTCTTTACCGTCGTCCATCTTGACCATCTCGCGCGTATTGACGGTCGAACGCGTGAGAAATTTTGCGCCGCTCGACAGATCGAGGAAAACGACGTCACGGTAATTAGGATGAATGCCTTCTTTCATGGCTCAGGAACTTTTTAAGTAATCGAAGATTATATCGGATGAACGAGTCGGACTTCAAGAGCTCTGCCGGCTGATCCGAACGTGTCCCGGCAGAGCCGCGATCGGCTGGGGCAAATTCGAGTCTTTCAAGCCTTATCCGCCACGCTTCATCATGTCAAAGAACTCGGCATTGCCTTTGGTCTGTTTCATTTTTCCCATGAGGAATTCCATGGCCTCAAGCTCGTCCATGTCGTGGAGCAGCTTGCGCAGAATCCAGATTTTTTGCAGGTTGCTGGCTTCGATCAACAACTCCTCGCGGCGCGTCCCGGACTTGTTGATATCCATTGCCGGGTAGATGCGCTTCTCCATCATCCGCCGGTTCAGATGGATTTCCATGTTGCCGGTGCCTTTGAATTCCTCGTAGATCACCTCGTCCATCCGCGATCCGGTATCGATCAGAGCGGTGGCGATGATCGTGAGCGACCCGCCTTCCTCGATGTTGCGGGCTGCGCCAAAGAAACGCTTCGGACGTTGCAGGGCGTTGGCATCGACCCCCCCGGTCAACACCTTGCCCGATGCCGGGACAACCGTGTTGTAGGCGCGGGCCAGCCGTGTGATGGAATCAAGCAGGATCACGACATCCTTTTTGTGCTCGACCAGTCGTTTGGCGCGCTCGATCACCATCTCGGCAACCTGGACATGGCGGGTTGCCGGTTCGTCAAAGGTGGAGGCGATGACTTCCCCGCGCACCGAGCGTTGCATCTCGGTGACTTCCTCGGGACGCTCATCGATGAGCAGCACGATCAGGACGATATCGGGATGGTTGGCGGTCAGAGCATGCGCGATGTGCTGCATCATCACTGTCTTGCCGCTTTTGGGCGGAGCAACGATCAGTCCGCGCTGGCCCTTGCCGATCGGCGCAATCATATCGATGATGCGAGCGGTCAGATTTTCTTCGGATTTGGTATCGCGCTCAAGCCGCATCGGCTTGTCGGGATGCAGCGGCGTCAGATTCTCGAAGAGGATCTTGTGCTTGGTGGAACTCGGGTCTTCGCCGTTGACGCGATCGACCTTGACCAGTGCGAAGTAGCGCTCGCCTTCCTTGGGAACGCGCACTTCGCCTTCGATCGTGTCGCCTGTGTGCAGATTGAAGCGCCGAATCTGGCTGGGCGAGATGTAAATGTCATCCGTACTGGCAAGAAATGACGATTCGGGTGTGCGCAGAAAACCGAAACCATCGGGCAGGACTTCGAGAACACCGTCGCCAAAGACCTGCTCGCCGGATTTGGCGCGGCGCTTCAGAATCGCGAACATCAGGTCCTGCTTACGCAGGCGATTCGCATTTTCGATTTCGAGGGTCTGCGCAAGCTCAATCAGCTGCGAGACATGCTGGGACTTGAGGTCGGACAGGTGCATGTGCGTAGGACTCCGGAACGGTGCCGGCTCAGTGGGGAAACGTCGGTAAAGTCTCGGGCCGCGCGGACAGCGCCCATGACGTGCCCCTTCGCGAACGCCGTGACAAGCACACGGGCCGGGGAAAGAGGAGAGTCAGGTCACGCAGCCCGGCTAGAAAGGGCAAACGCGGTCAAAGACATCGGTCCATCATCCAACGGAAGGGGGCTAGTAGCGCCCGGCCGCAGACGGTGTCGGGTGGAGCAGCGTTGGTCTGACGCTGCCTCAATGCACAGGATGCTAACGGAAATCAGAGATGGCTGTCGAGGAACGATACAAGTTGTGATTTCGACACGGCCCCGACCTTGGTTGCGACGACTTCGCCGCCCTTGAACAACATCAGGGTCGGGATGCCCCGGATCCCGAACTTCGACGCCATCTCACGGTTGTCATCGACGTTCAGTTTGGTGACGACCACTTTACCTGCGTAATCGGTCGAGACCTCTTCCAGGATGGGGGCGATCATCTTGCAGGGCCCACACCACTCAGCCCAATAATCGACCAGGACCGGACCCTCGGCGCCCAGGACATCCTGCTCGAAAGAGGCATCACTGACATGCTTGATCGTCATTACGAATCTCCGAAATGGGTAGGCTCATGATTGCGCCCGGACGGGCTACTCTGGTGACGCAGGTTTCGCGCCACGGTGAGATATTGTAGCGCGGGGTACAATGTCCAGGAGACGGGCCGCCCCGCATCGCGACGTGGTCAATCTGGTCAGGTCCGGAAGGAAGCAGCCACAGCCACTCAGCGCGAGTGCCGGGGGTCCGGCTCGTCTCCCCAGACTTTTTGAATTTACGTGATGTCGCATCAGGTCCTTGCACGCAAGTGGCGGCCGCGCGAATTTGCGTCGCTCGCCGGTCAGGAACATGTAGTACGTGCTTTGACCCACGCACTGCAAACGGGCCGTATTCATCACGCTTATCTCTTCACTGGGACGCGCGGTGTCGGAAAGACATCGATCGCGCGCATCCTCGCCAAGGCGCTCAACTGCGAAACTGGCGTCGGGCCCACGCCCTGCGGGCGGTGCAGTGCCTGTGTTGGGATCGATGGCGGACGGTATCCCGATTACATTGAAATGGATGCGGCCAGCAATCGCGGCGTCGATGAAATGGCGCAGTTGCTCGATGCAGCGGCCTACGCCCCAGTCGCGGGACGCACCAAGGTGTATGTGATCGATGAAGTTCACATGCTCTCGACGCATGCGTTCAACGCCATGCTCAAGACGCTCGAAGAGCCACCAGCCCACGTGGTGTTCGTCCTGGCCACCACCGATGCGCAGAAAGTGCCTATCACGGTACTTTCGCGCTGTCTCCAGTTCAGCCTGAAGAACATGCCGCCGGCGACGATTGCCGTGCGTTTGCGCGAGATCCTGGATGCCGAGGCGATTGCGTTTGAGCCGCAGGCGCTTGAAGAGATCGGACGGGCTGCGGCAGGTAGTATGCGCGATGCGCTCTCGCTGCTGGATCAGGCAATTGCCCACGGCGCTGGCCAGGTATTGGCGCAGTCCGTGCGCGAGATGGTGGGTGCGGCCGACCGTGGGGAAGTGGGCGGACTCATGGATGCGCTGCTGGCGGGCGACGGCCCAGCGCTATTGACGCTCGCCGATTCGATGGTTGCACAAGGGGTGTCGCCAGAGCGGACCCTGGAGGCGCTCGCTGCGCTCGTGCACCGCATCGCATTGGCGCAGGTGGGCGCATTGTCGAATGACGATGCGATGACGCAGCGGGTCGTTTCCTGGGCAACGCAGATTGCACCGGAGGATTTGCAGGTCTGGTGGCAGATTGTGATTCACGGCGGACGCGATCTGCCCTGGGCCCCCGACCCAGCCTCCGGGCTCACCATGACCCTGTTGCGGATGCTGGCGTTTCGACCCGCTGGACCCGATGCCGGCCCATTGCCGGATCGGCTGGGATCGGGTGATCGCGCATCGCCTCGAACGCCACCGGCTGGTCCGGTCGCGAGTAGTTCGGCCAGCGTTGCGCCCCACCTCGCAGTGCCCGCATCACGTTCACCATCAGCGGTACCAGCAGCGGCGGTACCCGTAACGGCACCAGCGCCGATGCTTGTGCCCGATCGGCTTCCCGAATGGCCGGTGACCGCGTCGTCCGACCGGAAAGCCGAACCTGCTTCGTCGCGCCTTACCAGCTCCGCCAACTCACCCGAGCCCACCCGGCGTTTTGACGGAGATTGGCCGGCGCTCGCGCGTGCGCTGAACGTTTCGGGCATCGCACGGCAGTGCGTCGATCGCAGCGCGCTCGTCTCCTACGACGATGACACGTTCGTGCTGCGGGCGCCGATCCGGGCAATGACCGAGGCGCCACTGGTGGCTAAAGTTCGCGATGCGGTCAGCGCCCACTTCGGACGCCCGATTCGGGTGTCGATTGTCAGTGGAGAGGTCGATGGCCCGACGGTCGCCGGCATCGATTCGGCCGAGCAGGCGCAGCGGCTTTCGCAGGCGCAGGCCGAGATTCAGGCAGATCCGTTTGTGCAGGCGCTGATTCAGGATTTCGGCGCACAGCTGATTTCCGGATCTGTTCAACCCACTCTTTAAGGAGTTCTGAGAATGATGAAGAACCAGTTGGCTGGACTGATGAAGCAGGCTCAGCAGATGCAGGACAACATGAAGCGTGCGCAGGAAAAGCTCGCGGCGATCGAGGTGGAAGGGCAGTCAGGCGCTGGGTTGGTCAAGGTCACGGTGACATGCCGCAACGAAGTTCGACGGGTCGTGATTGATCCAAGTCTGCTGGGCGACGACCGCGACATGCTTGAGGATCTGCTGGTGGCGGCCATGAACGACGCCCTGCGCCGTGCCGACCAGACCTCGCAGGAGCATATGTCCGGGCTAACGGCTGGATTGCCTCTACCCCCGGGATTCAAGTTGCCATTCTGATCCCGTTGATCATCCCGTTAGCCATCCCGTTGGTCATCCTTTTAGTCATCCCGTTGATGCCACTCAAACCCTTGTCGGCTTCGTACCCATGTCTCTGAACCGTCAGCCGATGGTACTCGAGGCGCTGGTGGAGGCCTTGCGCCGCTTGCCGGGGGTGGGCCCAAAGACAGCGCAGCGCTTCGCCTGGCATTTGTTGCAGCATGACCGCGAGGGCGCCTCGCTGCTGGGGCGGTCATTGGCAGAGGCGATCGCGTCGGTGCGTCATTGCGATCGGTGTAACGGATTTGCCGAGAGCACACGTTGCGATCTCTGCAGTTCGGACGAGCGCGATCGCGCCCAACTGTGCGTGGTCGAGACGCCAGCGGATCAGCAGGTGGTCGAGCAGACGCTGATGTTCCGGGGACTTTATTTTGTCCTCATGGGACGCCTGAGCCCGCTCGACGGCATCGGCCCGGGGGAGATTGGGCTCGATCGGCTGCTTACGCGGGCGACCGATGGCGTGGTCACCGAAGTCGTTCTGGCGACCAACTTTACCCAGGAGGGTGAGGCGACTGCGCACTACATGGGCGAGATGCTGCGGGCACGCGGGCTCGCGGTGACGAGGCTGGCACGAGGCGTACCCGTGGGCAGCGAACTGGAGTACGTGGACCCGAGCACGGTCGCCCAGGCGATGCGAGATCGCCGCTCGGTCGAATGAACCCCCATCACGCGAATGGTATCGATCCAATGCACCAGCCCCAATCAATTCCAGGAAATTGAATGAACCCTCCTGTAACGCCCGCCTCTGCGATGACCGTAGCCCATGTCTGTATCCTGATCGCCGCCTTGCTACCCATCGTCTGCGCAGGGATTGCCAAAGCGGGTTTCAAGCGATTCGACAACCACAATCCGCGGGACTGGCTGGCTGGCCAGGACGGATTTCGACGCCGGGCAAACGCAGCTCAGGCAAATTCCTGGGAGGCCTTTCCGATTTTTGCGGCTGCTGTTCTGACCGCGATTCAGACCGGCGCGCCGCAGGATCGCATCGATGCGCTGGCGGTTGTATTCATTCTGGCCCGTGTCGCCTTTATCGGATGTTATGTCGCTGATCGCGCAACCCTTCGCACACTGGCGTGGACGGTCGGTCTGATTGCGTCCATCGCCCTGTTCGTCTCGAGTCGATGGTGAGCAGTCAGCTACAATTACACAGTTACTGGAGATTTTTCTGAGTTCGCTGCTACTTCCCAAGTCGGGCATGGCCATCCTCGCGTTGGCTGATGGAACCGTTTTCCGTGGGGTCTCGATCGGAGCGCCCGTTGTTCGGACCGGTGAGGTTGTTTTCAATACCTCGCTCACGGGCTATCAGGAAATTCTGACCGACCCGAGCTACAGCCAGCAGATCGTCACCTTGACGTATCCGCACATTGGCAACACCGGTATGAATTCGGAAGACGTGGAATCGGATGCCATCCATGCGGCGGGCCTGATCATCAAGGATTTGCCGGTGCGCACGTCGAACTGGCGTTCGCAGCAGTCGCTCTCCGAAGCATTGATTGCCGCAGGGATCCCCGGAATTGCCGGGATCGATACCAGACGCCTGACCCGACGATTACGCGAGCGCGGCGCGCAGGCAGGATGCCTGATCGCACGCCCGAGCGCTGGAGAAGTCGCTACGTCGGTGCCCCACGCGGCGAATAGCCCAGTCGTGCAGCAATCCGATGACCAGATGGTTGCAGAGGCTCTTGAGCGTGCCCGCGCATTTGACGGCCTGGCCGGAATGGATCTGGCCAAAGTGGTTTCGGTGAAGCAACCGTATAAGTGGACCGAGCGTTCCTGGCGTCTGGTCGGCGGTTATGGGCCCCATGCCGGTTCCGATGCGTCGGGCGAAGGTGGAGACCTGGCGGGTTCTGGCGCCCGGCGACCCCATGTGGTCGCATTTGACTTCGGGATCAAGCGCAACATTTTGCGGATGCTCGCGGACCGCGATGCCCGCATTACCGTGGTGCCCGCGCAGACCTCCGCAGCCGACGTCATCGCACTCAGTCCAGACGGCATTTTTCTCTCGAATGGTCCAGGGGATCCCGAGCCTTGCGACTACGCGATCCGGGCAACTGCGGAACTCATTGAACGCGGGTACCCCACCTTCGGTATCTGCCTCGGGCATCAGATCCTCGGGCTCGCCAGTGGCGCTCGCACCCTCAAGATGAAATTTGGGCACCATGGAGCGAACCATCCGGTGAAGGATCTGGATGACCATCGAGTCCTGATTACGAGCCAGAATCATGGCTTCGCAGTCGACCCGGCAACGCTTCCCGCCCATTTGCGGGTCACGCATGTATCGCTCTTCGATGGATCGATCCAGGGCCTGGCCCGCACCGATCGGCCGGCATTCGGCTTTCAGGGCCATCCCGAGGCCAGCCCAGGGCCTCACGATGTTGCCTACCTGTTCGACCGTTTCTTTGCTCTGATGGGAAGCTGACCATGCCTAAGCGTCAGGACCTCAAGAGCATTCTGGTGATTGGCGCTGGTCCGATCATCATTGGCCAAGCCTGTGAATTTGATTACTCGGGTGCACAGGCGTGTAAGGCACTCAAGGCCGAGGGCTTTCGCGTCATTTTGGTCAACAGCAATCCTGCGACCATCATGACCGACCCCGAGACGGCCGATGTCACCTATATCGAGCCGATTACCTGGCAGGTCGTCGAGCGGATCATCGAACGGGAACGCCCGGACGCCATCCTGCCAACGATGGGCGGACAGACGGCACTCAACTGTGCGCTGGATTTGCATCGTCATGGCGTTTTGAATCGTTATCGGGTTGAGTTGATTGGTGCCAGTCCAGAAGCCATCGACAAGGCGGAGGACCGGCTCAAGTTCAAAGACGCGATGACCAAAATCGGGCTCGGCAGTGCCCGCTCGGGTATTGCCCACAGCCTTGAAGATGCGCAGGCGGTACAGCAGACGCTCGGTTATCCGGTCATCATCCGGCCGAGCTTTACGCTCGGTGGTACCGGCGGCGGCATCGCCTACAACCTCGAAGAATTTCTGGAGATCTGCAGGCGAGGACTGGATCTTTCGCCGACCCGCGAATTGTTGATTGAAGAAAGTCTGATCGGTTGGAAAGAGTTCGAGATGGAGGTGGTTCGCGACCGCGCAGACAATTGCATCATCGTCTGTTCGATCGAGAACCTGGATCCGATGGGCGTGCACACTGGGGACTCGATCACCGTCGCTCCAGCGCAAACCCTCACGGACAAGGAATACCAGTTGATGCGCAATGCGTCGATTGCGATTCTTCGTGAGATTGGAGTCGATACGGGCGGCAGTAATGTTCAGTTCGCGATCGATCCCCGCGATGGCCGCATGGTTGTGATCGAGATGAATCCGCGTGTCAGTCGCTCGAGTGCACTCGCATCCAAAGCTACCGGATTCCCGATTGCCAAGGTTGCAGCCCGACTGGCCGTGGGCTACACGCTGGACGAGTTGCGCAACGACATCACGGGGGGGGCGACGCCGGCGTCGTTCGAACCATCGATTGATTACGTGGTCACGAAGATCCCGCGTTTTGCCTTCGAAAAATTCCCGCAGGCCGATCATCGGCTCACCACTCAGATGAAATCCGTCGGTGAGGTCATGGCCATTGGCCGTACCTTCCAGGAATCTTTCCAAAAGGCACTACGAGGGTTGGAGATCGGAATCGATGGCCTGGACGAGCGCCTGACGGATCGAGACGAGATCGCCCAGTCTCTGGGAGAACCGACACCAGACAGAATCCTGCATGTGGGCGACGCCTTTCGGGTGGGTATGAGCGTCGAAGAAGTCTTCGAGGAAAGCGGAATCGACCCGTGGTTTCTTGCCCAGATCCAGGAAATCATTCATCACGAAAGTACGCTTCTGGCGATCCGTGAGGCTGGAGGCGGACTCGATACCCTGTCAGCGACTGAGTTGCGATTTCTCAAGGTGCACGGGTTTTCCGATCGCCGCCTCGCCAGGTTGCTTGGCTGTGGCGGTGGCGATGTGCGTAAGCGCCGACACCTCATGGGCGTGCGCCCGGTCTACAAGCGGGTCGATACCTGCGCCGGGGAGTTCGATACCGATACGGCTTACCTGTATTCGAGTTACGAAGGGCTGGTCTACGCCCCGGGCGATCTTGAGTGCGAGGCCCGGCCGACCGATCGGCGCAAGATCATGGTCCTGGGCGGTGGACCCAACCGGATCGGCCAGGGCATTGAGTTCGATTACTGCTGCGTCCATGCTGCGTTCGCACTGCGCGACGATGGTTTCGAAACCATCATGGTCAATTGCAATCCAGAGACTGTTTCGACCGATTACGACACGAGCGATCGCCTTTACTTCGAGCCACTGACCCTTGAAGATGTTCTGGAAATTGTTGCGATCGAAAAGCCAGAAGGCGTGATCGTTCAATACGGTGGGCAGACTCCGCTGAAGCTTGCGCTTGCGCTCGAGGCGAATGGCGTACCTATTATTGGTACGAGCCCGGAGTCCATCGACATCGCCGAGGATCGCGAACGTTTTCAGCGCCTCCTTCACAAACTCGAACTCCTGCAGCCGCCCAATCGCACTGCGCGCACCGAGGCCGAGGCCATCACTCTGGCCACCGATATCGGTTACCCATTGGTCGTGCGGCCAAGCTATGTGCTGGGCGGGCGTGCGATGGAGATCGTGCATGACCGCAAGGATCTGGAACGCTATATGCGGGAGGCGGTCAAGGTTTCAAACGACAGTCCGGTCCTCCTCGACCGCTTCCTGAATGACGCGATCGAAGTCGATGTGGACTGCGTCGCCGACGGCAAGCGGGTCTTCATCGGTGGCGTGATGGAACACATCGAGCAGGCGGGCGTTCATTCGGGAGATTCCGCGTGTTCGCTGCCACCCTATTCGCTGGAGTCCGACCTGGTGGTCGAAATTCAGGAGCAGACCGCTCGCATGGCCAGAGCGTTGCATGTTGTCGGTTTGATGAACGTGCAGTTCGCCGTGCAGCGCGATGGCGAGGGGCGTGCGACCGTCTTTGTCCTGGAGGTCAATCCGCGCGCTTCACGGACTGTCCCCTTCGTTTCAAAGGCGACGGGTTTGCCACTGGCCAAGATTGCCGCCCGCTGTATGGCTGGTATTTCTCTGGATGAACAAGGCATTGGTGCCGAAGTTGTTCCGCCGTATTTTTCGGTCAAAGAGGCGGTTTTCCCCTTCGTGAAGTTTCCCGGTGTGGATACATTGCTCGGCCCCGAGATGAAGTCCACGGGTGAAGTGATGGGCGTTGGACATAGCTTTGGCGAGGCGTTCGTCAAGAGTCAGCTGGGTGCGGGCGTGCGTCTGCCCAAGGAAGGCACGGTATTCATCAGCGTCAAACAGGGTGATAAGCCGCGCGCGGTCCAGATCGCCCGCGAACTCCACGACCTTGGCTTCAAGCTGATTGCGACGCGGGGCACTGCAGCGGCGATCATGGAGGCCGGCATCCCGGTGACGCCCGTGGCCAAGGTGCAGGAAGGACGACCCCATGTGGTTGATCTTCTAAAGAACGGGGAAATCGCCCTCGTGATCAATACCATCGACGAGCGGCGGTCTGCCATTGCAGATTCCAGAGCGATTCGAACCACGACGCTCGCTCAGCGTGTCACCTACTACACCACGATCGCTGGCGCTCGTGCAGCGGTCGAGGGCATGCGGCACTTGCGCGGTCTCGAAGTCTATTCATTGCAGGCCCTGCACGCCGGGTTGCAGGGTTAAGGAGTCAACACGATGGCAACCATTCCCTTGACCGTTCGCGGGGCAGAACTTCTGCGGCAGGAATTGCAGCGGCTCAAGCATGTTGAGCGACCGAGCGTGATTACAGCGATTTCCGAGGCGCGCGCGCAGGGTGATCTTTCCGAGAATGCGGACTATGACGCTGCGAAAGAGCGCCAGGGATTTATCGAAGGACGCATTCTCGAACTGGAGTCCAAGCTTTCCAACGCACAGGTCATTGATCCCAAAACGGTCAATGCGGACGGACGAGTCGTTTTCGGTTCTACCGTGGATCTGGAAGATCTCGATGCTGGAAAGCAGGTGACCTATCAGATTGTTGGTGATGACGAAGCCGATATCGCCCAGGGCCTAATTTCAGTGTCCAGTCCGATCGCGCGTTCGCTGATTGGAAAGTCGCCCGGCGACGTGGCGATTGTCCAGGCGCCGGGTGGCCGGCGTGAATACGAAATCCTGGACGTTCGCTACCTCTGAATCAAACGGACGGTGCCCAGGGCTGGTTGTTGCTCCGGCACCGCGTAAGGCCTGCTTGGCCTAGGAATCCCGACGGCGGCGAAACGGCGGTGGGCCCCCCGCAGGGGGTCTAGCCGGGCTACGCGCTGGCCCACCTCGTGGATCTCGGGGCGGTCCAAAACCCCGCCCACGTTCCCCAGAGGGCGCTGTGCGAGGCGCGTGTCCGGGACGCCCCGCATCATCGAAGCGACGCTGTGAATCTTGAGGCCGCCCGCGATCACCAAAAGCGCGCGGAGGACCAGGCGGGTGGTCACCGAAAGGACGTCGTGGCGCAGAGTCTCGATCACCAAAAGCGCGCGGAGGACCAGGCGGACGGTCGCCGAAAGGACGTCGTGGCGCAGAGTCTCGATCACCAAACGCACGCGGAGGACCAGGCGGACGGTCGCCAAAAGGACGTCGTGGCGCAGAGTCTCGATCACCAAACGCACGCGGAGGACCAGGCGGGCGGTCGCCGAAAGGACGTCGTGGCGCAGAGTCTCGATCACCAAAAGCGCGCGGTGGTCCGGATGGACGGTCGCCGAAAGGACGTCGTGGTGCAGAGTCCCGATCGCCAAAAGCGCGCGGTGGTCCGGATGGACGGTCGCCGAAAGGACGTCGTGGCGCAGAGTCTCGATCACCAAAAGCACGCGGAGGACCAGGCGGACGGTCGCCGAAAGGACGTCGTGGCGCGCCGCCCTCCACGGGAGGGCGAAACGATCCTGACGCGCCTGGAGCGCTCCGGGCGGGCGGCCGGCCCCGGGGTGCCGTTGCGTTGCGGACAGGCCCACGCCAGCGTCCCGGTTCTGGGGGCGCAGTGCGGGGGCGCAAGCTCAGCCGTTCCCGAACGGGGGCTTCCGGTGCCTTTCGGTAAATCACCAACAACTTGCCGATCGCCTGGACCGGTTGCACGCCAAGTTGCCGACAGATGGCGTCCAGGAGCACTTGCCGTTCGTCCCGATCGGCGTCGAGCAGCCGGATCTTGATGAGGCTGTGGGCGTTCAATGCCCGATCGATTTCAGCGAGGACGGGCTCAGTCAAGCCGGCACCGCCAATCATCACGACCGGCTTGAGCGGGTGGGCTTCTGCGCGCAGTGCCTGACGCTGCGCGGGTGAGAGCGCGGGGGTCAGAACGAGGGGCGCCGATCGGGTCTCGGCGGGGTTTGGGGGACTTAAGTCCAATAAAGCGTCATCATTCATCCCCGTATTGTAGTGGGGGGACGCCGAATGGCGAAGAATCGATTCAGCAAAGCCTGGCTGCATGACCATATCAATGATCCCTATGTGAAGCTTGCCCAGAAGCATCAGTACCGCTCCCGAGCGGCGTTCAAGCTGATCGGGATCGATGATGAGGAGCGCCTGATCCGCCCCGGAATGACGGTGGTCGACCTGGGCGCAACCCCAGGCAGCTGGTCCCAGGTGATCCGCGAGCGGCTTGGCGGTGGTGCGCAAGGCGAGATCAGGGGGCGGATATTCGCGATCGACATCCTGCCGATGGAGCCGGTTGCCGACGTAACCTTCCTGAATGGAGACTTTCGAGACGATGGCGTCTTGGCACAATTCGAATCCTTGCTCGGGGGCGCCCCGGTCGACCTCGTGCTTTCGGATATGGCCCCCAATCTGTCGGGGGTTGGACTGGCCGATGCCGCCCGCATGTCACATGTGGTGGAACTGGCGCTCGAATTTGCCCAGCGGCACCTCCAGCCAGGGGGCTCGCTGTTGGTAAAGTGTTTCCATGGCAGTGGGTATAGCCAACTGGTCGAGCGCTTCAAGGAAACGTTCGTGCGGGTCGTGCCGAAAAAGCCGAAGGCCTCGCGGGACGCGTCGGCTGAGACTTTCTTGCTGGGTCGGACCCTGAAGGTCCCAGCCCGCCGGGGACCCCATCCGGATCCAGCGGGTTCGGGCCCTTAGTCGATTGGCTGGAATCTCGACTTCGTCAGGATCGATCGTTTATTCCGACACAGGGATGATGAGCTGAAGAGTATGATTTACGTCCGTACCCCGTTACTGATCGATGTTCGCAGGCAGGAGCCCAAGCGTTGAACAATATGTTTTCCAAGGCAGCAGTCTGGCTCGTCATCGCGCTGGTCCTGTTTACGGTATTCAAGCAGTTTGATACCCGGCAGGCACGAGGCGTCGATGTCCCGTATTCGGTCTTCATGGAAGATGCCAAGTCGGGCCGTATCGACTCGGTAGCCATTGACGGACGCACCCTGCGGGCGCGCACCAAAGACAATCAGCCGTTGACCGTGTACTCACCCGGCGACATTTGGATGGTGTCCGACCTAATGAAGTTCGGAGTCAAAGTCCAGGCCAAGCCTGAGGAAGAGCAGAGCCTGCTGATGAGCATCTTCATCAGCTGGTTCCCGATGCTGCTTCTGATCGGGGTCTGGGTGTTCTTTATGCGCCAGATGCAGGGCGGGGGCCGGGGTGGTGCGTTCTCGTTCGGCAAGAGCCGAGCCCGATTGTTGGATGAAAACAACAACGCAATCACGTTTGCGGACGTAGCCGGTTGCGACGAGGCCAAAGAGGAAGTCAAGGAGCTGGTGGACTTCCTGCGCGACCCGAGCAAGTTCCAGAAACTCGGCGGCAAGATTCCCCGAGGCGTGTTGATGGTTGGTTCGCCCGGTACCGGTAAGACCCTGCTCGCCAAGGCTATTGCGGGCGAAGCCAAGGTCCCGTTCTTCAGTATCTCCGGCTCCGACTTCGTTGAAATGTTTGTCGGTGTCGGGGCCGCACGTGTTCGCGACATGTTCGAGAACGCGAAGAAACACGCGCCTTGCATCATTTTCATCGATGAGATCGACGCGGTCGGTCGCCAACGCGGTGCCGGTCTGGGCGGTGGTAACGACGAGCGGGAACAGACGCTCAACCAGATGCTCGTCGAGATGGACGGGTTTGAGACCGGTCAGGGCATCATCGTCATTGCCGCGACCAACCGGCCGGACGTGCTCGATCCCGCTCTGTTGCGCCCGGGTCGTTTCGACCGTCAAGTAGTGGTTCCACTGCCCGATATTCGCGGTCGCGAACAGATTCTCAACGTGCACATGCGCAAGGTGCCGATTGCGCATGACGTCAAAGCGGACATCATTGCCCGTGGCTGCCCGGGTTTTTCAGGCGCTGATCTGGCAAACCTGGTCAACGAAGCGGCCTTGTTCGCTGCTCGCCGGAGTGCGCGGGTTGTCGAGCAGCAGGATTTCGAACGGGCCAAGGACAAGATCATCATGGGCGCTGAACGGCGCAGCCTGGTGATGCCCGAAGAAGAGCGGCGCAACACGGCCTACCATGAGTCCGGTCATGCCATCGTGGCCAAGTTGCTCCCGAAAACGACCGACCCGGTTCACAAGGTCACGATTATTCCGCGTGGTCGGGCGCTGGGGGTCACGATGCAGTTGCCTGAAGGCGACCGATACAGCATGGATAAAGAGCGCATGCTCGCGACCATCGCCGTGTTGTTCGGGGGCCGTATCGCCGAAGAACTGTTCATGAACCAGATGACCACAGGCGCCTCGAACGATTTTGAGCGAGCCACGCATCTGGCGCGAGACATGGTGACGCGGTATGGCATGAGCGCCGCACTGGGTCCGATGGTCTATGCCGAGAATGAGGGGGAGGTCTTCCTGGGCCGCTCCGTCACCCGACAGGTTAATGTCTCCGAGGCCACCATGCAGAAGGTGGATTCCGAGATGCGCCGGATCATCGACGATCAGTACCAGGTCGCATACCGGATCCTGGATCAGCATCGCGAGACCGTTCATTTGATGGCCAAGACGCTACTCGAGTTCGAAACCATTGATGCCGAGCAGATCGACGACATCATGGCTGGACGTGCGCCGCGGCCGCCCCGGGACTGGTCACCGTCGAGTGGCTCCGGTGGAGGTGGGAATTCGGGGGGCGCGCGCCCTGATCCTGCTCCGGTTGTGCCCGACGCACCCGAGGTTCCAGCTGCCTGAGCTTCAGGCAGCCCGAATCGCTCAGGATTCCTCCCGCCCGTTCACTCTTGTCGTCCAGTAGACCCTGGGTCCTTGAGTGCGGGCGGTTTCGCCTGAGTCTCGATCGCCCACTGATCATGGGCATTCTGAATGTCACCCCGGATTCCTTTTCGGACGGTGGCCTCTACACCACCGTCGAGCATGCGCTTGAACATGCGCGCCAATTGATCGGCGAGGGGGCTGATCTGATCGATATCGGTGCGGAGTCCACTCGTCCGGGTGCCGAATCCGTCGAACCCCAGGCGGAGTTGCGGCGCATTTTGCCGGTGCTCGAGGCATTGATCCCGCTGAGGGTTCCCATCTCTGTGGATACCCGCCGACCCGAAGTCATGCGAGCGGCCCTGGCAATGGGCGCGGACTGCATTAATGATGTTGAGGCCATGCGAGCCGATGGCGCCCTGGATGCCGTGCGTGATTCGAACTGTGCCGTTTGTCTAATGCACATGCAGGGTATGCCGCGTACGATGCAAGCCGCCCCCGGGTATCGGGATGTCGTGGCCGAGGTCGGGGCGTTCCTGCGCGAGCGCGTCCAATCCGTTGTCCTGGCTGGCGTCGCGGTGAGTCGGCTGCTGGTTGACCCCGGAATCGGATTTGGCAAGACGCTGGAGCAAAACTTGGCCCTCATCGCTCGATTGCCCGAGCTCGCGCCCGAACTTCCCGTCTTGATCGGGCTTTCCCGCAAGCGGGTGGTGGGGGACGTGACTGGCCGAGCGCTTGGTGACAGATTGGCGGGCAGTGTCGGCGGCGCGTTGGCCAGCGTGGCGCGGGGCGCGGCGGTGGTTCGGGTCCACGATGTTGCGGCAACCGTTGATGCGTTGGCCATGTGGCGAGCCGTGATGACCCAGTCCCCCCGAATGAACGACTAGCACGGAGCATCGCCGTGGCATTGAACCTCTTGAGGCTGGAAATGTTGATGACGAATGAGGTTGCACGATGACTCGCAAGTGGTTCGGTACCGATGGTATTCGAGGGCGTGTGGGCGAGACTCCGATCACGCCGGAGTTTGTCCTGCGACTGGGCTATGCGGCTGGTCGGGTGCTGGCGCATGCTGGGGAGCGCGGCGAACTGTTCGTTCATGCACCGGGACGTTCCCAAGTGGCGTTAGCCGATTCGGGGCTACACCCGGCCGCGATTCCGCGGCGATCTCCTCTGGTTGGGTCCGTTCAATCGTTTGGTGGGCGCAGTCGACCCGTGGTGCTGATCGGCAAGGACACGCGGGTTTCCGGTTACCTCCTCGAATCGGCGCTGCAGTCCGGCTTAGCGGCGGCGGGGGTTGACGTCATGCTGTCCGGACCGATTCCGACGCCGGCGGTGGCTTATCTGACGCGGGCTTTGCGTCTCTCGGCTGGCGTGGTGATCAGCGCATCCCATAATCCGTTTGATGACAACGGCATCAAGTTTTTTTCTGCTGAGGGCGACAAATTGCCCGATGAGATCGAGACGAAGATTGAAGCTGAGCTGGATGCGCCCCTGGGCTGCGTGCCGTCGGCCGACTTGGGGCGGGCGCGGCGGATCGATGATGCAGCCGGTCGCTACATCGAATTCTGCAAAAGCACGTTTCCGGCCGAACTGGATCTGCGCGGCTTGCGACTCGTCGTTGATTGTGCCCATGGGGCTGCGTACCACACCGCCCCATCGGTGTTTCACGAATTGGGTGCTGAAGTCATCCCGATCGGCGCATCACCTAACGGCCTGAATATCAATGACGGATTTGGCGCGACCCACCCGCAAACAGTTGCCCAAGCTGTGATCGCCTATGGTGCAGATTATGGTCTCGCACTGGATGGCGATGCGGACAGGCTGGTGGTTTCGGACCGGTCGGGACGTATGTATAACGGCGATGAGCTGCTCTACGCGATCGTGGTTGATCGGTTACGAAAGGGTCCGGTTGCCGGTGCCGTCGGCACCTTGATGTCCAATCTGGGGCTTGAACAGGCCTTGGCGCGCCGCGGCGTGGGTTTCCAGCGAGCCAAAGTTGGCGATCGATACGTGTTGGAAATGCTGCGTGCTCGCGGTTGGCTTTTTGGTGGCGAATCAAGCGGTCATTTGCTCGCCCTGGATTGCCATTCCACCGGTGACGGGACGATCAGTGCCTTGCAGGTTCTGGCTGCGATCCGTTCGAGCGGTCTTGAGTTGGCCGACCTGATCGGCGACATGGAACTGATGCCGCAGTGTTTACTGAATGTCCGCGTCAGTCCTGGATTCGACTGGAATGGCCATGCGCCGCTGCGTCGGGTGCGTAGCGAGGTCGAGTCCGAGTTGGCAGAGCGTGGTCGTGTGTTGATTCGAGCCTCTGGCACTGAGCCCGTCCTAAGACTGATGGTTGAAGCCAGCGATGCCGGATTGGCTGACCAGATGGCGCAACGCCTCGTCCATTCCTTACAGGTGGCCTGAGTTCTGGTATAGTTTTGAACTTCTCGGGGCGTAGCTCAGCCTGGTAGAGTGCTTGCTTTGGGAGCAAGATGTCGGAGGTTCGATTCCTCTCGCCCCGACCACCCGCCTCCAGGTTCACTTCGGCGTTTTTGTGCTGAACCTTGCGTCGGGTGTCCGAGTTAGATCCCGGGCTTTCTGCCCGTAGCTCAGTTGGATAGAGCATCAGCCTTCTAAGCTGAGGGTCACAGGTTCGATTCCTGTCGGGCA
>JBBAOE010000016.1:0-43831 GCA_040401595.1 Burkholderiaceae bacterium
ATACGAGCCGAGTGGGACGAAGCAGCCGCAGTCTGGACGGCCACTTCCGATGACGTCCCGGGATTGGCATCCGAAGCGGCGACCATGGAAGCGCTCTCTGACAGACTCGGTGACCTGGTTCCCGCATGGTTGGCGCTCAATGGATACGCGGTCGGAGGCGAAATTGCCTACGAAGTTCTGGCGCGCAAACTATCCATCACACGGGCCGTCGCAATCGCCTGATGGTCAGCAGTTTTACGCCGAAACTCTTGCGCTTGCTCAGGCAGCGCCCTCGATTCCCGAGGTGATGCAGAGCGCTCAGTGAGGCCATACGGCTTACGTTTCAGAAGCCGCTTGAACTGGACCACCCCGCTGCGCGCCTGCTGAGACCCTCGTTCATTACGGCCTGGGTCGGCCGAAAACAACTGGAAACCAATCGGTCGCATCAGGACCACAAAGTTCTGCATCCGAACCCATCAGTTCTACAAGAAATGTCACTGGGTCAGCACGGTGGCCGTCTTACGCTGCATTCCACCCAAAATCTAGGAGTGCTCTGATGAAACGATGGATGAAATTCTTGTCGATACTCGGCGCCGCGCTGAGCATTGTGGCCTGCGGCGGTGGTGACTCCGTGCCCGCGGCGGTGCCTGGGAACATCGTCGCGGTCGCACAGTCAAAGAGCTTCAACGCGCTCGCGGCCGCGGTGACCAAGGCAGGACTCGTCTCGGCACTATCCGACCCAACCGCGAACCTGACGGTCTTCGCGCCGACCGACGCGGCGTTTGGCACGCTCGCGACGCAACTCGGCTTCACCGACGCCACCGCACTGGTCAACGCGCTGCCCGCCGCTGATCTTTCGAAAATCCTGACCCACCACGTACTGCCGACCAAGAAAACAGCCGCCGACTTGACGGCAGGCGGCGCGACGCAGGCCACGCTCTACTCGTTTAGCGGGTCGCCCACGAGGCTATCACTCACAACCACCGCTGGCGTCACGATCACCGACGCTGCGCAAACCCAGGCGAAGGTCATCACCACTGACGTGGCCGCAAGCAACGGTGTGATCCACGCGATCGACAAGGTGCTGGTGCCGCCAGGCGTGCTCAACATCGTACAGATGGCGCAGGTCAACCCGCTGTTCACGACGCTCGTCTCGTCAGTCGTCAAAGCGAACCTGCAATCTACGCTCAGCGGCGCTGGCCCGTTCACGGTGTTCGCGCCGACGAACGATGCCTTCGCAGCGATCCAGTCGACCGTGGCCGGCCTGACCACTGCGCAGTTAATCAAGGTGCTCACCTACCACGTGCTGCCGGCGCAGGTGCTGGCTTCCAACATCCCATTCGGTACGCCGGTGGCTACCGTCGAGGGCGAGACGCTCACCATCAACAGCGGCACCCCGCCGACGATCACCGACACGACCTCGACCAATGCATCGATCGTCATCACCGACGTTCGCGCCAGCAACGGCGTGATCCACGTGATCAACAAGGTGCTGATCCCGACGCTCTGACCTTAAGGAAACCTTCGCAGGCGCCGCGGTGTGGCGACGCTCGCCCGCCGCGCTTAGCTTACGGCGGCATATGGAGCAATCGCAGCGTCTCGGATGAACGATGCCCTCTGGCAGTTCGAGTTCCAGGACTACGCAGCCACAGTGACTCTCAAGGCGATGCTTGGCCTGAATGGTAACGCCGCCAACTTGTCGGATTTTGATTTGATTGCCGGATTGCCGAACCAATTAACGAGACTACGAGCTTATCTGCTCACATTGGACCTTCATGAGCAGGGTTGTGCGCGCGGGTTGCGTGGGGATTGTGGCTGGGGGCAATGAGCGGCTCTCGGCTCGGGGGCCCTGGCGCAGCCCGTCCGGTGGAGCTAACGGTTAGGCGTCGCTTGAGCGCGGCGGTGCGGGCGACTGGTAGAACTGAAGGCCGTTCCCACTGGGATCTCGAACGTGGAACTCCCTCGTACCCCACGGGGTGTCTGCCGGCGCGCACCACGGCGTGGTCTGCGCCGCTGCGAGCACACCATTGGCCCGATCACTAAATTCTCGGTAGAGAGCATCAACATCTCGGACGAGGAACCTGTAAACCGGACGATCCAGCCCCTTGTCAGTACTCGACAGTTCATTCCATTGAACGTGTATTTCGACGTTGTTTCGCGTGAGGCCCACGTACCTCGGGTTGTCTTGATCGTCGAAGAACGAGGTCGTGAATCCCAAGTCTTCGAAGAAACTGATCGAGCGTCGTACGTCGCTCGCCATGAGCACCGGGTGCACGGCCAGTAGCTGGGAATTGGTGTCTTGGACGGTATTCACGCATCCTCCCGAGGTGGCAAATATGGCCTGCATGTACTCCGAAAATTGGCTGGCCAAACCTCGTTGGTATTGCTTACCTCGTGGCACGCAGCGAGGGCTTCCTGGACGTCTTGCTCATCTGCATGTCTCTGAGCCATTCCCTCGGGAATCGAGTCATGAACGAACTGGTCGATAGTCCGCCCCGAGGCCTGAGCCGCGATGCTCAGATTGCGATTCGCGTCATCCGGCATGGCTATGGTGATCTGGGACATGGTCTCGATCTCCTCGAATTGCTCAAAATTTTTGCATGAGTGACTTGGGGAGATCACCCTGGCTGGTCCACATCGACCCGTCAGTAGCAGCGTTGTGAGTACCGGTTTTGTGAGAATGATGGGGGAGTGCGGTGGGCGCGCTGGCGTCCGTCGGGGCTGCGGATTAGGTGCCTATTTTGCACCCATTGCGGCACCCCACCTCCGCTCGCTCAGCCTACTGCGTCACCTGACCCGGCTTGATTTCCGCCCGATATTGATCCGCGCTCACCCGACCGCCCTCGATTCAACTCCGGGCGGCAACCCCTGGCCGAACGACTGCAAATGGCCGACAAGGACACTTGCCGGCTGATCTCCATCAGTGCGCCAACCGCCATGGCCACCAGGGCGCTGGATGCACGGGGCGCCATCGCTTGGGCAGCGGGGACCTGGGAGCGGGCGATGTTGAAATCCGAGATCTACCAGGCCGCGAGCGCCTCTGCGCGCCATCCTTTGGGTACAGAAGGTGCTCACCATAGTGCCGATTCTCACCTCGTTTCTGGAGTTGGCTGTGATGTTGAAGCGGCTCAGCGATCGTTTTAGGCGACTGGCTCAGGGGGATCGCGAGCCCTCAATTCGATTGACTGAGCTCGCCGAATTGACATCTTCATTGCAGCCGACTGCACATTGGGCGGAGCGCCTCTCATGCGTCAGGTCAGTGGTGGGGTTGTGTTGAGTGACGCTGAAGCCTTCCGGCATGTCACAACGGTTCGTCATGCCTAAGTGGAGTCTGCCTGGCCAAGGGCTCGTTCCCAGCCGCCCAAATCTGTCTGCGCCCCGCTCCTTACGTGCCTGGTCAAAGAGTCCATGGTTTTTGTCGCTACCCTGTCTCGTGCTGGGTATTGCCGCAACCTTCTATGGCGATTGGGTGGGTGACAACCTCACCCGCCTCATCATCGTTCCGGCCGCGTTGCTCTGCATGATCCTGTTTGTCGCCAACAAGACGGGTTTGTTCCTGGCGCTGCTGCTCATCCGCGCGCCACTGGACCCCGTCTTCGAGTCTATCCGCCTCGGGCCGATGAGCGCGGGCGCCGTCCTGAACGTGTTCATGCTGCTGATCGCTTTGTATCTTCTCGTCGAGAGTAATGGCGGTGACGCGAAAAAGCACTTGCCGAGCTCGATACCAATGCCAATGCCAATGCCGATGTGGCTGCCGATGTGGCTACCCATCATCCTGGCGCTCCTCTTCGCGGCGGCCAGAGCACCAGAGCCCATCCAAGGCGCACGCACCTTTCTGGCGTTTCTCACTAACCTCGCCGTATTTATCGTCCCGTTCTATCTCAATGAACGGCAAAAGAACTTGCGATTTGCGATCCAACTGACCTTGCTCTCGTCCCTGATCCCGGCGATTTATGCCTTTGTCGACCTCGCTCAAGGGGGGTACGCCAGTCTTGAGGGTTTACGCATCAGCAGTACGTTTTCCCATCCCAACATCTTCGCCTTCTACCTGACCTTTGTCATCCTGCTGGGTTTTTATCTGCTCAAGAGTCAGCTGATAAAGCTCTCAACGCTACAGCGCTCCCTATTGGCGGGGTACCTCTGCATCCTGTTATTCGAACTTGCGCTCACCAAGACTCGCAGTGCCTGGGCTGCCTGCTTATTGAGTTTCATTGTCTACGGTGTGATGTTCGAGCGGCGCTATTTGGCCTATATCGTCTGTGCAGCCATGTTTGCCTTGCTGATACCCGAAATCAATGAGCGGCTGCTTGATCTCAACCCCGCCCGGGTTTACTGGAACTATGGTCAGGCGCAAAACTCCTATGAATGGCGCAAGGTGCTGTGGCAATCCGCGTTTGACTGGATGAAGGCCTCTTCTTTGCCTGTTGGCTATGGCCTTGGATCGTTTCCATTTCATACGACGGAGTTTTTCCCGCTGGGGGGGCGAGTGCAGTACGGGGCCCATAACGTTTATGTCCAGCTGATATTTGAGGCCGGTTTGTTCGGTTTGCTGAGCTTTGGTTGGCTCTTTGCTCGTCTTCTCGTCTTTATCCGCCAAGGGTTGAAATCTGACCGACTCGGAAGAGCCATGCTGAGCGGCGTTGTCTGCGCTTATTTATTAGTCTGCTATTCGGACAACATGCTCGATTATCTGGCGTTCAATTGGTACTTCTGGTTCTTGCTCGGTACCGCCTGCGCCTGCATTGCAGGCCGCCAAGCCACGCGGCCCATTCATCTCGGCGAAACGTCGTTCCAATCCGCAATGCACTCGCGGGCACGGCCGGGAGCCGCCGAATGATTCACCGAAATGAGCGATTCCACGTCGTTGAAACGTGGCAAGCAGGGCTTGGCAGGCGCGGGGAGTGGCAGGCGGCGCCACTGGTTATTGTTCTGCAGGCATTGGTGCTGCCAGCGACGGCCATTCCCCCGACCCCCTAAAGCCAGACCTTCAGAAAATCGCCATGGTCGTCGCGATGCTCAGTTGGGGTGTTTTCGTTCTGTCCGCCCTGATGTTGGTGCCCTTGACTGTCCTCCTCGCCCAAGTCGTTGCCGCCTGCCTTCCGCAATCGCGAATGACGAGTTTGAAGGGGACAGGGGGGACAGGGGGGACAGGGGGGGCAGACAGGCAGCATGGGCTCCAACGTCCAAGGATTGCGGTGCTTGTGCCGGCCCACAATGAGGCCTCGGGGATTCAGGCAACACTTGACTCCATCCGGCCGCAGTTGATCGATGGCGACCGGTTACTGGTGGTCGCTGACAATTGCTCTGACGCGACCGCTGCGATCGCATTGGACGCCGGCGCCGAGGTCATCGAACGCACCGATCCGAGCTGCTTCGGAAAGGGCTATGCGCTGGATTATGGCGTCCGCTATCTCGCCAACACCCTTGCACTGGGGCAAGGCCAAGATATCGCCTTACCCGATGTCCTCATCATCATCGACGCCGACTGCGAGGTCGGGACCGGCGCAATTGCGCGGCTTGCCAGCCTCTGTGCCACCAAAGGCCGGCCGGTGCAGGCCCTGTATCTCATGAGCGCGTCGCAAGATCTCCGCGCATGTGGCGCAGCGAGCTCTGCAATTGCCGAATTCGCCTGGATTCTGAAAAATCAGGTGAGACCGCTCGGCTTCGGTCGACTAGGCCTACCCTGCAAACTGATGGGCAGCGGCATGGCTCTGCCTTGGCCTGCCCTGCAGTGGGTCGCCCTGGCCAATGAAAATCTCGTTGAGGATGCGCAACTCGGACTGGACTTTGCGCGCATGGGTCTAGCACCGCTTTTTTGCCCGCAGGCGGTGATTAAAAGTCGGTTCCCGAATAGCCCCGAGGGCAGACAAAGCCAGCGGCGTCGATGGGAACATGGCAGCCTATCCCTACTGATTTTTGGTATGCCGCATTTGCTTGCCGACCTCATCGGCCAAACCAGCAGGCGCCCCTCGACCTCTCGCTTGTGCCTATTGGCTCTGGCGCTCGACCTCTGTGTGCCACCGATCGCCCTGTTGACGGTCATGGTGGCTACCGTGTTTGCCTTGGCGATCGTTCAGGTGTGGTGGCTCGCTGGATCGACGCTACCGCTGTTTGCCGCTGGCTTCGTCGTACTGTTGCTCTGCCTCGCGGTCAGCCTGGCCTGGTTACGGTTTGGTCGCGAGGCGGTCTCCCTGGGGCGGCTGCTGCTGTCACCAGCCTACGCGCTCGCCAAATTACCCCTGTACGGAAGCTTTTTCTGGCGCCGGCAATTGGCCTGGATCCGCACGAACCGTGATGAAAAGTAATGCAATGTGATGCGCAACCAGCTCGGTCTGTGCGAGGCATTGAAGTGCACCCAGCGGGTTTTCGTCGTCCGGTGTACTGCCTGTTGGGCATCCCCATCGATGCGCTGACGCAATCCGAAGCTGTTCAGCGCATTCGTACTGCCGTGGCATCGCATCTGCCTTGTCGGTTTGTGACACCCAATGTGCATTTCATGCTCACTGCGCAGGCTGAGCCGGCTTTTCGTGACTCAATCATTGCCGGTGATCTGGCCGTCGCCGATGGCATGCCACTGATCTGGATCGCCCGCTTGTTGGGGGTACCGCTCAAGGAACGGGTCGCTGGCGCGGATTTGTTTGAAGCCCTGCTCCGCGGTGAGGGGGGCCATCTGAAGGTTTACTTTTTCGGGGCACCCGATGGCGTCGCAGAAAAAGCCTCTCACCGGGTGAACGCCTTGGCCGGTCCCGTGCGGTGCGTCGGTTTCGCCTCGCCTGGCTTTGGCAGTGTTGAAGCGCTCAGCGCACCCGAAACAATCGGTCGGATCAATGCGAGTGGCGCCGACTTTGTGGTTGTCGCGCTCGGTGCGCAAAAGGGTCAGGCCTGGATTGAACGCAATCGGCGCGATCTGATCGCACCCGTGGTCAGCCACCTCGGCGCAGTGGTGAACTTTATTGCAGGGACCCTGGTGCGTGCACCGCGTTGGATGCAGTCCAGTGGGCTCGAATGGCTTTGGCGAATCAAAGAGGAGCCGAAGCTTTGGCGGCGCTACTGGCAGGATGCGCGTGTGCTGTTTCCAATGCTGCTCACCCACGTGCTACCGACCATGATGGACCGCACGCTGGCTGCAATGAGCCTGGTGAATCAGCCAGTCCAATTGGTGATCGAACCCGTTGCGGACGATTCCCGTCCGACCCGAGTCGCGCTTTCCGGTACCTGGAGTGCCTGCGACACACCCCTGTTGGGCGCAATCCTCGAGGAGCTTGTTCGCGAGCCCCACGACATCGAGGTCAATCTGTCGGGACTTGAGCGGGTCGATGGCGCTTTCATTGCACTCATGATGCTGTTGCGCGGCCACCAGTGCGAAATCGGACGCAGTCTCTTGATTTCAATGCCACCCCCGCGCCTGCAGCGAATTTTTCGCCACCACTGCGCCGAATTTTTGCTTCGGCCGCAGTAACGACGGGCCGCCTGCAGCTTCGGCGCCAAGTCGCCGCAGCGCGTGAATAGCACCCAGGATCCCACGTGGGCCAGGCGATAGGGTGGTGAACCGAGGGGTGACCATCGATTTGTGCGTGACTTGATCATCGCCACGGCTAAGCGAAAATCGTTGCTTCGACCCATGAGGCATCTGTGATGACGAAAGTACCCTTTACCTTGCATGTCTCCGATTCGGAGATCGCCGACCTCAAGTTGCGCCTGGCAAGGGCCCGCCTGCCCGACCAGGCGCCGGATGCGCCTTGGGCTTACGGTACGGATGTGGGCTATATGCGCGCACTGATCGATTATTGGCAAACGGATTTTGACTGGCGGGCCCAGGAAGCCAGGCTGAACGTACTGCCCCAAGTGATGGTGCCCATTGACGGGATCAACATCCACACCCTCCATGTTCCTGGCAAAGGACCGAAGCCGATGCCCTTGCTGCTGCTCCATGGCTGGCCGGGTTCGGTATTCGAGTTTCTCGACATCATTGCGCGCCTGACGGATCCGGCAGCATTTGGCGGCGACCCCGCCGACGCCTTCACGGTCGTGGCACCCTCGCTGCCGGGTTATGGGCTGTCTTTCTCGCCTGGGCAAAAGCGATTCGGCATCCGGCAGATCGCGGATTCCTGCGCCGAGCTCATGTCCTCGCTGGGCTATTCCCGGTTCGGCGTCCAGGGCGGCGATTGGGGCGCCGCAATCGCAACGAGCCTGAGCCTTCACCACCCCGATCGTCTGATCGGTATGCACCTGAACTTCTTAAGCGCGATCCGCCGCGATCCCGCGCTGTATCGCGATCCATCGCCCGAGGTGCAGGACTTCGTTGCTCAGCTCAAACAATTCTCCGCCGAAGAGACCGGCTACCAGCTGATTCAGGGGACGAAACCGCAGACCCTGGCGTTCGCGTTGACCGATTCCCCAGTCGGGCTCGCTGCATGGTTCGTCGAGAAATTCCGGACCTGGACCGATTGCGGTGGTGATCCCGAGACAGCGCTTAGTCGTGACCAAATGCTCGCAGACATCAGCTTCTACTGGTTTACCGGTTGCATCGGTGCTTCATTTTGGCCGTATTACGACCGGCTCCATAGCCCGTGGATGGTGCCGCAAGGAAGAACAGTGGACGTGCCTCTTGGGTACGCCGAGTTTCCTTGCGAGATCCTGCGTCCGCCGCGTGTGATTGCAGAGACCGTTTTCAGCGATATCCGGCGCTGGACGGTGATGGACAAGGGAGGCCATTTCGCCGCCATGGAACAACCGGCGGCTCTGGCAGGTGAAATGTCCGAGTTCTTTCGCGGGCTACGCTGAGGGCGGCGGTCCGCTCAGCGCGGAAGAAGCTCCGCCACGAGTTCGTCAGCGCGATAGATCTTTCGGAGCGCTTCCAGGATCCCGGTGCTCGTCACGCCAATTGAGCGGTTGCTGCTCGGGTCAAACCAGAACGCGCCACCCAGCGAGTGAATGTTGCCGTCAAAGGCCAGCCCGACCAGTTCGGCGCGTTGATTGAGCATTGGGCTGCCCGAATTGCCGCCAACGATATCGGTGGTGGCGACAAAATTGAGGCTTTCGGTCAGATTCAAGCGTTCTCGCGCTGCCAGCCATGACGCCGGCAGTGCATAGGGTTCCGCCCCAGTGTGGCGTCGGAAGGCACCGGCAAAGTCCGTAAATTCCGCGCGCGGCTTGCCGCGTTCAGACCATGAGTTGACCGTACCGAAACTGAGCCGCAGGGTCCCGGTGGCATCGGGATAGACCTTCGTGCCCAGATACTGAAAGCGGGCTTTGGCGATGGCTTCGGCGTTTTTTTGCTGCACCGCCCCGACTTCGGTTTCAAAGCGTTTGCGCAAGGCACGCGAACTCTCGTCAATTGACCGAACGAAGACGATCAATGGGTCCTGCGACTGATTCACGGCGTCTGGTCCGCCTGCCCAGATCGCCTTGCGCACAGCGCTATCGCCCAGTCGGGTGCCATCAATCAGGCGGGTGGCAAGCTGCTCGGGCGACTCATTTCCCAGCACACGCATCACCAGCGGATCATCGGTACCCAGGCGCTCCCTGAACTTGGTCAGTGACCATCCGAGCTTGACCTTCTCCAGCGCGTTGTTAATTGGGAGCGGAGTCCCCAACCTGCGTTCGATCATGGGTAGGCGGGTTGTCGTGAATTCGGGTAAGCGCTCGCTATCCGGTTTGCCGCGTTCGTCGACGCCACGAACCAATGTTCGTGCCAAATTAAAGTAAGTGCTCTGAAACGCTCGGCCACCTTCGAGCATGCCAAATTCCGCCCCCAGCTCTTTGGCGATGCCCTGTGCGCGGGCGATATTGTCCCAGGCATCACAGGCCTGCGCGCAAAGGATGGGATGATCGGCGACGAATTTTTTGAGCGACGCTTCTTCTTCCCGTTTGCGGTTAAGCAGCGCGCTCGACTGCAGCGCAGTCAGTTTTCCGAAGGAGGACTTCAGCGAGTTTTCCAGAAAGAACAGATCGTTCGCCGCCACTCGGGCTTGTTCTGGCCCTGCCGTTCTAAACTGCGTCAACAGTCCGCGAAGCTCATAACCGCTGCGCAGCGTCTCAATCAGCACCGAATCGCGCTCATATTCGAGCTGTGCCACCGTGAGCAGGCGCTCAGTCCGACCTGGCCCGCCGGCGGTAAAAATCAGTTCGCCGGACTGGGGCTGTTGCTGGCTCCAGGTCAGGTAATTCGTAACGACTGCTGGTTTGCCTTGCTCGTAGGCCCTCAAAATCGTGGCATCCAGCGAGTAGCGCGGAAAGTTGAAGTTGTCTGGATCGCCACCAAATTCGGCCGCCGCAGCCTCAGGGGCCCAGACCAGACGCACATCGGTATAGCGGCGGTAACGATAAAGATGATAGAGCCCACCCTGATAAAGAGTGACCAGAGTGCATCGTGTTTTAGTAGTATCGGCACCGACACATTGGCTCGTCAGGGTTGCCGAGACGGCATTCAAGGCACTTTTGTAGGCCTCGCCCGTGAGGCCTCGGGTGGCCACACCCACCTGCTCGGTCACATCGGTGATTTGCTCGAGTGTGCTCACTTCCTGAGCCGGGCACTGCAGTTCCTCTTCCGGCTTGCGAGCCAGAAAACCGTCCTTGCGATAGTTCTTTCCAGCACTGGATACTTGTTGCAGGCAACCCACGGCGCAGTGGTGATTGGTGAGGACCAGTCCCGTTGCGGAAACAAACGAACTCGAACAACCGCCCAGCGCCGCAGCCGACTGCCTCACGTGGTTGATCCACTGGGTCGAAGGCGTAAAACCGAATTTCTTTTCAATCTGCTCCAGCGGCAGATTATCGAAAGTCCACATGCCTTCGTCGGCAAGGCTTGAAAAGGATACAAACCACAGGCTGATCCAGAGGCGACGTAACTTCACAATCGACATCCTTGAGGGGCATGCTGCAACTTCGGGCATGGATTCACACTGTACAACTTGTCATTGCGCAAGTTGCCGGAGCAAACCCTATCGAATCTCCAGGTTCTCGAGCCTCCCGAACTTGATGATCGTGGCGATCGCCCCCATCGTCGGCATTTCCATGCCCTTGAAGCCATGTTCGGTTTGGGCCTGGCAAGCGCCACCTTGAAATCCGCTCCCGCCGCTCACGGTGATCAAGGGGAATCCATACTTCTCGCTGATCTTCTTGGCCCCGGAGTACGTGGTGAGACTGCAGGGATCATCGCGATGATGAACGAAGAACTGTGGAATTCCAGAGCGCCGATAGTCGAAATTGGCGAGTTCTCGGTAGGAGCCTTGAACCCAGGGCTCCGTAATCGAGGCCGTATGAATGGCCCCAGCGTAGGCCTTGGCATCGTAAGTTGGGAGAAATGACGAAGAAATCGTGCCCATGCTGGTCCCGACTAACCAGACCTCCTGGATGCTTGGATGTTTTTCCCTGACCACGTCGATTAACTTCTGGGCATGCTTCTGACGGTCATTCGAGCTTTGGTAGGCTGATGTGCAGTAATCACCGCTCTCGGAGTGGCAATCAACGATGAGTGTTGCAATCGATTCTTCCGCGAGGTGTCGCCGCGAGCGGATCAGGAAGTTTCCAGTGAGCTTGGAACGCACCATGGCCCCGCCCTCAACAACCGGGCGAACGACGGACGGATACCCTGGTAACAGCACGGCGAGCTTCGAGTGGTTTTGGGTTCCGGTCTTGACAGAGTAGACGCCAGACTGGTGTCGATTCGCATCAAGGGCGACCGTCACCAGTTCTTCAGTCAAGCCCTCCGCGTGAGAGGGGATCGATTGCGCGCATGCGAAGCCAGAACCAAGACTCAGGCAAAAAAGCGCAACCCGTAAGAGTCGCATCCTGATCGCTGACCATGGTGGACGATTAACCTGAGGCTTGATTGTCATGGGTTTTCATCGGATTTCGTGGCGGGACCGGTGACGGCGCACCGCATGGATGCAAGGACGCATCTTTTTTGCTGGTCAAGCTTAATCCATCGAGGCAATGCCAGTGTGAGCCATTAGGGCACTGCCAGAGGCGAATCCCCGTTGGCCCGCCGGGATGGCCCAAACCCTGTAGGTTCCAGCCTGTCCTAGAGTCGGACTGTGCATACGTCAACCGTGACGACGACTGCCCATCACTGGCTACGACTGACTAAGATCGAATGCGCTCGGGGTACATTGGCGGGGTTCAACCACTCTTTTGTGTCCCATGAATCTGGCCATTCAATTCGACGATATCGCTGCCGCCGCTGAGCGACTTGCGGGGCATGCTCACCGCACGCCGGTCCTGACCTCCGAGACCGCGAACGCACTTACCGGCGCGCAGATCTTTTTCAAGGCGGAAAACTTTCAGCGCATGGGCGCGTTCAAGTTCCGCGGCGCGTTTAACGCACTGTCTCAGTTCACGCCGGAGCAGCGCAGAACGGGTGCAATTGCGTATTCCTCGGGCAATCATGCGCAGGCCATCGCCTTGTCGGCGCGCATGCTCGGTATGCCGAGCGTGATCGTGATGCCTCATGATGCCCCGGTCGCCAAACTGGCAGCCACTCGGGGCTATCAGGAAGGCCAGGCAGGTAGTGAGGTGGTTTTGTACGACCGCTACACGCAGGACCGTGACGCCATCGGCCGGCAGATCGCGGCTGAGCGGGGTATGACACTGATCCCGCCCTTTGACCATCGGGATGTGATGGCAGGGCAGGGCACGGCGGCGCTCGAGCTCATCGAACAGGTCGCCGAGATCGATGGCGGAGCACTCGACGCTTTGTTGGTGTGCCTGGGCGGTGGCGGGCTGATTTCAGGCTGTGCCGTAGCTGCGAAACATCAGTGTCCGGCGATCGAGATCTGGGGGGTCGAGCCTGAGGCTGGGAACGATACGCAGCGCAGTCTCGCGCTCGGTCAAATCGTCCAGATCGAGACGCCCAAGACGATTGCCGATGGGGCGCAAACGCAGTCTAGCGGTCAGTTGACCTTCCCAGTGATCCAGAGACTCGTGGCAGGGGTTGTGACGGTTACCGATACACAACTGGTCGAGGCGATGCGTTTCTTTGCCGAGCGCATGAAGATGGTCGTCGAGCCTACCGGATGTCTCGCTGCGGCCGCGCTGTTCTCCCGATCCGCCGGACTGCCCGATTTGCGTGGCCAGCGCGTCGGCGTCATTCTGTCCGGCGGTAATGTCGACGTTAGGCGGTTCGCTGAGTTGTTGGCCGCCTAGTCCCAGTGTTTGGCCGCCGCAGTGTCAGGCCGGATCTCGCGCGTCGGCGACCACCGTCTTGCCGAAGTCTGGATGCTTGAGATAGGCGATGACCCTGGCCGCTGCCGCTTCCGGTGAGGAAAGCTGGCCCTCGGACTTGAGCCCGGCAAAGCGTTTTTGTTCCGGGAAAGCCTTAGGGTTGGCACCGCGCAGTTGAATCTGCATATCGGTATCGATCACCCCCGGGGCGAGCGACACAATTCCGGCGCCATTCGGGCGAGCCGCTTCTTCGAGCGCGAGCGAGCGGCTGTAGTGGTCCATGCCGGCTTTGATGGCGCAATAGACCGCGCTGCCTGCCATGGCGTACCGGCCCAGACCGGACGAAATATTGAGAATCTTGCGCGGCACGTCGAGGTCTGCGCTGGCGTGCAGAAACGCCGCGCTCAGCAGCAGGGGGGCTTCGAGACCGGCACGACTGGCCTGGCTGATTGCGGTGAAGTCCGCATCGGCGAGCGGCCCTGGTTCGACCAGCAAAGCCGCATTGTTGATTAGATTCAGTTCCGAGACAGACTCCCACGCAAGGGCAGCGACCCAGTCCTGTAGTCGACGCGCGACCTCCAATGGTGATGTCAGGTCGACCGACCATTGTTCGATCAGGCCAGCGGGATGTTCTGAGTGCTCGAGCTCGGGATTCGGCACTCGCTGCAGCGTCAGGAGCCGGTGGCCCTGGTCGAGCAACTGTTTGGCAATGGCCAGACCAAGGCCGCGCGACGCGCCGGTCAGGATCGTCACGGGGGCGACGGGATGCATGGTGGAGGTCCTACTGGATTAAAAGGGCACAACACTTTGGAGCTGCAGACGTTCCTGCCGAACAGGGTGGATAAACGCGAGCTTTGATGCATGCAAGAGTAACCGGGTTGCCAGGCCTTGCTGGTCTGCATCGGCATACAGGAGATCGCCAAGGATGGGATGTCCGATCGCGCTCAAGTGCACCCGTAGCTGGTGTGATCGTCCTGTCACCGGGGACAGCGCCAGTCGGGTGCATGGCGTCAGTCCTTTAAGGTCTGGCTGGCCCGAAGGGAATGCGGGTGACAACACGGTCCAGTGCGTGGTGGCCGGTTTTCCCAGCGCCCAGTCAACCTTCTGGCGTGGCCGATTGGGCCAATCTGCCGCCAGCGGTAGCGTAATCGTGCCGACCGGGTCGCTGGGCACACCGCTGACGATCGCTTCGTAGTGCTTTTCAATCAGGCGCTGCTCAAACAGTTTGCTCAGCGCCCGCTGCATCGTTGGCCCGCGTGCGAACAGCAGCAAACCCGATGTCGCCATGTCGAGTCGATGCACCACGAGTGCGTCGGGAAACAGGGTCTGAATGCGCGAGATTGCGCTGTCTTTGAGCTCAGCCACTCGCCCGGGTACCGACGGCAGACCGGGGGGTTTGTCGACGACGATCAGGTCGGGGTCGACATGGACCACAAAGCGGTCCTCGCCCCCAGAAGTCCAGCGCATCCCGCGGCGCTCCAGGGGTGATTCCTTCAGGGGGTTGCCACCAGTCGATCGCGCCTGGCCAGTTGGGGGAACCCGCGCCACCACAGCCCGGCCACGACGATGGAGCCGATTCCGCCAATGAGTACGGACCCGACTGGACCGAAGGCCGCAGCTGCGGCGCCAGACTCGAATTCGCCCAGCTGATTGGAGGCGCCGATGAACACCGAGTTGACGGCTCCGACGCGTCCGCGCATGTGGTCTGGTGTTTCCAACTGGACCAGGGTCGAACGCACCACAATGCTCACCATATCGGCTGCACCGGTGAGTGCAAGCGCGATCATGGAGAGCCAGAACGAGGTGGAAATGCCGAAGAACAGCGTCGCGATCCCGTAGACCACGATCGCGACGAAGAGTTTGCTGCCGGCTTGTTCCTCAACGGGCCAGCGGGTCAGGCAAGCCGACATCACGAGGGCACCCATGGCTGGCGCCGATCGGAGCAGACCGAGACCCCAGGGACCGACCTGCAGGATATCGCGGGCGAAGATGGGGAGCAGGGCCGTCGCGCCCCCCAGCAGCACGGCGAAGAGGTCGAGTGAAATCGCGCCCAGCAGAACAGGTTGGTCACGCACGTAACGCACGCCTGCGAGCAGGCTGCTCAGGTTGGCGGGTTCGCCCCGAGGCGGTGGGGGGTGCTGGATGGTGAGGCACAGCGCGGTCGCAACCAGAAACAGTCCCGTGCAGGTGCCATACACCGCGGCAGGACCGGCAACATAGACGAAACCACCGATCGCTGGGCCAGCAATGATGGCCGCCTGCAAACCGGCTGAGCTGAAGGCCAGAGCCCGGGGAAGCAGCTCGCTGGGGACCAGGATCGGGATCAGGGCCGATTGCGCAGGCATCTGGAATGCCTTGATGCTTCCCAGTACGATTGAAAGAATCAGGAGCAGATTGCGGCCATGCCCGTCCTCAAATGCGTGGGTGGCGAGGATCAGCGCAACGAGACTCTGTAGCGCCAGACAAATCGCCACCAGACGGGCTCGATGATGGCGGTCCACCACATGGCCCGACACCAGCATCAGGGCGACCGAGGGTAGGAACTGAAATAAACCGACCAGGCCAAGATCCCAGGCTGAATGGGTCAGGTCGTACATCTGCCAGCCGATGGCGACCATCAGCATTTGACTGCCCGAGACCCCAGCGATGCGCGCAAACCAAAGGCGCAGAAAAGCCTGGTGATGAAATAGTGAGCTGCCCATCTAGCGGGGCGGCCGTCCCGACCAGATGGATTTGAGCGCCGACTGGCGCCAGCGTGCAAGGTCTGGTGCACTGGAGACCGGGTTGGCCAGCTTTCGCAACAAGCCGTCGTGAATGTCGTAAATTAGGCCGTGCAGCGTCAGGGTCTGATTGCGCTTCCAGGCGTTCATCACGCTGGGGAGTCGGCACAGTTGGCTGACCTGCTCCAGAGCGTTCAGTTCGCACAGCCGGTCGACAAGCTCCTGAGGGTGCTCCAGGGTGTCGAGTTGTCGGGCGTAGGTATGGCGCACCATTTCAACGTGGTGCAGCCAGTGCCCCGACAGACCCAGTCGCTGCCCCGATAGGACGGTCTGGACACCGCCGCAGCCGTAATGACCGACGACCATGATGTGTTCGACCCGCAGGACTTCGATCGCGTACTCAACAACGGTCAGACAGTTGAGATCGGTGGGAACCACGAGGTTCGCAACGTTGCGATGCACGAAGACTTCTCCGGGTGGCAGCCCGATGATCTGATTGGCTGGCACTCGGCTGTCCGAGCATCCAATCCATAGGTAACGGGGAGCCTGCTGTTGCGCAAGGCGGTCAAAGAATGCCGGATCGGTTTCCAGCATCCGCTTCGCCCACGCACGGTTGTTGTCGAACAACGTGCCCAGGCCTTCCGGGGCGTCCTTGGTGCGTGTTGGCTTTCTGCGAGGGGGACGGTCACTCATCGGGTGCAATCAGGTTCGGTCAGGATCTGGAACGAGGATTCTAGAAGGAGCGATGATTCTAGAATTGATATCGGCGCAGACCGCCATCCACCGGGATGACGGCTCCGGTGATGTACTGCGCTCGCGGCGATGCCAGGAAGACGATCAAAGCGGCGAGTTCCTCAGGCTCGCCGTAGCGGCCCATCGGGATTTCGTGCTCGGACTGCCACGCGCGATATTCGGGCGTGTAGTTGCGCAGAATTTGGTCGCTGATGATGCGCCCGGGTGGGATGCAGTTGACGGTGATGCCTTTCTTGCCCACCTCGCGCGACAGACCCTTGGCCCAGGAGTGCATCGCCGCTTTGGCGCAGAACGCCCCATTGATGCCGTCTGGCTCCGATTTCCCCGTGACATTGATGACGCGGCCCCAGCCATTCGCCATCATTTGATCGATCAGAAAGTCGGTCAGCTGACGATGGCGGGTAAAGTTGAGCGTGATCGCTTCCTCCCAGACCGATTCATCCGTGTGCAACTTGAACGGTCGTGACCCGCCGGCATTGTTGACCAGAATCTCGACCTTGCCGAGAGCGGCCAACGCCTGGGCTGCGGTGTGTTGCGCAGCCTCAGGGGCTAGTGCGTCCTGGATGATCACTGCCGGCGCATGGCCTCCGCTCGAGACGATGGATGCGGCGAGCTCGCGAAGTGCCGCCTCCCGGCGCCCGACGAGCGCCAACTGAACACCCTCGGCAGCCAGGGCGATTGCCGTGGCACGACCGATTCCGGCGCTGGCGCCCGTGACCAGGGCAGTCTTGCCACGCAGTAGCATATCCATGGGGGGTCTCTCAGGAATCCAGTTTGAGATTCGATTTCTTCACAACCAGTTCCCAACGCGCCTGTTCTTCTCGGATGAATTTCCCGAATTCCTCCGGCGAGCCGGGACCGAAGATGGCATTGTCAGTGGAAAATCGCTCGCCGACCTGACGGGACTTGAGTGCCTGGTTGGCCGCAGCATTCAGCTTGTCGATGGTGGATCTGGGCACGCCGGACGGTGCCATGATGCCGTACCACTGCGAGGTTTCGAACCCTTCATACCCCTGTTCGGCCACGGTCGGTACATCGGGTAGTGCCGCGATTCGCTTTGGCATACCGATCGCGATCGGCCGTACCTTGCCGTCCTTGATATAGGGCATCAGTGCAGGCGCACCGGCAGACGCGGTTTCAGTGCGTCCAGCGATCAGATCAATCATTTGCGGGCCAGTGCCGCGATAGGGAATATGGGTCAGATCCATCCCGGTGACCATGGCCAGGTATTCATAGGCAAGGTGACCCGCACTGGCGTTACCCGCTGAGCCGTAGTTCAGCTTCCCCGGTTTGCTTTTGGCGAGGGCAACAAATTCCTTCAGGTTTTTTGCCGGCACATCGGGATGGACTACGAACAGATTGGGAACCCGAGCCAGAAGTGCAACGGGCTGAAAATCCCGGTTCACGTCATAGGGCTGTTTCGCGAGCGCGTAGGGGTTGACTGCCAGTGTGCCCACATGGCCGAGGACCAGCGTATGGCCATCGGGCGCCGACTTGAGCACCTCGTTCATGGCAATCACCCCAGCGCCGCCGGGCTTGTTTTCGACAATGACATTCTGTCCAAGCAGATTGCTCATTTCGACCGCCAAGGTCCGGGCAACGATTTCGGAGGTGCCCCCCGGCGCGAATGGCACCAGGAGCCGGATGGGTTTGGTTGGGAAGGCTTGGGCGATCGCGAGCCCGGGAAACCCGCTCAGGGCAAGTGCCGAGGCGCCTGCCATGCGCAGCGACCCCCGCCGTTGCGGCGAAGTCACGGTTACTTCAAGCCGGATGGTTTGCTTTTTGGAAGGATTTGTCATGGGGATGGTTCTCGGGTGATGGGGAGAGCGCCCGTTCGCTGAAACGCCACAATGTGTCCGCCAGTGCCCGGTTTGACGCCATTGCGCTGGGCTCGCGCACCTGACAGCGGTCGTAGTACCGACCCGTCTCATGGGCAGCTGCGGCTGCGGTTGCGCAATAAAGACTCGTTTTCGCGCCTTCAGCTGGGGTGATCATGGCCCATTTTCGCAGCGCCACGATGGGTTTCGGGGCGTGACGCCAGATTTCGCTGGCGATCACGCCCGGGTGTACGGCATAGGTTTGTACACCGGTCCCCTGCAGACGCTGCCCCAGTTCCTGACTGAACAGAATATTGGCGAGTTTGGAGACCGCGTATTCCCGGATGGTCAGCCAGGATTGAGTCGGGGCGGTTAGATTCTGGAATGAAATGTTGCGGACATATCGGTGGGCCCGGCTGGCAACCGTCACGATGCGTGCGGGCGCGCTCTCGAGGATGCGGGGCAGAAGGGCTTGCGTCAGCGCAAAGTGGCCCATGTGGTTGATGCCAAAGGCGATCTCAAAACCGGAGCGGGTTATCCCTCGTGCACCAGCGATGCCCCCATTGTTGATCAGACAGTGAATTGGTAGGTCTCGCGCAAGGATTGATTGGGCACACGCCTGGATTGATTCGAAATCGCCCAGGTCGAGCGCAATGGTTTCGACGCGTTGATTTCCTGTGGCCTGTCGGATCTGGTCTCGAGCCCGGTTCGCACGTTCGGCGGAACGGCAGGCCATCACAACGTGGGCGCCCTGCCGGGCGAGTTCCAGCGCGGTAAAAAAACCGATTCCAGTGTTGGCGCCCGTAATCAGGACGACCTTGTTACGCATTCACGATCCTTTCCGTTACTAACAGCGTAACACCGTGTAGTCGCCCAGTGCCCGGACAGAGCGGGAGGATAAACTTTCTGATTTTGCGAATTAATTCACTTTTCGGGTATTTTTTCGCTGGAAATACCCAGTCCTCGGGCAGTAGGATCAATTTCAGTTAGCGGCTATTTGCCGTGCGTTGCCACTACCCAGGAGCTCTTCATGGTTCGTCTTCCCCCTGATTCCAATAGTGAACTCCTCAAAATCCGCGCTGAGCGCGAGCGCCTGGAACAACGAGAAAAACAGTTGCTGCGAAGCGTCCAGTCCCGGGGACTCAATGAGATTGTTCGGATCGCCGGGCTGTATCAGATCGACGCCGATCGTATCTCGGCTGCCTTGTCCCGTCGTGCCGATCGCCCGATGCACCAGGGTGTTGCAACCGGTACAGGCCGTAAAGTCGATCCTAAATTCCGCGATCCCGCCGATCCCGACAAGACCTGGTCTGGCCGCGGTAAGAAGCCCCATTGGATCCAAAATCTCGAGAGTGCTGGGCGGCTTGAGTCTGCGCGTATTTCCCAGCGCGCTTCGGTTTGATTTTAGTCTCGGGGTGTCGGTCCCTGGCTGAGGGATCCTCCGGCCCGGCGGATCTTTTCGGCGGTCAAAAATGTCTCAACGGTTGGCCATTGGAGGGTAGTTCGCAATTCCTTCAGCGCTCGGCGACCGTTGATCCGTCGGGACTCAGTCAAGAACGAAAGCATCATCGGGGTCAGGTACTGGGCCAACTGATCTTTCGGGACGCGCGGTGGGGTGGGCAGCCCGAGGGCGTCGGCGACCAGGTCCAGCCATTGCCCGGTCCTGACCGCGCTGGTGTCGACCGTATTGAGGGCCCGGGCTGATCGCGTCCGCATCAGGCTGAGCAGTGTCAACCGGGCGAGATCGTCGGCATGAATATGGTTGGTATATCCATCGCCGTCGCCATCTGCAACCGGCAACCCTTTGCGCAGACGCTCTTCGGGTAAGCGATCAGCAGCATAAATCCCCGGCACCCGCAGGATCGCGGCCCGCAGGCGCGCAGGCCGCTGACGACCGTCAATCGCGCCCGATGCGATCGCCTCTGGACGGACTGCCAGCCGAACCTGTTGTTCCGCATCGACCCGACGTTTGGCGCGTGGCGTGGTGGGATTAACAGGCGTGGTTTCACTGACCCAGCCGCCGTCCTGATCGCCATAGACGCCGGTGGTGCTCATGTAGACCAATCGGGGTTCTGACGGGGCTGCACGTTGCAGTCCAAACCGTTGTCGCGTCGCCCGTGAGGACCGCTTGGCTGCGAATGCCCCAAGCCAGTTGCGCAATCTCGGATCGGTGGCGCCGGCATTGGGCGGCGGGGCCAGGTACAGCATCCAGTTCGCCAGGCCTGCTGCCTGTGCCAGTGTTCGCCGCTGATCAAGGTCGGCTCGAACAGGTTTGATGCCCTGGACTCTCAGTTCATCTGCCTTGTCCGAGCTGCGCGCGATACCCAATACCTGCCAACGGGAGCCCAACAACGCAGCGATCCGTTGGCCGATATCGCCGCAGCCAATGATCAGCAGACGCGGGCGGCGTAGTCTGCGGGGAAGGACAGGCCGTCGCATCGGAATCCTGAGTCTGATAGTTTGGCAAAATTGTGTTTTAACAGAGTTTATCGGGTACGTACTCATGGGCCACCAGGTCACTGTCCTTCCGAGCGGTCAGCAATTTATGGCTGAGCCAGGCGAGTCCATTCTCGAGGCCGGATTACGGGCACGTGTTGTGTTGCCCTATGGATGCCGCAATGGGGCCTGTGGCTCCTGTAAAGCACGGGTTGTGACGGGCGATCTGCATCAGGATGGGTTTCAGTCCGGCGCAATGACCCAGGCAGAAAAGCTGGATGGTTTTGTCCTGCTGTGCTGCGCTCAGGCGCAATCCGATATCACGCTGGAAGCCAGGGTGCTCGCGGGGGTTGGGGATATACCGGTACGTAAAATGCCGTGCCGGATCTCGACGATTGAACGCCCCGCCGCTGACGTCGCAATCCTGAGGCTGCAACTCCCGGCGACCGAACGATTGCAATTTCTCGCCGGGCAATACGTCGACATCATTCTGAAGGATGGTGCCCGTCGGAGTTATTCCATTGCCGTGCCGCCCCATGCCATCGAAGAGGGCTTGGAGTTGCATATTCGCCACCTCGCCGGTGGCCGATTCACCGATGGGTTGTTTGGGGTGAGTCAGCCGGAGATCAAGGTGCGCGATATTTTGCGATTTGAGGGCCCACTCGGAACCTTCTTTTTGCGCGAGGACAGTCAGCGCCCGCTGATTTTGCTGGCCAGCGGAACGGGATTTGCGCCGATCCAGGCGATGGTCGAGCATGCGCGCTTCAAGCGAATGGATCGACCCATGACGCTTTATTGGGGGGGGCGTCGCCCAGCGGACTTGTATCGTGACGCGCTGGTACAGCAGTGGGCCCGCGAGATTCCGGACTTTCGGTATGTGCCAGTCGTCTCCGATGGGCAAGCTGAGGATCGCTGGACTGGTCGGACCGGGTTCGTTCATCAGGCGGTACTCGAAGACTACCCCGACTTGTCGAGCTTTCAAGTCTATGCCTGTGGCGCACCGGTGATGGTCGAGGCGGCTCGGCGAGATTTCAGTGCCCTGGCTGGATTGCCCGCCGATGAATTCTTTGCCGACGCCTTCACCTCGGCTGCAGATGCTGCCGCCGCAGCGTCCGTGTGAGGGTCTTGGTCAGGCTGCGTCTTCGCCCAGATAGGCCGACCGTACGCGGGGGTCTTCGAGTAATGCGGCCGCCGAGTTCGTGAGCGTGATCCGGCCAGACTCCATGACATAGCCCCGGTTAGCGCAGCCGAGGGCGAGCCGCGCATTTTGTTCGACGAGGAGAATGGTTGTCCCCGTTGCCGAGACCGCGCGGATGACCTCGAAGATCTTTTCGACCAAAATGGGGGACAGGCCCATGGACGGTTCATCGAGCAGTAGCAGGCGCGGCCGCCCCATCAGCGCGCGGGCCATTGCCAGCATCTGCTGTTCACCGCCCGACATCGTGCCAGCCAGTTGCTGCGTGCGCTCGCGCAAGCGCGGGAAGAGCGTAAACATCTGTTCGATATCGGCAGCGATTTCTCCGGCGCCGGTGCGCACGAATGCACCCATCTGAAGATTTTCCATAATCGTCATGCGGGCGAATACGCCCCGGCCCTCGGGCACCAGCGCCATCCCCCGACGCACCAGTTCATGGGTCGGGACCTTGCTGATCGAGTCACCAAAGAGTTCGACCTGTCCGCGCCAAGGTAAATCGCCCGTCAGGGCCTTGAGCGTGGTGGTCTTTCCAGCCCCATTGGCGCCGATCAGTGCGACCAGTTCGCCGGCATGGACGTCCAGATCAATTCCCTTGACGGCTTGAATGCCACCGTAGGCAACCTCCAGATTGGTGACCTTGAGCACCGGCTCAGGCATGGCTAGCCCCTTCGTGGCTCGTGCCCAGATACGCTTCGATCACCATCGGGTCGACACGCACCGCGGCTGGTAAGCCTTCTGCGATGCGACGGCCCTGGTCGAGTACGGTGACCCGGTCACAGAGGCCCATCACGAGCTTGACATCGTGTTCGATGAGCAGAATGGTCGTACCGCGCTCCAGGATTCGTTCAAGCAGACTGCGCAAGGCGAGTTTCTCCGTCGCATTCATGCCGGCAGCGGGCTCATCTAGCGCGAGTAATCGAGGCTCGGTGGCTAGGGCCCGGGCAATCTCCAGACGACGCTGATCGCCATAGGAGAGCGTGCGCGCGGTATGCGTCGCCATTCCGGCGATGCCAACAAATTCCAGCAAGGCCCGGGCATGCTCCCGGATCGCTTGCTCTTCGGCACGCTGGCCTGGGCTCCTGAACACGGCGCCCAGCACGCCAGAATGCGTACGCACATGGCGACCTACCATGACATTTTCGAGCGCGGTCATGGCGCCAAAGAGGCGGATATTCTGAAAGGTACGAGCAATGCCCGCCTGCGCAACCTCGTGAACCGAGCTGGGCGTGTAGGGCTGGCCGTCCAGTAGGAACTGTCCGCTGTCGGGGACATACAGCCCGGTGATGACGTTGAACAAGGTCGTTTTACCAGCGCCATTGGGGCCGATCAGACCGACGATATGCCCGCGCGGTACCGCCAGCGCAACGTCGGAGAGCGCCTGCAGCCCGCCAAAACGCTTGGAGACGCCGCGGATGTCCAGCAGGAGATCCGTCATGATTGTCTTCGATCAGGCGCTGGCCATAACCCTGCCGGACGCAGCAGCATGATCAGCATCATCGAAAGACCAAAGAGCAACATCCGAAGGGCTTCGGCCGGGACGAGTTCAGACCCGAAGAGCGCCTCCTGGACCGGCCTTGCGAGGTGACGGAGGGTTTCGGGAATGGCATAGAGCAGTACCGCACCCAGAATCACGCCTGGGATATGCCCCATGCCGCCCAGAACGACCATGGCGACGACGACGATCGATTCGTTGAGGGTGAAGCTTTCCGGTGAGACGAAACCCTGAAACGCGGCGAAGAGCGCCCCCGAAATGCCACCGAAGGAGGCTCCCAGAGCGAAGGCCAGAAGCTTCACATTGCGTGTATTGATGCCCATGGCGCGGGCTGCAATTTCGTCTTCTCGGATCGCGACCCACGCCCGCCCAATCCGCGAGTCCTGCAACCGGACACTGACCAGGATCAACAGAAGACTCAGTGCGAGGAACAGAAAGTAGTAGAGCGTCACCGACGTAATCTCGACGGAGCCCAGTACGATTTTTTTGCCGAGGTTGACGCCAAAGATCGATACGGGATCGATGTTGCTGATGCCCTGCGGGCCATTCGTCAAGTTCGCTGGTGCGTTGAGATTGTTCAAAAAAATACGAATGATCTCGCCAAACCCAAGCGTGACAATGGCCAGATAGTCGCCGCGCAATTTCAGCGTCGGGGCTCCGAGCAATACGCCGAATGCGGCGGCCAGCAACGCGCCCAGGGGCAGGACCAGCCAGATCCCGGCGTGCATCCCACCGGGCAGCGCTTGGGCCAGCCATTCGAAGTTTTCCAACAGATGTGGGCTCGACAGCAGTGCGTACAGGTAGGCACCCACGGCATAGAATGCGATGTAGCCCAGATCAAGCAGGCCCGCATAGCCCACGACGATATTCAGCCCCAGGGCGAGCATGATGTAGAGGAGGGCGAAGTCCAAGATCCTGACCCAGGAGTTGCCAGCGAGCCCGGCCACGAAGGGCAACAGGATGAGCGCGATGGCAACCGCTGCAATGCCGGCGCGCAGGCGCCAACTCACCGCGTCAGACGACGCTGGTCCGATCTGGGGTGCATTTGGACCGGTGCTTGGACCGGTGCTTGGGCCTGCATTCGGGCCTGCATTCGGGCCGGATACCTGCACCTTAAGCACGGTCCGCTACCCGCTCGCCCAAGAGCCCTGAGGGGCGCAGCAGCAGCACGCCAATCAGCACCACGAACGCGAAGATGTCCTGGTAATGGCTGCCAAGGAAGCCATTGGTCAGGTCGCCGATATATCCCGCGCCCAGACTCTCGATGATGCCCAGTAGCAACCCGCCCACGACCGCGCCGGCGAGGTTGCCGATCCCGCCGAGCACGGCTGCTGTGAAGGCCTTGAGCCCCGGCATGAAACCCATGGCGAATTGAGCGATGTTGTAATTCATGGCGACCAGAACCCCGGCGACCGCAGCCAGCGCGGCACCGATGGCGAATGTGAGCGCAATGACGCGATTGGCGTCGACACCCATCAAGGCAGCGATCCTTGGATTTTCGGCCGTTGCCCGCATCGAGCGCCCAAGCCGAGTCCGATAGACCAGCAGCAACAAGCCACCCATCATCAGTGCCGAGACCACCAGAATGAGGGCTTGCTTGGGCGCCAGCAGGGCGCCTCCGAGCTCAATGGGATCGGTGGGGAGAAGGTCAGGAAAAACGATCGGGTTCGGTTTCCAGATCATCATCGCCAGCGTCTGGATCACGATCGATACACCGATCGCGGTGATCAAGGGGGCCAGCCGAGGCGCATGCCGAAGGGGGCGATAGGCAACGCGCTCGATCACCAGCGACAGCAGGATGCAGACAGGGATTGCGCAACCGATACCAATGATCAGCAGAATCGGTCCGGGAATTCCAGGTACCGTTTTTTGAAGCAGATTGACCACGGTCACCGCAGTCATGGCCCCGACCATCAAGACTTCGCCGTGGGCGAAATTGATCAGCTGCAGGATCCCGTAGACCATGGTGTAGCCCAGCGCAACGAGCGCATAGACACTGCCCAGCACCAGGCCATTGAGAATCTGTTGAAGGAAAGTATCCAAGCCGAACTGGGAAGAGAAAGCCGGGATCGGCAGAGGCTGGATCTCCCCCGCCCGTGGGCGAGGGGAGCCGGGGGGAGGCGGTAGCAGGGCGGAGCTTACTTCAACCCAAGCACCCACTTCGCCAGCGTTTGGGCCTCGGCTTCAGTCACCTGCGGATTGGCCGGCATAGGCACCTGACCCCACACGCCGACACCGCCCTCGCGCACTTTCTTGGCCAACTTGGCAAGCGCTTCCTTGTCGCCAGCATACTTGGCGGCGACCTCCTTGTAGGCAGGGCCCAGAACCGGTTTGTCCACCGAGTGGCAGGCGATACAGTTTTTGGAACGAGCCAGTTCCATGCTGGCCTGTGCGGCACCCGTAACACCCAGTCCGCCGGCCAGGATAACGAGGACGACCGCCTTTGGAATTCGAATGAGGGTCATGAAAAATCTCCCGTCAGGAATCAACACTCAGGACGTCCGCATCAGTCTACGCTTCAGTCAGACGAGTCATCGCAAACCGCTCCGCGGCTCGCGGTCGAGGCAAGGCGCCAGAACTTCGCCATGACCCCGCGATGGTAGCGCGGCGCAGGGGGCTTCCAGGCGGCTCGTCGCCGGGCTAACTCGGCCTCATCGACGTGCAGGGTGAGTTCCAGCGTATGGGCGTCAATGGTGATCGTGTCCCCTTCATGGACCAGCCCGATCGGGCCTCCCACCGCGGCTTCGGGCGCCACATGGCCAACCACCATGCCCCAGGTCCCGCCCGAAAATCGGCCATCGGTAATCAGTCCGACCGATTCGCCCAGGCCCTGACCGATGAGCGCGCCCGTTGGCGCAAGCATTTCCGGCATGCCGGGTCCGCCCTTGGGCCCGAGCTGGCGCAACACCATCACGTCGCCTGCCTGGATCTGGCGGGCCATGATCGCCGCCAGCGCGCTCTGCTCATCCTCAAAAACGCGGGCTGGTCCGGTGATGACGGGGTTCTTCAGTCCAGTGATCTTGGCCACCGCGCCCTCCGGGGCGAGGTTTCCGCGCAGGATGGCCAGGTGCCCCTGCGCATAGATGGGTTTGTCGATCGGGCGGATGACATCCTGGTCTGCACGGGGTGTGCTCGGCACATCGGCCAATTCTTCAGCCAGCGTACGCCCCGTGATGGTGAGGCAGTTGCCATGGACCAGTCCGGCATCGAGCAGCAGTTTGAGCACTTGCGGAATACCGCCAGCACGGTGCAGATCCACTGCGACATAGCGCCCAGACGGTTTCAGATCGCAGATCACCGGCGTGCGCTGGCGAATCCGTTCAAAGTCGTCCATCGACCATGAAACGCCCGCTGCATGCGCAATGGCGAGGTAGTGGAGGACCGCATTCGTCGAACCGCCCGTCGCCATGATGAGTGCGACGGCATTTTCGATCGATTCTTTGGTCACGATATCCAGCGGCTTGCGGTCGTGCCTGACGGCATCGATCAGAACCCGCGCCGATTGCACGGTACTGGCAAGCTTGTCGTCATCGGGGTTGGCTTCCGTGGATGAACCGAGCAGGCTCATGCCCAGCGCTTCAAAGCTCGAGCTCATGGTGTTGGCGGTGTACATCCCGCCACAGGAACCGGTGCCAGGCACTGCGTTGCGCTCAATACCCTCGAAATCTTCATCGCTCATGCGGCCAGCGGTGTATTCGCCGACCGCTTCAAAGGCGGAGACGATGGTCAGGTCCTGGCCCTTCCAGCGCCCTGGCTTGATCGTTCCGCCATAGACATAGATCGCTGGGACATTGGTCCGCAGGATGCCCATCATGCCTCCCGGCATGTTCTTGTCGCACCCGCCCAGCACCAGCACACCGTCCATCCACTGGCCTTGCACGGCGGTCTCGACGCAGTCGGCGATCACCTCGCGCGAGATCAGCGAGTACTTCATGCCCTCGGTTCCCATCGACATGCCGTCTGAGATCGTTGGGGTACCAAAAACCTGGGCATTACCGCCCCCGCTCTCAATCGCTTCGATGGCGGCATCTGCCAGTCGCTGCAGACCGGAGTTGCAAGGCGTGATGGTTGAATGCCCGTTCGCCACACCGATCATGGGCTTGTCGAAATCTTCTTTGACATACCCCATTGCGTAGTACATCGAGCGGTTGGGCGCTCGGGCGATGCCTTCGGTGATGTTGCGTGAGCGGCGGTTGGAGGACATGTCTCGACGAACCTCGTGAGGATCAAACCAATGAAACGAACGCATAGCCGGGCGGACTCCCAGCCAGCGCCTGCGAAGGAACGGTTTCGAGTATAGCCGTGGCTCGTTGGGCGCCCAACTTCGTGAAACAATCCCGGCCATGCTTATTCATCCGCAATTTGACCCCGTTGCGCTCCAGATCGGTCCATTGGCGATTCGTTGGTACGGGCTGATGTACCTGCTTGCTTTTGGAATGTTCTGGATGCTGGGGCGATCGCGCCTCAAGCGTCCCGATGTCGCCGCCTCGACTCGACTGGATGGCCAGGGGCTCGACGATCTGCTGTTTTTTGGCGTCATGGGCGTTGTGTTGGGGGGACGCCTGGGCTATGTCTGTTTCTACAAGCCCGGCTACTACCTTGAGCATCCCCTGGAAGCCTTTGCCGTCTGGCAGGGTGGGATGGCATTTCACGGGGGACTGATCGGCGTTCTCGTCGCGATGTGGCTCTTTTGCCGCATACGTGGGTTGCGCTTTTTTTCGGTCATGGACTTCGTGGCCCCACTGGTCCCATTGGGCCTGGCAGCAGGACGGATGGGGAATTTCATCAACGGCGAACTCTGGGGCCGACCGACGGACGTCCCCTGGGCGATCGTGTTTCCGCAGGCGGGCGATACCCTGGCGCGCCACCCCTCTCAGCTCTATCAGTTTCTAGGTGAGGGTGTACTGCTGTTCGCGCTCTTGTGGTGGCGATCAAGTCAGCCGCGGGCTCGGGGCGAAATTTCTGGATGGTTTCTGGTCGGCTACGGAATTGCGCGTTTTGTGGTCGAGTTCGCCCGTCAGCCAGATGCCTTTCTGGGTACCCTGGCGGCGGGATTGTCGATGGGACAGTGGTTGTCGCTGCCGATGATCCTGATTGGAATTCCGATGATTCTTCTGGCCAGAAAGAATGCCCGGCTCGAGGCCAACGATCGGCCTGCAGGGGTTCCGAGCCCATGAGCATAGAGGGCGCTCAAGTGGCAACACCGGCTCGAACCCGGGTCGGATCGCCCGCCGGCATTGAGCTTTGGACCGATGGTGCCTGTAAAGGCAACCCAGGACCTGGGGGCTGGGGTGCGATTCTGTTGATTCCCGATCAGCCCGCGGTCGAGCTGTCCGGATATGAACCCGCGACCACCAATAATCGAATGGAACTGACGGCGGTGATCGAGGGGCTCAGGTACCTGCCAAATCGGTCCGCAAGCGTCACTGTCCATACCGATTCGCAACTGGTGGTCAAGGGGATGACCGAATGGATCGGGGGCTGGCAGCGCAAGAACTGGCGCAAGTCAGACGGCGATCCCGTCCTCAACGCAGAGCTCTGGCAGGCGCTGCTGGTCGAGTCACAACGGCTCGGACAGGTCCGTTGGCAATGGGTTCGAGGTCATTCGGGTGTGCCGCTCAATGAACGGGCCGATCAATTAGCGGTTCAGGCGATTGAGCGGCGCGGCGCATCCCCTTCTCCCGTGCCGGGTCTCGAGCCTGCGGCCATGACCTCTGCGTCGGCCCATGACCTCGCCAACGTCCCGACCGATTCTGCCGAGCTCGCGCTTCTCAGGGATCTCGAGCAACGGGTGCGTCGCGCTCTGGGCCCACATCGCGGGCAGGTACCAGTCTACGATGAAGTCTTGGGCAAACTCGATGCGCTACGTGAGGTGGCAATGGTTTCCAGCCCGATCAAGACCAGATCGTCACGCAGCTGATAAGGCACGGTCAGCCAGGGACCAATCACCGGAGCAGCCCCTCCCGCCAGCAGGCAGATCAGGGGATCGTGCGCAGGTCGATGCAGGTGCCATAAGCGTTCGAGCGCACCCGCCTGCGCATGCAGACAGCCGCTGGCCATGGCATCCGCGGTGCAGTCGGGGTGAGTGACAACCTGCCCGAACACCTGCGGCAAACCCGCGGTGCGCTCGTGCAGCGCGGTCTGCATCATCGTGAGACCGGGCAGGATCACCCCCCCGGTAAAATGACCAGTGGCGGTCAGGAGATCGATCGTGGTGGCTGTGCCGCACATGACGACCAGCACGGCTTGTGGACCGAGGACCGCGCGTGCTCCGACCAGCGCTGCCCAGCGATCCGTGCCGAGCTGAGCGGGTTGGGCATAGCCGTTTGAGACCGGACCTGCTGAGGCTTCAGACGGAATCCAGTCAATGGTGGGGGCCGCCGGCCAACGTGCGCATACCGCTGCTTCGATGCCATGGCGGGCTTGATGACCGCTGACGCAACTGCCGATGATGCTCCCAGGGTCACTCAGGTTGCTCCATGCGGTGATCAGTGCCGACAGATCGTCCACGGGGGCTTGTCCCCGCGCCAACCAGGGGGCCGAGTCCCGCGTCGGGTGCGCTCCCGGGGCCAGCACAGCCCATTTGACGAAACTGTTGCCGGCATCCATCAGCAGACGCAGGCCGGGGCTGGAAGACGCCATCGCAGTCATCAACGCAATCCAGGTTCAGGTTGGAATTCGGGTCCCAGCGGATGTAGTCGCATGCCCGGACGCAGGTGCCGCCAGGGGAAGTCGGCTGGGTCGGCCAAGGCTGGACCGGGTGCGCGCACGATCAATACTTCGCTCGCCATCGGTTCAAAGTCTGCCCGAAAATGGACGCTGCTCTTGAGAGCGATGATGGCCTGTTGTACCGGTTCAATACCGAGCACCCGCATCATGTCCTGATCGGCAGTCTGGCACTTGTGGCTCGCAATCAGGACGTTGACTCCGGGGGCTTCTATGCTGCGCAAGCGCGCCATGCGCCCGAGGTTCATTCTAAATCCAGTAAACATTCGGCCGGTGCAGGTGAATTGTCCGTCGCTGAGCGCTTCGATCTGGAAACGCCCCAGAAGCGGTCGGTGCCCCGGCAGGCCGGAGCGTTCGCCAAGCGCAAAGTCCAGTGTCGCGCCAACTCCGGCGGCGTGGGCCTGGGCGGCGGAGTCGGCATCGATTAGGAGGCCAAAAACTGCCTGTTGCGGGCGGGCTGCCAGCAGCGCCGCGAGCAGACCTGTCGTGTCGCCGTTGCCGCCGGCGCCCGGGTTGTCCTGCGTATCGGCCAGAACGACTGGATGGCCTGGCAGGCCGATTTGAATGGCACGCGCGACCGCTTCTTCCGGCGAATAGAGGTGCATGGCGAACTCGGCTTCGGCCGCAACGACGCGCTGTGCCAGCCGATCAGCGACCGCTTCGGTCTGGGCAAGGCTCGCGATCGCTGGGGGTGGGTCGAGTGCAGCCCTCACCGCCGGACTGCCGTACAAATGGGGCAGCACCCCCGGGCGGCGGTCTGAGCGGGCTCCGATCGCAATCACACTCATACCGCAGTCCGGCACGTCTGCCATCGGGAACCCAGGTGCCAAGGTCAGCGTCACGCCCTCGCGGCGCTCGATCTCGTCAAGAAGCGCCAATAACGTGCGACCTGGTTCGATGGTCGAACACTGGGCCGGTAACGGGGTTAACCAGTCGAAGCGCCGCAGGACTTTGGGTGCGGTCCCAAGGCCGTTGCTGCGATGTTCGATGAGGGTGCACAGTAGGCGCGCGGCGCGTTCACCCGTCTGTGCCATGTCGATATGCGGATAAGTCCGATAGCCCACCAGACCATCGCTCAGATCCACCATGGCCTGAGACACATTGGCATGCCAGTCGATGCTGGCGACCACCGGAACGTCGGGGCCAACGATTGCCCGCACCCGGCGCAACAACTCCCCTTCGCCGTCGTCATGCGACTCGGTCACCATGGCCCCGTGCAAATCCAGATAGACGCCATGGAGCGGTCCATCTTGGTCGATGGTGAGTTGCAACTCACCGATGATTGCCCCGGCGATCGTCTCGAACGCCTGATCCGTGACCTGGGCGCTTGGGCTTGCCGCTGCCCAGGCCAATGGCGCGATGACAAAACCAGCCAACTGTAGTTCGCTGATCGCGCCAGCGGCGGGCAGGTTGGCGCCGGCAAGCCCGGCAAACATTGCGTCGCCCTGGGCAAATGGCGGCCAGGCACCGCCACGGGAAAAGGCTTCTAGTTCTGCCCGCGATGGAGCAAAGGTATTGGTTTCGTGCTGAAAACCGCCAACCGCAATCCGGGGTGTCGAATCCATGGAACTGATCGCTCGGGTGGGGGGGGTGTCGATTTGCTTGGCCTCTCGACAAGAGGTGGACTGTGTGATCCAGTACGTTCAATATTGCAGAAAAATAAACCGATTGTCAGGTTTTCTCATCAATTCGGTGTTTACTCGGAGACCCCGCCATGCCCCGTTCGATTGTTGCCCGCCGCCGTGTCTTAACTTCGCTAGGCGCCTTGCCCGCGCTTTCATCGTCTGCGCTGCTGCCCGGGCTTCTGTTGCCAGGTCAAGACGCCTTGGCGCAGACATCGCCCGCGTGGCCGTCCAAACCGATCCGCCTGGTCGTTCCATTTCCACCTGGTGGTGGGACGGATGCGGTTGCACGACCGTTGTCGAAAGCGCTATCGCAATCCTTGGGCCAACAGTTTGTGATCGACAACCGCGGGGGGGCTGGCGGCACTCTCGGCGCAGATCTGGTAGCGAAGGCGGCACCGGACGGATACACCTTCCTGGTCGGTGCCGTGCACCACACGATCGCGCCAAGTCTGTATCCGAATCTGCCCTACGATCTCGAAAAAGACCTGATGCCGGTTTCGATTCTGGCGGTTTTTCCGAATGTGGTCGTTGTTAATCCCCAACGGTTACCGGTCAAGACATTTCAGGAATTTTCAGCTGCGATCAAAGCGTCGCCGGGTAAATACAACTTCGGTTCGGCCGGTAATGGCACGTCCCATCAGCTCGCGGTCGAGTTATGGAAAACGATGACCCGCAGTTTTGCGACCCATATTCCGTATCGCGGAGCGGGGCCGGCATTGGCGGATTTGTTGGCTGGCCAAATTGACTTCATGTTTGATGGGCTGGGTAGTTCGATCCAGCATATTCGTTCGGGCAAATTGCGCCCGCTCGCCGTGACTTCGGCGAAACGCTCGTTTCTGTTGCCGGATTTGCCGACGGTGGGCGAGACCGTCAACGGCTATGAGGCGCAAACCTGGTACGCGGTTTGGGCGCCAGCAGGAACCCCGGCACCCATCGTGCAACGGATGCAGCAGGAAATGGCCCGGCAGTTCGCAGCCGGAGGTGAGCTGCGCGAGATCTGGCAAACCCTAGGAGCGGAACCCGGCGGTCAGACACCCCAGGAACTGGCGCGCCTGGTGACCAGTGAAATGCCGAAATGGGCGAAAGTGGTCAAAGACTCCGGCGCAAAGCTCGATTGATTATTGGAACGCCCGCCAGACCATGTAGGCCGCCAGAGCATAGAGGACCACTGCGAAGATCCGCTTCAGGGCCGCGACCGGAAGCGCATGGGCAGCGCGGGCCCCGAGTGGTGCCGTCAGGACACTGGCGCAGCTGACTGCGACCAGGGCTGGTGCCCAGATATAGCCAATCGCCTGAGGAAGTGCTTGGTGCCAGCCGGCGACGACGTAACCGACGGTTCCCGCGGCCGCGATCGGGAATCCAAGGGCGGCGCTGGTGGCGACGGCCTGATGGATTGGCACGTTGCATAGGGCCATGAGGGGAACTGAAATGAAACCACCCCCTGCGCCGACGATGGCGGAAAGAAAGCCGACGAGTCCGCCGGCTGCCGCGCTACCCGCTGCACCGGGCATCGTGCGCGAGGGAGACGGTTTTTTGCCGGACAGCATCTGAGTCGCAGAAAATCCGACAAAGGCTGCGAACAAGGCAGCCAGCAAGGCGCCCTTGAGTTGCGCTGCGACTTGGGCCCCAATTACGGATCCAATCACGATCCCCGGAGCGACCATGCGCACGATGTCCCAACGGACCGCGCCGCGTATGTGGTGAGCGCGTACGCTGGCGATGGATGTGAACAGGATCGAAGCGAGCGAGGTGGCGACCGCGACCTTGACGATTTGATCCGCTGGAAATTGCTGATGGGTCAGCAGCATCGTGACGAAGGGAACCATGATCATGCCGCCCCCGATGCCCAGGAGACCAGCGGCAAAACCCGTACATGCGCCAAGGAGCAGCAGCCCTGCGATCAGCAGGGGTTCAATTCCAAACAAGATCATCTCTCTAGTGGGGGGGGCTATGCGCATTCGAGCCGCAGGTCCCACGGTTGAGGCTGCGGTGCAGTGCCTGGTTTAGGTGGGCGATTCGCGCAGCAGGCGCAGAATCGTCCTCCATTCGTGCGCGGTGATCGGCGTGATCGAGAGACGATTGCCCCGCCGCAACAACACCATGTCGGCGAGGTCGTCCTGCGCGCGCAACTCGGCCAGATCCAGCGTCCTGGTTTTTTCGGTGACACGGATGTCAACCAGTTGCCAGCGTGGCGATTCGGGCGAAGCTTTCGGGTCGAAGTATTTGGAGCCAGGTTCGAACTGGGTGGCATCGGGGTAAGCGCTCGAAGCGACTTCACCCAATCCGACGACACCAGGCCTGGCGCAGGACGAATGGTAAAAAAGGACGCCATCGCCCAGGCGCATCTGGTCGCGCATGAAGTTCCTGGCTTGATAGTTACGCACGCCAAACCACGGTACGGTGGCCTCGGGCATCGCGATCACATCGTCGACCGAGCACTCTTCGGGCTCGCTTTTCATTAACCAATACTGCATGGAATATCGACGGTAGGTCTGTCCCGCGGGTGCCGTCAGGCCGGCATCCCGAACCTGGTGGTTCAGGTCGGCCACGGCTTCTTCCACATCAGGTTCATCCGACAGAGGGACGATCACAACAGTGGTTGAATAGATACCGCAGCCTGGGGGCGACTATTGGTTCAAGGAGTGTATGGCCTTGACGAGCACCGCAGGACAGAGCCCCAGTGTAGCCGAGGCTGAGGTTCTAGAACAGGGCTTCTTGACGTGCGAGCTCGGTTTCGAGTTCTGCCGACAGACGGCGTGCACGCAGCCGAAGGGCCATTTCGTCGGGGCTCAGAACCGGGGTTTGTTCGGTGCGCCGTGCGATCAGTTCATGGGCGAGCTGGATGGCAGCCATCACGGCGATCCGGTCGAGCGACGTGGCACGGCCGGCTTCCCGAATTTGTCGCATCCGGGAATCCACCTCGCCAACCGCGGCCAGCAGTGATGTTCTCTCTTCCGCGGAGACTGCGATCCGGAAGTCGCGGTCGAGGATACGGACGTCGACGGGTTCCATCGCGATCTGACCTTGCTTACAGCGGCGTGGTGGGAGAGCCAGCCACCGTGTGGGGCGTGGTCGGTGCTTCGACGTCCGGAGAATCGGATGCGTTGAGCGGATCGTCAGATTCAGAACTCGGGCCCAGATCGGTCAGGCTTGGCAGTCGCTCCAGAGCAGCCTCGACCCGGGCGCGCGCCTCGGCCGAACGCCGCTTGAGCAGTTCATTGTGGGACTGCGCCTCGTTCATTCGGGTCTGCGCTTCCTCGACCCGGGCTAGCGCTGCTGCGGCATGCGCCTGAGATTCGTCCGCGCGGGCCTGCGCCTGCCCCAGGCGCTCGCGCAAGGCGGCATTTTCCTGGGAAAGACGGCGCGTAACGACCAAGAGTCGCTCGACGCCGTCCACGATTAGTTTTAAATCCTCGTCCATGCGGTGGGATGGTAGGGACTCGCCGGTTGAGGGTCAAGCCGCTTTGCAGAAGTTTTGCTCGCGCTTCGGTTAGCATCCGACCATGCGTTCACTGCAACTGTTCAAGTTCGCGCTGTTTGCCGCGCTTTTTCTGGGTGAGTTTCCATTCTCGTCGGACCCCTGGGGACTGACGTTTGCGCAAAATCGACCGATCGCCGTGACCCAGCCGGCGCTTGGCCCGCTGCGTGCGGGAGCAGTCGAGGCTGAGTTGATTGCGGACCAGGCGGCTGTGGTGCCCGGGCGGGCATTTCGCCTCGGGCTGCGGCTCAAGCACGACCCGCACTGGCATACCTACTGGCGTAACCCCGGAGACTCGGGACTGCCAACCCGTCTGAGCCTGACATTGCCCCCGGGCTGGACGGCAGGTGAAGTGCAGTGGCCGGCACCGCAGCGCATCCGGGTTGGCCCTCTGGCCAATTTTGGCTATGACGGGGAGTTGGTACTGCCAATCGCCATCCAGCCGCCTGCGCGCATCTCAGGCACGGAAGTGCACCTGGAAGCAGGCGCCAGTTGGCTGGTTTGTCGGGACATTTGTGTGCCGGGTGAGGCCGCCCTCGCTGTCCGGCTGCCGGTGGCAGCCTCGTCTCAGGCATCGCGCTGGCAGGCACAATTTGCTGCCGCTGATCAAGGAATTCCGGACCCGGCGGCCGCAATCAAAGCCGGTTGGTCCGTCGCCGGTCGGCGGCTCGCGATCGTCTTCCCTGCGCCAACGCTGCCCGTTACCCCGTCGATGGAATTCACGTTTTTTCCGGAACGGGAACGCGTGGTGGCGCCGGCCGCTGATCAGTTGCTGGAGCGTCTGCCCGACGGGCGTTGGCGGATCAGCCTCGAATTGGCCGCGGAAGCGGACGCGGAGAGTCTCTTGGCCAGGCCCGCAAAACCAGCCCGTGAAGAATCAGCCGCTCCAAGCGATCCATTGGATCCACTTCGCGGTGTGCTGTTGCTGAACGGACGCGCCTGGCCAGTCCAGGCTGCGCGTCGTGCGCAGCCTGAATCAACGGCTGGACAGCAGATTGCCCTGTCGGTCCTTGCCACGGCGGGTTCGGGGGGCGTCGGCGCCGAGGCTGCGGGGGTGTCCGGCCTGGGTGCCTCAGTGCGGGGCAACTTCTCCGGCGCGAGCCCCTCAGCGGCAAGCACCCCAGCGGATCGAGGCATCGCGCTGGCTGACCCCGTTCGCGGTGCCGCTCAGGTCGGGCCTGGTCTGGATTCGCTCGCCCTTGGACTGGTGCTTGCGGGCTCATTGTTGGGCGGGCTGTTGCTGAATCTGATGCCGTGTGTGTTTCCGGTGGTCGGGTTGAAAGTGTTGGGCTTTATGCAGGATGCAGGGGGCGAGCCGCGCCGTGCCAGGCATAACGCGCTGGCGTTCGCTGGCGGCGTGGTGGTGATGTTTGTCGGGTTGGCCGCATTGATGTTGATCCTGCGCAGCGCGGGGCAGGTGGTGGGTTGGGGGTTTCAACTGCAATCTCCGGCAGTCGTCAGCGTCCTGTCGCTCCTGTTTCTGGCGCTCGGGCTCAATTTTTCAGGCGTCTACGAGATCGGGCTGAGACTGACGACGCTCGGGGGGGCTCAAAACGACCTCGCACCCAACGCCGATCGCGCGTCGCACAGCGCGGTTCAGTCGTTTGCTTCCGGCTTGCTCGCCGCAGTCGTGGCGACGCCTTGCACGGCGCCGTTTATGGGGGCTGCGGTGGGATTCACGCTCACTGCTGCGCCCGCGGTCGCTCTCCTGGTGTTTGCGGCCATTGGCCTGGGGATGGCAGTGCCTTATCTGCTGCTGGGTCTTTATCCCGCGCTGCTCGCCCGCTTGCCCAGACCAGGGCGCTGGATGGAAACCCTTCGCCAAGGGCTGGCCTTCCCGATGTACGCTACTGCCGTTTGGCTTGCCTGGGTGCTGGGTGCACAACTCGGCGTGGATGCCATGTTGCGGGTCGGGTTGGCCGGGGTTCTGGTCGCCGCAGGCGCATGGTGGTGGGGGCGAACGCCGACGCCGAGCGCATGGGGTACCCAAGTGCCCGCTGCGATTCTGGTGGCCGGTGCGATCGCCCTGGCATGGCCGGGCGTCGATGACCGCGCTACAACCGGTTTGGCTGCCCGTGATGCGTCAACGTCTGGCGTGGGGCAGTCGCCAGCCTGGCAGGCCTGGTCGCCCGATGCTGTCGCCGCTGCCCGTCGTGCCGGCCGGTCGGTGTTCGTGGATTTCACCGCAGCCTGGTGCATCAGTTGTCAGGCCAACAAGAAGCTTGTGCTCGAGAGTGAATCGATCCGTCGGGCATTTGCGGCCCAGGATGTCTTGCTGTTGCGTGCCGACTGGACCCGTCAGGACCCCGTCATCACCGCCGCACTGGCTGATTTTGGGCGCAACGGTGTTCCGCTCTATCTCGTCTATCGGCCCGGTCGCGATGCGGCGCAGGTATTGCCGGAACTATTGACCTCAGCGATTGTTCTAGATGCGTTGACGTCAACTTTGCGTTAGGATGACCACGCTTTCGGTGTCCCACCAGCCGTCCGGCGGGTGGGGTGAAACGGGAAACAGGATGTGGGTACCCCCTTGTTTACAGGGGTTGATACCTGCGAAACCTGTGCTGCCCCCGCAACGGTAAGCAGGTGTGCCCTGAAGGCACGCGTCGAGTCAATCACCCACTGGATCGTGACGAATCTGGGAAGGGGACTCGGTGAACCCTGCAGCCCGGAGACCGGCCGAAAGGGTGGGGTATGTCCCGGTTTGTGCCCGGGACTCGCCTTGTTTGCAACAGGCCAGGTCGCGGTGGGCGACGATGGCTGCGCGTCGGCTTGCGTCGATGCGTCCGTTGCCGCCGATGCCAACCGCAACCCCGAAGGGGGACCGGCGCATGGGGCGGCGCGAGAGGTTTGTTGATGCGTCTTCTCTATGCAAATGTTCAGCATGTTCTGGGTCGGCTGGGTACGTCCTCAGCGATCGTCGCCAGTGGTCTGATCGCTTCGGGCTCGTACGCTCAAGTGACGCCGTCGCCGCAATCGTCCTGGCCATTGGACCGTTCGGTCGCCCCGTTGCCATCGGTCGTTGTCACCGCATCGCGCTTTGCAGTCCCCTCGGCCGAGGCGCCAATTGGTATGACGGTGATCGACAGTGGACAGATTGCAGCGTCCACCGCGTCGAACCTGCCCGAGTTGTTGGCTCAGCAGGTCGGGGTCCAGGTGCGGGACAACACAGGATCGCCAGATCGTCAGATCGACCTTCGCGGCTTCGGGATGAGCGGTGACCAGAACACGTTGATCTTGCTCGACGGCCGTCGTCTTAACGAGAACGAGTTGGCAAGTACCCGACTCAGCGCGATTCCGTTGGCAAGCATTGAGCGCGTCGAAATCTTGCGCGGCGCGGGATCGGTCCTGTACGGTGGCGGCGCCACCGCCGGGACGATCCATATCATCACCCGGGCGGTTCGACCCGGTGAGTCGATCCGGAGTAGCGGGGGATTGGTCATCGGTTCGCTCGATACCCGGGAGTTGCGTGCGCAGACCCGGGCCAGTGGCGAGCAGTTCGGTTTTCAGGCCGATGTGAATACGCTCGATTCCGCCAATTGGCGGGTCAACAACGCGCTGCGCCAGCGTAACGCGAGTGGCGAACTGCGGGCGTTTCTCGATCATGGATTTCTGGCCCTGCGACTGGGGGCGGAGTCACAGTCCCTCGGGCTGCCCGCAGCCCGTACCCTGGAGCAATTCAGAGTGGATCCGCGGGGTACTTCAAGCCCCTTGGATCACACTGAACGCGAGGACTATCGCCTGGCGCTGGCGGGCGCCTGGCGCAGTAACCATCTCGATTTCGAGGCAGAGCTGTCGCATCGGGAAGGTACCGCGGCCTCGGATTATCGTAAGTTCGACTACTACTCGGAACGCGACCGGCGCACTTTGTCGTTCACACCGCGTCTGCGCGGGACCTGGTCTGCGGCGGGGCTGCGTCATGAAACAGTGGTCGGTCTGGACACCGAGTCCTGGCGTTACGCCACCCGGGGTGCGAGCTCGGCTGCAATGCTGGACAGCCCCTGGGTGCAGACGGCGGCGACGCAGGTTTCCCATGCGCTCTATCTTCAGCATCGCGCGACCTGGGTCGATGGCACAACGCTCACGCTGGGCCTGCGTCGGCAACGGGTCGCCGACGACATTGGCGACCAGATCACGCCATCGTTGTCGGTGGCCGGGGCGAATTGGGTCAGTGCGACGACCCTCGCCGTGCGCCAACCGCTGCGGTGGGGTATTGAGGGCTACGCCCGGATCGGTCGCAGTTTCCGGATCGCCACGATCGACGAACTGACGTACTTCTTCCCCAGCGATCCGCAGCAGGTCCCGAGCGCGCATCTCCTGGCGCCGCAGACCTCGAATGATCGTGAGATTGGCATGCAGTGGCGCCAGACCGATGCGAGCTTGCGCTGGAGTCTGTTTCGTCATGATCTGAATCACGAAATCCATTTCTATGCGCCAGCGGGCAGTAACGTGAATTTGCCGCCGACACGGCGCGCTGGACTAGAAATCGAAGGGGCGCTCCACCCGCTGCGGCAACTCGAATTGAGTGCGGGATTGACGCGAACGCAGGCGAGTTTTCGGGGCGGCGAGGTGGGTGGTGTCGTGGTCAGCGGCCGTGAAGTCCCGTTGGTTCCGCGCTTCACTGCGAAAGTTGGAGCGGTCTGGAGCCCCCGGGAGACCACACGGATATCAGCGTCGCTGCGCCATACCGGGCATCAGCGCTATGACAATGACCAGGCGAATCAGTTCGATGCCATGCCTTCCTACACACTGGTTGACATCAAGGCGTCGCAGCGCATGGGCGACTGGACAGCCGGGCTGAAAGTGGCGAATTTACTGGACCGACGAACCTTCGATTATGGGATTCTGTCCGGTGAACCGCAGTCGCCTTCGGTTTATCCACAAAGCGGTCGAATGTTCCTGGTCTCGTTGGCGCGCCGCTTCTGAGTCGCTCGCTGGCGTGGGGCCCAGTTGAATTCCGTTGGTTGGGGTGCATCGCGGTAACATCCCTGGCATGATGATTGCGCGCACCCCTCTGGTTGTTCAAACACTGACGATGCTGATGGCTGGGGCGGTGTCGATGACGCTGTCAGCAGCACCAAGGGTGGATCAGGCTCCGGTCGATGATCATGGACAGTCCTTGCGGCTCCTGTCACGGCCGGAGAGGATCGTTTCGCTTGCCCCCCACACCACCGAGCTGCTGTTCGCTGCTGGCGCAGGCTCGCGTGTGGTCGCGGTAGATCCCGCCAGTGATTTTCCGGTCGCCGCGAGTCTCTTGCCGCGGGTGGCGGCCTGGCCACGCCCGGATTTGGAGGCACTGCGCGGCGCCGCGCCGGATCTTGTCGTCCTCTGGGGGGCCGGATTGCGGGCCGAGCAGCGCGAATCCATCGCCCGGGTTGCGCCGGTCTGGGTGTCCGAACCGTCACGTCTAGAGGCGATCCCGTTGGCATTGCGTCAATTAGGCCGGGTCGTGGGCGAGCCCGAGGTCGCCAATCTCGAGGCGCTTCAGTTCTCCCAACGGCTGGGCACCCTGCGCGCCAGTGTGGCGTCGGGGGCCCGCGTCCGTGTCTTCTACCAGGCCTGGGCCCGACCGTTGATCACGGTCTCCAACCGGGATCTGATCGGCGATGCCATCCGATTTTGTGGGGGCCAGAATGTATTTGGTCAGGAGGCCGCGGCAGCCCGTCAGGTCGATCCTGAAGCGGTGCGGGCAGCGCGGCCTCAACTGGTGGTGTTGGGGGACGGTTCGACAGTCGATGCGCCGGGCGGGGAAGCTCTGGAGCGCTGGCGCCAGCGCTGGATCGCACCCGCGCCTGTCGTGGTGGCCATTTCACCCGACCTGTTGCAGCGCCCGACGCCGCGGGTGCTGGAAGGGGTCGAACGCTTGTGCGAGGCGATACGCGGTGTGGCACTCACGGCCAGTCCCTCGGTCGTCCGGGTTGCGGGTCCGATCGCTGCGCCCGGATTGCAGCGTGTACGGGCTGAAGGAGTGCGCTGATGATCTGGAGAATGTTGGCTGCGCTGGCGATTGTGCTGTTGGCCTTTGCCGGTTCGAGCTGGGTCGGCAGCACCGGCCTGCTGCACACACTGGGTCCCGATGCCTGGACGCTCTGGTGGGAGATTCGGGTTCCACGAGTTGCGGCTGGGGCGGCGGTCGGCACATTGCTCGCCCTCTCGGGCGCTGCGATGCAGTCGGTCTTGCGAAATCCGCTGGCGGATCCGTATCTGCTGGGTACCGCCGGTGGGGCGGGTCTGGCGGCGGTGTTGGCACTGGCATTCAAGATTCCGGCGCCCGGGGTTGAACTGGCGGCTTTTGGTGGCGCACTGCTTGCGATTCTGCTGGTGGCAGCGTTCGCCGGGGCCAGGCGGGGATTCGATGAACAACGGGTCGTGCTGGTCGGGGTCGCAGCGGGCGCGCTCTTTGGTGCCGCAACTAATGTGGTGCTGGCCATGGCGGACGATTCGGAGTTGCGCGGCATGATCTTCTGGCTGCTGGGCGATCTGGGGGGGGTTGAGGGTTGGCGGCTGATCGGGCTCCTGGTCGGTGCGCTACTGGCCCTGATCTGGGCTTGTGTTGATGCGAGGGCGATCGATGCGATTGCCTGGGGCGATGCCATCGCACGCGATCTGGGCGTCGATGCCCCGGTCGCAAGGGTGCGGACGGTGGCCCTGGCGGCGTTCGCGACGGCAATCGCCGTGGCAAACGTGGGTGCCATCGGATTCGTGGGCTTCGCAGCCCCCCATATCGCCCGGCGGCTATTTGGCGCGGATGCCCGGCTGGCGCTGCCCGGGGCGGCGGCACTCGGTGCCGCGACGGTGATGCTGGCGGACGCTTGCGCGCGCACGCTGGCTGCGCCGCAATTATTGCCCGTTGGTGTGTTTACCGCGCTGATCGGGGTGCCTGTGTTGTTGCATCAATTGATCCGGGGGACGCGATGATCTGGCCTTTCAGTCGCGATCGTCGCGACCGCCTCGAGTCGGATGACCCGGATACGACGGGTGCTGATGCCTCGAAGTCTGCTAAGCCCGGCACCAATCCGACTCCGCCTGCCCCGCCGCCGCTGCTGGGTCAGGAGTGGGATCCCATGGCGGCGTTGGCGCCTCGCGACGGCGCGCCCGCTAGCTCCAGTCCCGATGCGAGCGAGCAGCCCACCTATACCCGGCCTAAATCAACCCCGTCCCGACCGGCGCAGCCGACACCCGCTGCACAACCCGTCCGATCGCAGCCGGCACCCGGCTGGCGCGGCGTTGTAGCAGAGCGTCCTGGCGAGGGGACTGCGGGGGGCGTGGTGTTACCCGGTGGCGTTCTGGCCGGTGGTTTGCGCCCGCCGGGCCCGAGCGCCACGCCGGACGATATCGAGGCGTTCTTGCATGCGGTCCGGGCAATGCACCGGATTGATTCCGGGCACCTGGCCGGTGTCATGCCAAGGGCCAGGCCGGCAGGCTCTGACGTCGGATCCGCGGCCGCAGGGTCCGGGATGTCCAGTACCACCCGCGGCGGCGCGGGCGCAGGGTCGCCGTCTGGATTCGGACCCGGCGCCGAGCGGTCAGGAGCGCCAAAGGGGCCTGCTGCGGGCCAGGGGATTGCGCAAGCACCGTCGATCGGCACGCTGATTGCGCCCCGTGATGTCGATGCTCAGGGCTTGCCCCGCGAATCGCGCTCGGGTCGATGGTATCTCCCGGGGACGCCCATCGTCATGGCCCGCGGCTTGGTCGCTGCGGCGGGGGATCGCCGTTTGCTGCCGGTCGATCTCACCCTGAGTGCGGGTGAGCGCTGGGGCGTGCTCGGTGCCAATGGCGCTGGAAAAACGACCTTGCTGCGCACCCTGGCGGGTCTGCATTTGCCGGTGAGCGGCATGCTCGAATGGTCCGGGATTGGTTCCACCAAACTCAATGCTCAGGCATGGGCCAAACACTGCGCCTTTTTGCCCACGGTGGTACCAGAGCCGTTCGATGAGACAGTTCGATCGCGTGTCGCCCGGATCGGCTCGCTCGGTCCCCGGGTCGACGCTGCGCTCCTGGCAATGGGACTTGCTGAATTTGCCGATCGACGCTGGTCCACCTTATCGAGCGGGGAACGCCAGCGGGCCTGGGTCGCATTCGCCCTGGCCAGTGATGCCGATGCCTTGTTGCTTGACGAACCCCTAGCCCATCAGGATCCGCGGGAACGTCTGCGGCTGGCCGATGCGTTTGCCGCCGAATCCGGGCAGGGGCGACTGGTCGTTCTGACGGCCCATGACCCTGACTGGGTTCTCGGACATTGCACGCACGCGATCGTGATTGCGGTTGACGGATCCATGGCCCATGGCCCAGTCGACAGGATCCTGCAACCCCAGATTCTCGCGGCAGCCTATGCGGTGCCATGGCGTCGGGTCGTGGTGAACGGCCGCCACGCCCTCGTGGCTGGACGTTAAACGCCCCCGCGATTTGAACCCTGCAGTACGAGCCCCGCATTAAGAGTCCCGCA
>JBBAOE010000016.1:43931-78497 GCA_040401595.1 Burkholderiaceae bacterium
GAGTCCCGCAGTAACGAGCCTGTTCAGCGCAGTCCGAGTACGTCCTGCATATCGAATAAGCCTTGGGTGCGACCGATCAGATAGCGACAGGCTCGCAGGCTGCCCAGCGCATAATTCATCCGGCTGGAAGCACGGTGGGTGATTTCAACCCGTTCACCCGTGCCACAGAACAGCACCGTATGGTCGCCCACAATATCGCCGCCGCGGATCGTCGAAAAGCCGATCGTCCCGGCTTTGCGTTCGCCGGTCACGCCCTCGCGGGCAAACAGTGCAACATCCGATAACTGTTGTCTCAGGGTGCGAGCGAGCGTTTCGCCCATGGCCAGTGCGGTCCCCGAGGGCGCATCGACTTTGTGGCGGTGGTGCGCTTCGACCACCTCGATGTCGTAATCAGCCGAGAGGATTGTTGCGGCGAGTTCCAGAAGTTTCAGTGTCGCGTTCACACCGACGCTCATGTTCGGCGCGAATACGATGGGAATCCGCAGTGCGGCTGCGGCGATCTGGGCCCGCTCGTGTGCTTCAAAACCCGTGGTCCCGATCACCATGCCGATCCCGCGCTGCACGCATTCTTCCAGATGGACGAGCGTGGCCGCGGGGCGGGTGAAGTCGATCAGTAGGTCGGCATCATTGAGCGCTGTCTCGCAGGCGTCTGTCAGCAAGACCCCCGTGGGCCGTCCCAGGAAGTCGCCTGCATCGCGCCCCAGCGCCGGGCTAGCCGCAGCCTCAAGCGCGCCGCACAGGTGGGCGTCAGGAGCGTTCAGAACGACTTCGATCAGCATCCGACCCATCCGTCCGGAGGCTCCAGCAATCGCGATATTCATGCGGTATGCACCCCCGGGTTAGCCGCGGCGGTTGCGCGGCAGCGCTGGATCGTTGGTTTCGTCGCGGGCGGGCAGGGCATCGGCTTCGATCCGCCCGACCTGATCACCCTCAAAATGGATGGTGACGCGCCGGGTGACCGCTTCTCCCGTTCCGCGCTCGAACCGAAAGATGTAGTCCCAGCGATTCGGATGAAAGGGATCCAGCAGGAGGGGGCTGCCCAGAATGAACCGAACATCCTGGCGCTGCATGCCGGGGCGGACCCGCTCGAGGGTGTCGCTGGTCAGGTAGTTCCCCTGAGCAATATCGAGCCGAAACGGTTTCAACAGATTGCTGCCGGTCAGGCTGGGCAGACTGGGCATGCTCGGCATGACTGGCGCGCAGGCGGCAGCGCTAAGCGCAACGGCCAGCGTCAAGGATATGCTGAACGTTCGAATGATTTGTCGATGTTTCAATACGCGCAAGACCACGGTCTCTACCAATCATGAGCAATGACTGCCTATGATACGCATTCTGATTGGTGCGATGGCACGACCGAACAACCCCTGAGTGAGGGTCCGCATGACTGGTTCTAATGAACTCAAGAATCTTGGCCTCAAGGCGACCGTACCGCGCCGTACGATCCTTGAAGTCTTTCAGCGCAGTGATCGCCGCCACCTCACGGCTGAAGATGTGTACCGGGTCCTGGTCGGTGAACGTCAGGACATCGGGCTCGCCACGGTCTACCGGGTGCTGACCCAATTCGAGCAGGCGGGGCTGCTCACGCGAAGTCATTTCGAGGCGGGCAAGGCCGTTTTTGAACTCCAGGAAGGAGGCCATCACGATCACCTAGTCTGTGTGACCTGCGGACATGTCGAGGAGTTCTACGACCTGCAGATCGAAGAGCGTCAGAAACGCATCGCGACCGATCGCGGCTTCGAACTCCAGGACCATGCGCTCTCGCTCTACGCCCTGTGCGTCAAAACAGCCTGCCCGCATCGCCCGACCTGATCGCGATTTGGATAACGATTCGGGTAACGATTCAGGGAGATTGCGGGAGATTGCGGGAGATTCAGGAGACCAGCAGTTCCCTGGCGTGCGTGCGGGTCGTCGCCGTGATGTCGACACCCCCCAGCATGCGGGCAATTTCCTCCACCCGAGCTTCGCCATGCAGTGCATTGACCGAGGTGACGGGGCGACCCTTCTGGGTGCGTTTGATGACTTCGAAATGGCGATGCGCCCGCGCTGCCACCTGAGGCAGGTGAGTAACACACAGCACCTGACGCACCTCGCCCAGGCTGCGCATCAGTCGACCGATCAGTTCGGCCACCGCTCCGCCAACACCGCTGTCGGCCTCATCGAAGACCAGGGTGCCGACCGGTTGGTTTGATGCTGCAGCGACCGTGATGGCCAGACCCACTCGGGAAAGTTCGCCGCCTGAGCCCACTTTGGCCAGTGGTCGTGGCGCACTGCCGCGGTGTCCAGCGATCTGGAATTCCACGGTTTCTGTCCCCGCTGGTCCCGGCTCTGCCGCTGCGACGGCGATCTCGAAAAGACTGTCCCCCATCCCCAGTCCGGCAATCCCTTCGCTGACCGCCATCGCGAGGCGGCCAGCCGCCTCGCGCCGGGTTGCGCCCAGGGAACGGGCGCGTTGGTCGTAGGTGTCGCGGGTCTGGTTGGCTGCTTCCTGCAGTCCGGCCAGGTCGACTGAGCGTTCGAGTTCGGTCAGACGGTCGCGCAAGCGCTGAAGTTCACTCGCCAGATCCTGCGGCGCGATCCGGTACTTGCGAGCCATCGTGTGGATGGCGCCCAAACGACGGTCGACCTCGGCCAGACGTTCAGGATCCAGATCGATCCGATCGGCGTAATGCGCCAGGGCATCGGCCGCCTCAGCGGCTTGAATAGCTGCCCCTTCGAGGAGTTCGAGGGATGGCAACAGCGCAGGATCAATCTGCGCCAGTGGCCGCAAGCGCGCGACCAGTCGGGAAAGGTGACGCTCGATCGCAGCATCTTCGTCGTGTAGCGCATCGGCCGCCCCACGGGCTCCTTCGATCAGCGCAGCCGCATGGGCCAGACGTTTTTGTTCGCCCTCCAGCGCATCCCATTCGTCCGGGCCGAGTTGCAAGGCTCCCAGTTCATCAATCTGCCACTGCAGCCGTTCACGGTCCTGGTTGATCTGGTCGCCTGCCTGCCGCGCCCGCGTCAGCGCTGATTCGGCCGCCTGCCAGGCCGCCCAGTGCGATTGGAGGGTTGCGACCTGCGGCTGAATGCCGGCAAATGCGTCCAGAAGCTCTCGCTGGGCAGCGCCACGCAGCAGCCGCTGATGGGCATGTTGTCCATGGATGTCGAGCAACTGTTCGCCAGTCTCGCGCAGCAAGGTCGCTGGCACTGGTTGGCCATTGACAAAGGCGCGCGACCGTCCGTCGCTCTCGACCACGCGGCGCAGCAGAACCGTCCCGGGATCACCGCCGAGTTCACGTTCCGCAAGCCAGGCATCGAGTCCATCGTGGCTGGCGAATTCAGCCACCACATCGGCACGCGCGCAGCCCTCACGAACCAGTTGGGCATCGGCGCGGTGCCCGAGTGCCAGCCCGAGTGCATCGAGCAGGATCGACTTTCCAGCGCCGGTTTCGCCCGACAGGACATTGAAACCGGCGCCGAATTCGATGTCGGCTGCTTCGACCAGAACGATATCGCGCAGACGCAGGGTGCGGAGCATGGTGTCGTGGCCGTGACAGGGACGGCTCAGGGGGTTCTGGCAGAAAGTACCGGAAGGGCTTGCCAAGCCAGTTTACCCCGCAGCGTGGCAAAGTAACTGTAGCCGCTGGGATGCAGAAAGCGGATGCGATGGGCGGATCGTTGGATCACGATTCGGTCCCCGGGATGCAGGTCGGAAAAGGTTTGCATATCGCAATTCACGCGAGCGTCGGTTTCATCGCCAATGCGTACCGTCACCGTACAGGTATCGGGCAGCACGATCGGCCGATTGGAGAGGGCTTGCGGCGCAACCGGAACCAGGACGATACCGCTTAGCTGGGGGTGCAGAATCGGGCCATTAGCCGATAATGCGTAGGCGGTCGAACCGGTCGGTGTGGCAATGATCAGTCCGTCGGCACGCTGTGTGTACATGAACTTGCCGTCGACTTCGACGTTGAGTTCGAGCATGCGGCCCACCAGACCTCGCCCAACCACAACATCATTGAGTGCCCGTGCTTCGAAGGGAACCTGCGAATCGGGGTCGCGCAGCACGCGCGTATCGAGCAGGGTGCGTTCCTCGGCTTCGTAATGTCCGTCGAGAATGGCGGCCAGCGCCTCCGTCCAGCGGTCGAGCGGGATGTCGGTCATGAACCCCAGGCGGCCATGGTTGATCCCGATGACGGGTACGCCGGATGGCGCGAGTTCACGGGCAATTCCGAGCATGGTGCCGTCCCCGCCGACCACAATTGCCAGATCGATGGCGTGTGCCGGCAGACGTGCGAGCGATTTTACGTCGCCTGCGTTGTCGGTACTCGTGATCGGGCGAATAACGTCCAGCCCACGTGACCGAAGAAAAACTTCAATTTGGTCAAGTGTTTGCTCGATTCCGCTCGAACGAAATCGTCCCACCAGGGCAACCGTCTGGAATGCTTGCATATTTGTGATTACACCACAGTGGCGCAGCCGCACTAGAATCAACGTCTATGTTGGATCGCCGCGCCCGCACCCTCCTGAAAACGCTCGTTGAGCGACACATCGCCGAAGGCCAGCCTGTCGGGTCGCGTACGCTCTCGCGCTGGTCGGGGCTGGACTTGTCGCCGGCCACCGTGCGCAACGTGATGTCCGATCTGGAAGAGCTCGGCCTGATTGTGAGTCCCCACACCTCATCGGGCCGGATCCCGACCGCTCGTGGATATCGGCTCTTCGTCGATACGATGGTCACCGTACAGCCGCTCGGACTTGAGGACACGGAGGCAATGCAGGGGCAGTTGCAGGTCGATCAACCCCAGCGCGTGCTGGCCAGCGCGGCGCAACTGCTCTCCAGCCTGTCCCATTTCGCTGGCGTGGTTCAGACGCCAAGGCGGGCGTCGGTCTTTCGTCAGGTCGAATTCATCCGCCTGAGTGAGAAACGGGTGCTGCTGGTGCTCGTGACCCCCGATGGTGATGTTCAGAACCGCATCCTTGCGACAGAGCGCGATTACGCCCCTGCCCAGCTCATTGAGGCTGCGAATATCATCAACGCCCATTTCGCGGGCCAGGACTTTCGCTCAATTCAAGGTACGCTCTCGGCCGAACTCGCCGCTTTGCGCGATGACATCGGAGTGTTGATGCAGCGCGCAGTGACGGTCAGTGGTGAAATGCTGAATCATCCCGAGGATGTCATGATCTTTGGTGAACGCAATCTGATCGGCGTTACCGAATTGACGACAGATGTGGATCGTCTGCGGTCACTGTTCGACCTGTTCGAACAAAAGACCCGCTTGATCCAGCTTCTGGATGCCTCTGGGCGAGCCTCCGGGGTGCAGATTTTCATCGGCGGCGAATCCGATCTCGTTCCCATGGAGCAGATGAGTGTGATCACGGCTCCGTATCTTGTTGATGGCCGCGTCGTTGGTACGCTCGGGGTCATCGGCCCAACCCGCATGGATTACGAACGGGTGATCCCGATTGTCGACATCACGGCCCGCCTTGTTTCGACCGCGCTAAGCGCGGCGAGCTGAGCCTGGCCCGAGTTCGGCAACCTCCTCGTCGTCCCTGACCCCCAGCTATTTTTCGACGCCCACAAGGCCGAGTTGCTTCATGCCCAGATTTTCCTCGCCCAAGCAGTTCGCCCACGGGAAACCGCCGCTCACGGCGGTCCTAATGGTGCAACTCGGCACGCCGGATGAACCCACCGCACCTGCGTTGCGCCGCTATCTGGCCCAGTTCCTCTCGGACCCGCGGGTCGTTGAGATCCCGTCGATCGTTTGGCAACCGCTGCTGCACGGTGTCATTCTGCGCACCCGCCCTGCGAAGTCGGCCCAAAAATACGCCTCCGTGTGGTTGCCCGAAGGTTCACCCCTACGGGTCTATACCCAGCGCCAGGCCGAGGGTTTGCAGCTTGCACTGAACGCGCGCGGCCAAGCGATCGAAGTCGCGATGGCCATGCGGTATGGCAATCCCTCGATGAGCAGCGTTCTGCGGGAGTTGCGCGAGCGCAACCTGCAGCGCCTGCTGGTGTTGCCGATGTATCCCCAATATGCCGGCGCCACCACGGGCACTGTGTTTGACGAGGTCGCCCGCGAACTCAGCACGTGGCGCAACTTGCCCGAACTGCGCCTGATCCGAAATTTTCACGATGATCCCAACTATCTCGAGGCGGTTGCGGCCAGTATCCAGAGCGCCTGGGACGAGAAGGGACGGCCCGATAAGCTGGTGATGAGTTTTCATGGCGTGCCGCAGCGCACGCTAATGGAGGGCGACCCCTATCATTGCGAATGCCACAAGATGGCTCGTTTGCTTGCGCAACGCCTGGGCCTCACGCCGGATCAATGGATGATCACCTTTCAGTCGCGCTTTGGTCGCGCGGCCTGGCTCGAGCCCTACACCGAGCCAACGCTTGAGGCACTGGGCCGACAGGGCGTTGGGCGGGTCGATATTGTCTGCCCGGGTTTTGTGGCCGACTGTCTGGAGACCCTTGAAGAAATTGCCCAGGAAGCACGCGATGCGTTTTTGCACGCGGGCGGCAAAACCTTCAACTACCTGCCGTGCGTCAATCATTCTCCAGCGATGGTGCAGACCCTGGTGGGTCTGGTCGAGCGGCATACCGCCGGCTGGGACACCCTGAAGCTCGATGCGCCCGCCCAGGCGGCTGCCGCAGCCGAGCGCTCCGCTGCGGCCCAGCGGGCGCGCGATCTCGGGGCCCTGTCTTAGCGGCTGGTCACCAGCTGTTGCGCAGTTCCCTTAGTTTGATGAACACGGTCCGCGGGTCGGGCTCTTCGGGCAGTTCCGGAAAACGTTCCCGCAGCCGCGCAATCACGGACGGGCTCTTGAGCCGAAAGAAGGTATTGATCTGGAGCTCGTCGGCCATCGTACTCACGTAGGCCTCGGCCGGGTCCTGCCCAGCGACCTGATCCAGCAGGGTCTGGGCTTGCCGGTTGTCGGGTTCGCGGTCCAGCGTAAAGCGCAGATTGTTTTCAATGTAGTCGTGGCCCGGATAGATCAGGGTCTCGGGCGGCAGTTGCTCGAGTTGCTCAGCAAAGGTGCTGTAGAGATCCTGCGCGTTTCCGCCGTTGTGGCAGTTTCCAGCGCCGGCATTGAACAGGGTGTCGCCCGTGAAAATGGCCGGCCGCTCTGAATGGGCTCGCAGACAGATGTGGCACATGGTGTGGCCTGGCGTGTCGAGCGCTTCGAGTTCGACGGTCTTGCCGACCCGGATGCGATCGCCCGCCACCAGTCCGCGCGAGACCCCCGGAATCTTGTCTTTCGCCCGTTCGTGCGCAAGAACTTTGGCTCCGGTTTTGTCGACAATCGCCTGGTTGCCACCGATGTGGTCGTGATGTTCATGGGTGTTGAGGATCTGGGTGATCTCCCAGCCCGCATCGCGCGCAACTTGCAGGCATTGCGCGCTGTCCAGCGGATCGATTGCGAGCGCCTCGCCAGTCTCGCTGCAAGCGATCAGATAGTTAAAGTTGCGATACGCATTGGCGGTCCAGATTTGCTTGACGATCAATGGATTCTCTCCTCGCTGGGGGGCGCGTTGTCGGGCAAGCTGATCGGGTAATGATCAGTTTCCGGTGATGCTATCCCACCTCGAAGCAACTCGCCGTCGCCTCCTGCCTGTGGCGTTCTCCACGGGGGGGCTTGAAACCACTGAAGATGCCCTCAGATGAGGCCCAGTTTTAGAAACAGGACACAAAACCCATGGTTGATGCCCGCCCAATGCCAGACGCTTCTTCCCCGTCGGTCCAGACCGATCCCGCTGTCAAGTCGACCGCTCCCCATTCAGCTGCAGAGACCGCATCTCTGCATCCATCGGCTTCGATGGCGGGTGCTGACAGCCCGGCCGCATCCGCAACCCCTGCTGGCACCGCCGCCGGCGCTGAAGCGGCCGCTGGCCTTGTCGATGGTCCCGATATCCACCTCCCCTCCGATGCGGCCGCGCTGATGGAAGCCCAGGCCCGGGTGGCCGAATACCATGAGGCCTACCTGCGGGCCAAGGCCGAGATGGAAAATATCCGCCGGCGGGCGCAGGAAGATATCGCCAAGACCCACAAGTATGCGATTGAGAACTTTGCCGAAGGGCTGGTTCCAGTCATCGACAGTCTCGAGGCCGCATTGGCGACTCCGGCGGCAACGCCTGAGCAGATGCGCTCTGGGGTTGAAATCACCCTGCGCCAGTTGCTTTCTGCGTTTGAGAAAGCGCGTCTGACGCCGATTGATCCCAAGGGTGAGCGCTTTGATCCCAACCGTCACCAGGCGATTTCGATGGTGCCGTCGGCCGATGTGGCAGCCCAGCATGTGGTGGCAGTCCTCCAGAAGGGCTGGGTCATCGCAGATCGGGTGCTCAAACCCGCGCTGGTGACCGTTTCCAACGGCGCTGCCGGCTGAAGCCGCATGGTTTTGCACCGGATGACGGGTAATTGGCCCGAACGCTGTCCGAGCGGGCTTGAAACCTGCCAGCTTTGTCCCCATTTCAGACTTATTCCGTTCTGAATCCTCACTTCGCGAACTAACCTCATCTAATTAAGAGAATCAAACCATGGCCAAGATCATCGGTATCGACCTCGGCACCACCAACTCCTGCGTTGCCATCATGGAAGGCGGCCAGCCGCGCGTGATCGAAAACGCTGAGGGCGCCCGCACTACCCCGTCCATCGTCGCGTACATGGAAGACGGCGAAATCCTCGTTGGCGCCCCCGCCAAGCGTCAGGCAGTGACCAACCCAACGAACACCCTGTACGCGGTCAAGCGCCTGATCGGCCGCAAGTTTGCTGAAAAAGAAGTCCAGAAGGACATCAATTTGATGCCCTACACGATCGCGAAGGCCGACAACGGGGACGCCTGGGTCGAATCGCGTGGCCGCAAGCTCGCGCCTCCGCAGGTTTCTGCTGAAGTGTTGCGCAAGATGAAGAAGACCGCCGAGGATTACCTGGGCGAAGAGGTCACCGAAGCCGTGATCACGGTCCCGGCCTACTTCAATGATGCGCAGCGCCAGGCGACCAAGGATGCCGGTCGGATCGCAGGGCTTGAGGTCAAGCGGATCATCAACGAACCCACCGCCGCTGCGCTCGCCTTTGGTCTGGATAAACAGTCCAAGCATGACCGCAAGATTGCGGTCTTCGACCTCGGTGGGGGCACTTTCGATATCTCGATCATCGAGATCGCCGACGTCGATGGCGAGAAGCAGTTCGAAGTCCTGTCGACCAACGGCGATACCTTCCTGGGCGGTGAAGACTTCGATCAGCGTCTGATCGAACACATCATCGGCGAATTCAAGAAAGAGTCGGGTGTCGATCTCGGGCGTGATGTCCTGGCGCTGCAGCGCCTGAAAGAGGCGGCCGAGAAGGCCAAAATCGAGCTCTCGAGCTCCGCGCAGACCGAGATCAACCTGCCCTATGTCACCGCTGACGCCTCGGGCCCCAAGCACCTCAACATGAAGTTGACGCGCGCCAAACTCGAGGCCCTGGTTGATGAACTGATCCAGCGCACGATCGAGCCGTGTCGGATCGCCATCAAGGATGCGGGCGTCAAGGTGGGCGACATCGAGGATGTGATCCTAGTCGGTGGCATGACCCGGATGCCTAAGGTGCAGGAAAAGGTCAAAGAGTTCTTCGGTAAGGAACCCCGCAAGGACGTCAACCCGGATGAGGCCGTCGCCGTGGGTGCCGCGATTCAGGGTTCAGTGCTGTCGGGAGAGCGCAAGGACGTGCTCCTCCTAGACGTCACGCCGCTGTCGCTGGGGATCGAGACCCTGGGCGGTGTGATGACCAAAATGATCAACAAGAACACTACGATCCCGACCAAGTACGCTCAGGTGTTTTCAACCGCCGACGATAACCAGCCAGCGGTGACCATCAAGGTGTTTCAGGGCGAGCGCGAAATCGCCTCGGGTAACAAGCTGCTGGGCGAATTCAATCTCGAGGGCATCCCTCAGGCACCGCGCGGCACGCCTCAGATTGAAGTGACGTTTGATATTGATGCGAACGGCATTTTGCATGTCTCGGCCAAGGACAAAGCGAGCGGCAAGGAGAATAAGGTCACCATCAAGGCCAACTCCGGTCTCAATGAGGCGGAGATCGAGCGCATGGTCAAGGACGCTGAGGCGAACGCAGAGGAAGATCGCCGGATGGCCGAACTCGCGCAAACCCGCAATCAGGCCGATGGAATGGTGCATCAGGTCCGCAAGAGCCTGACCGAGCATGCTGACAAGATCGATGCGGCGGAAAAGACCAAGATCGAAGAAGCAATCAAGGAAACCGAAGCCGCCATCCAGTCCGATGACAAAGCCCGGATCGAAGCCGCATCCGAGGCCTTGATGACCGCCTCGCAGAAGATTGGTGAGATCATGGCGGCCGAAATGCAGAAAGGCGATGGTGCGGCACCGGGCGGTCCGGGGGCGGCGGGGTTTGGTGGTAGTGCCGCGGGTGCGGGTGGTCAGGGTGCCAGTGGCTCTGGGGGCGGTGCAGGCGGTTCGCGTCCCAAGGACGACGACATCGTCGACGCTGACTTCAAGGAAGTTCGCCGAGGCTGACAAGCTGTCCGTTCAGACCCATGAGAGCGGGCGCTGCTCGCGCCCGTTCGATCTCCCGGGCGCTGTTTGCGCCCGTTTCTCTGTATCAGCGTTCAACCTGAGCGATCTATTTGATCGTTCAACACTAGTGAATAAGCACCGATGGCGAAACGGGATTTCTACGAGGTGCTCGGCCTCGCGAAAAACGCCTCCGACGAGGAGCTCAAGAAGTCGTATCGCAAGCTGGCGATGAAATACCACCCGGACCGAAATCCGGACAGTAAAGACGCCGAGGCCAAGTTCAAGGAGGCGAAAGAAGCCTACGAAATGCTCTCCGATGAGCAAAAGCGGGCCGCCTACGACCGTTACGGGCATGCCGGCGTTGACCCCAACATGGGCGCAGGGGCTGGTGGTCCTGGTGCGGGCGGCTTCGCCGATGTCTTTGGCGATATTTTCGGCGATATTTTCGGTCAGGCGGGGGCCCGCGGGGGCGGGGGTGGTCGATCCAACGTGTACCGCGGGTCTGACCTACGCTACGCCATGGAGATCTCTCTCGAGCAGGCTGCCAATGGCCACGAGGCGCAGATTCGGGTGCCGAGTTGGGAGAGTTGTGAGACCTGCAAGGGCAGTGGTGCCAAACCCGGAACCAAGCCGCAACCTTGCCGCCCTTGCGGTGGTGGGGGAACGGTGCGCGTCCAGCAGGGATTCTTCTCGATTCAGCAGACCTGTCCGCATTGCCATGGTTCTGGTCGGATCATTCCCGATCCCTGCACCGCTTGTGAAGGGGTGGGCCGTACGCGCAAGAATAAGACGCTCGAAGTGAAAATTCCTGCCGGAATTGATGAGGGCATGCGGATCCGCTCGAGCGGCAACGGTGAGCCCGGGGTCAATGGCGGTCCATCGGGTGACTTGTTCGTTGAAATCAAGATCAAGCCGCACGGCGTGTTCCAGCGCGATGGCGATGATCTGCACTGTGAAATTCCGATCCAGTTCACCACCGCTGCGCTGGGGGGTAAGATCGAAGTGCCCACGTTGGCTGGGCGTGCCGAGATGGAAGTGCCCGAGGGTACTCAGTCCGGCAAGACGTTCCGGCTGCGCGGCAAGGGGATCAAGGGCCTGCGTTCCAGTTACCCGGGTGATCTTTACTGCCACCTCGCGGTCGAGACGCCGGTGAAACTCACGGAAAAGCAGAAGGCTCTATTGCGCGAACTCGAGCAGTCCCTCAAGGATGTGCGCCATAACCCGGCCGCAAAGTCCTTCATGGATCGGGTCAAAGACTTCTTTCAGTAGGGCGTGAGCGTGTACCCGACGCTGACCCCCGCCTTTGAGGCTTCAAGGCGAGTTCTGGAGGGTCGCGTCGGGTCCCTGAATGTGTACGTAGCGGGTGTGGGACCGCCACTTCTTCTCATTCATAGCATGAATGCGTCGGCCTCGGCATACGAGGTCAGGCCGATCGCGCTGTCCATGGCGAGCGACCGGCAGGTCTGGGCGCCTGATCTTCCGGGATTCGGTTTTTCAGATCGTTCGGATCGTCGATATGACTTGGATTTGTATCTCGATGCGATCGAGTCGGTGCTCGATGCGATCTTTACGGCGACCGGCGCGCATGCCGTCGATGTTCTGGCGCTATCGCTGACGGGAGAATTTGCCGCCCGTCTCGCCCTCAGGCGCCCGGAATGCTTTCGCTCTCTGACCCTGGTGAATCCGACTGGCTTCAATGCCCGGTCGGCGCGACTCAGCAAGGCCGCCTTGCCCCCGGACCTGGCGCACGGTCGACCAGCGACGGGTGATTCACGCGCGCAGCGGTCCGGGACTTTTGAGGTTCCAGGCTTGCATGCCTTCCTGTCCTGCCGACTCTGGGCTCAGGGACTCTTCGATGCGCTTGTCTCCCGTCCGAGTATTGGTTTTTTCTTGCGTGGGACGTTTGGATCCAGGGCCGTCGATCCCGGACTGATCGATTACGCCTGGCGTACGTCACATCAGCCTGGCGCCCGATTTGCGCCATTTGCGTTCGTTTGTGGACGACTCTTCAGCCGCGATGTCGTGGCCTTGTTCAAGGCGCTGGAACTGCCCGTCTGGATGCCCCACGGGGTGCGTGGCGATTTTCGAGATTTTTCGGGCGCAGACTGGGCGCGGGACAAGCCGAACTGGACGGTGGAGCCCTTTGCCACCGGGGCTTTCCCGCATTTCGAGCAGGCACCCGAGTTCGCGGCTGCTTATCGACGCTTTTTGGAACGCGTTCCCGGCGGGAAGGACATAGTGTAAACCTGAGTTGACATCTATGAATGTCAACGACAAACTGCCGGGATGAATCGTCCTGCGCTCTCTACCGTCAAGGAGTTGCTGAAGCCAATCACCTGGTTTCCGCCGATGTGGGCATTTGCCTGCGGGGTCGTTGCCTCTGGGGTTTCCCCGGACGGCAATTGGCTAGTGATCGGCCTTGGCATTCTGCTCGCCGGACCGCTCGTCTGTGCGACCAGTCAGGCCGTCAATGACTGGTTTGATCGACATGTGGACGCGATCAATGAACCCCATCGCCCCATTCCGTCGGGACGGATGCCGGGGCGATGGGGGCTCTATATTGCGATTGGCTGGACGGTTTTGTCGCTCGTCGTCGCGAGCATGCTCGGACCCTGGGGATTCGGCGCCGCGGTCGCGGGCCTGGTGCTCGCCTGGGCCTATAGCGCGCCGCCGATCCGACTCAAGGAGAACGGCTGGTTTGGCAACGCGGCGTGCGGACTTTGCTATGAGGGCCTTGCCTGGCTAACCGGTGCTGCCGTGATGGCCGGGGGAGCCATGCCCGATGGACGTTCGCTCAGTCTGGCCCTGCTGTACAGCCTGGGTGCGCACGGAATCATGACGCTCAACGACTTCAAGGCGGTCGAGGGCGATCGGGTGATGGGTGTTGAGTCCCTGCCGGTGCAGCTTGGGGTGGACGGTGCTGCCCATAGCGCCAGCTGGACGATGGCCTTACCGCAAGTGGGCGTCATCTTGCTGCTGCTGATGTGGGCCCGACCGTGGCAGGCACTGACGGTGACGATGCTGCTGTGCGCGCAGGGCGCAATGATGCGCTGGTTTGTCGCCGCCCCAATCAAACGGGCCCTGCCATATAGCGGATTCGGTGTTCCGCTGTTTGTGGCTGGGATGATGGTCAGCGCCTTTGCACTCCGTTCGCTGACCCAGGGGACAGCATGAATTCGATGTTGCAGTTTTTATTATGAAATTTCGGTATTTTAATTTTTAAAATTAATGTTAATTTTGTAATTAACATAAAAATCAGGAGAACGTTCTCATGAATGCCACTGAAAATTGGATCAGAAACGAGACCCAGAACGGCTCCACTACGAGTGGTGGCGATGCCACTGAAACCTTCGATGTTGTGGTCGTGGGCGGTGGGCCAGCTGGTGCAACGGCTGCTCAGGAGCTCGCACTCAAAGGCCGCAAGGTTTTGTTGCTCGACCGCGCTGGGCGGGTCAAGCCCTGTGGCGGCGCCATTCCCCCGCGGCTCATCAAGGACTACCGGATCCCTGATTCCCTGCTTGTTGCGCGCGCGAGTGCTGCAAGAATGGTTTCGCCCACAGCGGTCAACGTCGACATGCCAATCGAAGGTGGATTCGTCGGCATGGTCGACCGTGAACATTTCGATGAGTGGTTGCGGGTACGGGCTGCCGAAGCCGGCGCGGTCAGGCGCATTGGTGTTTTTGAAAAAATTGATCGTGATGCCGATGGCGTCAGCCGCGTGCACTACCGGATTCGTGATCGCCGGGTTCCTGGGGAAGGGCGAGCCGAGAGCGTGCGGGCGCGGGCCATCATTGGTGCGGATGGTGCTAAATCCGGTGTGGGACGTCAGGCGATCCCGGGTGCCAAGGAAACGCAATATGTGTTCGCCTATCACGAGATCATTGAAGCACCTGCAGTGAAGCCACCGGGTTATGACGGATCGCGCTGCGATGTCTGGTATCAGGGCAAGCTATCGCCGGACTTCTATGGTTGGGTATTCCCGCATGGCAATACCCTGAGCGTCGGGACCGGAAGCGCAGATAAGGGCTTTTCGCTTAAAAATGCGGTCAGTTCATTGCGTGAAGCGACCGGCCTCAAAGACGCCGTCACCCTGCGCCGTGAAGGGGCTCCGTTGCCGATGAAGCCGCTCAAGCGCTGGGACAACGGTCGCGATGTCGTGCTGGCTGGCGATGCGGCTGGGGTAGTGGCGCCCGCATCAGGCGAAGGTATCTACTATGCGATGGTCGGGGGCTCACTCGCCGCGGATGCCGTCCAGGCCTTGTTGGTCACTGGCAATCCGGCAGCCCTCGCCACAGCCCGCAAACGATTCATGAAAGCGCATCGGACGGTCTTTATGGTTCTTGGCATCATGCAGTATTTTTGGTACAGCAGTGATAAGCGCCGTGAGCGTTTCGTCAGTATCTGCCGGGACCCCGATGTGCAGCAACTGACGTTTGAGTCCTACATGAATAAAGAACTGGTACGCAAAAAGCCCATGGCGCATGTGCGTATCTTCCTGAAGGATATGGCGCATCTGTTTGGATTCGCCCGGGTTTGAGGATCGACGTCCGAGCAGACCGTCAAACGGTCTCGCTCAGACTGGCGCGCCCTATCGCCCGCTTTCCCTCAGGAATTCATGGACGGCTAGGACCGATTCGGCCGGCGCCTCTTCGTGGGGAAGATGACCGACACCCGGCATCTTCACCAGCCGGGCGTTTGGTAACGCGCGTAAATAATCTGCCGAGTTGGCGAACGGAATCATCGCATCCTGATCACCCCAGACCAGTAGCGTCGGCGCCTGGATCGTGGCCAAGGTCGGGTTCGGATCCTTCAAGATCGACTGTTCCAAACGTGAGATCAGGGCCGGCCGAATGCCCGGGGCCAGCATGAGATCGTGGTAGCGGGTAAGCAGCTGGTCCGTCATGACCGAGGAATCCGCATAGGCAGGTGCCAGACTCATGCGCAGGATCGGTTTTGGCAGGATGAAACGCATCGCCTGGATGCTGGCACCAATCTCTGGAGGCTTGCCATACTCGAACCCCGGACTGGCAAATCCATCGGGGGATATCAGAATGAGTTTTTCGATTCGCTCTGGATAGGCCGCAGCGAAGTTCCAGGCCAGTCGACCGCCCATCGAATGCCCGATCAGGCTGGCCTTCTGGAGCCCCAGTCGATCGAGCAGTGCGAGCAGGACAGCCATTCCCCTGGCATCCGTGTAGTCGCCGCTGGCGTCTGGACCCGTCAATCCAGCACCCGGCAGATCGTAGCGGATGACACGGAAATCCTGGGACAAAACGGATGCCCAGTCTTCCCAGGTATGTAAACTCGCGCCAAAGCCATGCAGCAGCACCACCGCGGGCGGGGTTTGCCCAGCAACGGTTTGAACAGTGCTTCCGGCAGCGATGGGCTCAGACGGCCCATTCACGGCTGGGGGCGCCGTCGGCCCGCTCGAACGCAGATGGAGTCGTACGCCCGCAACGTCCAAAAACTGGGAGGGTGCCTGAGCGTAGCGGGTTTCTAGCTCGACTCGTTCTCGATCCGGTGTCCACAGCCAGCCCAAGCCGGCTAGGGCCAGAACAGCCAGTAGCCCGAGTCCCATCAACACCCAGGCATTGCGCAAACCAACGCCTCCAGATCAGGTTGCCGAGCGGAGGCAGTCAACCTAAACGCTTCTACCGATGCCCCCAGCCTGAATCGCTGGGGTTGGGACTGGCTCGACCACCGGTTCGATTGCGGGCTCCGGAAGCGCCCGCTCGCCCAGGCCCCAACGCCACAGCCAGTTCGTTGGTAAGGGCAGCATCATCAGCCAGTGCTCAAACATGGCCAGACCGGCCAGCGCAGCGAGAAGGGTCATGCTGACCGCTTCGAAGCCACCCGTTTCGTTGGCCAACGCTGCCCGAATCAACAGGACGGTCACGGTCGTTCCGATCGTGATCGAGACTGGAAAGAGTGGGTTCATCGACCGTTTGCGCAGGAACCCTCGCAGATAGGTGAGATGCGGTGGCAGCCACTCGGCATTGAGGTTGCGCACGCCCAGGAACACATTGAGGCGGGCACTCTCATGCATGCCAAAGACCAGCAGGAGGGTCCACAAACCGACCCGGTTGGGCTGGTCCCAACTGACCACAGCGGCGATCAGAATGGCGAACAGGATCGCTGCTTCATGGTAGAGGCTGGTTTCGAGAGCATGGCCAAAATGCGCCCAGCCGCGGCATCCGGGTTCACAGGCGACTTTGCGAGGTCCCGTCACAAATCCGGTGTAGTACGTCAGCTCCAGCCAGCCCCAGATCAACATTGCATAGAGGAAGCCGGCATAGGCTGCGCCCGGCGAAACGTCATCGGCAACGCTGGCCAGCCCCAGGAAACCCACGCCCATCAGGACGGTCGAACCGAGCACACTCCAGCGAAAGGTGTACTGCGGTAGGCCGTCTAGATAGAGCACGATGCCGGTGGCAAACCACCAGACAAACGTGCTGAAGAGCGCCGGAGCGGCAGATTCAAACACGTGACAGTCAGCTTGGGTGCATCGTTGACTGGCTTACCAGGCTGGCACGACGCGGACGTCATCGGGGAGCGCATGCCGGTGTACGGGGCGCAGGTAGAGCCGAACGAACGATGCGGCAATTTTCAGGTTGGCGCTCGCCTGCTGGAGCTTTCCAATCAGCCCCCCGCGGGCACGGGCAGCCTGAGCCGCTTCGAAGTTGGTGCGCATCGATTCCAGACCGGCGCGGAATGCGGGGTGCTCAATATCGAGCGAGACCGGGAAGATCTGGCGGGAAATGGCGGTGGTGATTCTGAAGACCGAAAATCCGAACTCGGCAGGCTTCATCCCCAACGCATCGAACATGTAGGGGCGTGTATGGTCGCGCACATACATGGTGGCGAACACGGCGAGCAGGAAGAAGCGGATCCAGAGCTTGTTGATGCCGCTTTGCAATTTCGGATCGGCCTTCATGAGCACTGCGAAGGCCTCGCCATGACGGAATTCATCGAGGCACCACTGTTCGAACCAGCGGAAGATGGGATGAAATCGACGCTCCGGGTATTGCTCAAGCGTCCGATGAATCATGATGTAGCGGGCGTAACCGATCTTCTCCGACAGATAGGTTGCGTAGAAAATGAACTTTGGCTTGAAGAAGGTGTAGGCCTTCGAGCGGCGTAGCGCCGGCAGATCCAGGCCGACATTGAAATCTTTCAGGGCGCGGTTGATGAAACCCGAATGGCGGGACTCATCGCGGGCCATGTAGCCCATCAGTTCGCGCATTTCAGGGTTCTTGACCTTGGCGCGGATGTCGGCGTACAGCACACAACCGCTGTACTCGGACGTGGCCGAACTGATCAGAAAGTCGAAGAATTCGTTACGAAGCCCCTCAGGCAAGGCCATGACCTCACCCCCGAATGCGTCGTCGCGTTCGAAGTGGTCTTTATTGGCGTCGCTACGGAATTCCGATATCAGCTGGTCCCACTCCGCCTGAACGGACGACACATCGATCCGATCCATCGCCTCAAAGTCCGTGGTGTAGAACTTGGGGCTGATCAGCGAGTCCGCGCGCGCTTGATTCAGTGCGTCCTCGGCGGTATTGATCGGGGCGACAAAGGGGACCCCACCGGAGAGGGTGCCTGCAGCACCTGGCGTGGCTGCCATCGAATCAGGGCGCGGAGACAGAATTGCTGACATCTCGTCAATCCTTCGTTACGTTATCAACTATTGACACTTTAACGGAACTTGCCGCTGGAGGGGCTGGCAGCCAGCGGCTAAATGATTTGGCGTTGTCACTTCCGAATGCCACCAGATCGAGCCGACGACCGGTGACTGGATCGGTCAGTGTCAAACGTCCGTCGGCATGTCCAGCCAGATGGAACGCCACTTCCGATCCGGCACCGTCACGGCGCCGGTCGCGCGCCATGCTGCGCAGCGTTGAACGCACGAATGAATTCTCCCCACCAGGCACGAGCTCAACCAGTGATTGGTCGCGATTGTCAAAGACGGCAACCGCGCCCCCCGGGCGATCTTCAAAACGCAGATCGCGCGCGACGATCTCCCGGCCCGGTTGGTCAACCGGATCGAATCCGAGCAGGCGGGCGCCGCTGACCAGAACGAGGGCAAACACGGCCAGCGACATCGCGGCATAGAGCGGTACCTTCGGTACCTGATTGTCGTGTTCCTCGGCATGAACGCGGTCGAATTCGCGCTCACGGTCGAGAGTTGCCAGTGAGTCGGGCCTGGGACTGGTTGCTGGGGGTGTTTTCATGAGTGAACTCTATCAACCTGAGCGTTACGATCGGCTTGCGACGGGGCATGAAGAGGGGCTCGCTCCATCAGGCCTTCTTCGATCGCGACAGTGCTTGGTTGGGGCGACGAGTGCGCGGACAGGGCGCTCGCGAAGAGCTCGGCCACCTGCTCTGGATTGTCGATACCGCGCAGCATGGGTTCTGGCTTTGTCAGCTGCCAAGGTTTGAGATGAGGCCAAAGCAGTAGCGGGGCAATCCGCTGGTCCTTGGGTAATTCGAAGGCAATGTCACCGGTGCCGTCCGAGTGGATGGTGACCGAGGCGTTCTGAACGAGATTCAGTGGAACATCCAGGGTGGCAGGCAAGGCCACTCCAAAACGAAGAACGATTCTGCGGTCGGTGATGAGATAGGTCGTGGTGCGCCAGATCAGCCAGGCCATCATGGACAGGATTCCGAGGCAAGCCAGCGCCAGACCGGCAAATCCGACCGTGCTGGCCATGAGATTGTTCGAGGGCTCGTCGGTCGACATCGCGTCGACGATCTGCCAGACCACGACGATGGCGAAGTAAATGGCCAGCGCACGCAGATGGAAGACATGGCGCAGGATGGACGGCCACGTTGGTCGTCCCTCCCAGAGAACACGCTCGGGAGGGCCTCCCGGCCCCTGCGCGAGGGCGCTCATAGGATGGGCTCCTGGCGGGCAGGCGTGGCGTAGAGGTAGCCGCCGGCGTAGTAGCCCATGATCCGGTCTTCTTCGCGGCAGGTCACCTGCTCGGGGTGCGCCGTTCCCGGCACATCCGAAAACTGGGCTGCGGTGATGGAGACGACCCGCACGGGGCCGGTGCTTCCCCGAATCCGGGTGCAGTTCGACGGTAGCAGCACGCGGCGTGTTCCACCGCCATGGGCGGGGACTTCGACCTCGTAGTAGCGCACCATGGTCTCTGAGCGGTCGACCCAGATATCCCGGACCGTGCCAGCAATGTTCCCGTCCGCCGCCACCACCGGCATGCCACGTGCATCGGGACTACGGGATTCCAGCCAGACATCGTCGGCGATGCGCAAGGGTACGACCTTGATCCGGCCATCCAGCGTCAGTTCAGGCTCGGGATGACGCTCGGCCCAGGCTGCGGGCCCAACCCCATCAATCAAGGGGTTGCCGGTCGGTATCAGGGGTGCGCCCGCCCAGCGAGCCATCGGCCGCGCGGCAATCGGTCGACGGTCGTCGCGCGACGGGTGAGGCTGCACAATCGGATCACCGTGCGGCATGAGGAAGGTTTTTGGCGCGGGCATGGAGACGAGACCGATGTCGGGATCGTTCGGATTGCCGCTATCGAGGGGATAGCCTTCGCGTTTGCTTTCGCGATTCAGATAAATCACGAGCGATCCGAAGAAGATCCAGAACAGATAAAGCATGACTTGGGCAACATCGATGTATTGCGTAATCGCGCCGATTGGTTTCATGGCGAGCTCCCTGATAAGGGTGAAAAAGGGTGAAAAAGGGTCAAAGCGGCTGTAAAACGGTTGTTAAACGGTTGTTGGGTGAGGGGCTAACCAGGCAGTTCGGCCAGGCCGAAGGTGTGTTTCGGCGAACGTCCGATGCTGGTGGTCGTTGATTCGTCCACCATCACGAGCTCTTCTGCCAGGCGGGTTCGGACCAGCGGGCCAAGAGCGATCAGCGTCATAAACAGCAGTCCGATTTCGAGGTGATAGACCACTGCATAACCCGTCGACGGATCGGTCAAGACCGTCCCCAGAGCACCGCTCTGAGCCAGCATTGATGTCAGATCCCGTAAGGCCCCGCCCAGCGCTATACCCAGTCCTGCGGCGCTTGCTTGCGCCGCACCCCAGGCGCCCAGTACCAGGCCTCTGCCTTTGTCCTGTTCAAGACTCATGGCGGCCGAGAGTGTGCCGATCGAGAACAGTCCACCGCCGATCCCAACGATAAAAGTACCGACGTAAAACAGGACCGCTGAGTCGGTTGGGGCCGCAAAGATCACCGCAGCAAATGCAAACAGTCCGATGAACGCTCCCATGGCGGCAATTCGGTAGGGATCTGCATTGCGGGTCAGTTGGCGCGCTGAAAACCCAAAAGCGATCAGCGTACCGGCAGCCAGCAAGGCGGTCAGCGCAGAGGTCGCGCCCAGTCCCAGGTGCAGAATCTCGCCGCCATAGGGCTCGAGCAGAATGTCCTGCATGCTGAAGGCCGCTGTCCCTAGAGCGACGGCCACCAGAAAACGACGCGTCCCAGGACGCTGGGCGAACTCAGCCCAGGCGGCGCGAAACGCGGGTCGGGGCGAAGTGTCCTGACTGGTTGAGGGACCGCGGACTTCTTGCTTCCAGACTGCGATGACATTGAGCAGCAATGTCGCCAGCGCTGTCCCTTGCACGACCTGAATCAATCGTAGCGGCCCCGCGTTTGCGAGCAGCGTCCCGAGCAACAGTCCGCCCGTGAGCAGGCCCACGAGCAACATCACATAGAGCAGGGCGATCACGCGTGGACGCACATGCTCGGGGGCCAGATCGCCCGCCAGCGCCAGTCCTGCGGTCTGGGTCGTGTGCATGCCGGCGCCGACCAGCAAAAAGGCGAGTGCTGCACCGGCCTGCCCAATGGCGACCGGTCCGACGCCACGCCCAGACAGAACCAGAAGGGCAAACGGCATGATGGCAAGGCCACCGAACTGCAGAAGAGTGCCAAACCAGAAATAGGGCAGACGCCGCCAACCCAGGGCCGACCGATGCGTATCGGAACGAAAGCCGATCAGTGCCCGCAAGGGCGCGAACAGCATGGGTAACGACACCATCAGGGCAACCAGCCATGCGGCGACGCCCAGTTCAACGATCATGACCCGGTTGAGCGTGCCGGTGAGCAGGGCGCCGGCCATGCCGACTGAGACCTGAAACAGCGAGAGTCGCAGCAGACGCGCGATCGGCAATTCCGTCGTGGCAGCATCGGCAAACGGTAGCAACCTGGGCAACAATTCGCGCCAGCTCTGCGCGACCTGACTGCGAGCGAGCGCTGACGGACTCAGGGCAGAATCGGCCCTGGCGTTCCGCAGGTCTAGCGTATGGTCAGTCATGAGTCAGTCGCTGCCCTAGAGCGCATTGCGGTCGGGGTCAGTACCCGGCGCGCAGAGTTCGATCGAATGGGACTTGTAGAAGCTGGTCGATACCCTCAGATCGCGCCCGATCCTCCACCCTGGCAGGGCGTCCAAGAGTTCTTTGCGCAACAAGGTTTCTGCAACCGGAACGATCGACGGCGAACGGTCGCTGCGCGGCAGTAGGCGCCCGACCACGCGCATCGTCGCCAGCATCGGTGTGCGCGGCGCAAAGGTGAACACAATGGAGCCATGGGTGCGTGGTGCCAGCGCGCAGATAGCGCGCACCACGTCGTGACGCTCATAGTGGATGAGGGAGTCCATGCCGACGACATGGTCGAATTCGCCCAGGCCCGCATCCAGCATGTCACCCGAGCGGAATTCGATGCGCCCCGCGCCGAGGTCAGTCGGCATGCGCTCGCGGGCCAGCTGCACGAGCGTGGGCGAGAGATCAATCGCCACGACCTGTGCGCCCCGCCGTGCCGCCTCGACGGCGAGCGCTCCGGTACCGCATCCGGCATCGAGGATGCGACGCCCATGAAGATTTTCCGGCAGCCAACCCAGCAGGGTTGACCGGGTCAGGTCCCGCCCGGCGCGCACCGTTGCCCGGATGCCGCTGACCGGTGCAGACGACGTGAGCCTGGCCCAGGCGTCGGCAGCTGTGCGGTCGAAGTAGGTTTCGATTTCGCCGCGGCGTTGTTCATAAGCGATATCGTTCATCCGTCTGTTCTCTTGGTGAGGCTGGATGCCAGGCCTTTTGCCGTGTTGATTGCCCGAAGATTTCAGTCGAAGCCGAGAAGGTCAAAAATGTCCCGGTCTTTCAAGGCTTCGGGCGCCAGTGGATCGGTGCCAGCCCAGAGCGCAGCCGCGAGGCGCAGGTACTCCTGCTGCACGGCCTCAAGTTCTGGCGAAGGCTCCATTTCAAAGAGGGTCGACTTCTTGAGTCTGCTGCGCCGGATCACATCCAGGTCCGGGAAGTGCGCCATGCGCTTGAGACCGACGCGATCGTTGAACTTATCGATCTGGTCCGTGTCACGACTGCGATTGGCGATCACACCGCCCAGACGCACGTTGTAGTTCTTCGCTTTTGCATTGATTGCCTGAACGATCCGATTCATTGCAAAAATTGAATCAAAATCATTGGCTGTTACGATCAATGCCCGATCTGCATGTTGTAGCGGGGCAGCAAATCCACCGCAGACGACATCACCCAGCACGTCGAAAATCACGACGTCGGTGTCCTCCAGCAGATGGTGCTCTTTGAGTAATTTCACGGTCTGACCGACCACATAACCGCCGCAACCGGTCCCGGCTGGCGGGCCGCCAGCCTCAACGCACATGACGCCGCTGTAGCCCTCGTAGACGAAATCTTCGACGCGCAGTTCTTCAGTATGGAAATCGACGGATTCAAGGACGTCGATGACCGTCGGCATCAGTTTTTTGGTCAACGTGAAGGTGGAATCGTGTTTCGGGTCGCAGCCGATCTGGAGTACGCGTTTGCCGAGCTTGGTAAACGCCACGGAAAGATTTGACGACGTTGTGCTCTTGCCGATTCCACCCTTTCCATAGACGGCAAAAACCTTGGCGTTGCCAATCTTCAGGTTGGGATCGAGTTTGACTTGCAGGCTGCCAGCACCGTCCGGTCTGGGGGGGCGCTTAATTTCAGCGATGGGTACGCTTGCCACATTCATGGGAGTGCCTGGGTTAGTAAAATCAGTGGATAAATGGCTGCGGTCTCAACGGCCAAAGTGCGCTTTGGCGTCATACAGTGTCTCGACAGTGATCACCGACAATCCGCGTTCCAGTGCATAGCGCTCGGTATTGCGGCGAGCCTTGCCTCGAACGAAGAATGGGATTTTTTTGAGTTCCAGTTCGGCCGCATGACCCCAGGGGGCTGGCCCACTTGGGGGTGACGCCGACGCAGACATGGTTACTGGGGGCGAAGCCCCTGCGGCTGTCCCCGAGTGCGGGTCCTGCTGGGGCGCAGCCACCGCTACCTCCACCTCCACTGTGGCCGACCCGGGTCCGGACGGCAGGCCTGGCAGGATGGAATCCGAATGTCTGGGCGCCAGCACCGGGGCATCATGGAGTTGCGGACCTGGGGTCGGAGTGTGGCGACCCAGGTGCGAGGGTGCGGCACCTTCGTGAAATTCGAAATCCTCCCGGAACATGCCCAGCAGGTGCTCTTCGAGTCCCATCATCAATGGATGGACCCAGGTATCGAACAGGACGTTGGCGCCCTCGAATCCCATTTGCGGTGCGTAGCGCGCAGGGAAGTCCTGGACATGGACCGGTGCTGAAATGACCGCGCACGGCACACCCAGCCGCTTGGCGATGTGGCGCTCCATCTGCGTCCCCAACACCAGTTCGGGCTGCAACTCGGCCACCCGCGCCTCAACGTCCAGATAGTCATCAGTGATCAGAGGCTCAAGCCCATAGAGCTTGGCGGCTTCGCGAATCTCGCGGGCGAACTCCCGGCTGTAGGTGCCAAGGCCCACGACGGTGAACCCGAGTTCGCGCGATGCGAAACGGGCGGCTGCGACGGCATGGCTGGCGTCGCCGAAAATGAAGACGCGCTTACCCGTGAGGTAGGTTGAATCGACCGAGCGTGCATACCAGGTGGCCCGCGCCGGATGACTGGCGAGAAACGGTTCTGCATCGATACCGGCAAGGCCTGCGGCTTCGCGGATGAAGTCGATGGTCGCCCCGACACCAATGGGCACCGTCTGGGTCATGGGTTGCTTGAAATTGCGCGCAAGCCATTGCGCGGCCAGGGATGCGGTTTCGGGGTAGAGGACGACATTGAAGTCGGCATCACCCAGACGCGCGATGTCGTCGGGGCTCGCGTTCAGCGGTGCAACGACATTGACGTCGATGCCGATCGCCGCAAGCAGGCCCGTGACTTCACGAACATCATCGCGGTGGCGAAATCCGAGCGCTGTGGGGCCGAGCAGATTGCAGCGAGGTCTTCGCCCAGCGCCATCGGCTGGGCGCTCGGCTGGCCGCGCGAGCGCGCGCACCAGCTGATAAAACGTTTCGGCCGCACCCCAATTTTCCTTACGCTGGTAAGAAGGAAGCTCCAGCGGAATGACGGGGATGGGGAGTGCCAGTGCCTTGGCCAGACCGCCCGGGTCGTCCTGGATCAGCTCGGCCGTGCACGAGGCGCCCACAAGCATGGCCTTAGGTTTAAACCGATCGAACGCTTCTCGTGCCGCATTTTTAAACAACTCGGCGGTGTCACCGCCAAGGTCGCGGGCCTGAAAGGTGGTGTAGGTGACCGGTGGGCGTTTTGAGAGCCGCTCGATCATGGTGAAGAGCAGATCAGCGTAAGTGTCGCCTTGGGGCGCATGCAAGACGTAATGGACATCGCGCATCGCCGTCGCGACCCGCATCGCACCAACATGGGGGGGGCCTTCGTAGGTCCAGAGTGTGAGCTGCATGGGGGGGTACGCCTCAGGCCACCAGCTTCATGCGCCGCGTCAACGGGCGCGCGAACAATTCGGCCAGATCCGCCGCCTGGTCATAGCCATGGATCGGTGTAAAGACGAGCTCGATCGACCATTTGGTCGTGATGCCCTCGGCTTCCAGGGGGTTGGCGAGACCGAGTCCGCAAACCACGATGTCGGGTTGGGCGTCGCGGCAGCGATCGAGTTGACGCTCGACGTCCTGGCCTTCGGACAGTTGCGTGCCGGGTGGCAAAAGCGCGAGTTCCTGCGCCAGATGCTGGCGATGCAAATACGGTGTGCCGACCTCGATCAGTTTCATCCCCATTTCGCGCGACAGGAATCGCGCCAAGGGTGGTTCCAGTTGGGAGTCGGGGAAGAAAAAGATGGTTTTCCCTTCCAGTAACGCCCGTTGCCGCAGGAGTCCCTGCCGAGCGCGTTCGCGGCCCGGCGCTGTTGCCGCTTCGAACCGCTGGGTCGGAATGTTCCAGGCCTGAGCGGCTGCAGCAAGCCAGGCTGTTGTGCCTTCTTCGCCCAGTGGGAACAGGGCATCAAGCCTGACCGCGCCCCGAGCTTCGAGTGCCCGCGCCGTATCGGCCAGAAACGGTTGGGCCAGAAGAAAGCGGGTGTTCGGGCCGACCGCTGGATTTTCGCCGGCTCGGCGGGGCGGAAAGAAGGCAACCGGTCCGATGCCGAGCTCGTTGAAAATGCGCTGGAACTGATCTTCGACGACATCGGCCAGCGTTCCCACAATCAGCAGGGCGGGCGAGGTGTCTTCGGACACTGGCATAGCTGGAACCAGCGCTGCCAGGCAGGCGTCTTCGCCCTGGGTGAACGTCGTTTCGATACCGCTGCCGGAGTAGTTCAGGATGCGCACACCAGGCTCAAACCGAGCCGAGAGCCGTTGGGCCGCCCGCGACAGATCGAGCTTGATGACTTCCGACGGGCACGAACCCACCAGGAACAGCATTTTGATATCCGGGCGTCGCTCGAGCAGGCGGGTGACGACCCGGTCCAGTTCCGTGTTCGCATCGGCCAGTCCAGCCAGATCACGCTCGTCAATGATCGCGGTTGCAAAGCGTGGCTCCGCAAAAATCATGACGCCGGCCGCCGACTGAATCAGGTGGGCACAAGTGCGCGACCCGACCACCAGAAAGAACGCGTCCTGAATTTTGCGATGTAACCAGATGATGCCGGTCAGACCGCAAAACACTTCACGCTGACCACGCTCGCGCAGGATGGGGCTACTGGTTGTGGGGGCGGCCTGCTGGCTCGCCCGAATGGGGATCACGGCATTCATATAGCCTGACTCAGGGCGGCGCCTGGGAGGCGTTGATCGACCGTCCCGTTAGCCTGGCGTGCGGCTTCGAGGCGGGCGAGGCGTTCATCTTCCGCCTTGGCTCCAAGTCTGGCCGCGCGCAGTTTCAGCAGGAACTGCGTGGCATTGACGGCATAGGTTGAATAGGCCGCCAGAGCGAGCAGCATCTGCTGGCGTGGATCCAGGATGCCGGTAAAGAGTGCGAACAGATAGGCAGTGTGCAGGGCCAACACCACAAAGCTGACAACGTCTTCCCAGTAGAAGGTCGGTGCCAGCAGGTAGACGCCGAACACATCTTTCTCCCACAGGCAACCCGTGATCATGATTGAGTAGAGCAGCATGGTCTTGACCACGATCGAAATCGAAGCTGCCATCAGGCCGTCGCCGGTCAGAAGGAAGCGCAGCACCAGCCCGAGGCTGATTGCGAAGGCGACAAACTGGACGATCGCAAGCACACCCTGGACAGCGGTCCAGCGCGAGGCGTCGCGCCGTTTGCGTTGCTCGGGCGTGTATAGAGCCCGGTAGGGCGCTGCGCCTGAGGGGCTCTCCAAGTCGGCGGGGGTGGCGAGAAATGAGTCCATGAACATCGGTCTGGATGAGTTGAATTGAATCTAGGCGGTCCCGAAAAAAGTGTCAATAAAAATTTACGTCAACCAAGCGTTACTACTGATATAGTTCGATCAACGACGCCACGAGGTCGCCAGCGGGTATACCCGCGGCGCACCCTCAGTTGAACCCGGCCCGCTTTACATAAGTAGGGGAGAACCCTTGAGAACGCTTCAAACTGATTGCAATCCCTGTGGTTACCTCTCATCCTTGATGCCCGATCAGCCCGCGTTGAGGACTCAGGGGATGGATTCAAAGCCTAAAATTAGGCGTGAGGACGCGAGTCTCGAACAGGCCTCGGACACTTCGCCGTATTGGCTTTCCAAGGCGATTGAAGTCCAGGTGGCCCGGGCGATCCCCGAAATCGTGCGGGCGCATGCCGCTGAAACAGCCCCTTCAGTCGGCCCATTCGGTGCTCCGGCACTGACGGCGGCGACCAGGTCGTCCCGGGAGTTCTCCCATGGGGAGGGCGGCCATGACGAGGCACTGCGCAATCCCTCCGACCCACCTTCAAGTCCCGGGCAACAGGCCGTCGGTCCGGCTGAGACCGACGTGTTGGCTGCGGCCCATTGCGGGATCGTCGGCGACCATCATGGACTTCGCAATATCGTGTCCGGGTTACGTGCGCGCGCTGTGCCCGTGGCAACGATTTGTCTCGACCTGATTGGCGCTGCTGCCCGCCACTTGGGAGATCGCTGGACCGAAGACGAAGTCAACTTTGTCGAAGTCACATTTGCGACGGGCGTCTTTGAAGCGGCGCTGCGCGAGTTGCTGCCGGTGCTCGAGGCGGAACTCGCGGCCGCGCAGACTGGTAGCGCCGAAGTCGGCAGAATTTTGCTCGCCGGGTTGTCGGAAGACTCACATCGCCTGGGGCTGACCATGATCGGCAGTTTCTTTCGGGGGGCGGGATGGCAGGTCCGTGATGGCCTGGGAATGTCCTTGCAGGAGCTTGAACGAATCGTTTCGGTCGAGTGGTTTGAGGTGATCGGTATGTCAGCCTCTTGTGACGTCCATGTCGATTTGCTATCGTTTACCCTAGGGCGGCTGCGGCGCAAATCGTGTAATCCCGGCGTTGGGTTTCTGGTGGGAGGAGCGCTTTTCGTTGAGCGGCCGAGTCTTGTGAGTGTTGTTGGGGCAGATGCAACTGCCACCGATGCTTACGAAGCGTTGCGTCAGGCGGAGCGGATCCGGTCCCGGTCCCGCAACGTGTCTGCGCATGCGGATTCTTGACGCGTGGCGGGGGTCGCTGACAGGCAGATTCTTGTGAGAACATTTTCCGCTCCTTCCCGGACTTTCCCCAAAGCTGAGGTGGCTTCGCTGGCCCGCCTCGCTGCCGCATCGGGGGATGTGGCCCTGCTCATCGATAAGGACGGCACGATTCGCGACCTTGCTGGCGATAGTTCGAATCTGCCGCTCGATCATTGGGCAGAGTGGATTGGGCGGTCGTGGATTGATGTCGTTTCCATCGAAAGTCGTCCGAAGGTGGCGGCGATGCAGCGCGATGCACTGGCGGGCACCACGACGCGCTGGCGTCACCTCAACCACCCGGCGGCCAACAGCGATATTGACGTCCCTGTCATGTATCGGGTGGTTCCCCTCGGCGCCGACGGCGCCATGCTGGCCATCGGCCGTGACCTTCAGGAGATGGCGGACCTGCAGCGACGGTTGCTAGACGCCCAGCAGGCGGTTGACCGAGAAGAGAAGCAGCGGCGCCAGGCCGAATCACGCCATCGACTGCTGTTTCAGTCATCCACAGACCCCTTGCTGGTGGTCGACTCTCTCTCGGGACGGGTCTTTGAATCCAACCCCGCTGCGGACATCTTATTGCCGGTGGTCACCCGTCGGCGTGGAGCAGGTTCCTGGGGCGAGGGCCTCGATCCCAAGGGCGCAGATGCCATGCGGGCTCTGCTGGCTGGGGTGAGAGCCAGTGGTCGACCTGCTCAGGTTCGGGTCCATAACCTGGCCGGAGCCGCGTTGCTGGTGACCGCGACGCCGTTCCGGGAGGATGGGTTTGCGCTGGCGATGGTCCGCATCGCACCCGTTGTTCAGACTGCCGAAGGTCAGCGTGTTGGGGGGGGCGTGAGGCCCGAACAGGCGCCATCGCTGTCGGCGGTCGCTGACCATTCGCCAGAGGCGATCGTTCGGACCGACGTGCACGGCCAGATCGTTGCCGCCAATGCGGCCTTTATCAACCTGGTCCGGATCAGCACCGACCTGGCAATCCAGGGTCAATCACTCGACCGCTGGCTCGATGGTGCCGGCATTGATTTGCGGGTTCTGATGGCCAACGCGCGCCAGCATGGTGTGATGCGGCGCTTTTCGACGGTCTTGCGCGATGAGCTGGGCCATCAGGTTGACATTGAACTGGCTGCCGTTGACTTGCCAGACGAGGATCCGCCCGGATTTGGTTTCCTGATTCGAGAAGCCACGCGCTGGCATGCGGGCTCTGCCGAGGCGAATGCCGATCCGACTCCGGTCGCAGGGCGTTCAGTGGACCAGTTGACCGAGCTCGTCGGTCGCGTACCACTCAAAGAGCTCGTGCGCGAGGCAGCGGACGTGATCGAACGACTTGCGATCGAGGCCGCATTGAAACTGACCGACGACAACCGGGCTTTGGCATCCGATCTGTTGGGCCTCAGTCGGCAAAGCCTTTATATCAAACTGCACCGCTACGGTCTGGGTGATCTCGGCTCCGAAAGCGGCGGTGAAGACCGGAGTGCGGGGCGGACAAAAGGCTCGACCCTCGCAGGGGGTTCACCGGTGCGCAAGCCTGTCTCCGCTCGCACGACGCCCGGCAAAGCCTCTGGAGTGGGGGGCGCTGGCTCCCGTCGGGGCTCCAGTGCCTCTAAAAGACCCTTAGCCAAGGCTGCAGCCAAGTCCGCAGTGGGGGGGACGGGTCGAGAGGCTGCCAAGGCGGCTGCGGTCAGCAGTCGAGCGGCTGCCAAGTCGGTGACAAAACCGTCGACCAGGCGTCGCGGCTAGGGCATTCGTCCGTCCTGTTTCGGCCTTGTGGCGGACGACAGGTCAAGACGGTGCGCGCAGTTGTCGCGGCCGGAACCCATGCGATGCCGCTTTGAATGGCGGTGTGTGTCAATTTAATTTGACTATATAAATGTCAATACGGATTGACAGTCGATCTTCGGTCGGCTTAGAGTCCTTCGTATGGTCATTGGTCACCCACACCTCGTTTCATGAATCAACCGCTCCTGGGCTGGCTCGGCATTGTTCGCCTTGGGCTGGTGCAGACCGCTCTGGGATCGATCGTGGTCCTGACCACTTCGACCATCAATCGGGTCATGGTGGTTGAATTGGCGCTCCCCGCGATGCTGCCAGGTGCCCTCGTGGCCTTGCATTACGCGGTTCAGGTGCTGCGCCCGCGTCTCGGCCATGGCTCCGATGCCGGGGGGCGCCGCACGCCCTGGATCGTGGGTGGAATGGTGGTTCTGGCGCTGGGCGGTTTGACCGCTTCGATCGCAACCGCATGGATGTCGACCGAACCGCTGTTCGGGATTGTGCTGGCGATCCCGGCGTTCGTCGCAATCGGGATCGGTGTCGGTTGCGCCGGGACCTCATTGCTGGTCTTGCTTGCGACCCGGGTCACGCCCCGACGTCGCCCCGCGGCTGCGACAATTGTCTGGGTCATGATGATTGTGGGATTTATTTTGACATCGGCCATCGGTGGCCGGTTTCTCGATCCGTTCACGCCACTGCGCCTGGTCCAGGTGACTGCCTGTGTCGCTGCCCTCGCGCTGTTACTGAGTCTTGTCGCGGTCTATGGCATTGAAGGACCCCAATCGCAGAACGCTCTGGACCTTGCGCCGCGCCCAGAGCCTGTGTCAGCGACTGAATCCAAATCGACCAAACCCGCCTTTCGCGATGCTTTGCGGGAGGTTTGGGGCGAGCCGCAGGCGCGCCGGTTTACGATCTTCGTGTTCATTTCCATGCTGGCTTATAGCGCTCAGGATCTGATTCTGGAGCCATTCGCCGGTCTGGTCTTCGGGCTCACACCGGGCCAGTCAACCCAGCTCTCTGGCGTACAGAACTCGGGTGTTCTGGTTGGGATGGTGCTGGTCGCCTGTGTCGGTACCGGGGTTGGCGGGCCGCGTTTCGGGTCGCTACGGGGATGGACGATCACGGGATGTCTGCTGTCGGCTTGCGCATTGCTCGCGTTGGCGTTGGGCGGTTGGGTGGGTCCCGGCTGGCCGTTGAATCCCACGGTGTTCGCCCTGGGTTTCGCCAATGGCATGTTTGCCGTCGCAGCGATCGGGTCGATGATGGGCCTCGCCAGCGATGGCGCGCCGGCACGTGAGGGCGTGCGAATGGGCCTTTGGGGGGCTGCGCAGGCGATCGCGTTCGGCGGCGGTGGATTTCTCGGGACGGTCGCTGTGGATTGCACCCGCTGGCTGATTGGGTCCCCAGTCACGGCGTACGGCATTGTGTTTGTTGCCGAGGCCGCCTTGTTTCTTCTCTCGGTCGGACTGGCGCCAGCGCAGGTGCCTCATCAGGCTGGGGAAGGTTTGGAGTCTGCACCAGGGTCCCGGTCACCAGTCGTTTCTGCAACTTGAATTTTTTGTCTGAATCCTATGTCTCTGGTCTTTCCGTTTACTGCAATCGTTGGTCAGGATGAAATGAAACGCGCCCTCCTGCTGTGCGCGGTTGACCCGCGTATCGGCGGAGTGCTCGTGCTGGGCGATCGGGGAACGGGTAAGTCCACCGCGGTTCGTGCATTGGCTGCACTGCTGCCGCCCATGAAAGCGGTCATTGGGTGTCCGTACGGCTGTGATCCCAAGGCTTCGTCGCCTTGCGAACAGTGCCGGGTCCAGCGCAAGGCCTCTGGCGATGGGGTGCTGCTCAAGAGCGCTAAAGTTCCGGTACCCGTCGTCGATTTGCCACTGGGCGCGACCGAAGATCGCGTGGTTGGTGCGCTCGATCTTGAGCGCGCGCTCACCAAGGGCGAAAAAGCCTTCGAGCCGGGTTTGCTGGGCCGGGCCAATCGGGGTTTCCTGTACATCGACGAAGTCAACCTCCTCGAAGATCATCTGGTCGACGTTCTGCTCGATGTCGCTGCTTCCGGAGAGAACGTCGTTGAACGCGAAGGGATCAGCGTGCGCCACCCCGCCCGATTCGTTCTGATCGGCAGCGGTAACCCCGAGGAGGGTGAATTGCGTCCGCAACTGCTGGATCGGTTCGGTCTGTCGGTCGAGGTGCGCACGCCCACCGAACTCAAGGCTCGGGTTGAGGTCGTGCGCCGACGGGATGCGTTTGAGCGGGATCCGTCCGGGTTCGTCGAACAATGGCGCAAAACCGATGCGAAGGTTCAGCGTCAGATCGATGCGGGTCGGGCCCGATTGGAATCCATCGTGGTACCGGACCAGGCGCTGGAACAGGGCGCCAAACTTTGCATTGCGCTGGGTACCGATGGCCTTCGGGGCGAACTCACCTTGTTGCGTACGGCGCGCGCACTGGCTGCATTCGAAGGGTCTGAATCGGTTCAGGATTCGCATCTGCAACGGATTGCCGTTTCGGCTTTGCGTCATCGCCTGCGGCGCAATCCGCTCGATGACTCCGGTTCGGATATTCGGGTCGAGCGCGCGATGGATGAGGTGTTTTCTTGACGGATCCACGTTGGCAGGATGCGCTCGCAGCGGCCGCCTTGTTGGCGGTCGATCCGGTCGGTCTGGGCGGTATGGTGGTTCGGGCGGCCCCGGGTCCGGTGCGCGACGCCTGGCTGGCCGCCCTGAATAGCCTACTCGTGGCGGGCACGCCGGTGCGTCGGATTCCAGCGCAGATCCCCGATGCACGCCTGCTGGGTGGACTGGATCTGACAGCAACGCTGTCTGCCGGGCGTCCCGTGGCGGAACGCGGTTTGTTGGCCGAGGCCGATGGCGGCATCGTGGTCGTGCCGATGGCAGAGCGCATGAGCGTTGGTACCGCTGGCCGTCTGGCCGCAGTGCTCGATTCTGGTGAGGTCCGCGTCGAGCGCGATGGGATTGCGAGCTGCTGGCCGGCACGGATTGCCGTGGTGGCGCTCGATGAAGGACTGGAATCCGAAGACCGCCCGCCGATCGTTCTCATGGACCGGCTCGGCCTCTGGATTGACCTCGATGAGATCGCCCCAAGGGACTTGTCTCCGGGACCTTGGGATGCGTCCGATGTGGTTCTTGCGAGGACCGCACTGCGCGCGTTGAAGGCTGCGGATTCTTCGGAATCGGCCGAGGCGATTGAAGCCCTGTGTGGTGTGGCGGATGCGATCGGGATTGCGTCACCGCGCCCGGTGCTCGCCTCGATTCGGGCTGCTCGCGTTGCTGCGGCGCTCGAGGGCCGCACGCACCTGGCTCAGGACGATATTGCCGTCGCCGCCCGCCTGCTGCTTGCGCCGCGGGCGACTCGCATGCCGCCGCCCGAGCAGTCCTCTGCCGATGTGCCCGATTCGCCGCCTGCGCCCGAGCAGGCTGCAACGCCGCCCCAGGATAGCGAAGCGTCTGAGTCGCCCGACGCTGAGTCGCACCCGCCGTCCGCTGCGCAATCCGATGCCAACGAAGAGCAAACAAGCGCGCCCCCGGATGTGGATGCAAGCGAAGAATCTCGGTTCGATCCGGATACGACCAACCCGGAGGCGTCCGACCCCGTCGATGAGGCCAGGCCACTGGCCGAGGTGGTGCTCGAAGCGGTGCGGGCGGCTCTGCCTGCCGGTTTGCTCGCGCAGCTGGGTGATTCCAGAACGCCGCGCAGCGGGTCTGCTGCGCAGCAGCGATCCGGTCGGGTCGGCGCGGCGCGAACGGACCCACGTCGCGGTCGTCCGGATGGAACGCAGCGGGGCGATCCGCGTCGTGGTCCCCGGCTCGATCTGGTCGCGACCCTGCGCGCTGCTGCGCCCTGGCAGCGCCTGCGCCGACGCGAAGGGAGCCGCACCCGGATCGAAGTCCGTACCGATGATTTCCGCGTCGTGCGCCGGGTCCAGCGTGCGACGACGACCACGATTTTTGTGGTCGATGCGTCGGGTTCCTCGGCCCTGAACCGGCTGGCCGAGGCCAAGGGCGCGGTTGAGATCCTGTTGGCTGAATGTTACGTGCGTCGTGACCGGGTCGCCCTGGTGGCCTTTCATGGCCAGGGTGCCGATCTGGTTCTGCCACCCACCCGTTCACTTGTGCGCGCCCGTCGCTCGCTGGCCGGTCTGCCGGGTGGTGGCGGGACGCCCTTGGCAGCCGGCCTGGAGGTGGGCGCTGCCGTGGCTGACACGGTGCGTCGCCAGGGCGATTCGCCGCTCCTGGTCGTGCTGACGGATGGTCGGGCCAACGTTTCCCGGGATCGTCAGCCCGGGCGTCCACGTGCGGAAGCCGATGCACTGCAAGCCGCCCGGCAGTGGCGGACTGAGGGCTACTCGGC
>JBBAOE010000016.1:78597-92756 GCA_040401595.1 Burkholderiaceae bacterium
CCGACCTTGCTTCTGCTGCATGGTACGGGTTCGGCATCGCATTCCTGGCGGGGGCTCCTCCCGCTCCTCATGCCGTACTTTGATGTCATCGCACCGGATTTGCCTGGGCACGGCTTTACCCAGGCGCCACTCGGCAGTCGCCTTGCAGCCCAGATGTCGCCGCACGGGATGGCGGCTGCGGTGAGTGCCCTTTTGCAAGCCATTGAGGCCAAACCGGTTCTGGCAGTGGGTAATTCGGCTGGAGTGGTCGTCCTGATCCGCATGGTCGCCGATCAGGGTTTCGCTCCTCAGGCGATCTTCGGTATCAATGCGGCCCTGCTGCCGTTCGACGGAATTCCAGGGGCCATTTTCCTGCCGCTCGCCAGACTGTTCGCGAGTACGTCGTTGACCGCTAGCCTGCTGGCATGGCGTGCATCCGATCGGGTTTCGGTGGAAGCGCTGATTCGAGGGACTGGATCGGTGCCTGACGATTGGGGTGTGACGCTCTATCAGCGCTTGCTTCGCCGTCCAGCGCATATCGCGTCCACGCTGGCCATGATGGCCAACTGGGCGCTCGACGATATCGAGCGCGACCTGAAGGCGAGTCCCGTTCCGATTGTTCTTTTTGTTGGGTTGGAAGATCGTGCAGTGCCGCCGGCACAGGCCTACCGGGTACAGCGGATGGCGCCGCAGGTTCAGGTTGTTGAATGGGCAGGACTCGGTCATCTGGCGCAGGAGGAGCAGCCCGAGGTGGTTGCGCAGGCCATCCTGCATCAGGCGCGGAGGGTCGACGTACTGCCAGTCGATGCATTCATTTGAGGGTTGGGAATTAAAATGAAACCATCATCGAGTTTTGGTTTGCCAGGGGACCTGGATGCTTGCCGGACCCTGTTACGGGGCGGATCACGGACCTTTTATGCAGCCTCGCTGCTGCTGCCGTCGCGGGTCCGGGATCCCGCGATCGCGCTCTATGCCTTTTGCCGGGTTGCCGATGATGCGGTCGATCTGGCCCAGGAGGATGGTCTGAGCACGGCGACCGCAGCGGCCCGTGCTCTGGCCCGCCTGCATACCCGGCTCGAGCGTGTCTATGCTGGTAACCCGTTGCCCCAACCCGCCGACCGCGCGTTTGCCGATGTGGTCAAACGCTTTGCCATTCCGATCACCTTGCCGCTCGCTTTGCTGGAAGGGTTCGAATGGGATACGAACGAGCGCCGGTACGAAACGATCGAGGACTTGCAGGCGTATGCGGTTCGGGTTGCCGGTACGGTGGGCGCCATGATGGCGTTGTTAATGGAGGTCCGAACGCCCGAGGCGCTGGCACGTGCGTGCGATCTCGGGATTGGCATGCAGCTGACTAACATTGCACGGGATGTGGGCGAGGACGCCCGCGCCGGTCGATTGTATTTGCCTCTGGCATGGTTACAGGAGGAAGGCATTCATCCCGACACCTGGATGGCCAATCCTCAGTTCGATCCAAGGATCGCCCGCGTCGTCGCCCGATTGCTGGCCGCAGCCGACGAGGCCTATCAGCGCGCGCGCGATGGCGTTTCAGCCCTGCCAGCTGATTGCCGCCCAGGGATCGACGCGGCCGGGCGCCTCTACGCCGAAATCGGCCGTCAGGTGGAGCGTCAGCAACTGGACTCGGTGTCGACTCGCGCGGTTGTCTCGGGTGGGCGCAAGTTGCGCGTTGCACTGCCAGCGCTGACCGCGGTCGTTCGACGCGCTGAGGCCGGTCGGGCGCAACCAGCGATTCGGGCCGCCCAGTTTCTGATCAATGCCGTCATGCAGGAGCCCGTTGAGCCGAAGATCCGGGTTGATGAGCGGGCTGGCTTTCCGGTACCTGCGCCGGTCCGTGGCGTCTGGCGTTGGCTGAGTGCGGTCGATGAGCGCCTGGGTCGGATTCTGGAGATGCTCGAGCGACTCGAACGCGAAGAGCGCGCCGGTATGCGCGGCGTGAGCCGGATCTGAGGACCGTCCAAGGCCATGAGCGATCGAACGATGGGGATCATCGAACTGGTGTTTTCGTTTGGTCTGGTGTTGGGATTGATTGCTCTGGACCTCTGGTTCATGAACCGTGAGGAGGCGAGGGATCGCAAGCGCAAGCAGGAAGCACAGGCGGACCTGGAACATCGGGATACGGATCGAAAGGGGTGAGCAGCATGCAGCAGACTTGGGGAACACGTGGCATGGCGGTCGCACCGCATTCGCTGGCGGCGCAATCCGCCGTCGCGGTGTTGCGCGAAGGTGGCAATGCCCTCGAGGCCATGATTGCCGCCGCAGCGACGATCGCGGTTGTCTATCCCCACATGAATTCGATCGGTGGCGACTCGTTCTGGCTGTTCCATGCGCCGGGTCAGCCGATGCAGGCGATCGATGCCTGTGGCGCCGCTGCCGGACTGGCGTCGCGCGACTGGTATGGCGATCAGGGTGTGCGGGGCAGCATCCCGTTTCGCGGGCCGCTGGCCGCTAATACCGTCGCTGGGACGATTTCCGGCTGGGGCAGGGCACTCGAATGGTCGCGATCGCAATGGAGTGGACGTCTGCCGTTGACACGCCTGCTTGACGATGCGATTCACTATGCCGATCAGGGTGCGCCGGTCACCTTCAGCCAATCGGCGCTGACGGAGAAAAAACGCGTTGAACTGAGTCCGCAGCCGGGATTTGCCGACACGTTTTTGGTCAATGGACAGAGTCCGGTCACGGGTAGCCGCTTTCAACAGCGGCGTCTGGCTGAAACCTTGCGTCAGCTTGCTCGTGGCGGCACCGAAGACTATTACCGGGGCGAGCTTGCCGATCTGTTGGCCGAGGAGCTTCAAGCGGTCGGCAGCCCGCTGCGGAGGGCTGACCTGGCACGGCATCAGGCCCAGGTCGTGGACCCCTTGTGGTTACATCACAGCCTGGGGACAGTCCACAATCTCACGCCCCCAACCCAGGGCGTCGTGTCGTTGATGATCCTTGGGATCCTCGATCGCCTGGATCTGGGCCGTCATCGTGTTGATAGCGCCGCCTACCTACATCATTGCGTTGAAGCGACCAAACAGGCGTTCAAGGTCCGTGATCAATACGTGACGGATCCTGCCTACATGCGCATTGCGCCGGGGGAACTGCTGGCCGACGGTTTTCTCGCCGATCTGGCCCGGGGCGTGAACCCGGGACAAGCGCTGCCCTGGGGTGTGGGTCGTGGTCCGGGCGACACGATCTGGATGGGCGTGATGGATGGCGCTGGACGAGCCGTATCATTTATTCAAAGCATCTACCATGAGTTTGGCTCTGGGGTCGTGCTTCCCGGGAGTGGCGTCAACTGGCAAAACCGCGGCTGCAGCTTTTCCCTCGACCCGCAGGCCTTGAATACGCTGGAGCCCTATCGCAAGCCGTTTCATACGCTCAACCCGGCACTGGCCCTGTTGAAGGACGGTAGGTCGATGGCCTACGGAACGATGGGCGGCGACGGCCAACCGCAAACGCAATGCGCAGTGTTCACACGCACATTGCTCTACGGACTCGATCCGCAAGACGCCATTTCACGTCCGCGCTGGTTACTTGGACGGACCTGGGGGCAGACCAGTGACACCTTGAAACTCGAATCCCGGTTCGATCCGCAGGTGATCTCGGAGCTGCGTGCGATGGGCCATGACGTTGAAGTCATTGGGGCCTGGGACGAAACCGTCGGGCATGCGGGCTGCATTCTTCGCGGGGCGGACGGGATCCTGCGCGGCGGCTGGGACCCGCGCAGCGATGGCACGGTCGCCGCGTTCTGAGCGATCAAGCGCCATCGCCGCCCGCTGCGGTGCGTCAGGGCAGCGGGCTGCTGTGATTCGTCCGGGCGGTGACGCGCCGATTCGTTGAGTGATGACCGAGCCGTGTGGACGGCTTGGGTTCACCCCGCGCGCCGTGGCATCCGAAACGGCAGCAGCGTGCGCACCCAGGCGCTGCGAAAGCGCTCGAGGTCCAGACTTTCGTGCAGGATGGGCGCGCCATGGCCTCTCGCCCGAAGAACCGAACGCGCATAGAACGGCGTGTCCTCCAGGGTTTGCGCAACCCGGAGATTGTCCTGGATGGCGTGCGTCGCGCGCTGAATCCGCCAGATGGGGGTGGGCGGCAAGGATCGTTCTGGCGGTACTGGCAGGGCTTCAGTCAGTCCATTGCGCAGGACGCGGGCGGCGATCGTTTTGCGCCGCGTCGGTAGGGTCTGATTCTGGGGGCGCTGTTCTGGAGGGACCTGACGCATGGCCATGATGTCTGGGGGGGGCCAGCGCTCCGTGATGTCGTAGAGCAATTCGGTTTGACCGTCCGGGCCGTGGGTGCGGCTCCAGTCCCAGCGCACGAAACTGTCTTCCAGCGGGACATCGCCTTGATTGCTGTCCAGATATCCAAGTCCCTGCCAGCGCAGCGAGGGATTTTGAAATTCCACTTCGATGCGGGCACAGGGTGCGATCGGTGCCCAGCGGTGCAGACCCGGTGTGTCCAGATGCCAGACCTTGGTGGCGAGTGCGCTCGGAAATAGGCGGATCGTCCCGCGCACCCGCCATGGCAGTGGCATGGCCCGTTCATCGACCCGGATCTCGAGTCGCGTGCCGTCCCAGTCCAGACTGCTCGGACCGATCGACAAGCGATGGGTATCGCGTTCCACCTGGTTACGCCCGCGCTCGGTCATTGCCCAGCGTGCCGTCGGATTCCAGATCGAGGCGCCGTAGAGGGCCAGGTTCATCGCGCTGAAGTTCAGCGGATCGCCCTCGCCGCGAGCCCTGGCACGAAAGTAATACGGCGAAAAAACACTACCCAGCAGGGCGATACCGGTCAGGCCGTGACGGCCATCGTCGCTCAGGGCGTCGATGTACCACCAAGCATAGCCATTGGGCGGGATCGGCGTATCGAACCGAGGTCCGCGATGAGACTCTGCGCTGCCAGCCGGCCTGACTGGGTCGACATCGCGATCCCAGGTCCCGGATGCGTGCTGCCCCCTGCCAGGTAGAGGCCCGGCAGACGGCTGCGCGAGCCCGGTCGCTGAAAGCTGGCCATCCATCCGTGTGGAGCGCGCCCGTAGAGAGCCCCTCCGGTCGCCGGGAACATCTGTTCGAACTCGCGTGGCGTCGTTCTGACCGTGGCGATTGAGGAGAGGTGCAGCCCATGGCGGGCCAGGCGCTCGAAGGTCTGTTGTTCGCATCGATTGATGTCCTGCGCATCGAGTCCGCGGCCGTCGCCAACCGCCGGGGCATTGACTAGGCACAGTAACCGTTCGGCCGGGTTTGCGTCCCCTGTCGGCTCACGATCATCACGGTCCTGCGCGCATACGTACACGGTCGGCGAAGTTGGTAGGCGTTTTTGATTGAAAATATGATCGAACTCGTCTTCATATCGATCTGAAAAGAAGACTGAATGACGCAACAGTGGGAATCCGCGGGCTTCGACCTTCATGTTCCAGGTGATTGCGGAGAGGGATCGTTGATGCGGGGCCACGGGCGCGACCGCATGGCGCACATGCGGCCCGAGCCGACCATTGGCGATCGCCCCGACATCGCCGGCGGCAACCACGGCATCGGCCGCTACATATTCGCCACTGGCAAGGCGTACACCACTGACCTGGCCGTCGCTGACCTCGATGGTCGTCGCTTCACAACCGTAGCGGATGCGTGCGCCGCATCGGATTGCGAGCGCGGACATTGCCTGGGCGACGCGGTGCATCCCGCCCTCGACCAACCAGACGCCCTCACGCTCGACATGGGCAACCAGCATCAGCGTGGCGGGTGTCCGAAATGGCGATCCGCCGACATAGGTCGCGTAGCGTCCAAACAGCTGGCGCAGACGCGGATCTTCGAAATGGGTGCCCAAAGCGCCCCAAAGGGTCTCGAATGGCGAGAGTTTCCACAGTTTGGGCAGCCCCTTCCAGCCGTCGGTGCGCACTGCATGCCGCACGAGACTGAGGGGGGAGGGGCGTTGCGCATCGAGAAATGTCGGGGCGAGGGCGTCGTGGATTTCTTTGGCGCGGGCACAGAACGCCAGATAGCGCCGTGCCTCGGCCGCTCCCGACAGTTCTCCGATCGCCTGAGCGGATTGCTGCGGGTCGGTAAAGAGGTCGAGTCTTGAACCGTCATCCCAGGCATGACGGGCCAGGATGTCCACGGGTTTGAGCTTGACCGTATCGTCAAAGGATGCCCCGCACTGATCGAACAGCGCGTCAAAGACGCGGCGCATCGTGAAGACCGTGGGACCACCGTCGATCGCACTGCCGCCTACATCGACCTCGCGCATTTTGCCGCCGGGGGCACGGCCCCGCTCCAGGAGCACGACATCGAGGCCGCGCGCGGCCAGCGCAGCGGCGGCAGCGAGTCCGCCCATACCGGCACCGATGACAGCGATCCTCTGGGTTCCCATGTGCGTTGCCTCCTTCGTGGTGTCGATATTGCCCGAAATCGCGCTTCGAGCGCGCCTCAGGGTTGACACTCAAAACAAAAGTGTAAATTACGCTTGACGTTTAAAACCGACAAGCAGTTAATACACTTGTTGCTTCAGGGGAGTCTTTTTGTGAATCAAACAGCGAATCCGACCGCATTCGACCCAGGTCATTGGATCGAACAGTCCCTCGAGAATGCGCTCGATCGGGCGATTGAGGGGGAGGAACAGGCGCCGCCCTTGCTGGCGGGCGCGATGCGCCATGCCGTATTCCCCGGCGGGGCTCGGGTTCGCCCGCGCCTATGTCTGGCCGTGGGCCTGGCATGCGGTGTGAAACCCACCGGGCTGCTCACGGCAGCCGCGGTGTCGATTGAGCTGCTGCATTGCGCATCTCTGGTTCACGATGATCTGCCGTGTTTTGACAATGCCGATACCCGGCGTGGTCAACCCTCGGTGCATGCCGCGTTCGGCGAGCGTCTGGCGGTGCTTTCGGGCGATGCGCTGATCGTTCTCGCGTTCGATGTCCTGGGCCAGGTGATCGTTGCAGCACCTGCGCGTGCAGCACTCCTGCTGCGCACGGTCAGCGGTGCCGTGGGAATGCCGGGTGGCATCTGCGCCGGCCAAGCCTGGGAGTGCGAGTCCGCAGTGGAACTGTCGGCCTATCAGCGCGCCAAGACTGGCGCCCTGTTCGTCGCGGCGGCGGTTGCGGGCGCCCATGCGGCCGGTGCAGAACCCTTGCCCTGGCAGCGGTTCGGCGAGCGCCTGGGGGAGGCCTATCAGGTCGCGGACGATTTGCGTGACGTGGCTTCCGATGCGGTTGAATTGGGCAAACCGGTCGGCCGCGATATTGCGCTGGATCGACCCAGCGCCGCACGTCAATACGGTTTCGGTGGCGCGGTACGGCGATTTGAGACGCTTGTGGCCGATGCCATGGCTGCGATTCCAGCGTGTCCGGGTGCGGGCTCGCTGCGCGGCATGGTTCAGCTTGAGGCCCGGCGACTCGTGCCTCAGGAGTGGTTGCGGCACGCAGCTTGATGTGAGTCGCGCAATGGCTCATTTCGCAGGGCCGGGCGCCGATTGGCGTCCGGGGTGGTTGGAACGTGCCCGGGGGCTGCGTGACCGGCTGCTGATGAGCCCAGGGTTTCAGCGCTGGGCCGCCGCATTTCCGGTCACGCGCTGGATCGCGACCCGGCGCGAGCGGGAATTGTTTGACCTGTGTGCTGGCTTTGTCTACACCCAGACACTGCTGGCCTGTGTCCGGCTTCAAGTTTTCCAGGTGCTGGCGGACGGACCCCTCACCGCTGCCATGGTCGGTACCCGGGTAGACCTCTCCCCCGTCATGGCCGAGCGTTTGCTCCTGGCCGCGACCGCGTTGCGGTTGCTGGAACGTCGGGGTGCGGATCGATTCGGGCTCGGTCCCCTGGGCGCCGCGATTCTCGGCAACCCCTCGGTTGCCGCCATGATTGAACATCATTCGATGTTGTACGAGGACCTGCGGGATCCGGTGGCACTGTTGCGAGCCGGGACCGGGACTGGCGCGCTGCACGATTACTGGGCCTACGCCAGAGCGGATCAGCCCGCGCAACTCGATGCGGGCCGCGTGGCGGACTACAGCGCACTGATGGCCGCTTCGCAGACCATGGTCGCCGAGGACGTGGTCGCCGCCTGGGATTTTGGCCGTTATCGCACCATTCTCGATGTCGGTGGCGGGGAGGGCGTCTTCCTGTCGGCCGTTGGCGCCGCTGCACCACGTGCCCAACTCGTCCTATTTGACCTGCCGCCCGTGGCCCGGCGCGGCGGGGAACGACTGAACGCCGCTGGATTTGCCGGGCGCGCGCGCGCGGTGGGGGGCGACTTTTGTCTTGATCCGCTACCCACAGGCGCTGACCTCATCACGCTGGTCCGGGTGTTGCACGACCACGACGACGACCTGGTGCTGAGACTGCTGCGGGCAGTCCGGCAGGCCATGTCGGCGGGCTCGACCCTCCTGGTCGCTGAACCCATGGCTGGCACTGCCGGGGCCGAGCGTATTGGCGACGCGTATTTCGGTTTTTATCTGCTGGCAATGGGTAGTGGGCGGGCTCGAACGCCAACTGAATTGACCCGATTGCTGGAGATGTCAGGGTTCACCGATATCCGCCTGCCACCCACGCGCCGGCCTTTGCGCGTGCGTCTTCTGACGGCTCGGCCGGCCTGACTGATCGCATACCCTTAAGGGCGTAAATTCAAGTTGACAGGTTGAAGTGTCAGAGTTACGTTACACCTATGCTCTGAAAGTTGTAGACCGCCCCCAACGAAGTGAATTGTTGATCTGAACCTCTAAATCCTGTGTCCATGTCCCTCAACCCCAGTCTCGTCCAGACCGAGTCGTCGCATCAGCGGGAAGCGCTGGCGGTCGTTCTGAACGAGCCCGGCTGTATCGCGCTCAACCGCTTGGCCCTCAGTGAGCCGGGCGATGACGATGTTGTGGTCGATATTGAATGGAGCGGGATCAGCACGGGAACAGAGCGCTTGCTTTGGAGCGGCAGGCTTCCCGCATCGCCCGGGATCCGTTACCCACTGGTCCCCGGCTTTGAGTCGGTGGGGCGTATCTGCGAAGCAGGCTCGCGGGCCCGAGTCGCCGTCGGTGAGCGCGTGTTTGTGCCTGGCGCCCGGTGCTTTGGCGCAGCGAGCGGTCATTTCGGCGGTGCAGCTTCCCGCCTGGTCGTGCCCGGCGCCCATGTCGTCCCGGTCCAGCAGTCGCTCGAAGAGAGCGCGGTCCTGATGGCACTTGCAGCCACCGCACAACATGCCCTCAGCGCGACCGAGCTGGGTACGGTGGATCTGGTGATTGGGCATGGCGTTCTGGGCCGCCTGATTGCCCGGGTGGCGATGGCCAACGGGACGCCGGCGCCGGTCGTCTGGGAATCGAACGCGGTCCGCCGCGAGGGTGCTGACGGCTACACGGTGGTCGATCCCGCTGAAGATGATCGGCGAGATTACCGCTCGATCATTGATGTGAGTGGCGACTCGGCCTTGCTCGAGTCCCTGATTTCGAATCTTGCGCCGGGCGCAAGCGTGGTGTTCGCCGGTTGCTATCCCGAACCTTTGAGTTTTGCCTTTGCGCCCGCCGTTCAGCGCGAATTGCGTCTCAGCGTGGCGGCCGACTGGCGCCCTGATGATTTGATCGTCGTGAAAGGCCTGGCCGAGACCGGCTGCCTTTCGCTGGACGACTTGATTACCCATCGCTGTCCTGCCGAAAGGGCTAGCGATGCCTACCGGACCGCATTCAGCGATCCGGGCTGTCTGAAAATGATCCTTGACTGGAGGGGGCGCCAATGAGCGGCTTTACTCAACACGAACTGCGTCGTATCGAAACCTTGCGGCAGGAGGCGGCAGAACCGCTGGCACCGGTCGCAACGGGTGAGCCCACCCGCAAGACCCAGGTCATTGCAATCTATGGCAAGGGGGGGATTGGCAAGAGCTTCACGCTGGCCAACCTCTCGCACATGATGGCTGCGATGGGCAAGCGGGTGCTGCTGATCGGCTGTGACCCCAAGAGTGATACCACCTCGCTGCTGTTTGGCGGCCGGGCCTGTCCGACCATCATCGAAACCTCAGCCAAGAAGAAACTCGCCGGCGAACCGGTCCGGGTCGAGGACATCTGCTTTCGCCGGGGCGGTGTGTTCGCGATGGAACTCGGTGGTCCTGAGGTTGGCCGCGGTTGTGGCGGGCGCGGGATCATCCATGGGTTTGAGTTGCTCGAGAAACTCGGCTTCCATGACTGGGACTTTGACTACGTTCTGCTCGATTTTCTGGGTGACGTGGTCTGTGGTGGCTTCGGACTCCCGATCGCTCGTGACATGTGTCAGAAAGTGATTGTGGTTGGAAGTAACGACTTGCAGTCGCTCTATGTCGCCAACAACGTGTGCTCGGCAGTGTCGTATTTCCAGCGGCTGGGGGGCAACGTGGGCGTCGCCGGATTGGTCATCAATAAGGATGACGGTACCGGAGAAGCCCAAGCGTTCGCGAAAGCGGTGGGGATCCCTGTGCTGGCATCGATTCCAGCCGACGAAAGCATCCGCCGCAAGAGTGCGAGCTACGAAATCATCGGGCGTCCTGGCTCGCCCTGGGCCTCACTGTTCGAGCTGCTCTCCGATAACGTCGCGCAGGCTCAGCCGGTATTGCCCGAGCCGCTCTCGCAAGATGCCTTGTTGGGCTTGTTCGATGCCTCAGCCGTTGGCCGGGACGTCGTACTGGAAGCCGCTTCCAGCGCCGACATGATGGGTAAAAACAGTATCGAGCGTCCATCGCTCGAAGTCATCTACGAAGCTGCTTGAACCTGCCCCTATGAACGCTCCCGTCGAACCCACGAATCGCGTTGTTCCCATTGCCGTGGAGCAACCGGCCGTTGCCCAGGAGGGTGATGCGAGTTGCCATGGTGGGCGTGAGCGCATGCGGGCCGCTGCTGTTGCTGCGGGCAAGAGCGAGACCCTTGATCGCTATGCGGCCGACTATCCGGCGGGACCGCATGATCAGCCGCAGAGCATGTGTCCCGCGTTTGGATCCCTGCGGGTCGGGCTGCGCATGCGCCGCACCGCCACGATCCTGTCGGGTTCGGCCTGCTGTGTGTACGGACTGACCTTCACCTCGCACTTCTACGGCGCCCGGCGCACGGTCGGATATGTCCCATTCGACTCTGAGTCGTTGGTGACCGGAAAGCTCTATGAAGACATCCGGGACGCGGTCGCAGGCCTCGCCGATCCGGCTCTGCATGATGCGATTGTCGTCATCAACCTCTGTGTACCGACCGCCTCAGGCGTACCGCTTCGGATGTTGCCACGAGAGATCGATGGCGTTCGAATCATCGGAATCGATGTCCCGGGGTTTGGCGTGCCAACCCATGCCGAAGCAAAAGATGTGTTGGCCGGTGCGATGCTCAACTATGCGCGCAGTGAGGCCGAACATGGTCCAGTTCAGGCGCCGCGTGGGGGTCGTGCCGCCTTTCCGACCATCGCGTTGGTGGGCGAGATGTTCCCCGTTGACCCCTTGACGATCGGTGCACTGCTGGCGCCCATGGAGTTGGCCGCAGGGCCGGTGGTGCCGACGCGTGAGTGGCGCGAATTGTACGGTGCGCTGGATTGCCGGGCCGCTGCTCTGATCCACCCGTTCTACACCGCCGTTCAGCGCGAGTTCGAAATCGCTGGTCGTCCGACCATCGGTTCGGCACCGGTTGGTGTGGATGGCACGGCCGCCTGGCTGGAGGCGATTGGTGCTGCCTGCAACGTCTCTGCGGACAAGATCGGACTGGCGAAAGAGCGCGTATTGCCGATGATTTCGGCCGCGCTCGCCAAGCATCCCATCCGTGGGCGCATCACCTTGTCGGGTTATGAGGGCTCCGAGCTCCTCGTTGGCCGACTCCTGGTAGAGGCGGGCGCGGATCTGCGTTATGTCGGTACCGCCTGTCCGCGCACCCAATGGTCGGATGCCGATCGGCAATGGCTCGAGGCGCGAGGCGTGCAGCTTCAGTTTCGGGCATCGCTTGAGCAGGACATTGCTGCGGTCGAGGAATATCAGCCAGATCTGGCCATTGGCACGACCCCGGTCGTTCAATATGCAAAAACGAAAGCGACGCCCTCGCTGTACTTCACCAACCTGATTTCGGCGCGGCCCTTGATGGGTGCGGCCGGTGCAGGTGCTCTGGCCCAGATCATCGGGACTGCCATCGCAGGCAAGGGTCGATTCGACACCATGCAGGCATTTTTCGAAGGGGTGGGCGCCGGGGATAACGCGGGCGTCTGGACGGAAACCCCCGTCGCACACCCTTCATTTCGCGATGATCATCGGCGCCGCCTTGAAAAAGCCGCGCGCGCCCGTCGTTCACTGGATGCCGTCTGATGCTGGTACTTGACCACGACCGAGCCGGTGGCTATTGGGGCGCGGTGTATGCCTTCACCGCGATCAAGGGTTTGCAGGTCATCATCGACGGCCCGGTGGGCTGCGAGAACCTGCCAGTGACTTCGGTCCTGCATTACACCGACGCGTTACCACCGCACGAACTGCCGATCGTCGTCACCGGTCTCGGTGAAGAGGAACTCGGTCAGCACGGCACCGAAAAAGCCATGCGGCGGGCCCACAAGGCACTGGATCCAGATCTGCCAGCCGTCGTTGTGACTGGCTCGATCGCTGAGATGATTGGCGGTGGTGTAACTCCGGAAGGCACCGGGATCCAGCGTTTTCTGCCGCGCACGATCGATGAAGACCAATGGCAAAGTGCAGACCGGGCACTGCTCTGGCTCTGGACGGAGTTCGGTCCGCGTCGCGCGCCCAAGCCGCGCGAGCGCAAGCCCGGCGAAAAACCCCGGGTCAACCTGATCGGGCCAGCCTATGGGATGTTCAATGGGCCTTCGGATATTGCCGAGATCCGTCGACTGATTGAGGGGATTGGCGCCGAGATCAACCTGGTCTTCCCGCTGGGCAGCCATCTCGAAGAGGTCGCCAATCTCGCCGACGCCGATGCCAATGTGTGCCTATATCGCGAATATGGCCGACTGCTCTGTGAGGCCCTCGAACGGCCCTGGTTGCGCGCACCGATCGGTCTGCATTCGACCACACGCTTCCTGCGGGCGTTGGGCGAATTGTTGGACCTCGATCCGGAGCCCTTCATTGAACGCGAGAAGCACACCACGATCAAACCGCTGTGGGATCTCTGGCGATCAGTGACCCAGGATTTCTTCGGTACGGCGACCTTTGGGATTGTCGCGACCGAAACCTACAGCCGTGGGATTCGACGGTTTCTTGAGGACGATATGGGCCTGCCCTGTGCGTTCTCTTTCGAACGTTCCGCCGGCATCAAACCCGATAACGAGGCGGTCCGCAAAGCGGTGCGCGAACGCTCGCCGCTGGTCGTGTTTGGCAGCGTCAATGAACGCATGTACATGGCCGAAGCCGGCGCGCGCGGCATTCTGATTCCCGCCTCGTTTCCGGGGGCTGTGATCCGTCGTCACACGGGTACGCCCTTCATGGGCTACAGCGGCGCAACTTACATCGTTCAAGAAATCTGTAACGCGCTGTTTGACGTCCTCTTCCACATCCTGCCGCTGGGCACCGAGATGGACAAGGTGGATCCGACACCGGCCAAAGCTGGTGTCGCAAACCTTCAGACCTCGTTGCCGTGGGATGACGATGCCATGGCGATGCTCGATGAATGTGTCCTGTCCGAACCGGTTCTGGTCAGGATTTCAGCGGCCAAGCGGGTACGCGACCGGGCGGAGCGCGACGCCCGTCGGGATGGTGAAGAGCGGGTCACCTTGCGTCGTATGGAACGGACACGGGAAGACTTGTTTGCGGGGGCGCCGGCATGAGCCTGGTTGCAACCGATCGTGATCGTTGCGTGATGCATCACCTCCGGGTGGTGGATCACGTTCGACCGTTCGGATTTTCCGAACGGAGTGGGCGTCATGACTTTGACAGTCATGGCGATGTTTGCTGCGCGCACCTGGCGTGGCGTCAGCCGTAAGGCTTTTTTCGGAGTTTTTGCATCATGAGCAATTCTGGAAACACGGATGGTCATTCGTCCGGTCTGACGAATGAAGAAGCGAAGGAATTCCATCGTCTCTTCATGGCGTCGTTTTTCATGTTTACGTTGATTGCGGTTGTCGCTCACCTTCTCGTCTGGAACTGGCGTCCCTGGTTCCCGCCGCTTGAAGGCGCTTCGATCATTCACGGCGTTAAGGTCGCGCTTCAAGAAGCGCTGCCAATCGCTTTCTCAGTATAAGGAGGGCGTCACATGTGGCGTATATGGGTCCTAT
>JBBAOE010000017.1:0-46379 GCA_040401595.1 Burkholderiaceae bacterium
AACTCTCCGCAGTCATCGAGTGCGCGGATGCCGCCCATGGCCTGGGAGGACATATTTGCGCCGACGGCGGCTGCACCGTCCCTGGTGATCTGGCCAAAGCCTTTGGCGCTGGTGCTGATTTCGTCATGCTGGGCGGCATGCTGGCGGGCCACGAGGAATGCGCGGGCGCCGTCATCGAGGACGATGACGGTCAGCGCTACAAATCGTTCTACGGCATGAGTTCGCGCACGGCCATGGAAAGCCATTCGGGTGGGGTGGCTGACTATCGTGCCCCCGAAGGCAAGGAAGTCCGCGTACCCCTGCGGGGCCCGGTGACCGCCACTGCTCAGGAAATTCTGGGGGGTGTACGCTCGGCCTGCACCTACGTCGGCGCACGGCGCTTGAAGGAGCTCTCCAAGCGAACCACCTTCGTGCGGGTGACCCAGCAAATCAACGAAGTGTTCGGCAAGGGCTAAGACCCGGGCAATCGGATCCAACGCACTCTAAGCACCTAACGCACTTCAGGCACTTCAGGCACTTCAGTCACTTCAGTCACCTAAGGCACCAAGGACATCATGGGGTTTCGGCTCAGCACCATTGCCACTCGAACCGGTGACGATGGCACCACCGGACTTGGCGATGGCAGCCGGGTCGCAAAAGACTCGGCGCGCGTCGCCGCGATGGGGGATGTCGATGAACTCAACTCGACACTCGGACTCCTGCGCTGCGAAGCCTTGCCTGCCGCAATCGATTTGCTTCTGAATCATATTCAGAACGATCTGTTTGACCTCGGCGGCGAGCTCAGCATCCCGGGCTTCACCCTGCTGGCGCCGGAACGGGTACTCGCGCTCGACCAGGCGCTTGCCGATTACAATGCGGACCTCCCGCGTCTGCAGGAATTCATCCTGCCCGGTGGCAGCCGCAGTGCGGCAATTGCCCATGTGGCGCGCACCATCTGCCGTCGCGCCGAACGCAGCGTGATCACGATCGGCGCGCACGAACAGGGCGCGGTGCGCCCCCTCTGCCAGCAATACCTCAACCGCCTGAGCGACCTGCTCTTTGTTCTCGCCAGAACACTGAACCGGGTGCAGGGCGGTGGCGATGTGCTGTGGTCGCGCGAGCGCTAGCAGGCTCATCCCATCTCCCGCCAGCCTGTCTTCGACCAGCAAACCCCTCCGGGCGTACGCATGCCAACGCTTTATATCGCTAACAAGAACTATTCGTCCTGGTCCTTGCGGGTCTGGGTGTTAATGCGTGAACTCGGGATCGACTTCGACGAACGATTGGTCCCTTTTGTGCCAGCTGACCAGACGAGTCCGTTCCGGGCATTTTCGCCAACCAGCAGGGTCCCATGTCTCGTCGAGGCCCACGGTCCCCTCGGCCCCTCCGGCCTCGCCGGCCTCGCCGGCGCGCCGGGGAACGAATCCGGGCTTGGCCTGACCACGATCTGGGATTCGCTGGCCATTACCGAGTATCTGGCTGAACATCACCCAGCGGTGTGGCCAGCCCAAGCCGGTGCGCGTCATTGGGCCCGCTGCGCGAGCGCCGAGATGCATTCCGGATTCCAGACCCTGCGCCAAGTCTGCACGATGAATTGCGGCGTGCGCGTGCAACTGGCGACGATCACCGACGGACTTCGAAGCGATCTGGAACGCATCGATACCCTCTGGTGTGAGGGCCTCGATCGGTTCGGCGGGCCGTTCCTTGCCGGACCCGCGTTCACCGCGGTCGACGCATTTTTCTGCCCGGTTGCATTCCGGATCCAATCCTATGGCTTGCAGTTGAGCCCGCCGGCTATGTCCTATGCTCAACGGCTTCTGACGCTACCGTCGATGCGCAGCTGGTACGAGGCGGCGCTGACAGAGCCCTGGCGCGAGGAAGGCCATGAGCTCGACATGCGCCGCAGCGGCGCCGTTCAACAGGACCTTCGGCGCTCCCCGCCCTAGCCCCTCGGGCCGTTCAGTTGACCCGCACCAGGTTCAGTTGACGCTCACCAGATTGTCATTGGAATTGCGATCAATCCGGACATTAAAAGGATCGATTCCCAAAAAGGTCGGCGCCTGATCGGTCACAAAACTAACCTCCTGCTTGCCGGAGCGCAATCTGCGCCGCTCGAGCAGCAACATCGATTGGGGTCGGTAGCCCTTCTTGCCAGGCTCCGCAGTGAACGCGCCAACATCGAATGACTCATCCAACGCAGCCTCGGTCTCCTTGCCCTTGCCATCGGCATATTGCTTGGTGGCCTCGACCGTGAAACGGACATCAAACCGGCCATCGGCCCGCTTGACCACACGGGCTGCACTCGCCTTCAGATCATAGAGCGTGATCCTCTCGAAGAGGTCGCTGATGACGGCTTCATGCTGAGCGCCCGCCTCCGCTCTCAACAATCGCAAAAAATCGGTCGAGGATGGATAGGGCGCGGACTTGAATGCGAACTGCGCCAGCAACTTCTGTAGCGCGCGGTTCACGACGGCCTCGCCCACTTCTTCCTTGAGCGCATACATCGCCAGGGCACCCTTCTGATAGTGCAGATAGCCCTGATTCTCAACCCGGTTGAGCGGCAACTCTTCGAGCACCTCGCCGCCCCGGCTGCGCAGATACCCGTCAAGCTCGAACTTGAGAAACTTGCGCAACTGGGCCTTGCCGTAGAGTTTTTCAACCACGAGCAGCGCGCCATATTGCGCGAAGGATTCGCTCAGCAGGGTCATCCCCTGCTTGTTCGCACCGATGATCTGGTGCGCCCACCATTGATGCGCAATCTCGTGCGCCGTCACATAGGTCACAAGATCAATTTTTTCGTCCTGCTCCGCCTCCTTGAAGTTCTGGATAAAACCGATCGCTTCGGAATAGGGAACCGTGTTTGCAAACGACTGGGCAAAAGAGGCATAGGCTGGAAATTCCAGAACCCGGAGCTGTCTGAACTGGAAGGGTGAGAATTTCTCACTGAAGACCCCCAGACTGACTTTCATCGCCTCGAGCATGCGCTGTACATTTCGATCGTGTGGCGGGTGATGGTAGACCGCCAGTTCGACCGGCTTGCCATCCGCACCCACCCACTGATCCTTCTTGACGGCATAACGGCCCGACTGGAGCGAGAAAAAGTTCTGGATCGGCGCCTCGGTTCGAGTGACCAGGACCCGGCGATCGCCAACAACACGATCGCTGACGGTATAGCCCGGCGCGATCGGCGTCTGATCGGCATCGGTGCTCAAGGTGATCTGGGCCGTGACCCAGTCGCTGTCACGGCGAAGATAGTGGTGAGCATTGGCAGTCTCGTCTTCGAGCACAGCGGGGCGCAACTCCGCCGGCAGGCCGTACTTGCGGCGCTTGGTCCGATCCTCGAGCAAACCCTGCCGACTGAATCCGATCATCGGGGTGACTTCAAAATTGTTAATGAAGCTGCCATTGCCCACGATCCCGCTGATCGAGCGATCATTTACGAATCCTCGCTGTTCCAGTACGGTCGTGAATCCGACGGTACGCTGCTCGCCAGCTTGCATTGGCACGGTCAGCCGATAGATCCGATACCCCATCCGCGGATATTCGTGTTCGAGCGTCGCGTCCGGGAGCGTGATCTGTTCCATCCGCAGGTCTGGATCCCAGTGCAGATGAATCGTCTCAAGCGCTGCCCCAGTCCGATTTTCGAGCAGATAGCTGCCACGCGTTTCGGCGCGAATCTGTCGCGGAAAGAGGGCCACATCGAGCGCAACATGAACAATCGTTGGTTGCGGAAGGGTTTCAAACGGAAGCAGCGTTTTTTCAACGTCAGCCTTGAGCGCCTCGATTTCGTCTTTTGTTTCGTAATTATTAATGATATTAGTATTATAAAAGATCCATCCGCCCAGGCCGATCCAGGCCGAAGCTGCAACAACCAGTGCAGCCCCCGCAGACCCATGAAGGCGGATTCGCAAGCGCTTCAGACGCGGACCGAGTTCCGTCTGTACGCCTCGTCGCCAGAGGAGATGGGCAAACACCAGCAGGATCGAAGCAAACGCCAGCCAATAGGCCTGGTGCCACGCCCGACCGATCCAGAAATGCCCCATGGCATTCATATCCGAGAGCGGTACCGAGGCCGTCCCACCATAGAGGTAGAGATTGTGGTCAAAGCCGATCATCTCGAGGACGATGCTGCCCACGAAATAGGTCAGCATCACGGCCCATCCCATGAATTTGTTGGGAACAAGAGCCTGCACAAACACCGCCAGAATGGCGAGTAATCCCGCTTCGATCATGCTCGGCAGCAGGAACCAGAGCACATAGCCCGACAGCTCGATCTGGGTATATCCGTGCCAGGCCTGGAACGCGATCCCACCCAATGCGGCGGCCGAGTACGTGGCGAAGAGCACCCCCCCGATTGCCAGCACCTTGGGCAGCATAAATGCCCAGTCGGGTGCGGCGGTCGCATCGACAATCTCGTGCATTCGCCGCTCTCGATCCCGCCAGACGAGTTCGCCGGCGTAGAAGATCGCAATGATGATCGCGAACAAGTTGAACGCGCCGTTCAAGCTGTCAACCACCGCGCGCGTGACCGGCCAGTAACTCACGCCCCGTTGCGCTACCGTACTGCTAAGGGCGCCCAAGGCATTGAAAAGGCCCAACACGAGAAGCACCGTAAAGGCCGGGCTGCGAACGACAAATGCCATGTCAAATCGAACCAGGGCCCCGAACTGGGCCAGGGCCGCGACGCCGTGAGCAGAGCTCGCGCCGCCCGGGATCCCGGTGCGGCGAGGCAGAAACCGTGATGGAGCGGCGCTCGAAAATCGTTGTCCAGGTGCAGCCTTGGCGGTTTCGTTGCGTCTCTGATCGTCCGCTGCTCGAGAAGCCCGCGCGCCCCCGCCCTCGAAACGAAACAACCAGAACGCCAGCGCGAACATGGCGGCACCAATACCCAGCCACAGCAACCGGTTATAAAGCAGCAGCCCTTCGAACTCGGGCAACCGGGTGTTGCGCTCAGCTGCGGTCCAGTAGCGGGTGATCTGACTGAGTGCACTCATGCCAAACGGATCGGTCCAGGCCGACAACGCATCCCAGGAAGGATCCTTGAGCAGGATGCGTGACATCACAAAGAGCACCAGGAAGACGATGACGCCAATGAAGGTCCACATCATGGATCGGGTGGCCGTTGCCAATGCGAAAAAGCCGCCTGCCATGACGGCCAGCGTCGGCAGGCCGAACAGCAACAGTGCATAGGCATAGTGGCCCAGTCGCAAGGGGCCAAGGGTTTCGGCATCGATCCAAGGCATCAAGCTGCCCACCAGCATGCCAAGTGGAACCGCAGCAGTGACCAGAAAGGCGACTAGAAAGGCGCCGGCAAAGCGTCCCAGCAGATAGTCGGTCTTGCTCAGGCGGGTACTGCGCACCAAGGGGGAAAACCCGGTTTCCTCGTCACGGATCACCACGTTGGCCACGAAGGCGGTGATCACGAAAATTGCAAGGACATTGAGAGTGCCAACCGTCTGCAGGATCGCGAAGGGCGCGTTGACATGAACATTGCCCCCGGCGCCGATATGGATGTTCTCCGAGGTCACGCTGCCAAACGCGAACAGGAAAAACAAAATCGCAGCAATCGCAAAGAGCGGCGAGCGCAGCTGATACTGGATTTCAAAACGAGCGATCTGGGAAAACATAAAACAACCTACCGTGGCAACGGGCACCGAAACATGATCACTGGACCCAAGGCGTGACGCATGGGTCAGGCGACGGCCCCGCCGGCTTGGGCGGGCGCGGGCATAGCCCCTACCGACGCAGCGCCCACACGGGACGAAGTCAAGGTGGCGAAGTAGAGGTCCTCCAATCCGCCGTCAATTTGCTCAAACCCGGCCCCGGGTGAGGATTGCGCCAACACATGGATCACCGTTCGCCCCGCGCGCAAGCGATGCGCGATGACCATCATGTCCGCCTGGAACGCAGACAGTTCGCCCGATTCGATCGCACGGCGCCAAACCCGCCCCTTCAAGGTGTCGACCAGCTGAGCTGGCGAGCCTTCCAGGGTGATACGCCCGCTCACCAGGATCGCCATCCGGGGACAAAGATCAGCAACATCCTCGACGATGTGCGTCGACAGGATGACGACCACCTGCTCGCCAATCTCCACCAGCAGATTATTGAACCGGTTACGCTCCTCAGGATCCAGACCTGCGGTCGGTTCATCGACGATGATCAAGGCGGGGTTGCCGATCAGTGCCTGCGCGATGCCGAAGCGTTGCCGCATGCCGCCTGAAAATCCGGCAACCGCTTTTTTTCGGACATCCCACAGATTAACTTGGGCCAGCAGCGTTTCAACGACCTCCCGCCGTTCCCCGCGCGCCGCGACGCCCTTGAGTACCGCAAGGTGATCGAGCAGATCGTAGGCCGACACCCGGGGGTAGACACCAAAGTCCTGAGGCAGGTACCCCAATGTGGCGCGTAACTGTTCGGGCTCGCGCAACACGTCAATCTCGCCGAACTGGATGCTGCCCGCGCTCGGTGTCTGCAGGGTCGCGATGCAGCGCATGAGGGTTGACTTACCCGCTCCATTGGGTCCCAGGAGGCCAAACATGCCCTTGGGGATTTCCAGGTTGATGTCGTCCAGCGCTCGGGTGCCATTCGCGTAAACGTGAGAAACGTTTCTGAGTCTTAGCATGAGAGGCTCTGCGTTGATAGAAAAATGGCGGGGATGGGTGCCGCAGGCCGGCGGCGAGTGCGCTCACGGTTATGATACGGACATACTGGCGACGCTCGCCCCCGCTTCAGAAAAACGAAAAAATCGAGACATCGGCCATGTTCAAAACCCTGAAGTCATCGGGCGCACTGACCATTACGCTGTGCGCGGCGGGGATCCTGATGATCACGATGGGAACCCGGCAATCGCTCGGCTTGTTTTTGTCGCCGATGAACTCATCGACTGGCTTGGGTGTCGTGACACTCAGCCTCGCCCTGGCCATCGGACAATTTGTCTGGGGTCTGGCACAACCCATCGCGGGCGCCATTGCAGACCGCTGGGGGTCACGATACGTGTTGTTCGGCGCAATCCTGATCTCCGCAGTCGGGTTGACCTTGACGCCCTTCATGACCACTGGGTTCGGGCTGGGCATCACCCAGGGCATTCTCTTCGCGGGAGGCGCCGGCGCAGCGAGCTTTTCCATCCTGATGGGTGCGGCCGCCAAACAGGTCCCGGCGGAAGCACGCGCGGCCGCTTCCGGCGTCATCAATGCGGGCGCATCGGTCGGACAGTTCGTCCTCACGCCCGTGATCCAACGACTGATTCAGTCGCTTGGCTGGATGGGAGCGATGTGGTCGACCGTCGCACTCCTCGCCCTGGCGATTCCCCTGGTCAATCGTCTCTCCCCAGCCAAAGTCAGCGCCGATCCGGTCCCCGTGTCAGGGTCCGACTTGCGCCAGGCAGTCGCCGAAGCATTTCAGAGCCCCAGCTATGGACTGTTGCACTTGGGGTTTTTTACCTGCGGTTTTCATATCGCATTTCTGGTCACTCATCTGCCTGGCGAAGTTGACCTGTGCGGACTGCCCGCTTCGGTTGCCAGTTGGTCGCTCGCCTTGATCGGGCTTGCCAATATCTTTGGCGGACTCTACGCGAGTCATTTGATCAGCCGCTTTCGCAGCAAGAACGTACTCGCTGCGATGTACGCCTCGCGAGCCCTCTGTGTCCTGCTGTACCTGGTTGCGCCCAAGACCGAGTGGACCTTCTATCTGTTTGGTATCAGCCTCGGGGCGACCTGGTTAGCGACCGTGCCACCAACGGCGTCCATTGTCGGCAAACTCTTCGGAACCCGCTTTCTGGCGACCCTCTTTGGCATGACCCTGGTATCCCATCAGATCGGCGGTTTTCTGGGCGCGTGGCTCGGCGGGCTCGCACTCGACCATCTCGGCAGCTTTCAATGGATGTGGTACGCCGATGCGGCCCTGGCCGCATTTGCCGCACTGGTCAACCTCCCCATTCGCGAAGCCCCGATGACCAGAGCGGCCATCGCCTGACGCCCTTATTCCCCACGCGCCAGGCGGCGCTTGCGGACCGCAGCTGCAAGCGTCTCCAAGAGCGGCAGGCTGTCTTCCCACGAAATACAACCATCGGTGATGCTTTGGCCATAGGTCAAGGGCTGGCCTGCGACCAGATCCTGACGCCCCGCCACCAGATGACTCTCGATCATCATGCCGAAAATACGCTCGTCGCCGCCCGCCACCTGGGCCGCCACATCCTGCGTGACCGGGATCTGGTTTTCCGGCTTCTTCTGACTATTCCCATGACTTGCATCAATCATCAATCGGCAGGCCACATTGACCGCGGATGATTCGCGACAGGCCGCGTCAACACTGATCGCGTCATAATTTGGAACCTTACCGCCACGGAGAATGACGTGGCAGTCTTCATTACCCAGCGTGCGCACGATGGCGGAGTGCCCGCCCTTGGTGACCGAGAGGAAATGATGCGGCTGGCTGGCTGAGCGGATGGCGTCGAGTGCGATGCGCAGGTTGCCATCGGTACCATTTTTGAACCCGACCGGGCACGATAGCCCTGAGGCGAGTTCGCGGTGGATTTGGGATTCGGTCGTCCGTGCTCCGATCGCACCCCAGGACACCAGATCCGCAATGTATTGGGGGGTGATCATGTCGAGGAACTCCACCCCGGCGGGCAGTCCCAGCGCGTTGATTTCAAGGAGTACTTCGCGCCCGAGCCGAAGGCCACGATTGATATCGAAGCTGCCATCAAGCGACGGGTCATTGATCAACCCCTTCCAGCCGACTGTTGTGCGGGGCTTTTCGAAATACACCCGCATGATGATCTCGAGTTCGCCGGCAAAGCGGTGCCGCTGCTCGACCAGGCGTCGGGCGTATTCGATTGCCGCCTTGGGATCGTGGATCGAGCAGGGTCCGATCACGACCACCAGCCGATCGTCCATGCCGTGCAGGATGCGGTGAACCGCGTCGCGAGCGTTGGCCGTCGTGCGCGCGACAGCTTCACTGACCGGGAATTCACGTAACAGGTGGGAGGGCGGCGAAAGTTCCAAGATTTCACGGATCCGAAGATCGTCGGTAGCGGGGGTTGTCATGAGGAGGCTCGGGGAATTGTTCGAAATACAGGGCGAATGGTGAAGTTCGATGGATGCAAAAAAAAACCGCCATCTGCCTGGCGGTTTTTTCGGTTTGCGTGTCGCTGATGTTCTAGGTGCGCACTTGCCTTCCGTTCCGCCAGCCCGAGGTCGGTCCGTAGTACCAGTAGGAAAAGCAAAGTCCGAACGGTTTCATAGCGCGCAGTGTAGTCCCGTCTGGATCGTCTGGTCAATGCGAACGCCACCCCTCCCAGGGATCGGGCCCTGCAGCGCAGCAGCGATCATGCGCTGGGCCAGGGTCAAAAAAGCCCCTGATACTGATCCCGCAGCAGGTTCTTCTGTACCTTGCCCATCGTATTGCGCGGCAAAGCCTCGACCACGAAACATCGCTTGGGGATCTTGAAGTTCGCCAAGCGCTTTTTAAGCGCATCCACCACCGCTTGTCCCGACACTTCGGCACCCGGTCTCGCGACCACCACAGCGACCCCGACCTCGCCGAAATCCGGATGTGGCACTCCGATCAAGGCACTCTCGGCAATGCCGTCCAATTCGTTGATATAGCCCTCGATCTCGGCGGGATAGACGTTGTACCCGCCGCTGATAATCAGATCCTTGCTGCGACCAACCAGAACCACGTAGCCCTGCGCATCGACCTGCCCAACGTCACCTGTCCTGAAAAAACCGTCCTCGGTAAATTCTTCCCGGGTCTTCTCCGGCATCCGCCAGTAGCCCTGAAACACATTGGGCCCTTTGACCTGAACAGCACCGATTTCGCCGTCTGGCAAGGCGCAGCAGTCGTCACCACACACCCGCAGTTCAACACCGGGCAGCGGAAACCCGACCGTACCCCCACGCCGCTCGTTCTTCCCCGAATAACGAGGATCGGCTTCATAAGGATTAGAGGTCAGCATGACGGTCTCACTCATGCCGTAGCGCTCAAGGATCGTGTGACCGGTCCGCTCCTGCCAGGACTGGAAGGTCTCGATCAGGAGCGGCGCCGAACCCGATACAAACAGCCGCATGGTGCTGACGCGGTCCAGAGTCAGCGTAGGCTCGGCCAACATCCTCACGTAGAGCGTTGGTACGCCCATGAAGACCGTCGCATCGGGCATCCGTTCGATGACTTGCCTGGGGTCGAATTTCGACATCCAGAGCATCTTGCTGCCATTGAGCAGAGCGGCATGGATGGCAACAAAAAGCCCGTGCACATGGAAAATTGGCAGCGCATGGATCAGGACATCGTTGGGCTGCCAGCCCCAATAGGTCTTCAGCGTCTGCGCATTACTGACCAGATTGCCATGCGAGAGCATGGCGCCTTTGCTGCGTCCTGTCGTGCCGCTGGTGTAGAGGATCGCGGCCAGGTCATGCGCGTCGCAGTCCTTGACCACATGATCCTCGGAACATTCAGCCGCCCGATCCAGCAAGGTACCGGTGCGGTCATCGTTGAGCGTCAGGACATGCCGGGTACCCGCTTTCGCCGCGATTTCGCTGACCCATTGCCAATTCGCCTGACTGCAAACGATCACTTCAGGTTCGGCGTTGCCGATGAAGTAGTCAATCTCGGCGCTCTGGTAGGCGGTGTTGAGTGGCAGGAATACGAATCCTGCACGCAAGCTGGCCAGATACAACATCATGAGCTCGACCGATTTTTCGGCCTGCACCGCGATACGTGCGCCGGGCGCGAGATCCAGCGAGATCAGAAAATTCGCGATCCTGGCACTCGCGCTTTCGAGGTCACACCAGCGGTAGTGTGCGCCCTGGTCAGTCTGGACCGCGATGGCGTCGAGGTCTTCGGGAAAGCCGGCCCGAAGTACCGAATAAAGGTTCTGGTTCATAGGTAATGCTGAAAGGGCAAGGTCAGCCTGTTCCGCCGACCGTCAAGCCTTCGATCCGTAACGTGGGTTGCCCGACCCCCACCGGCACGCTTTGGCCATCCTTGCCGCAGGTGCCGACGCCAGGATCGAGCTTGAGGTCATTGCCGATCATCGTGACGCGGGTCAGTGCATCCGGACCGTTACCAATGATGGTGGCGCCTTTGACGGGATACTGAATCTTGCCGCCCTCGACCCAGTAGGCTTCTGATGCCGAAAAGACGAACTTGCCGTTGGTGATGTCAACCTGACCGCCACCAAAGTTCACCGCGTAGAGTCCGCGATCCAGCGACTCGACAATCTCCTGGGGGTCGCGCTCGCCCGCCAACATGCAAGTGTTAGTCATCCGGGGCATCGGCAGGTGCGCGAACGACTCCCGCCGTCCGTTGCCGGTCACGGGCACCTTCATCAGGCGGGCATTAAGCGTGTCCTGCAAATAAGAACGAAGAATGCCGTCCTCGATCAGCACGTTCTCGCGGGTCGGGTTGCCCTCGTCGTCAACGTTCAATGAACCGCGTCGATCGGGCAAGGTGCCGTCATCAACCACAGTCACGCCGGGCGCGGCCACACGCTCGCCGAGGCGGCCGGCGAATGCACTCGAACCCTTGCGGTTAAAGTCCCCCTCAAGGCCGTGACCGATCGCTTCATGCAGCAAGATACCGGGCCAGCCGGAGCCCAGGACCACCGTCATGGTGCCTGCCGGTGCGGGTCGGGAGTCCAGATTGATGAGCGCCTGATGGACAGCCTCATCGACATAGCGACGAACGGTTTCATCATCGAAATAGTCGAACCCGAAGCGCCCGCCGCCACCGGCGCTGCCCACTTCGCGCCGCCCTCCGGACTCCGCGATCACGGTCACCGAGAGCCGCACAAGAGGGCGCACATCGGCCGCCATCACACCGTCGGAACGCACCACGAGAACCACATCGTGTTCGGCTGCGAGTCCGGCCATGACCTGAACGACCCTGGGGTCGCTGGCTCGGGCCAGTTTTTCGACCCGGCCCAGCAGATCCACCTTGTCCTGTGCATCCAGTGAGCGGATTGGATCATCCAGACCGTACAGCGTATGCCCACCGCGTTGGTCAAATCCGGCCGGCGTTGGAATCTTGATTCGCCCGGCACCACGGCGAGCGATCCCGCGGACCGTGCGGGCAGCGTTGATTAGGGGTTCGGCGCCAATCGCATCCGAATACGCGAAGGCGGTCCGGTCACCGACCACGGCCCGCACTCCGACACCCTGATCGATGCCGAAACTGCCCGATTTGACGATGCCCTCTTCTAGGCGCCAGGACTCCGAGCGCGTCTGCTGAAAGTACAGATCCGCAAAATCGATCCGGTGTTCAAAGAGCTCGGTGAAAGCCCGCGCCAAATCCGGTTCAACAAGTCCGAATGGGGAGAGCAAGGTATCGCGTGCGATCGCGAGATGTCGAATGGAAGGTTCTAGGTTCATAGCCATCACTTTAAGCTAGTCGCGGGCCCGGTAGTGCTCCTGCGAACGACCACTGGATCGGCCCAGGGTCCACGCACATCCACGGTGTAGGCAAACAGCGCCTGCAAGGGCTCCCGAAGCACAAATTGTGCGATGAGCGAACCCAGACCGATCGCGGGGTTGACCGCCGCCGCATAACCGAGTGCGGCCAGACCTGCGTTGAGTTGGGGAACAACTTCCACCGTCAGATTTTGCGTCTCAAGCGGGATGTCTGCGCTCCCCCGGATCGCCACCAGAGCCGAAATCCCCTGCATCCGCAGGTCTGCGGTGCGGGCGACACCCTCCTTGATGGCGACACGCCCCGATATCCGATCAAAGGCAAAGCCCTCGGCGAAAATATCGCGGAAGTCCAGATTGAGCCGCCGCGGGAGCGATTGCAAATTCAGGACCCCAATCAATTTGGCCAAGCCCGGATCCGCTTTGAGGAACTGTCCGCGGCCCATCTCCAGCGCCAACTGTCCACCGAGCGTTCGGGTCTCCCACGACATTGGCAAGCCCTTCCAGTTCAATTCTCCGCTGATCCGACCGCTGCCGCCCCGGATCACGTCGACAAAACCAAAGGTCGACAGCAGACGCGCCGAATCCTCGACCTCGAGGTCAAAATTCAGCCGTGTTACCCGGTCCTCCGGTCGCACGATGGTACTGGCCGCGTTCGGGACCGCTAGCGCCCCGGAGCTCTCTCCGCTCCAGCGCCCGCTCGCCGACAATTTGCCTCCGGCGTTACGCAGCGTGAGGGTATCGATCTGCCAGACCGGCTCGGTCACGCTGCCGCCATTACTGGCAATCATCTGGAACGCCCCCAGGTTGGCCTCCCCCAAGACCAGTTCTTCCGCAGCCACATCGAGTCCGGGCAACCGGTCGGGAAGAGCGTCCGCCAGCATCGAGGCAACGTCACTGCGGCGCGACTCCGGAATCACCAGTCGGCCGAATCGCGCCGTCAAGGTGCCAATCGGCTGCCCCGGCAACGCGTCACGCCAGTTGAAGTAACCGTCAATCCCCCGACTGCGCACATTGGCCCGCCAGTAACCGCCGGCACGCGTCGCGCCGACCACCGCATCCTGGAGGTGACGGCCGGCGATCACCAGATCCTTGGTTCGAATCGTAACGACGGACGGCAAGACTGACACCAGGTCAGCCCCCTTGGAGGACACATCGGGCATCCGATTATCCCCCAGCACCTGGGACCATTGATCCACGTCCAGAACATCAGATTCCACGCGGACAGCAAAACCGGACTCGGGCAGAGTGGGTTCGGAGCCGATCGCAAGAATCCCGCGGGATGGCACCAGTCCCTTGGAGGCTGGGTCAAAGCGGCGCTCGAACACCATCCGGATGGATTCGCCCAATCGGGCGACGATCTCATCGCCCGCGGCCACCGCAGACTCCCGCTTACCAACCGAGGCCAGCGGGCGCAGCTCTAACGCCAGCGGCAGTGCCGTCTCCGGGGCCTTGGTAAACGGCGCCGGCAGCGCACTACCGAGCCCCACCAGGTCTGAGTTGACCCGCAGGCGGGTGCTACCCCCCTGGACGGTCAGTTGGGCCTCGTAGTGGGTATTACCCGAGAGTCGACGCAAAATGCCGTTATCAACCAGCTGGCGCAATCCGGTCGCACTGACCGCACCCTTGGCGCGCACCTGAATCGGGGGGGACGACGGGGCCGGCGTGCGCCCCGACACGATGGGACTGGGGCCCTGCGTATCCGCCTCGAGCGCCATGGGTCCACCCAGGAACACCCCGCGCATGTCGCGTAAGGCAAATCCCCGATCCGAGAATTCGAGCCGCCCATTGACCTGGGTGAGTGGCGGAATCGCCGGGTCAATATTCACGCTATTGCCAGCAAACTGAACCCCACCCTCGACCGTCGTCTGCTCGATCTGAGCCAGAGGCAACTCGAGTCGCACATTGAGGCGGGCCTCTCCGCTGGCCTGCACCGTCGTCGTGACACCCCCCAAGCGGGCGTTCAGTGGCGAGTCGTTTGCAAATCGCACCAGATCTTGCGCTGGACCCACCCCAAGGGCATCGAGCCGAAGCAGGGAGCGATCAAAACTGGCAATCGAAGCGTTGATCGCACTGAGGCGAACGCCAAATATCTGCGCCGATTCCAGCTTGACCGTCATGCCATTGCCCGCAAAGGTCAGGTCGCCCGTCATGGCGTCGGCGGCTGGCCAGCCGTCGGCATAAGCCAGCCGGACATCCCGAACGGGAACATCTACGCGAAATGTCCCTTCCCCGGGTTTGACAAACGGAAACCCATCGAGCCGCCCGACCAAGCGCAGGCGTGCATCACGGACCTGGCCACCCTGCAGCGCGCCGGCCAACCAGGTCCGCAAGCTCGGGTCCATAACGGTGGGGAGATAGCGGGGGATTCGTTTCGCCTCAACCCGCTGAAGACGCCCGGTGAGGTCGGCCATCGCCGCGACATTGGAGCGGGGTATCTGTAGGCTGCCGCTCAGATCGCCCGCGAGATCCGCATTGGAAAATCGAAGTTGCTCAATGCTCCATGCCGTAGCGCCATCGCCAAACTGCCATCGAAAATCCGCCGAGAGCTGGTCCAGTCCGATCCCGGCTTCAGCGAGCAAGCCCGGGAACACCAGCGATGCATCGGTCGCCGAGAGCTGCACCCGCCCGCCCTGATCGCCGAGGTGGATCCGCCCCGCAAGATTGCTGAACCCCGGCTGGCCGAGGCGATTCGGGGGGCCCGGAACCGCTGTCAGCGAAGCGCGTTCAAAACCGGCGTCCAGCTCCCAGACGAGCCGTTCGTCGGACCCGCGCGACCATTTGGCCTTGCCTTCCGTCATCGTCGCCTTCGGGGCTTGCTGACGCAGCCGATCCCGCCACTCGTCCGACATCGGCAGCCGGCCCAGCCAACGCGAAGCGTCCGCCAGTTCAAAACGACTCACATTGACCTGCCCAGCCCGGGGGCGTCCATCGGCGCGATCAAACGTCAGGCCCTGTCCGCCGCTGTTGATCTTGAGCGTCAGGCTGGCCGGATCGGTGAGATCCAATTGTTTGACGCGCACCGTCCAAAGGGCATCCCCCAGGCCGACGCCTGCCGCCATCGAAACCGTTTGGAGACTCACTGGCCCGTCCGCGGTCCGCAGCTCCAGATCCCGAAGCGTCAGATTCAGATCCGCCTCGCCCGTTCGTGCATGTCCCTGGCGTGGGGGGGCAAGCGTCAAATCGGCCTGTCCCTGCAACACACCCCGCGCCAATCCGGCTGGCAGCTGCACGTGTCGGGCGAGTACCGCCAGGTCCAGCCGCTGGGCGGACACGCTGGCCTTACCCGACCAATGGGCGATGTCCTCGACCGGCTTGAAGCGCTGATGCGAGAACACACTGTCGACCCGGATCGCCTGCAACTCTGGCCCGGACTCGGCGAGCTTGAGCGCGAACTCGTGGTGAGTGCCGTCATTGCGCAGGCTCAGATCGAGACCCTCGATCACCTGAACCAGCGCAGGGCTGGTTCGAGGACTCCCGTCCGGCAAGGCCCGATCCTGGATCCGCAGCCGAGCCCCCCGTAATTCGATGTCCGACTGGGTCAGCATCCAGCGCAGGGTCGTCAACGGCTCATCAGGTCGGAACGCGATACCTGCGACCCGCCAGAGGTCGTGAGCCTCTCGTTCAATTTCGATCTGGGCCTTCGTCAGGACGATCCGAGTGAAACGCGGCTCGCCGCTGAATAAGGACCGCCACGAGAGCTGCGCGCTCAATTCAGGCGCCTGGAGCACCACCGTACCCTGCGTATCACGCACTTGCAGGCCCTCAATGGTGACCGAGGGGTTCACACCAACCCAGTCGGCACCCAACCGGGTCACCTCGACCCGTTCACCCAGGTGTTCAGAGAGTTGTGACAACAGGAGCGGCCGAATGGCATCCAGCCGAGGCCAAAGGACATGGCGTACTCCCAGATAGCCGCCCCCGAGGAGGACCGCACTGAGTACCACCATGCCGAGCAGGTACCGGGTCCACCGAACCAGCGACGGGGAATCCAACAGCGGTGAGGGGGAGGAACGGTTTTTCATCTACGCAAGGGGTGGCGGCCGAAGGTAGCATAGGCCCAGGTTCGCCCACTGAAATGCGCTTGCTTCACGCGAACCCCCAACTGGCCACCCGAAAATGCCTTCGAACCCGATGACTGAGTCAGAGCCCCGCGGATTGATCAGTTCGGCCTGGTTGCGGCGCACGCTGGAGGCTTGGCGGCAACGATGCCCGGAGCTTCGCCAGTGTTTCGAGCGCTTGCGTCAGCGTCCCATCGACCGGGCAGCCATTGAATCGATCCTGGAATCCCGACTACAACCGGCGATGGATCAGGCGGGCGCGGAACAGGCCATTGGGGTTGCCTTGCGCCAGACGCGCCAGACCGTCCTGGCTGCCCTGCTCGAGCGCGACGTCTCGGGTCTCGCGACACTGGCCGAGGTGTGTACGGCGATGACCGATCTCGCCGAAATTGCCGTCACCACCGCGGCCCGCAGCGCAGCCGATGAACTTGTCAAGCGCTTTGGGGAGCCCCGCGACGCCAGCGGTCAGGCCATGGACCTTCTGGTCATCGGCATGGGCAAGCTGGGGGCGCGAGAACTCAACGTGTCGTCCGATATTGATTTGGTCCTGATCTATCGGGATGAAGGTCGGACCGCCGGCGGGCCAATGCCATCGATCACCTGCGCAGAGTTCTTCGCCCGGGTCAGCCGCCGGCTGATTCAGCTCCTCGACCCAGTCACCGAAGACGGTTTCGTTTTTCGGGTCGATTTGCGCCTGCGCCCCCATGGAGACTCCGGACCGCAGGCCATGAGTCTGCCGGGACTTGAAGACTATCTTGTTGAACAGGGACGCGAGTGGGAACGCTTTGCCTGGCTCAAGTCGCGCTGGATTGCGGACACCGGGCTGACCTCACCCGCCCAGTGTGCAGCCGACAACGCTGCGCTGACCGCCCTGGTTCATCCGTTTGTCTGGCGTCGCTATCTGGACTTTGGAGCATTCGATGCGCTGCGCGACTTGCATGGGCGCATTCGCAGTGAGGCCTCGAAGCGCGAGCTGCGTCGCGGCGGTATCGATGTCAAGCTGGGTCGCGGCGGAATCCGCGAAATCGAATTTATCGCCCAGCTGTTCCAGATCGTGCGCGGCGGTCGTGATCCCGAGCTTCGCCAACCCGCTACCCTCCCAACGCTGGCCGCCCTGGCCTCGCGCGGGGTATTGCCCCGCGCCGAATGCGAGACGCTCGCACAGGACTACACCTGGCTGCGCCGCGTCGAACACGCACTGCAATACCGCGAAGATGCCCAGACCCATACGCTCCCCGACGCCCCCGAAGCGCGGGGTCAGACCGCCCAGATGCTTGGTCTAACAGTCGACGTACTGGAACGCCAGCTCGATCTGACCCGACACCGTGTTGCACAGGTCTTTGATGCACTCCTGCGACCCGGGCCGATCGATCCGGGCGATCCCTCGCTTGCCCTCCACGCCAACGGCGATGGGTTCGATGCGGGGCTGCTCGATACCCGAATCGCAGCCGATCGGCTGGTACCGATACCCCAGTCCAGTACGATGATCCAGTCACCGGCCCTGACCTCGCGGATCGAGGCGCTACGGGCGAGCCGGCGCTGGAGCGCCGCGCGCCCTGAGACCCGGGCGGTCCTGGATCGATTGCTGGCACGACTTCTGGGCCGACCGGCGGTGCACACAAGCGTCACGGATCCGCTGACCGGGCTGGGGAGCGCTCCGGAATCGGTAGCAAACGAGAACGGCTCCATCGCATTGGTCCGGCTGATCGACCTCTTTGAATCGGTGCTCGGACGGCCTTCGTACTTGCTGTTGATGGACCGATTCCCCGCAGTGGTGGAGCGGCTGGTCAGGACCATCGCCCAATCCCAGTGGGGATCGAACTACCTGCTGCGCCACCCGATCGTGCTCGATGAGCTGCTCAACGGACAGGTACTGGAACCCGTCGACTACGCCACCTGGGGCGCTGAATTAAGCGCGCATCTCAGCGGCCTTGCCCGGCTAGACGGGGGGCGCCTGCCCGATGTTGAACGCCAGATGGACCTCGCACGCGAAGCCCACCATGGTCAGGTGTTCAGGCTGCTGGTGCAAGATCTGGAGGGCCGCCTCAGCATCGAACGCCTGAGCGATCATCTGAGTGAACTAGCGGATCAGATCTTATCGCTGGCAATCCCACTCGTCTGGTCCCAACTGCGCAACCGCCATACCGCCGAGCCCAGCTTCGCGGTCATTGCCTATGGCCGTCTGGGTAGCAAGGAGCTCGGCTATGCCTCGGATCTGGATCTGGTCTTTCTGTACGACGATCCGGACCCAAGGGCCGCGGAATGCTATGCCTTGTTGGCCCAGCGCCTGATGGGTTGGCTATCGAGCCGAACGGCCGCCGGGCTGCTCTTCGAGGTCGATCTGCGCTTGCGACCGAATGGCAATTCAGGACTCCTCGTCTCCTCGTTGGACGCATTCGCGCGCTACCAACGTGAGAACGCTTGGGTCTGGGAACATCAAGCCTTGACCCGCGCGCGCTATTGCGCCGGGTTGGCATCGATCGGACCCTGGTTCGAAGCCCTGCGTCGGGAGCTTCTCGCCCGGATTCGAGAGCCGATTGCGCTCGCGGGCGAGATCCTCAAGATGCGCCATCAGGTGGCCGAAGGCCATCCGAACCGGTCGGAACTCTTCGACCTGAAGCACGATCGCGGCGGACTGATCGATGTTGAATTCGCCGTGCAGTACCTGGTATTGGCCCACAGTTCCCGACATCCGACGCTGATCGACGATGTCGGAAACATCGCCCTGCTCGAGCGGGCCGCGCAGGCTGGGCTGATCGACCCCGTGCTCGCTCGGGCCGCGGGTGACGCCTACCGACGCTACCGGGCGATCCAGCATCGCCTGCGTCTGGACGATAGCCCCTACGCCCGGGTCCCCCCGGCGAACGTCGTTGCGGAGGTGGCGAGTGTCAACGCCCTCTGGCATGCCGTCTTCGGAGCCGCGTGAATCGAGGCTTTCGATACAATCTCGGCAGGGAAATCAATATCAGCGCAAAAAAGGACAGCACCATGTCGATGGCGGATCGCGACGGTTGGATTTGGTTCGACGGCAAACTGGTCGAATGGCGCGAGGCCAAGATCCATGTGCTTACGCACTCGTTGCACTATGGGATGGGCGTTTTTGAGGGCGTACGTGCCTACGAGACCCCGACTGGCACCGGTATTTTCCGGTTGGCGGAACACACGCGTCGGCTCTTCCAGTCCTGCCACATCTTCCAGATGACCATGCCCTTCGATCGCGAGACCGTCCAGGCGGCGCAACGTGAAGTGGTGCGGGCCAATGAACTGAAGAGTTGCTATATCCGTCCGTTGGTCTGGATCGGCAGTGAAAAACTCGGTATCAGCACCCGGGGCAACAAGATCCATCTGGCGATCGCGGCCTGGCCATGGGGCGCGTACCTCGGCGAGGATGGTCTGTCCAAGGGGATCCGGGTCAAGACTTCCTCCTTCACCCGCCATCATGTCAATGTGACCATGGTGCGTGCCAAAGCAGCTGGACATTACGTCAATTCGATCCTGGCCAATCAGGAAGCCACCGCGGATGGCTATGATGAAGCCATGCTGCTCGATACCGAGGGCTACGTGTCCGAAGGGGCTGGCGAAAATCTGTTCATCATCCGCGACGGGAAACTGTTCACGCCGGACCTGGCGTCCTGCCTAGATGGCATCACGCGCGCGTCGGTGATCACGATCGCGCACGACCTTGGCCTGAGCGTGATCGAAAAACGCATCACCCGCGACGAAGTCTATTGCGCCGATGAGGCATTTTTCACCGGCACTGCGGCAGAGGTCACCCCGATCCGTGAACTCGACGGCCGCCAGATCGGGATCGGTCGCCGCGGTCCGATCACCGAACAGATTCAGCATGTCTTTTTTGAAGCCGTTGGCGGGCGCGATCCACGCTATGTTGACTGGCTGACCCCAATCTGAATCCCCGAGCCGAATCCTCAGAACCAGGTTGCCCACCATGAGTGCACATTCGTCCGCCCCACAATCCAGCCCTGACGCCTCGGCAGGCACCCCCAAGGCAGCAAGCGCCCATCCGGATACGGTGCGCCTGCAGGCCAAGGACCTCCCGGCCTTTTGCCCCAATCCGCAAATGGCCCGATGGAGCGGACACCCCCGGGTCTTTATCGATGTGACCACGACCGGAGAAGGTCGGTGCCCCTACTGCGGCACCCACTACATGCTTGACGGTCCGGCACACACCGGTCACTGAGCCACGGCCAGCGCGGCCGATGCGCACGCTGATCGTTGCCCCCAACTGGATCGGCGACGCCGTGATGGCGCAGCCGCTGCTCGCCCTCATCAAGGCTCGCGAACCCACGCGGCCATTAGACTGGCTGGCTGCGCCCCATATCCTGCCGGTTGGTGCCGCCATACCCGAAATCGATCGACTAATCGAAGCCCCCCAGCGGCATGGTCAACTTCAACTCGGTGCCCGTTGGCAGCTTGCCCGCCAGCTCGCGCGAGCCGGCTATGACCAAGCCTACATCCTGCCGAATTCGGCAAAATCAGCCCTGATTCCCTGGTTTGCAGGGATCCGCGAACGCATCGGCCACCAGGGCGAATTTCGGGGCGGCCTGCTGACCCGGGTGCATCCCCACGACAAGAGCGCGCACCGTGTCCCGATGGTCCCGCACTATGCGAGGCTCGCCAGCCTCCCTGGATCGACTCCGCCGGCGAACCTTCCGAAACCGACCCTGCACATCGATCCAGCCCTCGCCGCTAGGGTTCGCGCGCGGCTACAAATCCCGATCGGACCGCTGGTCATTCTGGCGCCCGGTGCGGAATATGGCCCCGCCAAACGCTGGCCAGCCCGCCACTTTGCCGCGCTCGCTGACCTGCTGACCCAATCATGGCCGCAGGTACAAGTCGTGCTCATCGGAAGCATGAACGAACGATCAATCGCCACAGAAATCATCACGATGTCGGCCAGACCCGTTCGAAATCTTTGCGGCGAAACCGCTCTGGGCGATGCCTTCGCACTCATCTCCGACGCCGAGGGCGTCGTATCCAACGATTCCGGCCTGATGCACGTGGCGGCTGCCTTTGGGCGTCCACAAGCGGCGATCTTCGGCTCCAGCGACCCCGGCCATACGCCCCCCAATTCGGCCCGAGCTCAAGTCCTCTGGCTCAAACTCGACTGCAGCCCGTGCTTTGCCCGCGAATGTCCGCTCGGTCACACCGCCTGCCTGACTCAGATCTCCCCCGAAACCGTCTTCGAGGCCTTGAGCAATGCCATGGCCAAACAAGGATAGCGCCCTGAAACCCGGAACCTATCGCGCACCGGCCTGGCTACCCAACGGGCACTCCCAAACCATCTGGGCAGCGCGGATTGCGCCTCGCCCCGCGATTCACTACCGGCGCGAGACCTGGGAGACACCAGACGGCGATCGGATCGCGGTGGATTTTGCGGTCGCCCCAACGATTGCGACGCGCAACACAGCCTCGTCTGCGGTTCAGGCGCCCAACTACTCAAGCGCCCCACTTGTGGTCCTCTTCCACGGACTCGAAGGAGATTCCCAATCACACTACGCCCGCTCGATGATGGCTGCGCTGCACCGGCGTGGCTGGCGCGGCGCGGTTGTGCACTTTCGGGGTTGCGGAGGGCTCGAGAATCGTCTCCCGCGCGCTTATCATTCTGGCGACGACCACGAAATCGACTGGATCCTGCGCAGGATGCACACCGTTGCCGGGTCCGCACCGCTGCATGCCGTAGGGATCTCGCTCGGCGGTAACGCGCTGGCCACCTGGGCCGGTCGGCGAGGCGACGACGCGTCTCGTTGGGTTCAGTCAGCAGCCGTCATTTCAGCTCCCCAGGATCTTGCTGCTGGCGCCCATGCACTGGCCAATGGGTTCGCCCGCCTCTATGCCGAATCCTTTCTCAAGACGCTGCGGGTCAAGGCTCGTAACCTCGCGAATCGACATCCCGGATTGATCGATGCATCCAAGGCGGTCAGCGCCCGCTCATTCTTCGAGTTTGATGATGCGGTGACTGCGCCACTTCACGGCTTTCGTGATGCCAGGGATTATTACGCCCGCTCCTCCTGCCGGCGCTGGCTTCAGGGGGTCACCTTACCGCTGCTCGTCATCAATGCCCGCAATGACCCGTTTCTTCCAGAATCCGCCCTCGCGCCCCGGACCGAGGTTTCCTCGATGGTGACCCTGGAGTACCCCGCTGACGGCGGACATGTCGGTTTTCCAGGCCGCGCCGATGACCTGCCGGGTCTGCGAGACACGCTGAGCTGGCTTCCGCATCGAGTGCTGAATTTCCTGAATGGCCATGGATGAACGCGTCCTGCTGGCCAAGGCACGCTGGCCCAATGTTCCAGCCGCCTGGGGCTGGCTCTTTCTGGACCGACGTGGCGCCTGGCGTTTAGTCGATCGCGGAGCGCCCGGCTTTGACCCCGTGCAGGATGGCCGCGGCGATCCCATCCGTCATGAAGCCCTGATTGATTTTATTTCCAGGAACTATACGTTCAATGAAGACGGCCAGTGGTACTTCCAGAATGGTCCGCAACAGGTCTTCGTCGATCTCGAACTGGCGCCCCGGATCTGGCGGATCGCCCCCCAGGAAGATGGGGCGGTTCTGGTCGCCCATACGGGCGAACTTGCGAACACCGTGGAGCGCCTCGGGGTTGATGCAGAGGGCGTCGTCTGGGCTCAAACCGACCTCGGCCCCGGCGCAATCGATGATCGCCAGTTGGCCGCTCTCCTGACGCAGGCGCTCTCCCCAGACGATCACAACAGCGCCCACCCCAGCGCCATGGCCTGGGTCCGATTCCACGGTCAACCACAGCCGTTGCCCATCGAACCCTTCGAACAGCCTGCTGCGCTTGAATTTGGCTTTGTGCGTCAGCCCCGACCGGCCGATCCAGGCGCCTGATCCGGTCGATCTAGCGTGCCTGGCGCCCGAGCTCAGCGCGTTCGCGCAAGGCTTCCGCCTCGACCATTCGGAAGCGAGCATCGATCATCGATGCCGAAATGAAATCAGCGTCCCCAGCACGCTGCGCAAGTCGAAACTGCTCAAACGCGCTTTGCCAGGAACGCCGCTGAATCGCCGCTTCGCCGGCAGCCCGATGCGCCAGTGCGCGCTGGCCAAGTGCACCGTAAGCGCGCGACAGCTGTTCCCATAAATGTGTATCGCCAGGCCAGCGTGCCGTGGCATCACTCAAACGCTCGACCGCCATCTGGGCTTGTTCACCGACGAGCAGGGCGCGCGCCTCAGCGTGGGCAATCGCCCGAACTTCCGGGTAGCGGGCACGGGCCGTTCGAGCCAGTGCGGCCGCGCCGGGGGCATCGCCCGCGTCCAGTCGGGCATCAATTTCCACTCGGTCCAACCAGGGATGCGCCCGCCCCGGGGCGACTGCACGAGCATGCACCAGCAGCTGCGGCACGGCTGAAAAATTGCGCTGCGCAGCAGCCACCAGCGCGAGCCCGTACCAGGCTGCGAGCTCCGGAATCGAATGGTCCTCCAGCGCCCGCTCAAACAGCTTCGCTGCGCCCCGCAGGCCGTCAACGCTCGCGTCCTGGAGCACCCGGGCCCGCGCACGCACCATGAAAAAACTGGGCGCATTGGTCAACACGAGCGGCGCAAAACCGAGCGAACGCGCTTGCATGTCCGCAATCCGCTCGCTGGTCAGCGGGTGCGAACGCAAATAGGCCGGTGCCGCCGGACTGTCATAGGCCCGCGTCGCCTGCTGCAGACGGGTGAAAAACATGGCAGCCGCACCCGGATCAAACCCGGCGTTTCGCAAGGTCTCGAATCCGACCCGATCCGCTTCCCGCTCTGCGTCGCGCGAGAACGAAAGCATCTTGGACTGCACCAGACTGCCGCCCAACGAACCCATGCCCATCGCGGCATTGGGGCTAGAGCGTGCAGCCAGCACCGCCAGCGCCAATGCGGCGATCGCCATCGGCGCCGCCTGACGCTGTTGCGCGATCGTGCGGGCAATATGGCGCTGCGTCACATGGCCGATCTCGTGCCCCAGTACCGAAGCCAACTCGCTCTCATTGGCAACGCTCAGCAACAACCCCGTATGGACCCCGATAAAACCGCCAGGTAGCGCGAATGCGTTCAGCGAGCGATCCCGGATGGCGAAAAATTCGAAATCCTGGCCAACGACGCCACCGGGCACTGAACCCACCAGACGCTGACCAAAAGCATCCAGCCAGTCATTGATCTCGGGATCGTCGAGATAGTCGGGATCTCGACGCACCTCGCGCATCGCCATTTCACCCAGGCGCTGCTCGGCGAGCGGCGAAAGGTCCTCCCCGCCCGCATCCCCAAGACGTGGCAGGTTGGCGCCAAGCGCCATCGGCACGGGCACCGTCGCAGGATTGGCCATCGCGCTGACCATCGGCAGCACGGGCGCCTGAGCCATCGTGTCGAAGATCAGACCGCAGCCAAGAGACACGGCAGCAATAGCCTTCTTCACGACGGCGATGCGCAGTGTCTTCAACGGCTGTCTGACCGCAAAATGCAGCTTCGTCATGGCGACATCATAATGAAGATCTGATGGCAGTGGCCCTGACCGCTACTGCCTCTGGTCTGCTTGTGATCTGCTCGTGATCTGTTTTTGATCTGTTTTTGATCTGTTTTTAATCTATCTCTGATCGCCAGACTTCACCGAACGTTGCCCAAGGATGCCCGATGAATACACTCACGCACTTCGACCCTGCCGGCCAGGCCCATATGGTCGACATCACCGGGAAAGACCAGACGCACCGGGTCGCCGTCGCGTGCGGCACCATCGTCATGCGGCGCGAAACGCTCGCCCTGATCGAGCAAGGCAACGCAAAGAAAGGGGATGTGATCGGCATCGCGCGGATCGCAGCGATCCAGGGCGCTAAGAGAACCTCAGACCTGGTGCCGCTCTGCCATCCGATCGCACTCACGCGCGTCGCGATCGATTTTGTCGTCGATGTCGAGCGCAGCGCCATTCACTGCACCGCAACGACCGAATGCACCGGCAAAACCGGCGTTGAAATGGAAGCCCTGTGCGCCGTTCAGGTCGGCCTGCTCACGATTTATGACATGTGCAAGGCCGTGGACCGCGGCATGGTGATTTCGGACGTGCGCTTGCTGGAAAAGCACGGCGGTAAGTCGGGAGATTGGGTGGCGGGGTAGGTCCAAATCTTGTCCAAGTGAGGCAAGAAGATGGCATCGATTCGCCACGAGGCACTTCCGGTCAGGCCGTTCATCGCCACCGCGCTCGACTCTCAGTTGGGCCGGGGAATGATTCGGTAGGAAACCAATCCCCCTCCAGCATCGACCTTGACGAGAACCATATCACCCGAGGCAACATTTTCCCCGGCAAACTCAAAGATATTGACATGGTGAGTCACCATGACAATCGCCTTATCGCCCTTGGTCTTGATTTTTTCGGAAATAAATCGTTTCAGCGCAAGGTTTCTCTCCGGTGCATTGGACATTTCATCAAAAAAAGATGCCAATGCTGGCTCGACTCGGAAGCCATCAAAGTTCAGTAGTGCGGCGGTATCCTTGCACCTGCACCAGATACTTGAATATACCTCGGCGGACCGAACGCCTTGTTTTTTTAGCCAGTCTCCAATTAAAACTGCCTGCCCTCGGCCCTCCGGACTAAGGTTGCGCTGGGTTCTGCAATCATCCAGGGTGTAATTGATCGGGTCTCCGACGCCAGGGGCACTGGTATGTCTCATCATCAAGACATAATCGGATGACCGCAGTTTGTCTGATAGCTCACTGGCTTGCGCAATGAGAGACAACAGAAACACTAAAGCGCCAAGTGTCATCTTCCGCATGGTCATGTCGGTTCCTGCTCTTTTAAACAGATCGGCTGGGGTTTCACGTCAACACGATTATCAAAACTTCCCATCGATGATGGGATTGGATTTCGGTACAGAGCGCAGTTCAGCGTTCAACAAATCCATAAACTCCCCAGCTCGCATTGGCCTGGACCTGGCGTAAGCCTGACCAGCCCAGAGACTCTGGTATTCACCATCGCCGGTTTTTCCGGCCCATTGCCTGAGTGGAGCCGTCAGTGTGTTCTGAATCGGGAAAGGCAGAGTGGGTTGACATGCCATCCGCCGAATGAACGTATTCTCAATACCCCGAGCGGCTCTGCCGGAAAAACTCTTCGTGAGAACGGTCGGTCTGCCCTGCCGATTGAGCAGGTAATCCCGATGCGCCGGCGGTGTTCCCGACTCATCGCAGCACAGAAATGCCGTACCCATCTGGGCCGCCTTTGCCCCTGCGGCCAGCACCGCTCGGATATCCCCACCGCTCATGATCCCGCCGGCAGCGACAATCGGGATGGAACAGTGTTTTGCCAACAACTCTGCCAAGGCGACGGCGCTGAGCTGTTCATCATTGGCATTGGGCTCAAAAATACCGCGATGCCCACCTGCCTCAATTCCCTGGGAAACAATAAAGTCGGCACCAGCGCTTTGGATCGCAATGGCCTCTTTCAAACAGGTAGCGGTGATCCCCACACTGATTCCCAGAGCATGCGCCTGATCGATGACCCGACCCGGTGGAATCCCGAAATGAAAGCTCAATATCGCCGGGCGCTGGTCCCAGATAGGCTCCAGCTGCTTGTCCAAATCGGGAAAAAAAGGTGCCTGAGGAATCGAAATCGATAAATGATCCCGAACCGGTAACGCCTCGAGCGCCTCAACAACCATCCGCTGAAGGGCGTGGTCCGGCAATTCCACGGGACTGAATATGAAAAAATTTGCGTTGATAGGTCCGTTGGTGATTGCCTTGGTCGCGACCAAGTCCTCGCGGATTTTCTGCGGCGTACTGTAGGCAAAACCGAAGCTGCCAACGCCGCCGGCATTCGACACGGCTGCGGCCAGTTGCGGTGTGTTCACGCCTCCCGCCATCGGGGCCTGAATCACCGGAATCTGCAATTGTGAAAAGTCGAACACCCTGGTCCCCGAGCTGTTGGTCGGACTGAGTCTGTCCGCGGCGAATACCCAGTTTACAAGGCGCGGGTCCGGACGATCATGGCCTGTGGGGCCACCTCCCTCACCCGCGACTCACGACCCGGTAAATCAATCAGGGCTGAAACCCCCGGGTGAGATCCCGGATTTGACGTCCGACATATTGGGAGCCGGCCACATTGAGATGGTTGTTATCACGATAATACAGTAGCCCCTGACTAGCCATTTTGCAAACATCTGAATTACAAAGTGAGTCTGTGAGATTAATGATATGCATCGCAGGATTATTTTGCTGAACTTCCTGCATGGCCGCCCAGTAGACTGTCAATTGCTGCTGCGCAATCGTTCTTGGCATCTCACACTTCACCCCATCACTCAGAGGGCGCAGGTACTTACATTTTTGCGGATCAAACTGAAACTGCGGGATATCCGACAACAAATAAACGCCCTTACCTGCCTGCACCAGCGTACGGACCGTTGAATTCAAATCAGTGGCAAATTTTTCGGGTGTCAGTGGACGCACCTTGGGCGCCCAGTTCGCCGTCAGAACAATCGTTTTATAGCTCTTTTCACTAGCAATCACCTCAAAAACCGTTCTGAATTCAGCTTCGCCGAGGAGAGGCAAGGCAGGCTTCGAATAATAAACAATATTCGTATCCGGCATAGCCTCAGCCAATCCGATGAATAAATGCTCGGCATGACTATCGCCAACCAATACCAGGTCAATTGGTTCATGTTTTTTGGACTGAAAGCAACGAACCATGCCGTTCCAGGTCCCCACCGTCGAAGCGATACGCGTTTCCTCGCACGGAAAAAAATGATCCTGAGAATAACGATGAAAGGCATCATGTCCAATGTCACCTTGGTTGAACACACGATCCGCGTGCATCACATCGCGATCAGGAAAACCATCTGTTTTGCTGGTCGCATAACCCAATACCCCGACCAGTAACATGAGCAGCGACAAGATCCAGGTCTTTCTGGGATGCCTGATCTGAAATCTGACCGGGGTCTCAATCAGGCGATAGGTCAGCCATGCCAGTCCGACCGATATGACGATCAAAAACCATCGCACGCCCATTGGCACAGTCTCTCCGTTCACCACACGCGCGAGCGAAAAAATCGGCCAGTGCCACAGGTAGAGCGGATAACTGATCAAACCCAATTGGGTCATGATGGGGCGGGACAATACCTGTTGATTCACCCACGCCCGAGGTCCTGCCCCGATAAGCAACACCGAAGCCAGGACTGGAATCACAGCCCAATAGCCGGGAAATGCCACCGAGCTATCCAGCAGTAAAATGCCTGCAATCATCAGCACAATGCCCAGACCGGACAAAAAACTGGCCAGACCGGGCGCTAGATTTTGTGGGGTCTTCGTGAAAGCGAGATATGCCAGCAACGCCCCTGAACACAATTCCCAAAACCGCGCCAACGGTGAATAGAAGTCCTGTTTCAGATCGTGAAGCGACAGCCAACCGTTCCAGGCAAATGAGGCGGAGCTGATTGCCACCAACAGTAGTAGTCGACCACGTTTCAGTCGCCAGATCGCGACCAGTATCAGTGGCCAAACGATATAAAACTGTTCCTCGATGGCGAGCGACCACAGATGCAACAGGATTTTGGATTCGGCAATCGTGTCGAAATATCCAGACTCATGCCACAAGATAAAGTTGGATAGAAATATGGTCGCCCGAGACACGTGATTGCCAAGTTGCTTGAACTCATCATTGAATAGAAGAAACCAGCAAAACAACCAGGTCGTCAGCAAGACAATCGTCAAAGCGGGGAAAAGTCTTGTAACCCGTCGGGCATAAAAACGGGAAAAACTGAAATTCCCCTCGGCCAATTCCTTGAAGTTGTGGCCTGAAATCAGGAACCCCGAAATGACAAAGAAGACATCGACTCCGATGAAGCCGCCTTTGATGGCGTGCGGGAACGCATGGAACAGCACCACCGACGCCACCGCCACAGCGCGCAGTCCGTCAATATCTGCCCGATAGCGGTTCCCCAGGTCTCGGGGTGCGGAGGTTTTTGCTGCGTCGCCCGTCGCGTCAGGCGTCAACAAAACTCGCTTCGCGGTTTGTTGACCGGCACTGAGACTCATACCTGACAGATCAGGAATACTGTTTTCATCCCTAATCTAACCATTCCTTCAGAAGGGTATTCAATCTGATTTTCGAATTTTCGTCGTTTTCATTCCATTTCAGGCGCAAGCGGCTGGACTCTCCATGGCCGAGGCGGCCGGCGGGCATGGCTCGGCGCTGCCCTCGATCGCGCCTCTGCAGCGCCATGGTCGGGAGCGCTTGCAAGCACGGGCGGGAGCGGACGAGTTCGGCGGCCCCGCCAAATCACGCGGTCGTGAACGATCCCACTTGACACCCCGTCCGGTTCGTTTCAATCTGTATTTACGGCATTGCATTCCCGTCAACTTCGGGGTTTGATGCCGGGCCCTTCGATCCACTTATGCAGGGAGTCTTATCGAAATAGCCACCGTTAAAACCCACGGAGCTGTTGCCGACCAGACGAAGTCGGATGTGTCCGCTGCCGGCGGACTGGGGCTGTCGGATTGACGCCCCAAACGGAGTCGCTCATCACGACTCCGTTTTTATTTGAAGAAGATCGATGCGAGGCCCAGGAAAATAAAAAATCCCATGCTGTCGGTCGTAAACGTCAGCAATACGGACGAACCCAGCGCCGGATCCCGCCCCAGGCTCTGCAGCAGCAGCGGCACACTCATGCCGACCAGCGCCCCCAGAAGCAGATTCAGAATCATCGCCATCATGACGGTCAGGCCGAGTAAGGATCCGTTGCCGGTCGAGGCATAGAGGGCCCAGGCAAACCCCCCAGCGACGCTGCCCCACACCACGCCATTGAGCGCAGCGATCCCGAGCTCCTTGACGAAAAGCCGTCGCGCGGTGCTTGCGCTGACCTGCCCGAGCGCGAGTGACCGAATGAAGAGCGTCATCGTCTGGTTGCCGGAATTGCCAGCAATGCCGGCGACGATCGGCATCAGCGCGGCGAGCGCCACGACCCGCTCGATCGTGCCCTCGAAGGCCCCGATGACCCGGCTGGCAAAAAAGGCCGTGCCCAGATTCACGGCCAACCACAACCAACGGTTTCGTGCCGACGCCCAGACACTCGCAAAAATATCTTCGTCCTCGCGCAGACCCGCCTGCGCGAGGGTCTCGTTCTCGCTGCGCTCGCGGATCGCGTCCACGACTGCAGCCACTGTGAGCCGCCCGACCAGCCGCCCATTCGGATCGACCACGGGTGCGCTGATGAGGTCGTAGCGCTCAAATGCCTGGGCCGCTTCCTGGATATCGTCGAGCGCCTGCAAGGTCATGGTTTCTGCGCGCATCACATCGCCCACCAGGGATTCCGGATCAGCGGTCAACAAACGCTGGATCGGCAACACACCGCGCAGGCGATCGTCATTTGGCCCGACGACGAACAGTTGATCCGTGTGGTCGGGCAATTCGTCAAAGCGACGCAGATCGCGCAGAGCGACATCGAGGGTGACCTCCTTGGAGACGGTCACCATCTCGAAATCCATGCGCGCTCCGACCGTCTCTTCGTCGTAGGACATGGCTGCGCGCAGTTGTTCGCGCTCGGCGGGCGTGAGTCCACGACGCACTTCTTCAACGACATCGCTTGGCAGTTCATCGGCCAGGTCTGCCAGATCATCGGCGTCGAGCGAAGCTGCGGCGGCCAGAAGATCGCCCCGGTCCATGCTGCGGATCAGGCTTTCCCGAACGGCGCCGGAGAGCTCAACCAGTACCTCGCCATCATGAGAGGCATCGACCAGAGCCCAGACCGTCAGCCGAGCCTCCGGTGGCAAGGCCTCGAGCACAAAGGCGACATCGGCCGGGTGCAGCCGATCAATCCGGGCGCGCAAATGCGAGAGGTGCTGTGCCTCTGCCACCCGTTCGGCCAGACTCTGCCGATGATGATCGACGCCGGCTTCGCGTCGTGCCAGTTCACGTATGAGCCCGAGCCGGCGCAGAAGCTCCTGGATTTCGGCGAGTGAGCGCGATGCCTCCTCCGGATCGCGCGGCGAGGGCGGTTCGGACTCATCCAACGCGAATGGAAAATCGCTCATCGGTCGGTTCCAGATTGAACACCGGGACAAGATCTCGGACAGCGCCGGATTCTACGCCGCAATGGGTCAAGGAATGCCGGAACGCAACCCAATCGCCAGCCCTAGTCGGATCAAATAGCGTAACTGCAACCATCCGACAGTGCTGCGCGCGCTCATGATCTGAACACCATGCGGACAGATCCAGATCCGCAGGCTTGGATCCAATCGAAACCCCTCCTGCCGTGACCGCCCGATCAACAGTCGCTCGACCGCCGGACTGAGGAAGCGTTGCGCCTCATTACGATTTTTGGCATGAACTGCAAAGGCGCTCAAGAGTGCGCGCGAACCGACCCGCTGGACGGGCGTGGTGCGCATGAATTCGGGTGACTGCTGACGGGCATCACCCCGCGCCTGTCGAGCACACATGAGGGCCTGAGCCTGTTCGAGATCGGGCGCTCCGAGCGTAAAGATCACCGAGCCCGGATCGCCGGATGTACCAGCAACCAGGTACCAGCGTCGACTCAACGAGCGCCCATAAATGGTCAGGCCACTAGACCCCACCTCGAGCCCCCAACCCAATTGCGCACAACGTCGCTTGATCTGGTCAGTGTGCAGCAGACGCTGGGTGCCCTTCCAGCGCGCCCAACAAAACCAGCCTGTAAATCCAGTGGCTGCGCCCACCGCCGTGATCGCAGTCAGAATCGCCAGAGCGGAATTCGGGTTAGGGACGGGAGAAGAACTCATGGATGCACGGATCATGGGGGTTTGAATGGCCCCGTCGCGCGTGGTCAAGGTCGAGCGTGAGCCATGCTCCGACCAGCGGTTCAGGCGCCGGGACCCTGACCGCAACGCGCGTTCAAGGAATCGGCGCCACCGCCATGCGGCGCTCGATCACCACGGCTTTGCGCAGCAGCTTGGGCGCACCCCGATGGCGGTCAAACCACCGTGGGTTGGGCAGCATCGCTGCCATCCGGGCAGCCTCGGCGGGCTCGAGCCGATCCGCCCCATGGCCGAAGTGATGTCGCGCTCCGGCCTCGGCACCAAAGACGCCGACCCCCCATTCGGCAACGTTGAGGTAGAGCTCGAGGATGCGGCGCTTATCCATGACCAGTTCAATCATGTAACTGATCACGAGTTCCTGGGCCTTGCGCCAATAGCTGCGTTCGCCGGAGAGAAACAAATTCTTGGCCAGCTGCATGGTGATGGTGGACCCCCCCCGAACCACACGCCCGCGCTTCGCGTTGGCCTGCCAGGCCAGCTCAAGTGCATCCCAGTCCACACCATCATGTTCGGTGAAATGCGCATCCTCCGATGCAATCACGGCGCGCTTGAGGTTCGATGAAATCCGGGTATAGGGCACCCACTGATGGCGCAACTGGGCTTTTGAGTCCTCGCCGCGCAGACGATCAAGCTCCGCGCTCATGAACGCCGTGGTGCTCGGATCGAAGCGCGACCACCACAGCACTTGCCCGAAATACCAGACTTGCAGGGCCAGCAAGGCGGCCGCTCCAACCAGAAGCAACCGCCAGAGCCAGCGTCCAATCATGGCGTTGGCGAAGCCAGTTCGGCCCGCAGCGCCGAAAGGACTGGCCTGGTGTCGGGACGCAGACCGCGCCAGAGTCGGAAGCTCTCCGCCGCCTGCTCGACCAGCATCCCGAGGCCATCGACACACAGTGGGCAACCGGCCGCCTGCGCCTGTTGCAAAAAAGGCGTCGGTGCAGGGCCGTAGACCATGTCGTAGGCCACTCGGGCAGAGCCCAGCAGCACGTCGGGGATCGCCAGTCCTTCACCCTGCAGACCACCCGAGGTGGCGTTGATGACCATGTCGACCCGAAGCGTGGCCAATGACTCCATCAAAGCCACTTCGATGCCCGCCAGCAGCGGATCCACGGCCAGTGCCTGGGCCCGCTGCGGCGTACGGTTGGCAACAACAAGGCGGGCGCAACCCGAATGCCTCAATGCGGCAAGCGCGCCGCGGGCCGCGCCGCCGGCACCGAGAACGAGTACGGTGGCATCTGCCAGCACAACGCCAAGCCGGTCAAGGTCGCGCAGCAAGCCAACCCCATCGGTGTTGTCGCCCAGCACCTGATCCGGCCCAAACACCAGGGTATTGACGGCTCCGGCCGCTTCAGCACGGGCAGTGCGCTCGGTGGCATAGGCGTAAGCCTGCTGCTTGAAGGGCAGCGTAACATTGAGTCCGCGCCCGCCCTGCGCTCGAAACGCATCCACTGCCGCAGTGAATCCATCAACGGGCGCGAGCACTCGCTCATAGGTCATGGCTTGACCCGTAGCGCTGGCAAAACGCGCATGGATCGAAGGTGAGCGGCTATGGGCGATGGGGTTGCCAATGACGCCATACCGATCTAGCACGTCGACCACCGGTTCCGCCTCAGGTTCCGCCACGGTTTCGAGCAGAGCTGCCGCTGATTCCTGATCCGGCGATTCATCAGAAATCTCTTCCAACACCTCGCCAGCAACATCGACAAATCGGGCATGGATCGTCAGATCCAGTTCGTCCTGCTCCACCAGATCAATCACGATTCGCCGCCCAGGCGCCAGCATCGGCATGCCGGTCACCCGCAGGACCAGCGGCGCGTGGACCAGACGTGCCATGTCTTCACGCGTGACCACGGCATCGACCCGCTCAAGCCCCTCCTGCTTCAACCAGCGCAGACACCACCAGCGCTCCATACGCGACTGAAAATCCGCATAGGCATCGTACTTGGCGTCAAACGACGATAGAACAGCGAACAGGTCCGAGTCTGCGCCGACATAAGGCGGTGCCCGTCCTGACAGAACGGCAATGACCTGACGCTGATTGACCAGATCGACATAGCGGCGCAAGGGGCTCGTGCACCAGGCGTACTGCGGTACACCCAGTCCTGCATGGGGCGCCGCATAGGTTGCCATCCGGACTCGCGTCCCTGGGGGCTGAATGCGGTAAATCCCCGGAACCCGATGATCGGCCAGCAAGCGTCCCCAACGGGCGTTGGCCAGGATCATGAGCTCGGCGACGATGCGATCGAGCGGGGCATCGCGGCGACGCTGCACGATTCGGACCGTTTCACGGCCATCGGATTCTCGATCGATATAGAACGAAAAATCAACGCGGTTGCGTGGCTCGGACTTGCCGCGCATCTGGTCGCGTTCCGCGCCCAGAGCCAGCGTGAGCCGCCACAGGGCGCGCAGCGCAAAGGCTTGCGGCAAGTCGGCCGGCGCCGGGTGATCCGGTACCTCGTTGAGCAGAGCCTCGGTCACCATGCCTTCGAGATGGTCATGACGCAGATTTTCGACGATCCTGACCCGGTCGACCCGCGAAAACCCGTCGACGATCCGGGTCCCAGTTTCGTCGAGATCAACATACATCGAGAGCGCCGGCAGATGCCGTCCGGCATCGAGCGACCAGCGCTCGATGGCCACGGGCGGCAGCATGGTGATCTTGTCGCCCGGCATGTAAACCGTGGACATCCGGGCGCGGCCGATCTTGTCGAGCGGCGAACCCGGGGCAATATCGTGCCCCGGAACCGCGATGTGGATCCCGACCCGCAAGCGCCCATCGGCGAGCGGTGTTACCGAGAGCGCATCGTCGATCTCGGTCGTCGTCGAGTCATCGATCGAGAAGGCCTCGACACCCGCATCGGCCAGGGTTTCAGGAATCGCCGCACGCAAGGCCTGCGCAAGCGCATTGCCCACCGCGGAGAGGCTAGCCACGCCACCCCGTGCGGCACCACCCGCCCGGCCCCCTGCACTCTGGCGGCCACTGCCCGCCTGCCCCGCCGGGGTCGCTTCGGGCGGTGCGGCGTCGAGGTCGGCTTTCAAGGCCTGTGGCGGAAACCCGATACCTGCCGGAAACTGTTCGCGCAAAAAGCGGCGCATGTGCAGCGCCCGGGGCGATTCGAACGCGCCCAGCGCAAGCATCAAGCGCTCCGGCGACCGTTGTAACTGCTGGCATGCGCGATCGAGTGCCTTCCATTCGATCGACATTTTGTCGGGCGCAAAGATGAGGGTATCGGCCGCGGCTCGAATGTCCGCAGGCAAGGTCCCTGCCGTGAGTTGCGCAACCCATGCATCCACCGTTTCCTGCTGCTGGCGCTTGCGCTCCAGCCCGGCCAGCGCCGCTTTGAGCTGTTCCGGCGATGCCGCCCGATACCGCCCCTTGCCTTTGCGGTGAAAATACACCGGTGCCCCGTGCAGGCGCAGCAGTAGCGCAGTGGCCTCGATCGCAGTCGGCGTTCGACCGAACCATTCGAGCGCCAGCGCATCAAAACCGAACTCTTCCTGAGGGGCAATTTCCCACAAGAAATCGAGGTCCACGGTCTCGCCCATCGTCTGTGCAGACTGCATCAATTCTGCGGGCGTCGGGGACTCGAAGCGCAGCATGACCGCGGCCACCTTCACGCGGACGCGGCGGCCGGTGGCAAGTTCAAGCTGCAGGTTGACGCCGGCGTCGGACAGGACCGTACCAGCCTTGTAGCTGCCGTCTTCTTCGAACAGAACGTTCATGGGGGCTCATCACGGGAAGCCGGCGATCTTACCAGCGGGCGTGCATCGCGCCGCGCCCGTGCCCTGGATCAAGTCCTGAGTTGTGCCTTGGGCGAACGCCCAGATCCGAGATTGGAGGGCGGTTTTGATGCCAGTGCTGAACGTGGCGCCCCGACTTCGGATTAAATTGAACGTCGGGACGGATTCGGAATCTGTTCCACCACCCACAACCCAAACAAGGACGCCTCCATGGCCATGGATGTCATCGACTACCGAGTGATCGGCTCGGAAATGCAATTTGTCGAATGCGAGCTCGACCCCGGCGAGGCCATGGTCGGCGAAGCCGGTAGCTTGATGTACATGGAAGCCGGTATCGTCATGGACACCATCTTCGGCGACGGTAGCCAGTCATCGGCAGGACTCTTCGGAAAACTGCTCGGTGCTGGCAAGCGCCTCCTGACGGGCGAGTCACTGTTCATCACGGTGTACTCCAACGCGGCCCCCACGCGTCAAAAGCTTGCGTTTGCCGCCCCCTTTCCCGGCAAGATCATCGCGATCGACCTGCGCCAGTTTGGCGGCCGTCTGATCTGTCAGAAAGACAGCTTCCTGGCCGCGGCTCGTGGCGTCCAGATTGGTATCGCATTCCAGCAGAAACTCTCGGTCGGATTCTTTGGTGGCGAAGGGTTCATCATGCAAAAGCTCGAGGGCGATGGTCTGGCCTTTGTCCATTCGGGAGGAACCGTGGTCAAGCGTGAACTGGCCCCTGGAGAAATGCTGCGGGTCGACACCGGTTGCCTGGTCGCGACTGCGGGCGATATCGATTTCGATATCGAATACGTCGGCAAAATCAAAACCGCTCTGTTCGGCGGCGAAGGGCTGTTCTTTGCACGCCTGACCGGCCCGGGAACCATCTGGCTGCAGTCCTTACCGTTTTCGCGTCTGGCCTCGCGGATCTTTGCAGCGGCGCCCCAGATGGGTGGCAAGCGCGAAGAAGGGTCGCTGCTGGGCGGCCTCACCCCAGGACTGGGGAACGTCTTTGATGGGGATAACGACTGACAGGGCTAGAGCACGATCCCGCCGCTCACCTCGATCACGGCGCCGTTGATGTAGGCGGCGTCGTCGGAGGCCAGAAAGGCATAAACGGCGGCGACTTCCTCGGGCTTGCCCAGACGGTGCAGGGGCACCTTGTCGAGCAGCTTCTCCAGGACCGCCGCGGGAATGGTCTCCAGCATGGGCGTATCGATCAGGCCCGGACACACGGCCACGCAACGGATGCCCTTCGGCCCGAGCTCGCGCGCCCAGGTCCTGGTCATCCCGATGACACCCGCCTTGGACGCTGCGTAATTGGTCTGACCGAAATTACCCGTCAACCCAACCACCGATGAGGCGCTGAGGACGACACCACTGCCCTGAGCCATGAAGGTCGGCACCACGGCCTGGGTCGCGTGCCACACACCCTTGAGGTTGACGGCGATGACCCGATCAAACTGGGCCTCGGTCATCTGATGGAAGCGGGCATCGGCCGTAATCCCCGCATTGTTGACCAGAATGTCGATTCGTCCCCAGCGTCGACAAACCTCGGCGACCATCGCATCCAGGGAGAGGCGGTCGGTGACATCGATCACCGCGCTCATGAGCACATCGTCTGGCAGGGGGTCTGGGACACTCGCCCGGACTTCGTCCAGCGCTGCGCCGAGGTCAGCCGGGTCGAGATCGGCCAGTACGACCCGGGCCCCTTCTCGGGCGAAGCGCTGCGCGGTGGCAAGGCCAATTCCGCTGGCGGCTCCGGTGATCATGGCGACCTTCGCGTTCAAGCGCATGCGCCCCCCCTTTTTTACGGCGGATACAGACCCGCGAACGCCAACACTTCATCCACCAGGGGCATGAAGTCGGAGATTGCGTGATCACCGCCCTCGAGAATATGGGAACGGGCCCCAGGGAACGCCGCAACCATGTCACGCCAGTCCAATATTTCGTCGCCCTTGGCCGCAATCAGAAAGTAGCGTTCGGGTTGGGTGATGTCGGAGACGGCCAACTCGGCCAGTTCGTCCAGATATTCAGCGCGAAAGTCATGCGGCTCACCGTCATGCCAGCCTCGGGACAGCCCCACCCGATCGGCCAGGCTGCGGTCGGGCTGCACCGACGGGTTCAGCAGAACGGCCCGACACCCGGTCGCTTGCGCCAGGTAGCGGGCATAAAAGCCGCCCAAGGAGCTACCCACAACCGTATCCTGGACCTGTGGCCAGTACTGGGCCCCCAGCCCAGCGATCACGTCACGCGGAGAAACCGGCAATTGGGGACAAGCCCAATGATGTCCGAGGCCCAACTGCGCGAGTCGGGCGGCGAGGATACGGGCTTTGGCCGATTGCGGCGACGAACGAAACCCATGCAGGTACAACAACATGACGGGTCAGGCGGATCGGGCGGAAAAACGATCTGCGAGCGCGGTCAGCAACTTCTCGTGCACGCCGCCAAACCCGCCGTTACTCATGACCAGGATGCGATCGCCCGAGCGGGCCTGCGCAACAACCGCCTCGACCAGGGCAGACAGATCCTCGAAGGTCTGAGCCCTGGCACCTAAAGGCTCGAGCGCCTGGGCCACGTTCCAACCCAAGCCTCTGGTAAAACAGAAGACGCGATCGGCCTTGGCCAGGCTGGCGGGCAGTCGGGCTGCCATGGTGCCGAGCTTCATCGTGTTCGAACGGGGCTCAAGCACGGCGAGCACACGACCGCCATCCTCGATACGAGCGCTCAAGCCGTCGATGGTGAGTTCGATCGCCGTTGGATGATGGGCGAAATCATCGATCACGGTGACATTGGCGACGCTACCCCGAGTCTCAAGCCGGCGCCGGACCCCCGGGAAACGCTCCGCTGCCTCGAGGGCCGCCACCGGTTCGATGCCGACGCTGCGGGCGGCGGCGACTGCGGCAAGCAGGTTGGCACGGTTGTGCGCACCAGCCAAAGGCAGGGCACATCGCCCGATCACCTCGCCATCGATCCGGACTTCAATTGCGGTCGTATCGGCCGATTCCTTCAGGACGCTGGCCTGCCAACGCGGCTGGTGTTTGGACTGTACCCCCGACTGGCCTTGGGACAGACCGTTGGGCTGCGCACCATCGTTGCCGCCGATACGCTCCACAGGCGTCCAGCAACCGCGCGCCAGCACTCGGTCGAGCGCATCGCTCGAGCCGTCGACAATCAGGCGTCCTGAGCCTGGTACCGTTCGAACCAGGTGATGAAACTGCGTCTCGATCGCAGCCAGATCGGGAAAAATATCGGCATGGTCGTACTCGAGGTTATTCAGGATCGCAGTGCGCGGCCGATAATGAACAAATTTAGAACGTTTATCAAAAAACGCTGTATCGTACTCGTCGGCTTCGATAACAAATGCGGCCCCAGTGCCCAGCCTGGCCGAGACACCAAAGCCACCGGGCACACCCCCGACCAGAAAACCAGGGTTGGCGCCACACGCATCCAGAATCCAGGCCAACAAGGACGTGGTCGTGGTTTTACCGTGGGTCCCGGCGACCGCGATGACCTCGCGCCCGGGCAGAACATGATCCGCGATCCATCGTGGGCCGGAGTCATAGGACAGTCCACGATCAAGAATGGCTTCCATCAGAGGGTTGCCGCGGGTCACGACATTACCAATCACAAAGCAATCCGCGCCGCGAACCGCGGGGTCCTCCAGCTGGCCTGGATCCCAGCCCTCCAGGAGGTCAATACCAAGCGCCCGCAACTGATCGCTCATGGGCGGATAGACGTTGGCATCACAGCCCGTGACACGGTGGCCGGACTCGCGAGCGAGAGCGGCAATCCCCCCCATAAAGGTGCCGCAGATTCCAAGAATGTGAAGATGCATGGCTCGATGATTCCAAAGGCGCATTTCGCAGCAAGGCGTCACGCTACACTGTGCGCTGCGTCGTGCGCTGGATGAATGTTGTTTCTGTGAGGCTCGGCATCCCGATTCGCGGGCGATTTTGACGCGTAAGCGTTTCAGTCTGATTTTGAGGAGACGGCGATGACGCTGCGCCGCGAACTGGCCGCTGTGGCGGCTGCTCTGGTGGCCGACTCGGGTCTGGACTATGGCGCGGCCAAACGACGCGCCGCCCGCCACCTGGGGCTGACGGATTCCCCGCCTCGAGGCGCGATGCCCGATAACGATGAAATCGATGAGGCGCTTCGGGAACACCTGGACCTCTTTGACGCCGAGGGCCACCGCAAGCGTCGCGCGTCATTGCGGCTAGCAGCGATTGAACTCATGGGTGAACTCGCGGCCTGGTCTCCGCTGGTCACGGGTGCCGCCTGGAAAGGGCTGGTCACGGAGCATGCCGTACTCCACTTACAGATCGCCGACGGTCACGCGAAAGAAGTAGCGATCGATCTGATCAACCGGGGGCTCGACTTTGATGCGACCGAAACCGTCGGGACCGGGGGGCGTGGACGGATCGAAGTCCTCGTGGGACATTGGCGCGACTGGCCCGTGATGATCGCGATGCACCCGATCCATGACTTGCGGGGTGTCAGTCGCGATGACAGTCAACGGGGCGCCGAGCGCGGTCATCGGATCCAGTTGATCGAACGCCAGAGCGCCGACGCCGCCGCGACGGAGCCGCTCGTCCCCGTTCCCGCCGAGGGGCCTGCCGTTGAGCGCCAGCGGTCATGGCGGGGGACTCATGGCTTTGCCCGCCCAGGCGTGCTGATGGCATTGACCATCCTGCTGATCAGCCTCCTGGCCTTGGCGGCCGGACTCGGTGCATCGTGGTGGCAAGGCCGAACGCCCCCGCCGGCCGAGCCCGCAGTTCAGACGCTCTGGAGTCAACGATGGCCCGACTCGGCCGGACAGCCCATGGCACTCGATACGCTTCGTGGGCAGGTGACCGTTGTCAATTTCTGGGCCACCTGGTGTGGGCCCTGCGTTGAGGAAATGCCGGCACTGTCGACACTCCATCAGCAGCTCAATCAGCAAGGACCGCGGGTTGTGTTCATTGGCGTCGCCATCGACCGTGCCGAACAGGTCGCGGAATTCACCCGCCGTTCTCCCGTCAGCTATCCCCTCGTGATTGCTGGGGCGGCCGGCTCGGCACTGGCTCGGGAATTGGGCAACACAGCAGGCGCGCTGCCGTTCACCGCAGTCATTGACCGAAACGGCCAGATTGCCGAGCGCACGCTTGGAATCGTGGATTTACAAAAACTGCGCCCACAGCTGGAGCGGCTGATTGCCCAGCCGAGGTAGACACTCGCGAGGGTGTGCGGCAAAATCTAGGGTTTATGCGTGCTTCTGTGGCGAAAAGCCTGCTTCTCCCATTGATCGTTCAGCCCGCCCATTGACCCGACTGGACGGCGGTTGCTGATCGGCCCTCGTCCATTTTTGGCTTTCGCTTCAAGGAGATCCCGATGGATCTGCGCAAAATCAAAACCCTGATTGATCTCGTCTCGGAATCGGGGATTGCCGAGCTCGAAATCACCGAAGGTGAAGACAAGGTCCGAATCGTCAAGCACGCGCCGACCCTGGCGGGTGGGCAAGGCATGCCCCAATCCCTGGGCTACTACCCACAACCCATGCAGACGGGTTCGGCCGTTTCAGCGGCACCCCTCGAACCTGAAACCATCGAGGAGACGACCGGGCACATCGTCAAATCGCCCATGGTTGGAACGTTTTATCGAGCCTCAAGCCCCGGCGGGGATCCGTTTGTTCAGGTCGGCAGTCCCATCAAAGAGGGCGCCCCTTTGTGCATTATTGAGGCCATGAAGTTACTCAACGAAATCGAAAGCGACTTTACGGGCATTGTCAAAGCGATCCTGGTCGACAATGGTCAGCCGGTCGAATACGGCCAGCCCTTGTTCGAACTCGAATGACGGCTGGGTCATGTTCGAAAAAATCCTGATCGCCAATCGCGGTGAAATCGCCCTGCGAATCCAGCGGGCCTGCCGCGAACTCGGCATCAAAACCGTTGTCGTCCACTCCGAGGTCGATACCGAGGCCAAGTACGTCAAACTGGCTGACGAATCCGTTTGCATCGGTCCCGCAGCCTCCCGCGACAGTTACCTCAACATCCCCGCCATCATCTCCGCGGCCGAGGTGACCGACGCCGAGGCCATCCATCCCGGGTACGGGTTTCTTTCCGAAAATGCCGACTTCGCTGAGCGGGTTGAAAAAAGTGGCTTTGTCTTCATCGGTCCCAGAGCGGACTCGATCCGATTGATGGGTGACAAGGTCAGTGCCAAAGACGCCATGAAAAAAGCCGGGGTGCCGGTCGTGGCAGGCAGTGAAGGCGCCTTGCCCGAAGACGCACGGGAAATCGTCAAGATCGCGCGTTCGGTCGGATACCCGGTGATCATCAAAGCCTCGGGCGGAGGGGGCGGACGAGGCATGCGGGTCGTCCACACCGAAGCTGCACTCGTGAATGCCGTCAATACGACCCGCCAGGAGGCGGGTACCGCATTTGGTAACCCTGCGGTCTACCTGGAAAAATTTCTCGAGAATCCTCGCCATGTCGAGATTCAGGTTCTCGCCGACGAACACCGTAACGCGATTCATCTGGGCGAGCGCGACTGCTCCATGCAACGTCGGCACCAGAAAGTCGTCGAGGAAGCGCCCGCCCCGGGGATCACCCGACGTCTCATCGACAAGATCGGCACGCGCTGCGCCGACGCCTGCCGCAAGATCGGCTACCGCGGTGCTGGTACCTTCGAATTCCTCTATGAAAACGGAGAGTTCTATTTCATTGAAATGAACACCCGGGTTCAGGTTGAACATCCGGTCACAGAACTGATCACAGGCTATGACATCGTTCAACAACAGATCCGAATCGCATTTGGCGAGCGCCTGAGCATTCGTCAGCGCGACGTCAGCCCCCGTGGTCATGCGATCGAATGCCGGATCAACGCAGAAGATCCCTTCAAGTTCACCCCCAGCCCTGGGCGCATCACGTCCTGGCATCCCCCTGGCGGACCCGGGATCCGGGTCGATTCTCATGTCTACTCCGGTTGCGTGATCCCGCCCCACTACGATTCGCTGATCGCCAAGGTCATTGCCTATGCAGACACCCGCGAACAGGCGATCGCGCGCATGCGGGTCGCGCTTTCCGAAATGGTGGTGGAGGGCATCCAGACCAATCTGGCACTGCACCGGGAACTGATGACAGACGCCCGCTTCATTGCTGGCGGGACCTCCATCCATTATCTGGAACAACGACTTGCCCAACGCAGCGGACACTGACTTGGACTCGGAGGCTTCAGCCCCCCTGAGCTGGCAGGAACTGAGCTTCGAAATCCCGCTGCAGACGGTCGAACTCTGGAGCGACGCATTACTGGAGGCAGGGGCGCTATCGGTGGATGCCCAGGATGCCGACGCGGACTCGCTCGATGAAGTACCCCTCTACGGCGAACCTGGATTAGCGCCGCCCGCTCCGGGCTGGGAGCGAACGCGACTGACGGCATTGCTGGCCGCAGACTGCGACCCGCAGGCCCTGTTGACCGAAGTCGCCAGCGCCATCGGTTGTCCACAACCCGGTCCGTATTCGATCCGGGCGATCGCAGAACAGGATTGGGTACGACTCACCCAGTCCCAATTCGAACCCATTCCAATCGGCGAACGCCTCCTGATCACACCCTCATGGCATGCCGAGGCTGCACAGAAACCGGCCAACCAGAGCCGGATCTGCATCGAGCTCGACCCGGGTTTGGCATTCGGCACCGGGAGCCATCCGACCACCCACCTGTGCCTGGAATGGCTCGAGCGCAGCCTCCAGGGCGGTGAGTCGCTGATCGACTACGGCTGCGGCTCCGGCATTCTGGCAATCGCCGCCGCATGCCTTGGCGCCAGGTCGGTCATCGCCATCGATATCGATCCGCAAGCCCTGAGTTCCACCCAGGCCAATGCCCGCGCCAACCCGCCTGCCGACCGGATCATCGAGGTGCGCTCCACCGATGCGCCGCGTCCGGCACCGGTCAGAATCGTGGTCGCCAATATCCTCTCGATGCCACTCAAATTGCTCGCACCCGTCCTGTTGGATCTGGTCGAAGTCGGCGGCACTCTGGTACTGTCGGGCGTGCTTGAACGTCAGGCTGAGGATGTCGCGAGCGCTTATGCGCACCAGATCTCGCTTGCCGTGGTTGCGCAGCGCGACGGCTGGGTCTGCCTGGTCGGCCATCGCCCGTTTCCCTCTGTCCTCACCGAGTCCCAACGCCCATGAGTTCTCACTGGCACACGCCCTGGAATGCCCCCCGTATCCTGATCAGTGGTTCGGTCGCCTACGACACGATCCTGGTCTTTGAAGGTCATTTTCGCGATCACATCCTGCCCGACAAGGTGCACATGATCAACGTGGCATTCCTGGCGCCTCGACTGGAGCGTCAATACGGCGGAACCGCAGCGAATATTGCGTACTCGGTCGCAGGTCTGGGCGCCTCACCCGCGGTGCTGGCTGCAGTCGGTCGTGATGGCGGCGATCAGATCGATCGCATGAAACGGATTGGCATTGATGTTTCAGGTATCCAGCGCTTTGAGGAGCTCTGGACCGCTCAGGCCTACATCACGACAGACCTCGACGACAATCAGATCACCGCCTTCCATCCGGGTGCCATGGCACGGGCCCATGAGGTCCGGGTTGCCGAGCATCTGCCCGCAGCGATTGGAATCATTTCACCCAACGGTAAGCAGGCCATGATCGACCATGCGGCCAGTTACCGGATCAATGACGTCCCATTCATCTTTGACCCCGGACAGGCGCTGCCGATGTTCGACGGCGACGAACTGCGAGGCATGATGGAAGGCGCTGTGGCCGTCACGGTCAACGATTACGAATGCGGACTGATCACCCAAAAAACCGGACTGCAGGAGCAGGAGCTAGCGCGCCTGGTCAATGCCTTGATCGTCACCAGAGGGGGTGAGGGTTGTACCGTGTGGGTCGACGGCGAAGCCCATACAGTTACAGCAGCTGCGATTTCGCATGCGGTTGATCCGACAGGTTGCGGTGATGCCTTCCGGGCGGGTCTTCTCTACAGTCGGGCCATGGGCAAAGACTGGATTGCGTCAGCGCGTTTGGGTTCCGTGCTTGGCGCGATGAAGATCGAACACTCTGGTGCGCAAACTCATGTGGTGGATCGAAAGGTAATCGCCGAACGCCACGAAGCGGCCTATGGCGAACGTCCGTGGCCTGAATCCGAGGATCTCGCCAATGCAGCGTCCGACGACGACCACCACCACCACTGGACCTGATCTGAAGCTTGCCCGCGTCAGGGCGTGGGTAGCCGATCGCGGTCAGCCAACGCCCAGGATCGGCAGCGTTCGGTCGATCAGAGTCATCAAGAACTGAACAATCAGTAACAGGACCAGCGGGGAGAGGTCGACCCCTCCCAGTAGGGGAATGATCCGACGAATCGGCGCGAGGAAGGGCCGTGTCAACTGTTCCAGCGCCGGAGCAATCGGAGCATAGGGATTGACCCAGGAAAGGATGGCCTGAAGGATGGTGGTTGCCATCAGCATGACCAGCAACCACCGGGCGAGTCGCAGAACCGCGGCGAACAAAATCGTGCCAAAGGCGGGCGCCTTGTCGATCCGATCTAAAGCACCGAACAACAGGAGCTGGATCAGCAGAAGGACAAGCGCAACCAAAAGCGCAGCCAGCGCGCTGGGCCAGTCGACTGTTCGCGAAGGGCGAACCAGTCTTCGAAGGGGCTGAACCAGCCAGTCGGTCAACGCGGCCGCAAAAACCAATAGCGGATTGCGTGGATGCACATCGGCCCACCCGGCCCAAACCCGCAGAACGCAGGCGCTGGCGAGTAGACCACCGACCGTTTCAATGACGAGCCAGATCGCGCTCGAGAACATGGCGAAATCCTCTCAGAAAACCGAGGACGCCATGGTCTCACGACTCAGCCGATGAAGCCCACGGATCGGAGGTCCAGCCTGGGCATCACCGTAGCAATCGATCAGGGGCGCGGTCCGGTTGGAAAGGGCCAAAGCCCCGAGGCCGATCGCCCTGACTGCTCAAAGACTGGCGCGGGTGCGGTTTTGGTCTTCGGAGCCTCGGCGGGGCTGTCCACCGCGACCACACGACCAACGCCGCTCGCAGGATCGGAAGACTTGGCGCTCGGCTCAGTCGCCCGCGCAGGTTTTGACGCCTGGGCCTGGGCCACCCGGGTCGTACGGGTCTTCCGGGGTACCGGTGCCATTGCAGCAGTTGGATTGGCTTGGACCGGAGGTAACGCAACCCTGCGGCGAGCCGCTGGCGGCTTGGTCAGGACTGCAGGCGCCTCGGTCGCGGCAGCCTGAACGGCGGCACGTCGAACAATCGGTGCCCGCAGGCGTGCTGGCTTGGCAGGCGCAGCCGTTAGGATGCCTTTCGCGAGGGGTTTCGGCGCTGCTCGAGGGACCATGACGGCTTTCTTCAAAGCAGTCTTGGCCGGTGCCGCCTTCACTGCCGCTTTTGGCGCAGCCTTCGCCGGTGCCGCCTTCAC
>JBBAOE010000017.1:46479-91493 GCA_040401595.1 Burkholderiaceae bacterium
GCCTTGTCCTTCGACTTGTCCTTCGCCTTGGCGGTCGACTGGGTCACCATCTTGTCAGCTGGTTTCGAGGTTGCCAGCACAGTCACTTTAGACGCCGCGACCTTCTTCGGCGTGATCGGTGCGGTGGATTTACCCTGCGATTTTTTCTGGGCCTTGGCGACGCCAGCCTTGTCGAGCTTGGGTGCCGCACCCTTGACCTTCAAGGCCTTGACTGCTTTGATGGCCTTGGGGGACTTCACCGGCTTCGAGGCTTGAAGAGGAAGCTTTGCTGCTTTGGCAGCCCTGACCACTTCCGAGGCTTTGGGGGCTTTGACAGGCTTTTCTGGCTTGGCAAGCTTGGAGAGCTTGGGAGACTTTTCAAGCTTCTCGGGCTTACCAGCTTTGGAGCCTTTTGACTTTACATCATCTTTTTTAGCACTCACCATCGTATTCTCCTCGGTACATGCTCAAGGCATGATTAAAAAGAGTGGCTCAGTCCCAACTGAGCGCACCTCCGGTCTGGTACTCAATCACGCGAGTTTCAAAGAAATTCCGCTCCTTCTTCAAATCGATCATTTCGCTCATCCAGGGGAAGGGATTTTCTTCGGTCGCAAACATTGGCTCCAGGCCAATTTGCTGCGCTCGACGGTTTGCAATAAAACGCAAATACCCCTTGAACATTGGTGCGTTCAGTCCCAGAACACCACGTGGCATCGTGTCTTCTGCATATCGGTATTCAAGTTCTACCGCCTGCAAAAATAAAGTTCGGATCTCTTCCTTGAAAGCTGCGGTCCAGAGATGGGGATTCTCGAGCTTGATGGTGTTGACCAGATCAATTCCAAAATTACAGTGCATGGACTCATCACGCAGGATGTACATGTACTGCTCGGCGGCGCCCGTCATCTTGTTCTGCCGGCCTAGCGCAAGGATCTGCACGAAACCGACATAGAAAAACAAGCCTTCCATCAGGCAGGAGAAAACGATCAGACTCTTCAGGAGCGCCTGATCCGTTTCCGGGGTACCGGTCTTGAAATGGGGGTCGGTGAGTGTGTCGATGAACGGAATCAGGAATTCATCTTTGTCCCGAATCGATTTGACTTCGTGATAGGCGTTGAAAATCTCGCCCTCTTCCAACCCCAGTGATTCAACGATGTACTGGTAGGCGTGCGTGTGAATGGCCTCCTCGAACGCCTGACGCAGCAGGAACTGCCGGCACTCCGGCGCGGTAATGTGCCGGTAGGTGCCCAGGACAATGTTGTTGGCTGCGAGCGAATCCGCAGTGACAAAGAAACCCAGGTTGCGCCGCACGATCAGGCGCTCGTCGTCGGTCAGACCATTCGGGTCCTTCCAGAGCGCGATGTCGCGACTCATGTTGATTTCCTGCGGCATCCAGTGGTTGGCGCAGCCCGCAAGATATTTGTCCCATGCCCATTTGTACTTGAACGGGACCAGCTGATTGACGTCTGCCCCCCCATTGATCACCCGCTTGTCATCGGCCCGAACCCGACGGGCTACCCCGCTGGGCTCTGCGGCGCCTTCTTGGGTTTCGAGCGACTGACCGTGCTGCTCATCGCGCGCTGCGCGTTCGAGAATCGGGAACGCGGCCATCGGCGAGCCGTTGAGGGCAGCGGTTCCAGAGCGCGCCGGAAACTGGGGTGCGGAATCCGCAACCGGCATGCCCCACTGCCCCGACCCTGCCGCGGCCGTTGCGGGCGGCGGGACTATCGGAGGAACTCGAATGGTGGCAGGAGCAGAGGGCGGCGCGTCATCCCAGGAAAGCATATTAAAACCTTATCATCCAATAGAACGTTGGTCAGTCCGCAGTGACACTGCAGTCAAACCAGAATCAATCAAAAATCTAAAAATATATAAAAAACAGAAAATTTCTGAATTACTGACAGGCCTCACATTCCGGGTCATCGATCGCGCAGAACTTTGGCGAAGCACCTTCATCCTTGACACTGAAGCGATCGTTGGCCGATACGGCCCCCGCAGGGAAAGCACCTGCTGAAGTCGTTAAGCCGGCAGCCGTTGGCGCATCGGCCGTTCCGTATGAGAACCCGGCATGGCCACCTGGCTGGGCCGACACGGCATTGAGCTGTCCGACCCGATCACTGGTTGACTTCTCTGCCGAAGTCGCCGCTACCGTACGCAGGTAATACGTGGTCTTGAGACCACGCAGCCAGGCCATCTTGTAGGTGTCATCGAGTTTCTTGCCGGAGGCTCCAGCCATATAAATGTTGAGCGACTGGGCCTGGTCGATCCACTTCTGACGCCGGGATGCACATTCCACCAGCCAGCTCGGATCGACCTCGAATGCCGTCGCATACAGCTGCTTGAGCTCGTCGGGAACGCGGTCGATTTTGGCCAGCGAACCGTCGAAATACTTGAGATCCGACACCATGACCTCGTCCCACAAACCCAGGCGCTTGAGGTCGCGCACGAGATGCTCATTGACAACGGTGAACTCGCCAGAAAGATTCGACTTGACGTAAAGGTTCTCGAACGTGGGTTCGATACAGGCCGACACGCCGATGATGTTGCTGATCGTTGCGGTCGGTGCGATGGCAACGCAATTGCTGTTGCGCATGCCATGTTCGCGAATCCGTTCGCGCAGGCGATCCCAATCCAGGGTGCTGGAGCGATCGACCTCCAGATACCCCCCGCGTTGCTGCGCCAAAAGATCAAGCGAATCTTGGGGGAGGATTCCACGATCCCACAAGGAGCCCCGATAGCTGGAGTAGCGGCCGCGCTCCGCAGCGAGATCGGTGCTGGCCCAGTACGCGTGGTAGCAGACTGCTTCCATCGAACGGTCTGCGAACTCGACCGCCGCGGGGCTGGCATACGGGATACGCAACAGGTGCAGACAATCCTGAAACCCCATGATGCCCAAGCCGACCGGGCGATGCTTCAGGTTGGAATGACGAGCTTTAGCGACGGCGTAGTAGTTGATGTCGATAACGTTATCGAGCATGCGCATCGCGGTCTGGATGGTTCGACCCAGTTTGTCATGATCCAGCGCATATCGGGGGCGGCCGTCAGCATCCACTCCAATCTCGTGCAAATGCGCGAGCAGGTTGACCGAGCCGAGATTGCACACGGCAATTTCAGTCGCGCTGGTGTTGAGTGTGATCTCGGTACAGAGGTTGCTAGAATGCACCACCCCGACATGCTGCTGCGGTGACCGCAGGTTACAGGGATCCTTGAACGTCACCCAGGGATGCCCGGTCTCAAACAGCATGCTGAGCATCCGCCGCCACAACTGCACGGCAGGCAGTTTGCGAAAGAGTTTCAGTTCTCCCCGTTCAGCCCGTGCTTCGTGGGCGACATACGCGGTCTCGAACGCCGTCCCAACCTTATCGTGCAGGTCCGGACAGTCACTGGGCGAAAAGAGCGTCCACTCCTGATTTTCCATCACCCGCTTCATGAACAAATCGGGAATCCAGTTCGCCGTGTTCATGTCATGGGTGCGGCGGCGATCGTCGCCGGTGTTCTTGCGCAACTCCAGAAACTCTTCGATATCGAGGTGCCAGGTTTCAAGATACGCACAGACTGCGCCCTTGCGTTTACCCCCCTGGTTGACCGCAACGGCCGTATCGTTGACGACCTTCAGGAAGGGCACGACCCCCTGGCTCTTGCCATTGGTCCCTTTGATGTGACTGCCCAGCGCCCGCACGGCAGTCCAGTCGTTGCCCAAACCACCGGCAAATTTCGACAGCAGCGCATTTTCCTTGATCGCCTCGTAGATGCCGTCCAGATCGTCGCCCACGGTGGTCAGGTAGCAACTCGAGAGCTGTGAACGGTGCGTCCCGGAGTTGAACAGCGTGGGCGTGCTCGACATGAAGTCAAACGACGACAGCAGTTCATAGAACTCGATGGCACGAGCCTCGCGATCGACTTCGCCCAGCGCGAGTCCCATCGCAACCCGCATGAAGAACGCCTGCGGCAATTCGATCCGCACATCCTGCACATGCAGGAAATAGCGGTCATACAAGGTCTGCAATCCCAGGTAGGTGAACTGCAGGTCACGCTCGGAACGCAGCGCCGCACCCATGCGCTGCAGGTCATAGCGGCCGAGCTCTTCATTGAGCAAACCCGCCTCGATCCCACGGCGCACAAAGAGCGGGAAATACTCGGCATAGCGCGTCGCCATATCGCCCTGAGCCACTTCCTCGCCAAGCACTTCCCGACGCACTGAATGCAACAATAGCCTGGCGCTGACCTGGGAGTAGGCGGGGTCGAGTTCTATGCGCGAGCGGGCTGCGAGAACGACCGACTTGTAGACCTCCTCGATCGGCACGCCATCGTAAATATTCTTGACCGTCTCGCCGAAGATGGCCTGCGCATCCACCACGCCGTCAAAGCCAACGCAGGCGGCGGCAATCAACGCCCGCAAATCGCCTTGATTCAGCGGTCGACGGCTGCCCCCATCCAGCACATGCAGGAGGGGCTGTGCCACATCGGGTGCGCTGGCTGCGCGGGCCGCGCGTTCTTGCGCCCGTTTTTCCCGGTACAGGACGTAGGCCCGGGCAACCTCATGTTCTCCCGAACGCATCAAGGCCAGCTCGACCTGATCCTGTACATCCTCAATATGGAACGTTCCACCGGCAGGCTTGTTACGCACCAGGGAGTTCACAACACCGCGGGTGAGTTGCTCGACCAGCTCGCGAATGCGGGCACTGGCAGCACCCTGCCCACCAGCGACCGCCAGGAAGGCCTTGGTCATCGCGATGGCGATCTTGGACGGCTCAAAGGGTACGACCGCGCCATTTCGGCGGATCACGCCGAAGTCCGAGATCCGCGCCGGATCGGTCAAGGCTGCGAGGCCGCCCAGCCCAGGTTCGGACGCTGAAATCCCGCGCCCGACGGAGCCAGAACGTTCAACCTGCAGGGGCTCGCCGACGCTATGCATCATGGGAAAACTCTCATACCGAAAAGTGAATAAATTCCCGCACTTAGGCCGACTTTACAGGGGATTTGGACATTCAGTCCAAAGTCCCACGAACACTAGCGGTAGTGGCTTGGAGCGAGTTAGGGCACCAAGTCTAGCGCCCACCAGTCAAAATCCGCAAGCAAAACAAACCCTAGAGTTGGGCGCAGAACAACGCGCTAGAACGGCCGATCCAGGCGCAACGCACCGAGACTTTTGTCAAGCCGATCCCAGTCAAACGACGCACCGGGATCGGTTTTCCGGCCAGGCGAAATGTCGCTATGCCCAGCAACCCAGACTAAAGGATAGGATCGCTGCAGACACCGGATCAAGCGCACAAGAACGCTGTATTGATGGGCGCTATAGGGGATCTCCCCGGTCCCTTCGAGTTCGACACCGATCGAAAAATCATTGCAGCGCTCGCGCTCGAGAAATCGCGACTGCCCGGCATGCCAGGCCCGTGCACCACAGGCAGCGAACTGGGTGATCGTTCCATTGCGCTGAATCAAAAAGTGCGCCGACACCCGAACCCCCGCCAAGGGCGCGAATGACGCATGGCCGTCGGGGTCCAGGGTGCCCATAAACAAGCGCTCGATCGCATCGCCACCAAACTGCCCAGGCGGGAGACTGATGTGGTGAATGACGAGCAGATCAATCGTGACCCCGTCCGGGCGAGCATCCACATGCGGTGACCGCAGTTGCCGCACAGCAGGCAACCAGCCATCGGCATCGACCTGCAGGCGACGCGACGGCAGACGGGGCTTAGACCATGGCTGAACCGTCAACCGCGGATCCCCAGGACGTCAGTGCGCTCAGTGAGCGTCACGATGCGCTGCGCTGCAGTAGGCGCCGCCCTCCCCGATAACCCCTTCGGAGGCCGGAAAGTGCACGCCACAGTGGGCGCAGCGCAACATGGACTCGTCGGGCGCAGCCGCAGGGGCACTCGTGCGGTCGGACTCCCGGCGATCACGGTCATTACGGCGCAAGAGGTGCGACCGCCCCGACAGGCTTTTCCATACGAGGAGGCTCAAGAACCCCAACACGATCCACATCAAGAACTTCGCCACCGTCGATCGCTCCCGGTCGGTCTGCCCGCTTTAAAACAAAAATCGATGTGCCCTGCGGTTCAGGTCGGACCGCGACTGAGGATGACCTCAAAGACAAACCGGCTGCCCGCGTACGCAAACATCAGCAAGGTGAACCCGCCCAGGGTAAAGCGTAATGCCGTTCGCCCTCGCCAACCATGCAGCCGGCGACCGATCAGCAGCGTAGCGAACAGCGACCAGGCCAGCAGCGTGAAAACCGTCTTGTGGTCAAGTCGGAACGGGCGCCCAAACGCCGACTCCGAAAAGAAAATGCCCGTCAGCACCGTCAGACTCAAAAAGATAAAGCCCGCGTTGATCAGACGAAACAGCAGGCGCTCGAGGGCCAACAGTGGCGGCAACGCCTCTACCCAGGCGCCCCAGGGCGCACCAGGCCCCCCTCCCGCCACAACCGAACCCAGCCGCGCTGGCGCCAGCAGTGCTCGCTCCGCCATCGCCATCAGGATCGACTGGAGCGCTGCGAGGGTCATGAACGAATACGCACACACCCCCAGCAACAGGTGGGGCACGAACAGCGGTGCGTCCGGAGGGGCCAGTCGGGCTCCCGGAAAGACCCCCGGCAGCCAGGCCACCGCAACCGCGACCGGCAGCACCAGCAACCACAAGGCGCCCAATTGCACCGCCAGACTTTCAAGCCAGAGAATACCGACAGCAAGCCAGATGGCCGCCGACAACACATGGGCAAAGCCAAAGTGAGGCTCGCTTGCAGCCACAGGCAACACCAACGAAACGCCCTGAATCAGCAGCGCAGCCAGCACGATCCATCGCTGTGGCAAGACTGCGCCACCCGCTCTGGGCAAGGCAGCGCCCTCCAGCGCTCGAGGCCAGGAAAGCCGCCAGGCGAGTGCATAGAGAAGTGCGGGCAATCCGTACAGTAAGATCGACATTTCACTAGTCTACCGCTCATGCTCGACACTCTGTCCCAACGGCTCGCTCGCGTCGTCAAGACGATCAAGGGGGAGGCTCGCCTCACCGAAGCCAACACCGATGCCATGCTGCGCGAAATCCGCATCGCGCTGCTCGAGGCCGATGTTGCGCTGCCGGTCGTTCGCGAATTTATCAGCCGGGTCAAAGAGAAGGCGCTCGGCCAGGAAGTCCTGCAAAGCCTGACCCCTGGCCAGGCGCTGGTCGGCGTGGTGCACCGCGAACTGACGACGCTGATGGGCGGGCAGACGGCCGAACTCAACCTCGCCACCACGCCACCCGCCATCATTCTGATGGCCGGACTCCAGGGCGCGGGCAAAACCACGACCGTGGGCAAGCTGGCCAAGCGCCTGCGGGCGCAGAAGCGCAAAGTGCTCACCGTCTCCTGTGACGTCTATCGCCCGGCCGCCATTGAACAGCTAAAAACCGTAACGGCCCAGGTCGATGCCGACTGGTTCCCGTCGACTCCGGACCAGAAGCCCGTCGACATCGCCCGCGCCGCCATGCATTGGGCGCGCACGCATTATCACGATGTCCTGCTGGTCGATACGGCGGGGCGCCTGGGGATTGATGCCGAGATGATGGCCGAGATCCGCGCGCTTCACGAGACGCTCCAGCCGATCGAAACCCTCTTTGTGGTCGACGCCATGCAGGGCCAGGACGCGGTCAACACTGCTCGGGCCTTTGGCGAAGCGCTTCCGCTTACGGGCATCGTCCTCACCAAGCTGGATGGCGATTCGCGCGGCGGCGCGGCCCTGTCGGTACGCCATGTCACCGGCAAACCGATCAAATTCGTGGGCATCGGCGAAAAACTTGACGGACTCGATGCGTTTCACCCCGACCGGATGGCGCAACGCGTCCTCGGGATGGGCGATATCGTCGCGCTCGTCGAAGAAGCGCAGAAAGGGATCGATCAGGCAGCGGCGGAAAAACTGGCTGCCAAGCTCAAGAGCGGCAATCGTTTTGATCTCTCGGACTTTCTCTCGCAGTTGCAGCAGATGGGCAAGATGGGTGGTCTATCGTCGCTGGTCGATAAGCTGCCGTCGCAATTTCAGCAGGCGGCAGCCGGCGCGGATATGAATAAGGCCGAGCGCGAGATGCGGCGCATGACCGGCATCATCCAGTCCATGACGCCGCAGGAACGGGCCAAGCCCGAATTGCTCAAAGCGAGCCGCAAGCGCCGGATCGCAGCCGGTGCCGGCGTGCAGGTTCAGGAGGTCAATCGCTTGCTGACGCAATACGATCAGATGGCCACGATGATGAAAAAGGTCCAGAAAGGTGGCCTGAAAAACCTCATGCGCGGGATGCGGGGCATGATGGGTGGCTGAATCAGGGTTGGACACTGACGCTGGATCGGGGTCGCAGCCCATGATCCGGATCCGCGGAGCACGGCAGAACAATCTCCAAAACATCGACATCGACCTGCCAACGAACCAGTTGGTCGTCGTGACGGGCGTGTCGGGTTCGGGTAAATCGTCGCTGGTCTTCGACACCCTGTATGCCGAGGGGCAGCGCCGCTATGTCGAGACATTCTCGGCTTATGCGCGCCAATTCCTCGACCGCATGGACAAGCCCCAGGTCGACCGCATTGAGGGCGTACCGCCGGCAATTGCAATCGATCAGACCAATCCGGTCCGCACGTCCCGCTCCACCGTGGGGACGATGACGGAGATCAATGATCATCTCAAACTGCTCTTTGCCCGCGCCTCCACCCTGCATTGTCGTCAGTGCGCGGCAGTGGTGCGACGCGACACGCCGCAGGGGGCGACCCAACAGCTGATCGCGCTCGGTGAGGACGCAGAACGTGACGGGGAAGTCGCCCCAGGGCGACGGGCGATTGTGAGCTTTCCGGTGCCGGTCCCCGCCAACTTCAGCGCGGACGAAGTCCGGGCGGCCCTCGAGGCGCAGGGGTACACCAAGATCCACACCCAAGAAAGCGCCCCCGACGGCACGCCGCTATGGTGGGTTGTTCAGGATCGATTCCGGTTACGAACCGTCGACCGGGCCCGGGTGGGCGAGGCACTCGAGATTGCATTTCGACTCGGCCACGGCCGGGCGGTGGTGTGGTTCGAAGAGCCTGAACTCCCGCCGATGCGGTTTTCGACCGCACTCGAATGCGCTAGCTGCGCCATCCGGTATGAACCGCCAACGGCAAGCCTGTTTTCATTCAACTCGGCCATTGGTGCCTGCGAGACCTGCCGCGGCTTTGGCCGCGTCATCGGCGTCGATTGGGGCCTGGTCGTCCCCGATACTCGCCTGAGCCTCGCCCAGGGGGCTGTCAAGCCCTGGCAGACCGCGTCCTTTGCCGAATGCCAGGACGACCTGATGCGACTGGCCAAAGGGGGGGGTGTCGCAACCGATATCGCCTGGGCTGATCTCCCTGAGGACGCCCGCAACTGGGTGATCGACGGTGCAGCGGATTTCTCGGGCAACTGGAAGCGGGAGTGGTACGGCGCCCGTCGATACTTTGAATGGCTCGAAAGCAAAGCCTACAAGATGCACATCCGGGTGCTGTTATCACGCTACCGGGCCTACACACCCTGCACCGCCTGTGGCGGTGCGCGCCTGCGCCCGCATGCAACCTGGTGGCGGGTGGGCAGCAAGGCAGACGCGCAGCGAGCGCTCAGTGACCCGGTCCTTGTGGCCCGCGAGCGGGCAGCGGCGGGCGATGAACCCGAGCCGTCCGATCCGGGTCGCTATCAGCGGTTTCGCCCGCTCGGCTCGAGCTGGAGCGACGCGGCACTCGCCCGGGTTGAGGGTCTGTCGATCCACGACCTGATGCTGCTGCCGATCGACCGGTTGGCGAGTTTCTTCAAGCACGTGACCCTGCCCCCGCCGCTCGATGAAGCCACGATCCTGTTGCTGGCCGAGATCCGGACCCGACTGCGTTATCTGCAAGCGGTCGGATTGGGCTACCTCACGCTGGACCGCCAGAGCCGGACGCTGTCGGGGGGTGAAGTGCAACGCATCAATCTCACCACCGCCCTGGGGACATCGCTCACGAACGCGCTATTCGTACTCGATGAACCGTCGATCGGCCTACATCCGCGCGATCTGCAGCGCATCATCGGCGTCATGCGACGCCTGCGCGATGCCGGTAATTCACTGGTTGTGGTCGAGCATGATCCGCAGATCCTGTTTGCCGCCGACCATGTCGTCGATATTGGGCCCGGGCCCGGCAAAGCAGGGGGGCGCGTCCTTTACGAGGGCACCCCGAGCGGTTTGGCCCAAGCGGCGACGGTCACGGGCGATTGGCTCGGCGGACGTCGGCGGATCCTTGCCAGCGCCGGATCGGCCAGCCCGGCAAGTACCGGATCAAATCCGGGCGAAGCGTCCACCGCGCATGCCCCAGCCGACACACCTGCTGCGATCACGGTGCATTCCGGTCGTCGGCGTCCGGTCGAACCGGGCACGCCGAAACTCATTCTGGAAGGGGCCCGAGCCAACAACCTGCGCGACCTCAACGTGGAAATTCCGCTCCAGCGCATGGTGGTGTTCACCGGTGTATCGGGCTCCGGAAAATCCACGCTGATGCAGGATGTACTGCTGCCGGCCTTGCTCAAGGCCCGTGGCAAAGCCACCGAAGCTCCGGGCGAACATGATCGACTGCTGGGCGACGACTGGCTCAGCGATGTGATCTTCGTCGACCAGTCCCCGATCGGACGGACCACCCGATCACACCCGGCCAGCCATGTCGGCGCGTTCGACCCGATTCGCGCACGGTTTGCCCGCCATCCACTGGCGCTCGAGCGTGGCTATGGAATCGGTACGTTCAGCTGTAACGCGGGCGACGGCCGTTGTCCGAGCTGCGGCGGCAATGGCTTCGAACACGTCGAAATGCAGTTTCTGTCCGACGTCTACCTGCGCTGTCAGGACTGCGACGGGCGCCGCTACCGGGCCGAGGTCCTCGAAGTCAGGATCGACTGCGCCGACGGCATCGCCCGCTCGGTAGCCGATGTTCTTGAGCTGACTGTGGCCGAGGCCCTGGTGGCCTTTGCGGCAGACCGCGACATCCTCGCCCGCCTGCGGCCACTGTCAGCGGTCGGGCTCGACTATCTCGCGCTCGGGCAGCCCGTACCCACCCTCTCGGGTGGCGAGGCGCAGCGCCTGAAACTCGCGGGTTATCTGGGTGAAACTTCGGGCGCACGCAAAGCCGCCAAATCAGCGGCCAAACCAGCGGCGCAGGCCGTATCAGCAACGGCCCGCAAACCCGGACGCCGATCAGCAGCCGCATCTGTGGCCAACGCACAATCCACCCTAAAGGCGGCTGGCCGTGCGACCGGAACTCTGTATCTGTTTGATGAGCCCACGACCGGCCTGCACTTTGACGACGTTGCGCGTCTCCTGCGTGCCTTTCGCGAACTGGTCGACGCAGGGCATTCCGTTGCCATCATCGAGCACAACCTGGACGTGATCGGATCGGCTGACTGGGTCATCGACCTCGGTCCGGAAGGCGGCGACGGCGGGGGTCGACTGGTGGCTGCAGGCACGCCGGAGACCGTGGCAGCGCACCCGAGTTCCCATACCGGGGCGGCGCTGCGCGACTATGCGCGGCAGATGGCACGATTCGCCAGCGCTGCAGCGCAGGGTACCGAACCGTCCTGGTTCGCCGCCGAACCGGACGCCACCGCGGGTTCAACCCACGGCTTGAACGCCGGATTCGGAGCCGAGGCCGAGGCCGAGGCCGAAGTCCAGGCCAATGGCCCAGCCAGCACCGATCTGGGTCAACCGTTACAGTCCAGGCTGCGCGAACGGGCCCGCAGCGCCATCGTTGTGCACCGGGCCCGAGAGCACAACCTGAAGAATATCGATCTCGATATCCCGCGGGGTGCGTTCACGGTGATCACCGGTCCATCGGGCTCCGGCAAAAGCACGCTTGCTTTTGACATCGTCTTTGGCGAAGGCCAGCGTCGTTATCTGGAGAGCCTCAACGCCTACGCCCGCCAGTTTGTCCAGCCCTCAGCCCGGCCCGATGTCGACCATGTCTTCGGTGTACCCCCTGCGGTTGCCATCGAGCAGCGCACGAGTCGCGGTGGCCGCAAAAGCACCGTCTCGACCCTGACCGAGATTCATCATTTCCTGCGCTTGCTCTATGTCAAGCTCGGGACGCAGTACTGTCCGACCTGTCAGGTCGCGATCGCGCCCCAGGACTTCGAGACCATGGTCGCGCGCCTGATGCGGACCTATCGTGGTCAGCGCATCACCCTCCTGGCTCCGCTGATCACCGCCCGCAAGGGCCTCTATGGCGAGCTGGCCAAGTGGGCGCGAGGCAAGGGCTTCAGTCACCTCCGGGTGGACGGCACATCGCTGCCCGTCCAGCCCTGGCCGCGTCTGGATCGCTATGTCGAACATACGATTGAACTGCCCGTGGCTGACCTGGTGGTTCTGCCCGAGGACGAGTCCAGTCTGCGTGAAGCCGTTCAGCGTACGCTGGAGTTTGGCAAAGGGGTGATCGGTGTGCTCGCCGAGGGCCACCCCGCCGTGCTGCTCTCGACTCGGCGAGCCTGTACGGTCTGTGCCACCAGCTTCGCGGATCTTGATCCGCGGCTCTTCTCCTTCAACTCCCGTCACGGTTGGTGCGTTGCCTGTCTCGGTACCGGTCTGCGCACCGACGCACGCGCACTGGCGAGCGCCGAGCGCGAACGCGAACGGGCCAAGGCCCGTGGCACCGGCCCTCAAATGGGGCAATTCGGGGACGACGAGCCGCCAGCCGACGCGATCGTAGACGGCTACACCCCCTGCGATTCCTGCCTCGGCGCGCGACTGAATCCGGTCGCACGGGCGGTTCGGCTGGCCGGCAGCTCCATAGCGGACGTGTCAGGTCGAGCTGCCGATGCGTTGCTGCAATGGCTCAACGACTTGCAGCTCGAGGGCCGCGACGCCGCCATTGCGCGGGATCTGCTCGCCGAGATTCATTCGCGTCTGGGATTCCTGCGCGACGTCGGCTTGGGCTACCTGCGCCTCGATCGCTCAGCCCCGACGCTGTCCGGCGGTGAAGCCCAGCGGATCCGCCTCGCCGCCCAGCTGGGATCGACCCTGCAAGGCGTCTGCTACGTCTTGGACGAACCGACCATCGGCCTGCATCCGCGCGATAACCGAGTCCTACTCGAGATGCTGAGCGCCCTGCAGGCTCGCGGAAACACCTTGCTCGTGGTCGAGCATGACGAGGAGACCATTCGCCGCGCAGACTATGTGATCGACATCGGACCGGGCGCTGGCCGCCAGGGGGGCGAGGTCGTTGGTCAGGGCACCCTGCAGGCGATGCTCGACCAAGCCCGGGGAGTCGAGCCTGAGCAGCAGCGATCGACGACGGCGCGCTGTCTGTTGACTCCCACGGAGCGACCCTCGCGGCCGCGCCGACCTGTCAGCCCTGAGATCCCGGCGATCGTCGTTCGCAACGCGACCCTGCACAATCTGACCGGTCTGGATGCCTGGTTTCCGCTGGCCCGTCTGAGCGTCGTCACCGGCGTGTCGGGTTCCGGAAAGTCAACGCTCGCTCGCGACGTCTTGTTGGCATCGCTGATTCGCCGCGTGGGCGTGCGTCGGGAGCATGGATTTGCTATCGAAGGCCCGCGTGCGCCGGCCGCGCATCTGCTCACGCCGATCGGTTGCGAACACCTGGACGGGGATGACAGCATCCGTCGCGTCCTCGAAGTAGATCAAACACCCATCGGCAAGACCCCGCGCTCGTGCCCGGCAACTTACATCGGATTCTGGGATGCGATCCGCAAACTCTTTGCTGATACCTCTGAGGCTCGGTTGCGCGGATTCGGTGCGGGTCGCTTCTCATTCAATGCTGGCGAGGGGCGTTGTGCGTCGTGTGATGGCGCGGGCGTACAACGCATCGAAATGAACTTTCTGCCCGATGTGCAAGTCTTGTGCGATGGCTGCGGCGGGCGCCGCTTCAACCGGGAAACCCTCGACGTTCTGCTTCGGGGCCGATCGATTGGCGATGTGCTGACGATGTCAGTCGATGAGGCGGTCATTTTCTTTGTCGCCCATCCTTCGATCCAGAATCAGTTGAAACTCTTGCAAGATGTTGGGCTTGGCTACCTCACCCTCGGCCAACCGAGCCCGACGCTCTCCGGCGGCGAGGCGCAACGCATCAAACTCGTTGCCGAACTCGCCAAGGCCCGCCTGCCAGCGACATCGCCAGACCCACCGTCCGAGTCCGCCGGCCGAAAACCGCGAATCCTGGCCAAGGCCGTGATCGAACCCGCGGTGTACGTGCTGGACGAACCGACAACCGGGCTCCACATGGCCGATGTCGAGCGCCTGATTGGTGTTCTGCACCGCCTGGTGGATGCTGGCCACACGGTGATCGTCATCGAACACGATCTGGACCTCTGGGCCGAAGCGGACTGGATTCTCGACCTCGGTCCCGAAGGCGGTGAGGGCGGGGGGCGAATGGTTGCGATGAACACCCCCGAAGCGCTGGCGGAGCGCACCGATGTTTCGCACACGGCGCGGATTCTGGCGCCCTTTCTCAAAGCCCGGGCGCCGCAGTCTGGCTGACCTCGCGACCGCCTTCGCGCCAGCCCCAGCGGCGGGCGGCGGCAATGACCGCCTCCGGATAGGCGGCCTGCCCAAGTGAGCCGTTGTAACGGCCCAGTGCGCGAAACAGATCGCCACGCTCCTGATCCAGGTAGTAGCGCAAGATGACGCAGCCAAAACGCAGATTGGTACGCAGATCAAACAGGACCGCTGGCTCCTCCGTGCCGATCAGGCGGGCCCAGAAGGGCATGATCTGCATCAGACCACGGGCACCGGCGCTGGAGACCGCGTAACGGCGAAACCCGCTCTCCACCTGAATCAGACCCAGGACCAGCAGCGGATCGAGCCCAGCGCGCTGGGCCTCATAGTGCAGCGTGCGCAAGAATTCGACCCGATGGTCGTACTCGGGCATTGAACGTCGGGGGAGCCGGGCGTTCATGCTGTCGAGCCAGCGCGCGCGCTCCAGGGGCGACTCGAACCGTGGCTCTGGCGGTGAACGGTCCGACACGGCCGCGCTGAGTGCGGTACGCACCGAATCCGACAGCGGCTCGAGGCGTTGCGCCCCGGCCCAAGCTGGCATGGGGGCAAGGCTTAGCAGCAATGCGCCGCCAAGGGCCCGCAGCAGCGCCCAAAGCGGCGCTCCTACTGCTGCCATCGGCATCATCGCGATCAGGCCTGGTCGAGCTGCGCCTGCACCGCCGCCACAACACCAGCGAGCGGCACTGCGTCGGCCGCTACACCCACGGTCATCCGGCGAGCGAGGAGTTCAACCACACCATCGCGCAGTCCGCGTTCACCGACGGTGATCCGAACTGGTACCCCAATCAATTCCCAATCGGCAAACATCACCCCCGGACGTTCGCCGCGGTCATCCAGGATCACGTCAACCCCGGTGCCCTGCAGCTCGGCATACAGGGCATCGGCAGCCTGGCGCACCGCATCGTTACGGTCATAGCCAACCGGACAGATCACGACATCGAAGGGCGCCAGCGCGCGCGGCCAGATGATGCCGCGTTCATCATGATTCTGCTCGATGGCAGCACCCATGAGGCGGGTGATCCCGATGCCGTAGCAACCCATTTCCATTACCCGTGGCTTGCCGTCCTGGTCCAGCACGGTCGCGCCCATCGCCTCCGAGTACTTGGTGCCCAGATAAAAGACATGTCCAACCTCGATACCACGAACGACGTGCAGATGGCCATGGCCATCGGGCGACGGGTCCCCGGCAACGACATTGCGCAGATCGGCAACTTCAGGCTCCGGCAGATCCCGGCCCCAATTCAGGCCGGTCCAGTGAAAGTCGACCGTATTGGCGCCAGCCACGAAATCCGCCATGTTGGCCACCGTGCGATCGGCGATGACGCGAACCCGCGCTGGGTGATCGACTGGGCTCAATGCGCCATCGCTCTTCTCGGGTGTTGCTGGTCCACCCGAGAACACCGGGCCGAGATAACCCGGTGGGCAACCAAAGGCTTCGATGATCTCGGCTTCGGTCGCCATCCGAAATCCTTCCATACCAGAGACTTTTCCCGCCTTGATCTCGTTCAACTCATGATCGCCGCGTACCAGCATGAGAACGATGCCGGCACGGGTCGTACTCGCTGATGGCCTCGCGGGGGTGTCCGACGCTGCGGCCGCGGATCCTTGCGGTACAGGATCGACCGCAAGCACGACGGATTTCACTGTCCGCGCGAGTGGGATGCCGAGCAATTCGGCCACCGCCTCGCACTTGGAGCATCCCGGCGTTGCCGTCTTGACCATGGTTTGTGCGGGTAGCGCGCGCTCGGCCAGCAAGGCCACAGCTTCGGCCAACTCGATGTTGGCGGCATAGTCGGAGGTGTCTGAGACTGCAATGGCGTCCTCGCCGGTGTCAGCCAGTACCTGGAACTCATGCGAAGCACTACCGCCGATCGATCCGGTGTCGGCGGCCACAGCCCGGAAACGCAATCCCATGCGACTGAAGATGCGTTGATACGCATCGAACATGACCTGATAGCTCGCCAGCGCACCCGCCGCATCCCGGTCAAAGGAATAGGCGTCCTTCATCGTGAACTCGCGGCCTCGCATGACGCCGAACCGGGGCCGACGTTCGTCGCGGAACTTGGTCTGGATGTGCCAGAAATTTTTCGGCAACTGGCGCCAGGACCGAATCTCGGAGCGCGCAATATCGGTAACCACCTCCTCTGAGGTCGGCTGGATCACGAAGTCGCGCCCATGGCGATCCTTGACCCGCATCAGCTCCGCCCCGTATTTTTCCCAACGTCCGGATTCCATCCAGACCTCGGCCGGTTGCACCACCGGCATGAGGAGCTCCAGCGCTCCCGCCCGTTCCATCTCATCGCGCACGATCGATTCGATCCGGCGGATGACCCGAAGGCCCAGCGGGAGATAGGTGTAAATCCCGCCCGCGAGCCTGCGGATCATGCCGGCTCGTGTCATCAACCGGTGGCTGGCAATCTCGGCATCGGCCGGGGCTTCTTTGAGGGTGGCGAGGTGAAATTTGGACGCTTTCATCGGGTTACTTTTGTCGGTTCACGTTCGGCGGATTCCGCCGTCCGTGGCTATAATGATTTTCAAGTTATGACAGGAATCGAGGGTGGCAGTATGCTGGATCGAGACGGCTACCGCCCCAACGTCGGCATCATCCTGGTCAACGGAGTCAACGAGGTCTTCTGGGGCAAACGGATTCGGGAGCATGCGTGGCAGTTCCCCCAAGGCGGCATTAAACGGGGCGAGACGCCCGAGCAGGCGATGTTCCGCGAACTGGAGGAGGAAGTTGGCCTGAGACCGGAGCACGTCAGCATCATCGCGCGAACCCGCGATTGGCTGCGTTACGAGGTGCCCGAGCAGTGGGTGCGGCGAGATTGGCGGGGACACTACCGCGGACAGAAGCAGATCTGGTTTCTGTTGCGAATGATCGGACAGGACTCCGATGTGCAGTTGCGCGCGACCGAGCATCCGGAGTTTGATGCCTGGCGCTGGAACGAGTACTGGGTACCTCTGGAGGCAGTGATTGAGTTCAAGCGAGCCGTTTATCGTTCGGCGCTGCTCGAACTCTCCGGGTACCTTTTCGATCGGAGCGATCAGAGTGATCGGGGGCTCGTCGGAGAACCGACCAGACCGCGTGGCCATCCAGGCCCGCGCGACCCAAGGAGGCATTCGGGCCCAGCAAGATCGCGCCTGTCCGCGTCCGAGCGGGGCCCTCGCAGCGCACAGCCAAAGCTCGTGATCGACATCCCCCCAGATGGCGAATTGGGCTGAGCCAGATCAGTCCTGCGCCATCACCATATTGTCGCGGTGGATGAGTTCGGGCGATTCGACATAGCCAAGAATTGATTCAATCTCACCGGAAGCACGACCGGCGATCCGACGGGAATCGGTTGCGCTGTAGTTGACCAGACCGCGCGCGACTTCACGGCCTTGCGTATCGACACAGGCGACCACGTCGCCACGAACAAACTCGCCCACCACGTTTGCGACGCCAACGGGTAGCAGACTTTTGTTCTCATCGCGCAATGCGCGGATCGCACCAGGATCCAGAACAAGCTGTCCCTTGAGTTGAAGATGTCCCGCCATCCACTGCTTGCGGGCAGCGAGTCGAGGCAGTTCAGCGACCAATTCGGTCCCGATTGCCTCGCCCATCGCTAGACGCACCAGCACGTCGCTTTCCCGTCCCGAACAGATGACGGTGCTCGCACCGCTCAGGGCAGCACGCTGCGCCGCCAGGATTTTCGTGAGCATGCCTCCCTTGCCAATCCCTGAGCCCGCCCCGCCAGCCATCGCCGCGATGGCTGGGTCTCCAGCCACGCCACGGGACACCAGCGTGGCGTTCGGATCACGTCGCGGGTCAGCGGTATATAACCCCGCCTGATCGGTCAGGATCACCAGCAGATCAGCGTCGACGAGGCTCGCGACCAGCGCACCAAGCGTGTCGTTGTCACCGAACTTGATCTCATCGGTGACGACCGTATCGTTTTCATTAATGATGGGGATAACACCGAGACCCAGCAAGGTTGTCAGCGTGGCCCGCGCATTCAGGTATCGGTTGCGGTCGGCCAGATCCTCATGCGTCAGAAGAACCTGTGCAGTGCCCAGCCCGTGCTCGCGAAAAACGGTTTCATATACCTGTACGAGACCCATCTGCCCGACGGCAGCGGCGGCCTGAAGGTCATGGACTTCATGCGGACGTCGCGTCCAGCCGAGTCGTTTCATCCCTTCGGCAATTGCACCGGAAGAGACCATCAGGACTTCAAGTCCCCGTTCCCGGAGCTGGGCAATCTGTGCGCCCCAACGCTGGATGGCAGCAATATCGAGGCCTCTGCCTTCATCCGTGACCAGCGAGGAACCCACTTTCACAACGATCCGGCGTGCCCGTGAAACAACCGTGGTGGCCATCATGACAAACCTCAGTCCAAGCGGCGGAACCGGGGATCCTTGGGGTCTACACCCTTGGGGGCGCCAAGTTCGTCCTGATCCATAGAATCGTCCGCGTCGAACTCGACTTCAGCTCCGGGCCACGAATCGCCAGCCATATCGTCATCTTGCGCCTTCGCATCGTCCCGGCCCACGCTAGCCTCGTCACGATCGAATCGCACATCGACCGAGCCATCGTCGGGCTCCGCTTCCCGATGGGCGACCATGTATTTCCATATTTCAGAACAAAGATCAGCGCAACCCTCACCCGTGAGGGCGGACACTTCAAAGCTTGGCCCTTTCCAGGGGAAGCGCTCGAGGATGTCGGCAATGCGAGCTGCTCGATCTTCCGGCGCGAGCGTATCGGTCTTGTTCAGGACCAGCCAGCGTGGCTTGTCGTAGAGCGCGGGGTCGTATTTCTTCAGCTCATTGAGGATCGCCACGGCCTCGATCACCGGATCCCGGTTGGGATCAAACATCGACACATCGACCAGGTGCAGGAGCAGCCGGGTGCGCGCCAGATGACGCAGGAAGCGATGGCCGAGCCCGGCGCCTTCGGCTGCGCCTTCAATCAGACCGGGAATATCGGCGATGACAAAACTGCGCTCCAGACCGACGCGAACAACCCCAAGATTCGGATGCAAGGTCGTGAACGGATAGTCCGCGATCCTCGGCCTCGCGTTCGAGACTTGGGTGATGAAGGTCGATTTGCCGGCGTTCGGCATGCCAAGCAGGCCGACGTCGGCAAGCACTTTGAGCTCAAGTCGCAAAAGCCGCTGCTCGCCCGGTTCGCCCTTCGTCGATTGCCGGGGCGCGCGATTCACGCTGCTCTTGAAGTGAAGGTTCCCCAGGCCACCCTGTCCGCCCCGCGCCAAGACTTCGCGCTGACCATGACGGACTAAATCGAACAGGCGTTCGTCGGTCTCGGCATCATGGACTTCGGTACCGACCGGCATGCGCAGGATGATGTCGTCCGAGGCAGCGCCGTACTGGTCACTGCCGCGTCCATGCTCGCCGCCGCGCGCCCGATGCAAGCGGGCATAGCGATAATCCACCAGGGTATTGATGTTGCGGTCGGCAACGGCAATCACGCTGCCGCCGCGGCCGCCATCGCCGCCGTTCGGCCCGCCCTTGGGAATATATTTTTCGCGACGAAAACTCGCCATGCCATTGCCGCCGTTGCCGGCAATGACTTCGACTCGAGCCTCGTCAACGAATTTCATCGCATCGGCCGCTGATCAGTTCCGCCTGCGAGACACGCAGGCGAAAGGCTGGAATCAGGCGGCAGCTGTCGCCTCAGCAGATGCGTGCGCATCGGCCCTGGGAATGATGGACACCGTCTTGCGGTTCTGCTCACCACGCACCGAGAACTTCACGTGACCGTCTTTCAGGGCGAACAAGGTGTGATCCTTGCCAATCCCGACATTGACGCCCGGGTGCACCCGAGTACCGCGCTGGCGAATGATGATCGAGCCCGCTGAGACCGCTTCACCGCCGAAGGCTTTGACACCCAGACGTTTACTTTCGGACTCGCGGCCGTTGCGCGTAGAGCCGCCGCCTTTTTTCTGTGCCATTTCTGATCAGCTCCTGATCTCATCAATGCGCAACTCGGTGTAATTCTGCCGATGGCCTTGATGTTTCTGATAATGCTTACGACGACGCATCTTGAAGATACGCACCTTGTCGCCACGACCGTGGGAAAGCACCGTAACAGCCACCGAAGCCCCGGGAACCAGCGGTGCGCCAACGACGATCCCGTCGTCCTTGCCAACCGCCAACACCTCTTCGAGCGTGATGACTGCACCGATGTCCGCCGGTATCTGTTCTACTTTCAATTTTTCTCCGACGGCAACGCGATACTGCTTGCCACCGGTTTTTATGACCGCGTACATGGAGATAGTCCCTGCGAGAAACACAGAACCGGCCATATTATCGATGTCCAACGATGGAGTCAACTGAGCCTTGGGGGGATCCGCCTCCAGCCAGACACAGATCAGGATTCGCCCGGGCCTCCTCGCCTCTGGAGCATTTCGATCCGCGCACTGATCGGAATCCTGACCGGACCCCGCCTATAATCGTCGCTTCAACCTCACGACCCTGACCGCCTTGACCGCCTTGACCGCCTCCGAGCTTTTCCCCGCCATCGCCGAAGACTTGACTGCCGTGGATCACGTGATCCATGAACGTCTGCACTCCGAGGTTGCTCTCGTTCGGACGGTGGCCAACTACATCGTCGCGGGCGGGGGCAAACGGCTGCGCCCGGTTCTGGTCCTGCTCTTCGCACGTGCCCACGGTGCGCACGAAGACAACCGCCGCCACGTCATGGCGGCCGTCGTCGAATTCATCCACACGGCCACCCTGCTACACGACGATGTGGTCGATGAAAGTGCGCTTCGGCGCGGCCGCGATACCGCGAATTCGGTATTCGGCAATGCCGCCTCGGTTCTGGTCGGGGATTTTCTCTACTCGCGGGCCTTCCAGATGATGGTCACTGCGGGCGATATGGCCATCATGCAGGTCCTTGCGGACGCGACCAACGTCATCGCCGAGGGCGAAGTGCTGCAATTGATGAACAGCCGCGATGCCGATCTGGACGAGACCCGGTATCTCAAGGTCATCCGGTTCAAAACTGCAAAACTCTTCGAAGCCGCAGCTCGCCTGGGCGCCATCATCGCTGGCGCTCAGAGTCCACTCATTGACAGCGCCGCGCAATACGGCATGCATCTGGGCACTGCATTCCAGGTCATCGATGATGTGCTGGACTACGCGGGCAATACGCAGGATATCGGTAAAAACCTGGGTGACGATCTGCGCGAAGGCAAGGTGACCTTGCCCCTCATTTACGTCATGCGAGCCGGCACCGAGGCTGATCGGGTGCTCGTGCGCAGCGCCATCGAAACCGGCGAAGGGGACTTCGAGGCGATTGCCCGGGCGGTGCGCGAGACCGGGGCACTGGATTACGCCCGGGCGCAGGCAGTCGAAGAAGCACACATCGCCCGTGCCTGCGCCCAGACTCTGCCGCCGTCGATCTTTCGGGATGCTCTTCTATCGCTGACCAGTCTTGCCGTTGACCGAGATCGCTGACTGCTGACTGCTGCCTCTCGGGCCGCAACCTCGGGCCCCGGCGGAGAGCGATGGCGACGCACCCAACCCAAGGGAGTTCCAATGATGCCGTCGATAAACCGAGCCCTGCTGAACCTTGGTTGGGCACTGCTTGCCTGCTTCGGGGCCGCACCGCAGGCGCATGCTCAGGCTACGGCCGTCGGCAACTGGCCCAATGGTCAAACGGTCCGCGTGATCGTGCCGTTTCCTGGGGGCGCGAGCACACTGGATTCGGTCGTACGGGTCGTCACGCCAGAGTTCGCCAAAGCACTGGGTACCACCGTCATCGTTGACAACAAACCCGGGGCGGGCACGGTGATCGGCGTCGATGCCACGGCCAAATCGACCGACGGGCATACGGTGGGCGGGGTGGCGAACAGTTTCACCGTTAATCAAAGCCTGGTGAAGACTCTGCCCTACAACACGACCAAAGATCTGCAACCGGTCATCCTGATGGCGCGTACCGCCAATGTGCTTGCAGCGCGCCCGGATCTGCCGGTCAACAACCTCCAGGAATTGATCGCCTACGCGAAAAAAAATCCGGGGAAACTTTCCTATGGGTCGTTTGGGAACGGCACGACGCCCCATTTCGCGATGGAAATGCTCAAGTCCATGGCGGGCATCTATGTCGTCCACATCCCCTATCGGGCGCAGGGACCGGCCCTGACCGACCTGCTCGGCAACAATATCGACATCATGTTCGGAAATTTGCCCGACTTCCTGCCGTATCTGCGATCGGGCAAACTCAAGGGCCTGGGCACGACCTACCTGAACCGAGCACCGCTGGCCCCGGAAATCCCGACCATCGCCGAGCAGGGATTCCCGCGCTTTGAGACCGACTCCTGGTACGGCATCGTCGCACCCAGCGCCATGCCCAGGGAGTCGGTTGAGAAGGTGAACCTCGCGATCAACCGTGCCCTGGAAGATCCCGCCATCAAAAAGAATCTTTCTGAGCGTGGTATTGAAATTATCGGCGGCACACCGGCAAGATTCGGCGAGCATCTGCAAAGCGAAATTGCCAAGTACGCCCGCATCGTCAAAACCGCGAATATGCAGATCGACTGAGGCGAATGGGCGATCGGTGACGATCTGCCCCGGGTCTCCATCCTCCACAACGCTCATCACGGCAAGCCACCATGACCTCAACCACCCCTCACCAACCGATCCGGATTGCGATCGCTGGCCTCGGCGCCATTGGCAAAGCGCTGGCGAAACGATTGGCCGACGGCACCGTCCCCGGAGTCGTCCTGACTGCGGTGTCGGCAAGGAATCAGGAAAAGGCTATAGCCTTTGTCAACACCCTCGCGCATCCAGTACCGGTGCTGAGCATTGACCAGCTCGAGCCATCGTCAGATATCGTGGTCGAGTGCGCGCCAGCCGCGCTCCTGGGCGAAATCATCAGTCCATTTTTGCGGGCGAAAAAGAAAGCCATCGTGTTATCGGTGGGAGCCATTCTGTTTCGTCCCGATCTGATTGAACTCGCCCGCCAAATGGGCGGCACGATCCTCGTCCCAACGGGTGCTCTGATCGGACTGGATGCTGTCGTCGCCGCCGCTGAAGGACAGATTCACGACGTCCGGATGATCACCCGCAAACCTCCGAACGGGCTGTCTGGCGCACCCTATCTGATCGAACATGGGATCTCGCTCGAGGGGTTAACCGAACCGCTCAAGGTGTTCAGCGGCAACGCCAAGGAGGCGGCCAAAGGATTTCCCGCCAATCTGAATGTCGTGGTCGCACTGGCGCTGGCTGGCATCGGCCCCGACCGGACCTTGCTAGAAATTTGGGCGGATCCGACTGTCGTACGAAATACCCACACAATCTCGGTCGATTCAGATTCGGCCCGATTCACCATGACGATGGAAAACATTCCGTCGGAGAATCCGAAGACCGGGCGGATCGTGGCGCAAAGCGTCACGGCACTCTTGCGCAAGATGACCTCAAGCTTTGTCGTGGGGACCTGATGAGCACTCTGAACCCGGGCACCCACGCCCCAGTCGCCCCGACGGCCTGGATGCCCGCCGAACGGGAAGCGCTGCGGCTGCGGTATCTGCAGGTCGATACGTCCAACGTCGCCGATGTACTCGACACGATGAACCTCCTGCAGCAGGGACTGCACGCGAGTTTCCGGCCCTTTCCCGACAACGGTCCGCGCCTCGCGGGTTGGGCCTATACGATTCGCGGTCAGATGACGCCCTTTGCACTCGGCGGCGATGCCGACAAGATGGCCGCCTGTCAGGGCCTGTCTGACGGAGAAATCAGCGTCTGGAGTGGGGATGGCGACGGTATCTGCTATTTCGGCGAACTGATCGCGCTCGGCATGAAAGAGCGAGGCTGCGCCGGCGCCTTGGTCGACGGCGGGATCCGGGATGTTCGCTGGATCGGGGAGCATGGATTCCCGGTGTTTGCACGCTATCGGACCCCGGTACAGTCAATCGGGCGCTGGAAGGTCAACGCCTGTCAGGTTCCGGTGTTTCTGCGAGGCCATGACGGGGCCCCAGTCCGGGTGCGTCCGGGCGATTTCATTCTGGCCGACGAAGATGGCGCGATCGTCATCCCGCAGGAGCACGTTCAGAGCGTCCTGGTCGAGGCGGAACGCTTGACTGCGATCGAGAAAAACATTCGAATCGATCTGGCCAACGGGCTCACGCTGGCCCAGGCACTGAAAAAATACGGTCACGTCTAACCATCAGATCGATTCAAACACCTGGAATGAGACCATGACCCCGAGCACCCAGCAGGATCCAGCCAAACGCGTCGCTTCGATTGAAGACCGAGTTGCCGCGATCGAGTCGGTACTCGACGACCATGCCATGCAACCGGCCGCCTTCGTCAACACATTCACCGAATGGGCTACCGAGGAGTGGCTTCCTGCCAATGGAGCGCGGGTCGTTGCAAAAGCCTGGACCGAGCCTGACTTTCACGCCAGGCTTCTGGCCAATGGCATTGCGGCGGTAAGTGAACTGGGTCTGCCCATGCCCGCGCATCACCGCCATCTTGTTGCCCTGGAAAACACGACGACGGTCCATAACGTGATCTGTTGCACGCTCTGCTCCTGCACAGCCTTCACCATCATCGGCTTGCCGCCAGATTGGTACAAGGATCTGGAATATCGGGCCCGAGTGGTGCGAGAGTCCCGTACGGTGCTGCGGGAAATGGGTCTGGAATTGGCCCCCGAGGTTGAAATCCGGGTCTGGGATACGACAGCCGACACCCGTTACCTGGTCCTGCCCGAACGTCCAGCGGGCACCGAAGGCTGGACTCAAGAACGCTTGGCGTCCCTGGTCACCAAAGAGGGGTTGATCGGGGTTGCGCGCATCTAGGGAGAAGGGTTGATGAATGGCATCCACGATCTGGGCGGTAAGGAGGGCTTTGGGCCCGTCCGGTTTTCGCCCAATGCCCCGGTGTTCCACGCGCCCTGGGAAGTGCGGGCGAACGCGCTCTACAGCCTCGCTGTGAAGCAGGGGATTTACAACATGGATGAGTACCGCTACGCCATCGAGCGGATGGAGCCGCGCCACTACCTGAACGCCAGTTATTACGAACGCTCCCTGACCAGCCTGGCGTCTCTGTGCGTGGAAAAAGGGCTCGTGAGCCATGAAGAACTCGAACACCGGGCCCACGGGCGGTTTCCCCTGGCCCGCCCCCCGGCTGCTGGTCGACCCAATCAACCCGGCCGCGAACGCTTCGCGCCGGGCGATCTGGTTCGGGTTCGCGAAGACCATGTGTCTGGCCATGTCCGGATGCCAGGTTACATTCGCGGCAAGATTGGCCGGGTGGTGACTGAGTCCCCGCCGTACCCATTCCCCGACGCGCACGCGCATGCTGTGGCGGCGCAGCCTGAACCGACTTATGACGTTCAGTTCAATAGCCTGGACTTGTGGCCCGGGTGTGCAGAACCCGCCAAGGTGCATGTTTCGGTTTTCCAGAGTTACCTGGAGCGCGCATCGGAGCACTGATGTCTGCGTGACAGAGCCCAACTGAGGCAAGGTCACCATGGTCAATATCCCATCCGAGCGGTTCAGAGTCCGCCCCGGTACCAAGCTCGAGCTGGACCGTGAGGCCACACAGAGCGAGAACTTCTATCGTTCAAAGAGCCACTACCAAAAGCTCCTTCAATCGCACATGGAAGAGCTCGAGCGCTACCAGGAGCTTCTGTACGCCACGAGCCGATATGCCGTCCTGCTGATCTTCCAGGCGATGGACGCCGCGGGTAAGGATGGTGCGATTCGCCATGTCATGTCCGGCATCAACCCGCAAGGCTGTCAGGTGTTCAGCTTCCAGCATCCGAGCGATGGCGAACTCAAACACGACTTTCTCTGGCGCAATGTGAACTGCCTTCCCGAACGCGGACGAATCGGCATCTTCAACCGCTCCTACTACGAAGAGGTCCTGATCGTGCGCGTTCACCCGGAGATTTTACGCTCCGAGGGCGTGCTAGAGACCCCTGAGCAGGAAAAGGAAATCTGGACCCATCGGTACCAATCAATCTCGGAACTGGAACGACATCTCCATCGCAATGGCACCAGAATCCTCAAGTTCTTCCTCCATATGTCCAAGGAAGAGCAGCGCCGCCGCTTGCTGGAACGCTTCGAGAACCCGGCCAAGAACTGGAAACTGCATCGTTCCGACCTGATGGAACGCCAGTTCTGGTCCGCCTATCTGAAGGCCTACGAAGCCTGCATCGGCGCAACCTCCACCGAGGCCTCGCCCTGGTATGTCGTTCCCGCTGACGACAAGGAGAATGCCCGCCTCATCATTTCCCAAACCATTCTCGATCTGTTCAAAGGGCTCCATCTGGCGCTGCCGCCCCCTGACCGCGAGCGTCGCGACGAACTCCAGTCGCTGCATGATCAACTGCGATCAGAGGACCCCAACGACGACCACGCATCGGGCGGGCACCATCACGGCTGAGTCCGACTCGACACATTCCGGACTGGGTTGCTAAACGGCGGAATCGCCCTGGCACAGTCATCGAATCTGACCCGTCGAACGTTTATCAAGGCAATGCAGCCAACAGGATGGGGTCATGCGCAACCGAATCGAGTCACACGCACTCGCCCTGACAATAGTCTGCACCGCGCTCGGCGGCTGTGTCGTCGCGCCCCCCATGATCCAGCAACCCTACGACGCGCAGCAATCCATGCCCGGCCCAACCGAGGCATGGCCGCCGGTCGAGCAGACCGAACTGATCCCACCTCTGCCCACGTTCCTGACGCTTCGCGACTGCGAACTGGCCTATGGTGAGGGTGCCTGCGGCATCGGCAGTTCGGTCTACGGACAGTCCAGTCTCGCGCCACCGCCTGATGCCTACAACTGGTACATGCCCTATGCGTTTGGCACCATGACCGGGGCGCTCCTGCATGACCACTATGCCCCCCCAGGCATCTACCGCGCGCAGGTTCCGTACTGGTCTTATCTGCAGCCCGTGGTCATCCAGCGATACGCTCTGGTCGACCCTCGGACGGTACGGATTTATCGCTCGGCCCCACTCATGATCCAACAGCAAATCATCACGGTGGGCCCCGCCCCCTATCCCTTGCAACGCCGCAACCACCACCCGCCGGGATTCGATCGGGTGCCCAATCAACCACCCGGATTTGGACCCTTCCCAGGGCGTGGACAGCCACGTCCCGACCCCGTTATGCGGCCGCCGACGCTGAATCCGTCGACTCCACCCGCAATCCCGCCAGCGGCGCCGACAACAATGCCGCCAAATAAACCGTCACCCAATTTCCTGACCAATCCCGCCAACATGCCGCCGGCACCCATGACGGTCCCGCAAAAACCCACCCCGATGCCGCAAAGCGGCGTCGACCATGGACCGCAACAGTTGCCGCCCCGCTCGGTCGCACCGATGCCTCCCAACGTGAATCCCGCGCCCAGTCAGGGGCCAAATCAAGGACTAAACCCGGGGCAAAGGCCCGACAGGCCCGACAGAGCGGATCGGCCAGGCCCCGGCAGCGGAGGCAATCGCCCGAGCGATCGCAAAGCGGAGGAACGAAAGTAACGCACGGGCTCGCGGTCGTTGCCGCAAGCCCGTCTCGCTGCTGCGGTGGGCTTAGACGCCCATCTTGAAGTATTTGTCGGGCGAGACGCGAATGGCAGCCCCGGTCGGGCAGGCACGAACGCAAGACGCGCCCCCTTCGATCCCGCTGCACAGATCGCACTTGACAGCTTTCTTGAGCGCATTCGAATCGTAGTCGGGCTGGCGCTTGCCTGGTGCGGCACCCAGACCAAACAGCAACCAGGACAGTCCACCCCCTTGCTTGGGTGGTTTTTGCACCGCCATCTGAATCACGCCGTACGGGCAATTGCGTTGGCAGTTACCGCAACCGATACAGGAATCACCGATCAAGACTTCGCCGCTGCTGGAGCGGCTGATGGCATCGGGCGGGCATTCCTTCATGCAATGCGGGTGCTCGCAATGCCGACAGGCCGAGGGCACGTGGATATTCGCAAACGTGGGGCCCAGTTCACGCCGCAGGCGCGAGGTTCCATCATGCGTTTCGGCACAGGCGACTTCGCAGTTATTGCACTGCACGCACAGGGTTTCGTCGATCAATAAAACATCGGACGCTTCGCCAATCCCCTGGCCGAGCAGGAACCGCATCAGATCCCCCTCCCGGCCGCTGCGGTTCTCGAGAACGACGTTTTTCTGGCTCCGTGAGAGCACCTGTTTCTCGATCGACGCCCGCCACTGTGGGTTCGCTGCGATCTGTTTTTTGACGCCCTCGGCACCCAGCACCAGGATTTCAGTCAATACGGTCGCCGTGATCGTCGCGGAGCGGGGCGCATCATTGAGAAGCGCCATTTCGCCGACATAGTTTCCCGCCGACACATAGGACAGGATCTTGTCCTTGCCATCGACGACTTTGGAAACCGTGACCGAGCCGCGCCGGATCAGGTAGAGACCATCAGCCTGGTCGCCGTCCCTGGTAATCACATCGTTGGTGTTGTAGCGGCGCAATTCAACGCCACCCGCCATCAGCGCATCAACCGCCTCTGGACCGAGCATCGGTCCGAGATAATTGAAAATAGCATTGCGTACGAATTTCTCGTCGGTTTGCTTGCGCACATCTTCAACCGAGGAAATCAGTTTAAGCATCGTGCGCCGAGGCGTCTCGAGCAACACGCAATCGGCGCTGGCTCGCACCGTGGCAGTCCTGCGCCTGCCCGAAATCAGTCCCATCTCACCAAAGTACTGCCCGGCTTTCAGATTCAAGATACTTGGCTTGGATCCCGCATCCTTCGCCTTGATCTCGACATCGACCGAACCGGCGACGATCGAGTAAAACGTGTTGGTGTAATCCAGTTCCTTGAAGATGATCTCCCCGGCACTCGGGGTGAGCAAGGTCGAATCCAGCATGAATTCGCGCATCTGCAGCTTCGACATCTCCCGGTAGAGGGGCACACTGCCGAGGATTAGATCGATGACATGGGACACCGCCATGCCCGGCTTCCAGCCCTTGAACTTCTCACGCAGCAAGGGCTCATCGACCGGCTCAACCGGCTGCCCCGCGATCGTCTGTACGACCTCGTAGCCCTGATTCATCGCCTGCTTGATCAGCGGATAACCGCCCAGAGCCCCCACGATATAGAGACCCGGGACGTTCGATTCATAGGACTCCGAAAGCACCGGGACCGAACTGGGGTTGGCGTTGGGGAAGACAATCCCGAAGCTCTCGATCAGCTTTCGCGGAGGAATCGCGCCGAGGCGGGCGATGATCCGGTGACAGGGCACGACAGCCTCGCCGTTGACGCCGCTGTAAACATATTTCAGCGGAGTAGGACCATCCGATTCCTCAACCCGGATTGAGTTTGCGCTATAGCAAACCGTCACCTTGCCGGCCTTTTCCGCGGCGAGGATCAGGGTCCGGTTTCCATCTTTACAGAAATTGAATTCTTCACCGCGATTGACCATGTACACGGTGTTCTGATTCGCCAACCCGAGTGCGTTCTCGATCCCGGCATCCCCGGCCCCGATCACCACAATGGTCTCCCCCGAAAACTCGTCCGGGTCGGCCAGCGTGTACTGAACGCGCGGTAAACTTTCTCCCGGTGTTCCGAGTTTTCGAATGTTGCCTTGCAGCCCGATGCCCAGAATGACGGCTTTCGCAGTCGCAACGCTGTCATCTTCACAGGTGATGGTAAACACACCGTTTTCCGGGGATTTCACGATCGCCTTGACCCGTTTCCCGTACGCGATATTGACCTGCTGAGCGGCCAACTCCGTATCCCAGGTCGAAAGCAAAAACTCCCGCTTGCCCGCGGAAAAACTCATATCGCTGCGCAGGGGAAGGATCCCTGGCTCGGCCATCACATGCTTGCCTTTCTGATACTTGAAAATCGTATCCGAGGCGTGTTTTTCAGCCTCGAGCAACACGTGGCGAAGACCGAGCGCCTGGGCCCGTGCGGCGGCAGACAGACCGGCAGGTCCGGACCCGACGATCACGATGTCATAGTCGGCCGGGCCGCCAGCGACCGAAGCGCTACCAGGGGTGCTCGAGTTGGTCATGATCATTTGGCCTGGGCTGGGATCAGGGCGCGCATTGCCGCCACTTCCGTCAAGAAGGTTTCGCTACGGAACTTGTCTTCATTGGCCAGTGTCTTACGCATACTGGTCAGACGCTGAGTGACCGGCCCGGATGCCGCAAGTCCGCCCTGCTTGATCAGCGACGATGTGAGGCTGGAAATCGAGAAATACGCCTGCTCGGCACCCGCGTAGTTGGCATACTGGTTCGCGCTGGTTTCATCGAGCAGCGCCGAGAGGATGCTGCGCAAGACCGTCGCATCAAACGCTTCCTGCTCAAAACGGTTCATGTAGCGCCCGATGGTGGCCGAGAGACTCTTGGCCAGAAGGATCGGGTCAGCCGCACGTTGATCGGCACCGCTGGTGGCACCACCGGCAACGGCAAGGTGTACTTGAGAGACCTGCCGATCGAAGGCCGCAGAGTTGGCCGGATCAATCACCCGGACGATGGCACGCAGCATGAGCAGATTGCTGTCGTTCAGATTGACGCGGCCCGACCCGACGCCCAGCCTGAGCGAGGCTTTTTGCTCGGTCATCGGATGGTGGCAGGCATGGCAGTCAAAGAGAACGAGTTCCGGGAACAAACCATCGCGCCCGCGCTTGGGGTTGGCCAAGGTATCGAGCAATTGCTGCGAAGCATAGGCCTGACCGATTGCCCACAGGCGAATCGGATTGTGCTCGCCCTTGCGTTTGACATAGTCTGCGTCGACTTTGTAGTGCGCCGGCTCAATGGTCCCGAAGGTTTCGATCTCGAACGCCATGCGCGGATGACCTGCGCCCATGATGCGATGCGTCACGAATCGGTCTTCATTGCCGAAGTGGCAAGACAGACAAAGTTTGGCCTGCTCAACCGGGCGGGCGGTCGGGTAGAGCCCATTGGCCACATTCTCCGCATGCGGCACATTGGCGACCGTGTGCGAGGTCACCCACTTTCCGGCAGGGCCGTGGCAGGCTTCGCAGCCGACACCATCGGCAACCACATGGCGGGGCCCGCGGTTCTTAGGTTCAGGATTGTGAGAATGACAATCCAGACAGATCTTCGATTCATGCGCCGCCTGCGGTAACCCAAGGTTTTTCGCAATACGCTGCGACTGCTTGTTCAGCAGAACTGAATAGGCCTTGGCATGACGATCAAGACGCGACCAGGTCGTGTATTCGTTTTGCAGAACGTTGGACTCATTCCAGGGCGCGATCGATCCGTGACAGGTACTGCTGGCACAGTTGATCGTCCCGATGGTCTGATCGGACGCTACGTTGGGCAGGACGGCCGGTGCAGCCTGCACCGTGTGTGCCAGCACCAGGCCAAGCACCAGCCCTGCGCGCCGTATCAAATGGGTCAATGAAGCGCTCATGTTCACTTTGTCCTCTGGTCTGCGGTTAAGGCAACCCTGCCCCGACCGGTTACAAAATCATTCGTTCCACTGTAATCTTTAACCGTCCAAATGGCGCCATCCGGGCGCATGTAAAGGCGCTCCATTTCCTTGGCAACAAATGGGCGGGAACCAATGCGGCCGAACACCGCGATCTGGTTGCCGGTTTCATCGACCGCACGATCCCGATCCAGTCCTTTGGAGAGCCCCAAGGCCGGGGACTGCGTCTTGCGCCAGGCGATCAGGTTGGGTTTGGGATCGGGTGAGAATCCATAGAATCGGGGCTGCGTGTCGGGCGCTGTGAGTTGAACCACTTTCAGACCGTTCCGGCCGTCAGCAACGTAAGCGAACAGCGATGCGTTGGTCGACCCGACCACCACATCCTGAACATCGTTCATCTGGCCGCCCGCCGTGAACAACTGATACAGACGGGGTTCGGTCGGTTTCTCGACATCGATGATCGCGAGTCCCTCGGGACCTCCCGCGACGTAGGCAAAGGTCCGCGCAACGTACAGCTTGCGGGCGTCTTTGAGCGGCACGCTGGCTTTCTGCAGGACCGGCTTGGTTGGGTTGGTGATATCGATGATCCGCAGTCCCGTCTGGTCGGTGACAAACACATAGCGGAACTGCACGGCTGACGCGCGCACGTCGGTGAGAGGCACCGTGGCAACGTGACGAGGCTCCAGGGGCTTATCGATATCGACAATCACCAGGCCGGTCGGGGTAGAGATATAGGCGTACTTACCTCCCAGGGTAATGTGCCGTGCGCCGGTGAGCAGACCTTTTGGATTCCAGGTGACGGCCCGGGTCAGGAAGTTGTTCTGCGGATCGCCGTCGGCCAGGGTATCCACATTGGTCACGATCAGGCCTTCTTCGGCATCCGTGATGAACGCATAGTGATAGCTCGGATGGAAGGGCTGCTCCTGATTGGTCACCCGCATCAGATCGCCCTGGTTGCGCTGCGGAGCGATCGGCTGATTGGTGGGCAACGCCATGCAGGTCGCATTTTTAGAGCCGATGTGGGTGTCCTGACCCAGCGGCGAGTAGGGTGCCGTGACAATGCGCTGGGAAACTCCCTTGTTCGCGATATTGGCCGTATCGTAGACCCGGAATCCGCCTTTCCCTTCCGCGACGAAGAGATACTCGCCGCGCAACTGCAGACAGCTCACAGGACCACCGGTCGTGTGATTGTGCGACTCAATGAGTTCGCTGTTGCGCGCCTGATGGTTGCGGTAATAGTCCGGATACGCGTAGCGCTGCAGGTAGCTGCCAATCACGGCCTGCGGTTCGTCCCATTCCGTGACCGTGGTCGCCTCAACGTGACCGCTTGTGCCAATCCAGGCGTTGTGGCCGATGAAATTGACGAAGTTGGTCCCCTGCAGGAGTAACTGGGCCATGATCGCGTTGTTGTCGTTGTCAGCAGAGATGTGGCAGTCACTGCAGGTCTTCGTTTCTTCTTTGCGCTCCGTGTGCGGGTAGTGCGGGGCGAAGGCCTGGGATGAAAAACCACTGGCCGCGATGGGTGGCTGCTGGATGTAGAGCTTCTCGCGGTTGATGTTCGTCGACGAGAGAATCAACGCCGAACTCGAGCGTACCGGGGTGATTTTGTTGCCCTTGACCGGACCGCTGAGGCCGAGCTGGAACATGTCATCGCGGGCGACCTGAGGGTTGTAGGACGCATAATTGCGCGTCTCCCCGCCCTCATAGTGTTGCCTCTCGGTCTTCCAGTTCGCCTGGATTGGCAAATGACAGCCGGCACAGCTCGTCGTCCACGACAGATGGCAAGTAAAGCAGCTCATCTTTTCGTCATCGTGGGCCAATTGGGTGACCCCAGGTCCCCACTTGCCGTCTTGTCCCTCGGTGCCTGCACCCATGAGCTTGGCGCGGGCGGCTTTGGCGTTATAACTGGGGTGGTCCGGATTGACCGTGTCCTTGACCAGACTCATCTCCCACTCTTTGTTCGGATCGAGCGCTGCCCGCTGATACAGCTTGCCTTCGCGCCACTCGAACCGAAGCCGACCATCCTGCGTACGCAACAGACTCATATCCATGCCGCCGGGACGCGCAGCGGGACCACTGGTGCGAAGCGCAGGGTAGTTCTTCGAAGTGCCGTGGCAGTCGGCACAGTCGATTTCGATGGCTGCCGCGACTTCGCCATAAATATGGCCATTGCCATGCATGTCCTGCGCAAAATGGCAGTCCACGCAATGCATGCCGAGATCGACGTGGATCGAAGACAGGTGGACGGACTTTTTGAACTTCTCCGGATCATCATCGGCCACGATCGCGCCCTTGGCATCGAGCAGCGCGCCTTTGCGGTTGCGCTTGAAAATAGCCCGGAAGTTCCAGCCATGACCGTGATAGTCGGCGAACTGGGTGTCCTTGAGTTTTGAATTCAGACTCGAGACATTCTTCAGGAACTCCGGATCACTCCAGTTACCCCGGGTCGCGGCTTCTTCCGGGTTGCGATCCAGGCTTTTTCGGATCTCCGCATCGGTCGGGTATCGCTGCTTCTCGGGCCACATGAACGGGGCATCCGATTCGTAATCCCACATCGTGTAGCCATAGAATGAATTCACGAAAATGTTGGGCTGGTGCATGTGACAGACCATGCACTGCGACGACGGGATAGCGCGTGTGAACTCATGCTTGATCGGATGGCCCGGCTCATTTTTCGGAATGGTCGGATCGACCGTCTGGGTCGTCCCGGTGTGTCCAAACTTGGCATACGGTCCAGAGTGCCGGGGATCCCGATCATTGGCATAAATCGTATGGCAGGCCGTACATCCGGAGGATCGATAATCACCCGGCTGCTCGTTCGTCCCCAGGAACCACAGGTCAGGGTCGTTGAGTCGGGTTTTAGCAATATTGATCAGCGGCACGGCAATCCGGTTGCCGGTACCAGGTCCCCGGTTGGACTGGCGGATATCGGGTCGCCCGGGCTCATCGAGTTTTTGCAGGGTTCCAGAACTGTTGGGCAGTCCGATTTCCGGAAATTGGCTCGAAATCACCCGACCACCGCGCTCAAAGACGCGGAATACGTCGGCTGGTGGCGCGCTCTCCCAGGCGGGCAGCGGGACCAGACGATCCAGAATTCCCTTGAACACAAAAAGATCGTTATCCACCTTGACCGGATTGACGATCGCTGCTGCCTGACCGTCTGCGGTATAGGACTCGCCCAGGATGTAGCGCTTGTAGGGAAGAATGCCGTTGTTATAACTGGCTCCGCCCCAGAGCATGGCGGTCGTCGACATCAGACTGCGTTCCTGAGCCTGAATGATCGGCAGATGACAGGAGCCACAGGCGTCGCGGGCGACACGCAGGTCGCCTGGATTGATAAATCGCACGTAAGCCGGATTTTCCTGATTGAGCTTCGCGTAGGAGCGCTCGGGATTGGCCGAAGACGGGTATTTCCAGAACCGCTGATTCCGGGGGAGGACATGGGCACTATCGAGGGCGGTCCGGTAAGCATGGCTCTCGGGGTCCGCTGACTTGCCGCGCATCACGCTCGCATTGCCACCGTGACAGTCGGTACAGCCCAGTTGAACTCCCGGATTGGCGTGCATCGTGTGACGGTCAGTCGCGGTGTGGCAACTCATGCAACCGGCCGATTTGGCGTCCGCCTGAGCCGGGGTCTGTGCCTTGGGCGCTGCGGGCGCCATGATGTAGCTGCGCGCAGGCGGCAGCGCCTCCGACGCCTGCGTGGATCGCAGGTCCGAGACCCCCAGGAGGGTCAGCGCTGCCGTCGCGAGCACTGTCGCGAGACTGCCGCCACCGAATAATTTGGTCAGCTTGTTCAAAATGCCAGCACCGAATTCAGAAGGACAGAATACAAAGAGCCTTGGTTTTCGCCATACAACGCCTTGAGACCCGCACCGGGTTTCAACACCGCAACAGATCCGTTAATAATCATGTTCTGATTAAAGAAGGGCCGCCAGTGAAAGCCCAGCGAGTAATCCATGCCCAGTGAATCCGACGGGATGTATTGATTCCGTAAGGCAGCCAACGAACTGGTGTCGGAGAATCGGAGGTTCGAAACATTCGTAAAGACGCGGATTTCTGGCCGAAGATCAAAGTCCGCACCCACGCCTACGAGTTTCAGGCCCGGATTGACAAAGTTAGACTGCCCCTCGTCCTTCGAGGAGCGCAGCGAAGCCTGGATACCGTTACGGGCCGAGAGCGCCACACCACCGCCCCCGATCAAGGGAATCCCCTGACGGATGAAGTAGCTGCTGTCGGATCCAGCAAACTGCGGGTTTTCCAGAATCGAATCGAAACCAGTCGCTTTCCCGTCGTAGGGGTTCTTATCGCCAGTCGACAGGAAAAGATTTCCCCGCACCCGAACCCAGCTGAAGTCGCGCGACAGTTCGCCAGCAAACATCCCGGCACGAATCGACTGCTCGCGCTTCGCCAGCGGATTGCGAGCATCGGTGCCGGTCGCTAAATAGGCGGAGGTACTCAGGTTCCAGCGGCCAAAGTGTCCATCCCCGCTGTACCCCAGATAGGTCACGCGATACCGGTGCGGTCGCAGATCGCCCAGCAGGGCTGGTCTGACCAGGATGCCATTGGTGTCGTAATGCGCTTGGTCTTCGCGATTCCGGTTGTGCACAGCGCTGACTTGCGAGGTAAACCCCGTGACGGGCCAATCCTGTCGGTAAAGGTTGGAGACGAACACATCGTCATCGCGGAATTTTCTGGAGATATTGTTCAGGCCGCTGTTGGTGTCCTTTTCCAGCCGCCTGAACCAGGCCAGATTGTACTGATATTGATTGTTTGAACGATTGCCAAAGACCCGAACCCCAAACGGAACATCCTGAAACAGGAAACCACGGAAGTCGTTCGTGAACGGCTGGATACCGATTCTGACGCTATCGAAGTCAAACCGGTCTGAAACGTTACGCAAATGCAGGTCACCGAACAGCTCCTGCACGCCGAGGTAATGATCGGTGCGGCGCTTGCCCAGCGCGGGGTTGGCGCGCAGTGCGCCCGCTTCGTCGACAGAAACGTTGGTGTAATTCAGAACGGGAACAAATTTCAGCTCAAAATCTGGCGGCTTGAAGGTGGTGTCGCCCTTTTGAAGACTGAAGCTCGTGATGAGGTTTTGACCAAAAATGCGCTGCTTGTTACCACCGTAAATATCGTTGGCTCCAGGCCTAATCGAAACCTGTCCAGCGACCGGCGTCGGGACCCGGCGCAATTCGACCAGCGTGTCGGAAATCACCCCCAGATTGAAAAAGAGCTCATGGCCTAGATTGTGTAGGACCGGCAGATCGCCTTTCAACGGATTCTGGTTGTAGGGGTCGTACCAGGGGAATTTGAAACCTAGGGTCTGGATCAGGCGCCAGCGATCCGGGATCGAGATCGATTCTCTGGGCAGATTGGCCGCAGGTGGCGGCACTTGTGAGGGATCGATCGGCGGCAAGATCACGATCGGACGAACCCGACCCGGGCGCTCCCGCATCACCCCGGTCTGCTCCTCGGGAATCGCGTTCTCCTCCGGAAGATCCTTGGCCGGGGGTACTTTGCCCGGGCTCTCGTCCTCTGCGGCCCGTGGCCGCTTGCCGATTTCCGAGAGCGTTTGTCCGAGGTTATTAGTGGCTGTTTGCGCCTGCGCCACGCCGCTGACGAACAGGGCGCTCAACACCGCCATGTGGATGGGGCGAATCAGAGGGTGAAACATCTCAAATCCCCTCGCAGACATTTTGTTCAACGCTGTTATTGAACGGCCCCTGCGGACATTGCACATAGCGCAGCCCGAGGCCTTGCGGACTCAGCGTATCGGAGCGTTTCGAAGCCGGCGCATTGGCAACCCCGGTATTGAGGGCTTTACCCGCCCGAGCAAGGCCGAGGAAAGCGATCATGTCATCCTGGTCGACTCCATCGCCCGAGACGCCCAAACCGCCAATCAGCGCAGTGCCGCGGTAAACCGGGACGCCGCCGGGGAAAATCTGAATGCCATTGTTAACCCCGGTCAGGCCGGTACAGTTGGTACTGGTGGTGGTCGGCGCCAGGATCGCAGTCACCAGACCGGTATACGTCAAGTCCAACTGCAGCCCCGTATTGAACGGGCTCCAGTCCGCAATCGGCTTGGAGAGCGGACCCTGCGGATAGCCAGCAATCCCGTCCGGATAATAGGGCCGCGCAATGTTTCCAACCGCGCGCGCACTGAATGCCGAACCGTCCGCGAAAATGGCTGGCTGATTGAAAAAGGTCCGGGCGCCACGCTGTGGGTCGGCGAGGTACTGACTGATGCTAAAGGGCGTGCCAGCCTTGGCATTGCTATCGAAGTAACTGACGGCGGGTAATGCGGCCAGGGAGGCTGCAGCCTGCGGCGATGAGAAAAACAGTGCGGTCCGTGCTTTTTGCAGCGACACATCGGTGCCAAACACCGGTGCATCGGGTGTTCTCACCAGCCCGAGAACCTTGCCCGCCGTATCGACCAGCGAAATCGTCACCTGCGCTGGCGAACCCAGAGGGCTTCGGATCTGTGCCCGAGCCTGATTCGCCACGCCAAGCGCTTGGCTAAGAATTTCCTGAACTTCGGTTTTGGTGAGTGCGCTTGACGCTGAAACGGGGTAACGATTGGTGCGATCGCCCGGATTGACCAAGACGTAGCCGCCACCTGCAGTCAAGGTTGTGGCGTCTGGGGCAAATCCGGAGGCCGCTTCGCCAAATGCAGTCCCGGCCAGGATGGCCGCTGCACTGTAATACTCCGCATACGACACCCGCGCGCCCAGCCCGCTGACCGACGCATCGGTCAGCGTTTTCGCGGTCACAGCGATGACTTTGTCGTCGGACTTCGAAAATGGCAGACTGATCCCACCGGCCGTAATGCGCTCCGCGCGGATACATGCCGGTGCATCGAACCCTTTGAGGGCGGAGTGGGCGACACGTTCATCGAGATCAACGCTGCCGGGGGTCGACGATTCGTCCAGCCCATAGACGCCATCGGCCATGACGCCGATACCCCCCACGACTCGACCATTCTTGTAGAGCGGAAACCCACCCGGGTCCGCTGACAGTCCGAGCGGCGAGCGTTTCGGCCCACCGCCAATACCCGCGCCGCGCGTGACCAGATCGCCACACGGAAGTTGGCTGAATTGGACACCAAACAACGGCCCACCCGGCATATTGTCGACACCAACCGGAAAATGCTCCTGAACGATATAACTCGCCGTTCGGGTACTAAACGCATTACCAGAGGACGAGAGGTAGGCGCCCGTAATCGCTTTGGCGATAGCTCCGGCCTCGGAGGGTACGACACCGCTCAGACCATCAAGCCCCTTGGGGACGGAGCCTTGCACTTTGCCGCTCTGAATGCTGATGGTTGCTGCAGCCCCCGTCATTTTGTACAACGCGAGGACATTGCCCACCCGATCGACCACGGCAATGGTGGCCTTGGCCCCGATCTGATTGGCCGCCTGAGCGCCTTGCGCCACGATCGTCTCCACCTCGGCTGCGGTCAGAGCCTGGGGCTGGCTTGAGATCGTAAAATCGCAAACGCCTGAGATACCGGCGGGATTGCTCGTGCCGCCCCCGCAACTCATCAAAAGGGCTGGGAGCGCCAGTAAAGCAGGAACCCTGAGCGCTCTTTTCCAGAAAAACATGGCGGACATCTTGTTCAAGGCTTGACGGCAAGCTGGGCCGATTCGCGCTTAGCGGTCGGGGCCGGCGTTTCATGGGGAGCCATGTGGAAGCCATGACAAGTACCGCAATCCGAGACGACTTTCCCGGCGACCTTCTCATTGCCCATATGGCAGTCGCGGCAGACCGCGATCGTCGGCATCAGCACGTCGGCCGATTTTTTGGACTCAGGTGCCGCATGACAATCCGTACATTTGGATGCCAGATGCGCCGAGTGTTCAAACTTCGCTTTGGGCATCCAGGCATGCGCACCAACAACCGGAGCGATCGACCATTGCGGCAGATCGGCTCCGGGTGTACCAGCTTTGCCGGCGACAGCCACGCGACTTACCTCATGGCACACCACGCAGGAAGTTCGCTCAAACAGGTCGGTCGCAGATGCGGCAGCTCGGGATCGGGCATCGCCGGGGCTATTGACGAAACTCGCCAGCCGATCGTCTTTGCCCGGCAGAGCCACAAAACGCTCAGCTGCCGAGAGTTTGCTGCCATCCAGCTGCACACGGTTCAGGCTCACATAGGCGTAGAACTCGCGCAATGTCGAGAGCACCTCGTTGACCGATCCGTGGGGGACTTCGCGATTGGTCAGCGCAGGCTCAAACTTCAGTGCGTGGCAGGATTGGCAGTGCTCTTTCATCGAGACGGGCGCAAAGCTCGTACGGTCAGCGTTGGGTTTGTGACAACCATCGCAACTCATCTTGACCAGCCCTTCAGGACTGCGAACGCCAGTGCTCGTCAGGTGGACATCGTGGGGAAATTTCAGCGTTGTCGCCTCGCTGATCACCGCACCGCTCGCCTGACGAATGCGGCGTAGCCGATCTGCGCCCCCGCCTGTTGCGGCGGCGGCGACCTGAATCCGAAACTCCGGATGATCCTTGCCAAAGTCTTTGACGTTCAGTGTTTGCGTTTCGGGCAGGCTCTTTTTGATGTCGGCATGGCAAGCGGCGCAGTTCTGGCCTTCGAAGTGCTTGTTCTGCAAGGCGAGGCCAAACGCTCCCTGATGGTCGCGGTGACAGGTCGCGCACCGGGTCTCCTCCAGGTCTGCCACTTTGGTGGTTTTTGGATCGACATGCCCCGGCGTGCTCTGGTGGCATGCCACACAATCCGCATCTTTCACCCGGGCGAAGGGTGTCGAGTGACAGACCTTGCAATCATTAGCCCAAGCTTGGTGGGCGTTGGCGACTGGACCAGGATTCCAGACCGCATCCAGCGCGAGCGGGGTCGAGCTCACCTGAACAGATCCGGCTTTGCCAGCCTCGGCGGGACTCCCCCCACCCACGGCAGGGGCCAACAAGATTGCCAGTACCGGTAGCACCAGGGCAAAACTCAGGATCGCGCTGAACAATATCCAGGACAGCGGACGACGCCCTCTCATCGGCTTCTGGAGTTCCCCAATTTCGGCCGTAATGGGATCAACCGGCGTATTGTGATCCATAGGTCACCAGTAAAAAAAGACGGACACGACGTGCGCGACCAGGCTACCCAGCAGCCCAAAAGACAGCGGCACGTGCAGCAACAGCCACACCTCGGTCCAAGTTCTTGAGCGGACAAAATCGCGGATCCTGAGCAATTGCTGAAGGCGGCGAAATTGGAGGTTGTAGAGCTCACGCTGGGCAGGCGAGGCGTCGTTATTTTTTTCGGCCAAGGCGTCCACCGTGCGCTGTGTTGCGCAATCCGGGTTCTTGCCTGAAAACCGCTGCCGACGGCTGGAAAATATCTTCCCAGTCGACGAATTTTTGACCAGCCGCTGAATTTCGGGCGACAGGCTCTGGGCAAGCTTGCGAGATTGGTCGTCGATATCGCGCAGCCCGGAGCCAAGGTTCTGCAAGGTCTGGCCGTTGAGCAAATTACCCATCAGAGCCGGTTGGCGCACGTAGAGCACTACGCCCCAAATTCCACTCGCGATCACGGCCAGTGTCAGCACATAGGCAGCGCTGTGGATATTGACTCCCAGTTCAAATCCGGTATGCAGGGTTGCCACCACCGCCAGGGCAAGGCCGAGGTAGACATGGGCTGACAGCCAGCCGCGAACGCTCCCCAAATTCGACCGATAGGCTCGTTTACGAAGGCCAAACGCCATCAGCCACAGGATTAACCCAAACCCTAGGGTCCCCAAACCGTAGCCGAGCCAAGTACCGCCTCCAGGTTTAATGGGGGGGGAGTCCGCCAGATAGAGCCCGATACAAATCGCGCACAGGGCACCGGCCCACTTGAGATATTTCGACTTGTTGAACGACAGAAAATGGTCTTGAGCCATGCTACAAAATATCCCAGTTGCTAAAGCTGATCACGCTCATCTGGTTCCAGCGCAGACTACAGTTTGATCTTTTGCGCCGCATAGCATGCGTTCCAAAACCGACCAATCAACAAGCCTGCCGGTACCGCAAGACGTGTCGCCAATAGAAAAGTCAATCGTCAAATTACAAGCGGGCTAACCATTTGACTGAGCGGGACTCGGGAAATCAACAACCGACGAAGTCACCGGAAGTTGTACAGCAAAATCCCGATGGATTTTAATGACTACCCGAGAGAATTTGCAAACTTAGTTGAGGCTTTTCGGCAACTTCCGGAGAATCCGTACCCGGTACGTGTGGACCTCAGGAACTGGCTTGAAACCAAGTTTTCAACCCTGACAGCAGCGGGGCGAGGTGGTCCGGAGCATTGCGTCAGTGATTGGTGCAGGTTACCATCCTTCTGCTGGAAGACCGTTTATTTCCTAGAGAGTTTATTAAAGCCCAACACAAAAAAAGCATTCGGCTATTCAGAGCCATCTGGGGTTAGAGGAATTAATGATGAAAATGTGTATGGGTCCGCGAATTTCCTTGGCAGCATGGGTTGTACTGTTACTCTCATCTGGGAGCATGGCCCAAACGGAGCCGAAAACCGGACACTTCGATTACACCTCCTGTTTTAACACTTCGGTCACATTTGAGAACGTTGGTGTGAATCGCAGTGCCAATCCTGGCGGTATATTTGATAACGATACGATCCGGTGTTTTGGCACTTGGACGTCGCTTGACGGACAACATGAAGGGCGTTGGTCCTGTCAGGAGAGCGACCAGCAGGGCGCAACACGGGTGATTGCATATACCTCCGATGGCAAAACACCACCGGTCCGCACCCTCGTTTCGGCGACCGGGAAATATCAGGGCATGGTTGAGAACGGTGTGACCCTCTCCCTCGCCGCCCCACCGATGATCCGAGCGGAGGCCGGTCAGCCATGCAACCGCCAAACCGGTTCCTACACACTGAAATAAGGTGTTCCCAAGCTCGTCAGGCTTACCTTAGGTGGCGCGCCAAAAACTGGGAGATGGGGCCTCTCGTCTACGAACCCACCACCAAGAAATCCCCGAAGGCAGGCGCTGTCGTCCCGGTGAGCTCAACCTTCACGAATGCTACTGGCTCGCCAGTGCCTGAACCGTCAGCGTCGTAGTACAGCAGATCACTTGTGGTGTCGTAGATCAGGTGGTCGTCTTTGTCCTTCGCTACCGCAGTGGCCCCGGCGCCCACAACCAAGTTTCCTGCCGTAATGGCACTACCCGTGCTCGTACCCGTAAACTTGCTAAAGATCTTAGCCGACAGCACGATCTTGTCGGTCTCCGTCACAAAGTCCTTGATCGTATCGACGTTGGCCGCGCTTAGGGCGGTATCAAGCACAAACCAGTCGGCGCCATCTCCGCCCGTAAGCACTTCGTTGCCCGCTCCACCCACCAGCGTGTCGTTTCCGGCGCCGCTCGATAGGCTATCGTCGCCATCCCCAGCCTTGAGGCTGTCCGAACCCACAGTCCCCAGAACCGTCGGCTTGTTGATGGCATTGATCGTTAAAGCCATCGAGGCGCTTAAACCAGCCTTATCGGTCGCCTTGATCGTCAGCGTCGGTAAAGGAGCATCGGCTGCGTCATACCCGGGCGTCCCCGAGAGGTTCCCGGTCTTGGAATCCATGACCATCCAAGTGGGGAGTCCCTGAGCGCTGTAGGTCAAAACTGTGTCATCCACGTCGCTGAACGTACCTGTGGGCAGAATGAAACTGAACGCCGATCCCTCAGTGATAGAGGTAGGCGTCGTGACCGCCTTCGCCACGATGGGTGCGTCATTGACCGCAGCCAGCGTCACCTTCACCGTCTGGGTGGCAACCGCCTTCGTCGAATCCGTTGCCGTCACCACAAAACTGTCTTCTCCGTTGACATCCTTCTTAGGGGTGTAAACGTAAGCACCCGTGCCGGCGTCAATCGTCACCTCGCCCTTCGTGCCCTGGGTCTTGATCGCATACGTGAGCTTGTCCCCCGTGTCCGCGTCGGTCGCCTTCACCTTCCCCTTCAAAACCGTGTCCTCAGTACCCTTCGCCTCCAGCGTGGCACTCGCAAACACCGGGGCGTCGTTACTTGCCGCAAGAGTTACGTTCACGGTCTGCGTTGCCACACCCTTTGCAGAGTCCGTCACCATCACCACAAAACTGTCAGACCCGTTAGCGTCCTTCTTAGGGGTGTAGACGTATGCGCCCGTGCTGGGATCAATCGTCGCCGCGCCATTCTTTCCCTGCGTCTTGATCGAATACGTGAGCTGGTCCCCGTGTCCGCGTCGGTCGCCTTCACCGCCGCCTTCAGAACCGTGTCCTCAGTACCCTTCGCCTCCAGCGTGGCACTCGCAAACACCGGGGCTTTGTTCACCGCAGTGACACTGTCAAGGCTAAAGCTCAACGCCGTCGAAGTAGCCAACCGATTGCCCAACGCATCCGTTGCTTTGACGGTCACCGACTGCGCGGTGTTTTCCACCTGACCGGCTAGCGGCGTGACTGTCAGCACCGAACCACGCTTGGCCGCGGTGAGCTGCGACCCAACGTCCGCCATGCCAGGAAACAGCGTCGCCTCCGTCGCGTCAGCAAGCTGTTTTAGGAATCTGTCTTCGCCTTGAATCGTCGTTTGTGAACCCGAGTTTGACAGTTTGAATATTAAGCATTTGATTTCCATAGGGTTTGGTTTGAAACGCTCCGCTACAGATTGACGTATTGATCGGCAGCGGTTGGTTTTCTATCCCTCGCCGCCCCACCGATGATCTGAGCGGAGACCGGTCAGACCTGCAATCGCCAAACCGGCACCTACTGACTGAAATAAGCGTTCGCGAGCCCATCAGCCCGTGAGCAGCATCGCAAAGAGAGGCAACTTTATGAGGAAGCCTAACGCTAAGCGAGATCTCCTGAATACGACGAAGAACAATCACTTGCCGAACTTCGAGTCAGAAGCGCAAGAGCGCGAATTCTGGGCGTCCGAGGGCGTCGATGCGACGGCCTTTTTCGACCCTTCAACGAGGGTTGTGGCCACGTTCAAAAATCTCAAGCACCACCACCGTCATCTCTTTCCGAGTGGCGGATAGGTTGCTCGACGGCTTCCGTCAGGAAGCCAACAAGGTGGACGTGCCTCACCAATCACTGATGAAAGTCTGGCTGACCGAAACGTTGCGTGAGGTCAACGGTTAGACCCTGGTCGGGGTGAGAGGATTCGAACCTCCGGCCTCTACGTCCCGAACGT
>JBBAOE010000018.1:0-2647 GCA_040401595.1 Burkholderiaceae bacterium
GACCACCAGGCAGACCACCAGGCAGACCACCAGGCAGACCACCGAGCAGACCGACGATAGCGAACGATTTAATCAAACCAATTGATATCACGAATCAAATGCAAACAACGACTCCGACAGGGTTGACACCCGCGACCGGTTTGATACCCGCGACGGATCTTGCGAGGCGAGCCGACACGGCGAAGCCGTTTCGTATCCTTGGGATTCAACAGATCGCCATTGGCGGTCCGGACAAGCAGCGCTTGAGGTCACTCTGGGTCGATATTTTCGGGCTCGAGGTCAAAAGCACGTTTGTGAGTGAACGTGAGAACGTCGACGAAGATATTTGCGCGCTGGGTAGCGGACCCATGGCTATCGAAGTGGACCTGATGCAGCCGCTCGACTTGCAGCGCAAACCCGCTGTGCATACCACCCCCCTGAACCATGTCGGGCTTTGGGTGGATGACTTGCCGCAAGCTGTGCGCTGGATGACCGACCAGGGGGTTCGATTCGCACCCGGCGGCATCCGCAAAGGGGCCGCTGGGCATGACATCACCTTCATTCACCCGCGGGGCGACGAGTCTTTTCCCCTCTGCGGAGAAGGCGTTCTGATTGAACTGGTTCAGGCCCCACCCGAGGTGATCGCAGCCTTCGCCCCAGGCTGAACCCACCGCCAACGGCTGGCGGGGGGTTCAGTGCCACCCCGACCTGCGGGTAGTTTGGCTAGCGGGTCGGGTGAATGATGGGCAGGCTGATTAAGGGCAGGCGGGCGTGCTGGCCAGGATAGCGGGGCGCAGGGCCTTGGTCGTCGCGCTGTCGTCCACGCCAAGTGTATTGCGGGTGTACGTGCAGCCATACGTTGTTGCAGCGACTGTCGCGGGTGTCACGACATCATCCCCAGTGGGTTTGATCCCATCACGTTCCCATTTGATCATTGCATCGAACGCTTCGACCTGCTCCTGAACGGAGAAGTCGCAGTGGCTGGCACCCCGGATCGCCCGCTGAACCAACCAGTTGCCGTTGCCTTTCGCGGTTACCCTCTTCTGATAGACCTGCTCCATGCTGAACGGCACAAAAAGATCGCCGAGTGTGTGGATGGAGACGACCGGGATCTTGAACTCCCCATTGATCTGTGGGATCCAGCGCAATCCGTCGGTACGAAGTCTGTTCGCATCGACCGCTGCAGTCAGCTTCAGGACGGATGAATTGAGCGCTGCGGTACCCGCGGTGTCGCCATCGATCTGGTAGGTGAACGAACGCGTGTCGAGCACATTCCGGTTGAGAATCCCGGTGACCGTACCGTCGCTCCCGAACGTCCCGTAGGCGGATGGGAAGCTGCCCCCAAAGGCAATGCCCTGATCAAACAAGGGGCGGGGACCCCCGGTGATGTTTTTGAGCACCGAGAGATACTTGACGCCGGTCGCGGTTGGCTGCGACGGAAAGGTGGTGAACAGGGTATTGGTGACCTGCGTCTGAATTTCGCTCCATTTGTCGGTCGGGTAGTTTGGCAAACCGGCCAGGGCCTGCGCGGTGACCTGCATGGCGGCAAATTGGTTGAAGAGTTCGGCGTCGCCCATGACGCCGCACATCGGGACCGCGCCCGCGTATTTGACCTTGTTGACCGCGGTTTTTGCGGCTTCGTCCTCGATCGCTGCACCGGTGATATGACCTCCCATGGAGTGACCGGTGATGTAGATCTTGGAGGGTTCTGCGAGAGGGCGCGAGTTTTTCGTCGCGATCTTAGTGAATTCAAGTGCCAGCGCATTCGTGTCTTCGACACCAGCGCGCACATCATAGTAATTTTTGCTATAGCTGGAGGCGGCCCAGGCGTATCCGTTCTGGATGAGATAACGACGGATGGAGGGATTGCTCACCCCCAACCCGGCACCTGTGCCCGCGTAACCGTGGGCATACATGACGAGTTTGCCATTCCAGTTGGCTGGGACCTCGACCCGGTAGGCGGCACCGTTGAGAACGCCGGTCCAGCGGCTGGTCGTCGAAACATCGACCGTATCGCCAGTGGCAGCCGTCATCGCCGGGAAACTGGACTCGACAACGGGTGTAAAGGTGCGCGAGTCCTGTGCTCTGGTTTCTTCGGGTACTGGTGGGGTTTCGGAACCCCCACCGCATGCTGTGACCAGGGCTGCAGTCATGCAGATGCTTAATTTTGTCCTGCTGATGAGTTTCAAAATTTATCTCCCGATAATATCAATTTTTTAAATCAATCCGAGATCCATACGGCGTGTCTTGTCTCGGACCACACCACGGGGTATCCCCTCTGGAGAGTCGCTGTCGCTCAACTGCGGTGCAATTGGGGCATACCCAAATTGGGGTGTTTCTGGTTTGGTATTTTTACTGTCAGTTCCAACCATCAAGGCGAGATGTCACTGACGCCCGGTGTCGAATACAAAGGGCCGGGATGAGGCTGCGCGGCGTAGGATGTGGGGTGAACATTGGAAAGCCGAACATGGCGAGTCCCTAATCTCGCACCGACCTGGCGAACCCTTGAGTGATTCCGTAAAGGTTTGTCGGCTATTACTTGCTCTCGCGCTGACAACGCTGGGCACAGTGGCTGCAGCAGAGTTGGTTCAGCACAGCAAGAACGCGAAAGGGGATCGCTCTTTCTACGATCCAGCGACCGTGCGTAAAAACGCGACGACCCGAAAGG
>JBBAOE010000018.1:2747-14961 GCA_040401595.1 Burkholderiaceae bacterium
GATCGCTCTTTCTACGATCCAGCGACCGTGCGTAAAAACGCGACGACCCGAAAGGCATGGGTTGTTCAGGATCTGGTCGAACGTCACAAAGACGGGGAATTATCGATGCGGGTGCAGTTTGAATTCGACTGTCAGGCGGAGACCCGTCGTGCGCTGTTCATTGCGACCTATGCGCAGCCAATGGCCAAGGGCGATGCGATCGCGAACTCCAATCTGGCCAATAACGCCTGGGAGCCGATCGTTCCGGAATCGCCGGGCGAAGTACTCTTCAAGACGGTTTGCCGATAACCCTGCACGCGATCCAATAAGCGCGTCCACAGAGGCGCCGCAGGTTCAGCTGTTTAGCCGTTCGGATCCTTGCAGACCGCCTCAATGTTGTGTCCGTCCGGACCAATGACGAAAGCCCCATAGTAGTCCGGGTGGTATTGCGGGCGCAGGCCCGGTGGACCGTTGTCCTTACCCCCAGCTGCCAATGCGGCGAGGTAGAAATCACGCACTTCCTGCCGTGTCCGGGCGGCAAAGGCAATGTGAATCGGGCCTGGACTCACTCCGAAGGAGCCGAACCAGAACTGCCCCTTCCCGTCGCGACCGATCATGGCCCAGCCTTCTCCTTCGGCCGTTACCTGGATCCCGAGTGGCTGCAAGGCCTGCGCGAGAAAGCGCTTCATCACGGGGAAGTCCGTAACGTGAAAGCCAATATGATCAAACATGAGCAACCCGATGGGTCTTGTTGCTGGGACTGCTCTGGATCCTATCTCAATCCATCGACTGCGATTTTGTCGGCTGCCATTCGTCCGCTAGCGTCATCAAACTGGCGTTACCGCCTGCGGCAGCGGTATTGATGCAGAGCGATTGTTCGATGACCAGGCACTCGATTGGCGGGCCCTCATCCAGCGTGAATGCGATGAGGGAACTGATCGGACCCGGTCGGCAGGCGAGCGCCTGACCAACCCCTAGCCGCGACGCCGGCGTTCCATGGTGCAGAACAACATCCCAGGGGAGGCCGTCTCGCGTCCAGTCCGGGGTGAGTGAGACCTGGGTGCGTTCGTGCTCAGACAATCGATGCCAAAGCGCCTGGGCACTGGCTGGCCAGAACACGTGACCACCCAGGAGGCTGACGGTCTGGAGTGCTACCAGCAATGCCGCATCGGCATCCCGACCGTCGTCCGCCAGGCAGAGGATGCGGTCCCGCACGCACAGCCGGTAGCGATTGGATTCACCTGTTGGGCCCGGGAGTGACAGCCATTGGCCGAGCGGCGCCAGCGCAGGCGGCAGACCGCGCGGATGCTTGGCGAGCAGGCGCTGCAGGTAGAGCGGTCCGCCCGCCTTGGGGCCAGTACCGGAAAGTCCCTGTCCCCCAAATGGCTGGACGCCCACGACGGCTCCGATCATGGATCGATTGATGTACAGGTTGCCCACATGAGCCGTTTCGACAACGGCGTGGATGGTCTCGTCGATGCGAGATTGAACGCCCATGGTGAGTCCGTCGCCCAGTGCCCGAATCGATTGCAGCAATGGCTCTAACTCAGATTGTTCATAGCGCAGGACGTGGAGTACGGGCCCGAAGAGTTCGGGACCGAGATCGCTGGGCCGATCGATCTCGATCAAGGTCGGCACGATGAACCCCGGTCCGGTATGGCTCGCTGCCATCGTTTGTCGGGAGGGCTGATGGACGCGGTGTCCGCGCGCCCGCATGCGCTCCAGGTGCGCGTGGATGTTGGCGCTTGCCTGCGCATCGATCACCGGTCCGATATCGGTGTCGAGGTGGCGCGGATCGCCGATCTGCAGTTCTGCCATGGCATCGGTCAGCATGGCCAACAAGCGTTCAGAAGCTTCCCGCTGAATGCAGAGCAGACGCAACGCCGAGCAACGCTGTCCGGCACTGTCAAAGGCCGACACGAGGATATCGCTGATGGCTTGTTCGGGCACAACCGACGAATCAACGATCATGGCATTGCGGCCACCGGTCTCGGCAATCAGAGGGGTCGGTCGTCCTTGGGGGCCCAGTCGTTGGGCCAGGCTACGCTGGATGATGCGGGCGACCTCGGTCGACCCCGTGAATACAACGCCAAGGACCCGGGCATCCTCGACCAGCGCTGCGCCAACAGTTTCGCCGAGGCCCGGCAGGAGTTGAAGCGCTGCGGTTGGCACGCCTGCCCTGTGTAGCAGTCGGGTGATTTCAGCCGCGATCAGAGGGGTCTGTTCGGCTGGTTTGGCCAGCACCACATTGCCAGCTGCCAAGGCACCCGCGATCTGACCGACAAAGATCGCTAGCGGAAAGTTCCAGGGACTGATACAAAGTACGGGGCCCAGCGGCAGATGCGTTGCGTTGTGAAAAGTCGCCCGTGTGACTTGGGCGTAGTAGCGCAGAAAGTCGATGCCCTCGCGCACTTCCCCCAAGGCGTTGCTCGCGCTCTTGCCCGCTTCGCGGATGAGGAGCGCCATCAGGGGTTCCATGGAGGACTCCAGCAGATCCGCTGCGTGTTCAAGCAGCGTCGCACGCTCATGGGGCGAGGTGGCCGCCCATGTGGGGGCTGCTTGCTGGGCCTGTTGCAGCGCCCGCTCCAGTTCGGAGGGGCTCGTCGAACGTACCCAGCCAATACGATCGGAAGCATCGGCTGGGTTGGTGGTGAACTGCGCTATCTGTTCGTCATCGAACGCGTTAGGCGCGCCATCGTCCCCGAGCATTGGCTCAGCACTCACCTGCCGTTGTTCGCTGACTTGAATCGCCAGCAGGATGGCCCGCTGCTGATCGGTATCGGCCAAGTCGCGTCCCCGCGCGTTGCGCCGCAATGCGCCATAGAGATCGGGTGGCAGTGGGACGTTCGGGTGCGACCGACCCAGCTCGCCTTCATGCTGGGCGGCGCTGAGTACGCGTTGAATCGGGTCGGTCAGTAGCGTATCAAGCGAAATCGAAGGATCCGCGATCTGATGAACAAATGAGCTATTCGCGCCGTTTTCAAGCAGACGACGCACGAGGTAAGCGAGCAGGGTTTCATGCGGCCCGACGGGCGCATAGATCCGGCAGGGCAACCCGAGCCCGCCCTCAGGTACGGGTGCAATGACCTGCGAGAAGAGCGACTCGCCCATCCCGAAGAGGCCCTGGAATTCGAGCTTTGGATGGGGCCTTGCCATCTGACTTCCGAGGGGGGATACCGGACCCATCGCGTTGACCATCGTCACGATGGTCGCGACCGTCAGAGCGTTATGCGTTGCGAATTGCGGATCAATGGCCCGGGGTGCCGCCAGCAATCGGCGCGCGCACGCCAGGTAGGCGATATCGGTGTGGGCTTTGCGGGTATAGACCGGGTAGTCGGTCAGGCCTTCGACTTGCGCCCGCTTGATTTCGCTGTCCCAGTAAGCGCCCTTGACCAGGCGAACGATCAGGCGACGGCGGCTGCGCTGCGCGAGATCAACGAGAAAATCAATGACCGCTGGACCACGCTTCTGGTAAGCCTGGACCACAAAACCGATCCCGTCCCAGCCTGCCAATGGCGGTTCGAGGCATAAGGACTCGAGCAGATCGAGCGAGAGCTCAAGGCGCTCAGATTCTTCGGCATCCAGTTGGATTCCGATCTGCTGGCTTCTGGCTAGCAGGCAGAGTTGTAGCAGCCTGGGATAGAGCTCGGACCAGACCTGAACGCGCTGGTTCGCCTGGTAGCGCGGGTGAAGCGCGGAGAGCTTGATGGAGATGCTGGGCCGGGTCCCGAAGTGGGGACGCGTTGAGCTGACCGCCGAGTCCCTTGAGGCCTTGCCAATGACATCGATTGCATGCTCATAGGCAGTGAGGTAGCGCAGCGCATCGCTCGTGCTGATCGCGGCCTCGCCCAGCATGTCAAATGAGTATTGAAAGCCCTCCGCCATGCGCGGTGCTGCGTTGTGCAAGGCTTGCTCGATGGTTTCGCCGCAGACAAACTGCTCTCCCATCAGTCGAACCGCCAGATCGATACCCTTGCGGATGAGCGGCTCACCTGCGCGCCCGACGATGCGATGCAGGCCGGCGCCGAGCCCGGTGGACTCTGTCTTCGCGACGACTCGAGCGCTGATCAGCAAGCCCCAGGTCGCGGCATTGACAAAGAGCGAGCTACTTTGACCGAGGTGGGGTTCCCACTGGGCGTGACTTACCTTGTCCCGGATCAGGGCATCGCGGGTGGCGTTGTCCGGGATGCGCAACAGTGCTTCGGCCAGGCAAAGGAGCGCGATGCCTTCATCGGAGCTAAGCGAGAATTCTCTGAGCAGGTCTTGGACGAACCCAGCGCGCCCCGCTCGCTGGCTGCGTTCCCGAACGCCCGAGCTTAAGCGAAGTGCGAGCGCGCGTGCGGTCAAGGTCTCCGTGGCCGGCAGCTGGGCCAGCCGGATCAGATCGGGCAGCAGCCTGGTTTCGGCAATGCGTGTGTTGCGTCGGATGGTTTCACGCAAGTGCGTACTCATATCACCGTCCCTTGAACTGTGACGATATCGGTATCACGAGCGGCTTGAACGGTACTTTCGCAGATCCGAGCGCGCAGGCAGCAGCCCTGGAGCTTGGATGCCGTTATTGAGGGGTCGGTGTGGGTCTGTGTGTCAGGAATCCCGTCGCGACTGCGACCCGCCAGCCAGCTTGAGACATGCGCTGGTCTACCATCGCCGGTTGTGTGGGCAATGGTTACGCAATGGATGGCATCAAGATGAATTCCTGGATCTTCGTGGCCGTCGGTGGGGCGATTGGCTCGGTCGCCCGTTTCAAGCTCTCCGGCTGGGTGCTCGAGCAGGCCACGGACTGGCGGTTTCCGCTCGGTACGTTTCTGGTCAATGTCCTGGGGTGTCTGTTCATCGGTGGTCTGGCTGGGCTCGCGATGAAAGAAGACTTCTTTACGACGGAGGCCCGCTTATTTTTGTTCACCGGTATTACCGGAGGGTTCACCACCTTTTCAGCCCTCGGGCTTGAGACGTTCTACTTGCTGCGTCGCGGTGACCTCCTAGTCGCAGGCGGGTATGTCAGCGCGAGCCTGATCTGCGGTCTCTTGGCGCTTTGGTTGGGTTACGCGCTGATGTCGTATTCAATCGGGCGATGATTGGCGGATCCGATGCGTATCGGATCCTTTGAGCCCAGGGGGTGCTGGAGTCCGGCCAGCCTGACTCAGGAGATGCGCTGACCGAACCAGACGATGCCGGCGAGGATCGCACCGACCGACGCGGACCGACCAGAAAATGCCAGCCCACGGGTACCGGCGATGCGGCGGACGAGCAAGGCCACCAACCCGGCGCCCAGCGCAAACACGAGCTGCCCGAGTTCAATCCCCAGATTGAATCCGACCAGACTGAGGATCCGGTTTTCCTGCGTCAGACCGAGGCTGCCCAGCGCGCCAGCGAGTCCGAGTCCATGAATCAGAGAACAGACGAATACCAGACCGATGCGCAGGCTGACCGGGATGCGGTGCGTTTGTCGTTTGTCCCAGAGATCGATCAAGCCCATGGTGACAATGGTGGCCGCGATCGCGGGTTCGACCAGGGCGGGCGACAGGCTGAGACCGCCCAGGATGCTGGCGGTGAGCGTCAGTGCGTGGCCGAGCGTGAATCCGGTCAACACCGTGATGAGTTGCCGCGTCGTCCAGCCAGCCGCCAGGACGACGAGCAGGAAGAGCAGATGATCGAGTCCGCTCAGCACATGCTCGGCCCCCAGCAGGACGAAATCGACCAAGACCTGCCAGGTGGGCGGGAAGACTCGCCCGCTCGGGTGTTCGGGGCTTAGCAACAGAAGCTGGGTTTGCTGACCGCGTTTCAGGGTGACGGTCAGCGTTTGTTCGGCTTCGGTTCGGCCAAAGAGTGAGGCTTCAAAGCGTGAGGCTTCAAAATGTGTTGCTTCGAATGGGCCTTGCTTGATCTGCCCGGCAGAGGAGCCGAGCGCAAACCGGCCCATTGCAACCAGGTGGGTTGCCGGCGCTGAAGGCGCATCGTCGGGGACCGAGAGATTGAGGAGCAGCTCTTCGAGCGGCTTTGCACCGGAGGCATCACTGAGGCGAATACGCTCCCGGATCTGGCGCTGGATCGCGGCCGTATGTCGTGCCATTTCAGCAAACGAGAGTCGGCCATCGCCATCATCATCGCTGCCTTCAAACGCAGTGACCGGAAGTGAGATGACGAGAAAGGCGCCGTCATCGACGAAGTTGAGTGTGCCCTTCTGATCGACAATCAGATGCCCCTGAGCCGCGGTCAGCGCCATGAAGCCTGCAACAAGGAAGGCCAGCGCCTGCTTAAACAAGCTCCGTCGCGTACCCCCTCCCTGCCGACCGGCTTGTTGCAGGCCCGTCATGGATTTAACCGCCAGGTCCTGGGGGTGGCAGGCCCGGGCCACCTGGGGGAGGACCGCCAGCGCCGGATACGACGCCCTTCACACAACGGTGGATGAATGGGTAGGTGTCGGTGATGGCGTAGTAATAGATCCCGCTGGGGAATTCAGGGGTCACGCCCGTGCGCCCATTGCATTCGTCGAGGTCACCCGAGCCAGCGACATATTCCCAGTCCTGACGGAAGGAGCCCATCGCATACACACTGATCGCCGGACGTCCCGCGTCAGGTACGGCTTTGGTACGCCAGCTTCCGGTCAGGACTTTGATGGCAGATTTTGCATCGTTCGGACTGGTGTAACCGTAACGTGCATAGATCGGGAAACCGTCGGCGGCCCAACCAATGAGCGTCATAGCCTGCCCTTTGGCCAGCTTGGCCATCAGGTTCTCCGGCATGCCGTGGATGTGGTACTCGCCGGTCGGTTGAACATGCGAGTGATTCGAATCGACGCCGAAGTCCCATTTGTTCGCGCTCAAGGCCTCCATGCGCCAGGTTCCGCTCCCCCCGCCCGCTTCATTGCAAACGCCGGCGTCGGTACAGGTGCCGGCGGTACCCGGTTCCAGTTTGAGTCCGTTGATGGAATAGCCGGCAAACTGCGGTGCCGAGGTGGCGCTCGCGAGAGCTGGCGTGAGCGTGTAGGTCACGCTGATGCTCGGTGCCCCGGTGCTGGTGACTTGGGGCGAAATGGCTGTGGCGAAATTGCCCCCGGTAAAGGAATGATTGGGGACGCCGTTGGAGCTCAGCGTGCGGCTGGTCCCCGAACAGTTCCAACTGTAGGTGAACGGCAGGGTCAAGACGGTGGGCGCTATGGCGTTGGTGCCCCGGGTGGCCATGCTCTGGTTGCCCGATTCGGCATAAGGGCAGAGGATGCTGGCGGTCGAGAGCGTTGCGGCGTTAGCGGCTGGTGTCACGGTCCCTGCATCGCCGCCGCCACATCCGGCGACGAGTGCTGAACTGGCGATCGTAAACAGGATGGCGCGAATGAACCGATTGCCTCGGCGCTGGGATTCGAAACGATCGGGCGAGGAACATTGAAGCATGGCGATGCACTCAGGAGATCGCCAGGCCGCGCGCGATGACGGGCTGGCTGGGGAGGTTTGATGGCGAGGATTCAGGAAGAAAGCTGATCTGGGCCATGACTCTGGTCTGATGTTACCGGTCGTCGGACCAGGCGCTGCAATCAAGTAGAATCGTGAGCTCGCCTATCCACAAAAACCGACCCCGTGACGACATCGTTGGTCGGCCTCGAACCTGAGGTAATCCATGCTCCAAGCCTACCGTGATCATGTTGCCGAGCGCGCTGCGCTGGGCATCCCCCCGCTGCCGCTGGATGTCCAACAGACCGCGGCGGTGATTGAATTACTGAAGACCCCGCCGGCCGGGGAGGGCGAGTTTCTGCTAGACCTGTTGACGTATCGGGTGCCCCCAGGTGTGGACGATGCCGCCAAGGTCAAAGCCTCGTTTCTGGCGGCGGTCGCGCATGGTGACCTGACCGTAGGCCTTCTGCCCCCGGCGCGGGCAACCGAGTTGCTGGGGACCATGGTCGGTGGCTACAACGTCAAACCCCTGATCGATCTGCTCGATGATGCGGCCATGGCCCCGATCGCAGCCAAGGCGCTGAAAAAAACCTTGCTGATGTTCGATTTCTTCCACGATGTCGCCGAAAAGGCGACTGCCGGTAACGCGCATGCCAAGGATGTGATCCAGAGTTGGGCCGATGCTGAATGGTTCACCAGTCGGCCGGAGGTGGCACAACGAATCACCGTGACAGTGTTCAAGGTGCCGGGGGAGACCAATACCGATGACCTGTCGCCCGCCCCGGACGCATGGAGCCGCCCGGACATCCCGCTGCATGCGCTGGCCATGCTCAAGAACACTCGCGCTGGGGCAGCCTTCGTTCCTGAAGAGGACGGCAAACGCGGTCCGATGGCCTTCATCGAGAACCTGAAAAAACAGGGACATCTGGTGGCCTACGTGGGCGACGTGGTTGGCACGGGATCGTCGCGCAAATCCGCGACCAATTCGGTGGTTTGGACGACGGGCGAAGACATTCCGTTCGTCCCCAACAAGCGCTTCGGTGGCGTCACGCTGGGCGGCAAGATCGCGCCGATCTTTTTCAACACGCAGGAAGATTCGGGTTCGTTGCCGATCGAAGTGGACGTCGCCAAGCTCGAGATGGGCGATGTGATCGATGTGATGCCCTACGTCGGACGAATCGAGCGTAACGGCGAACTCGTCGAGTCCTTTGCGTTGCGCAGCGAAGTCATTTTGGACGAAGTCCGCGCTGGCGGTCGGATCAACCTCATCATTGGCCGATCGCTGACGGCGCGCGCACGCGACTATCTGGGTCTGCCCGCAGCGACCGTTTTCCGTCTGCCACACCCGCCCGCTGAAAGTCAGGCTGGTTTCACCCTCGCCCAGAAAATGGTGGGTCGCGCCTGCGGACTGCCGGAGGGTAAGGGCGTGCGCCCGGGCACCTATTGCGAACCGAAGATGACCACGGTGGGCTCGCAGGACACGACCGGTCCGATGACCCGAGACGAGCTCAAGGACCTTGCCTGTCTGGGCTTCTCGTCGGACCTCGTGATGCAGTCGTTCTGCCATACCGCGGCCTATCCGAAACCGGTCGACGTGAAGACCCATCGCGAGTTGCCGACGTTCATGAGTAATCGGGGCGGCGTGTCGCTGCGTCCGGGCGACGGCATCATCCATTCCTGGCTCAATCGCATGCTGCTGCCGGATACCGTCGGCACGGGGGGCGACTCCCACACGCGCTTCCCGATCGGAATCTCCTTCCCGGCGGGTTCCGGTCTGGTGGCATTCGCAGCCGCCACCGGCGTGATGCCGCTGGATATGCCGGAGTCTGTGCTCGTGCGATTCACTGGCACGATGCAGCCGGGTATCACTCTGCGCGATCTGGTTCACGCGATTCCGCTCTATGCGATCAAGCAGGGCATGCTGACCGTTGCCAAGCAGGGCAAGATCAATGTGTTCTCCGGTCGTATTCTCGAGATCGAGGGCCTGCCGGATCTGAAAGTCGAACAGGCGTTCGAACTTTCGGACGCGTCGGCTGAACGCTCGGCAGCGGGCTGTACCGTCAAGCTCAACCCCGCGCCGATCATCGAGTACATGAATTCCAATATCGTTCTTCTCAAGAACATGATTGCGAATCAATACGCGGACAGGCGCACCCTGGAGCGTCGGATCAAGGCGATGGAAGCCTGGCTCGCCAGCCCCCATCTGCTGGAGGCGGACAAGGACGCCGAATATGCGGCGGTGATTGAGATCAACCTTGATGAGATCCATGAGCCGATCGTCTGCTGTCCGAACGACCCCGATGATGCCAAGTCGCTTTCCGATGTCGTGGGGACCAAGATCGATGAAGTTTTCATCGGGTCCTGCATGACCAACATCGGCCACTTCCGGGCCGCGAGCAAGCTACTGGCCGGCACCAAGGACATTCCAGTGCGCCTCTGGGTGGCGCCGCCCACCAAGATGGATGCGAGTGAGCTCACGAAAGAAGGGCACTACGGGGTCTTTGGCGCTGCGGGCGCCCGTACCGAAATGCCTGGATGCTCCTTGTGCATGGGTAACCAGGCGCAGGTGCGTGAGGGGGCGACGGTGATGTCGACCTCGACGCGCAACTTCCCCAACCGCCTGGGCAAAGGGGCCAATGTCTTCCTCGGTTCCGCTGAGCTGGCGGCGATCTGCTCCAAGCTGGGCCGGATACCGACGCTGGCCGAGTACCATGAATCCATGGGGGTGATCAATTCTGATGCGAAGAACATCTATCGCTACATGAATTTTGATCAGATCGAGGATTACAAACAGACGGCAAGCGATGTCGTGATCGCCTGATCGGCTTATTCGCCTTAAAAAAATTTTCCAAGAGAGACATCGATGCAGCCCTACCAAGTGACCCACTGGATCAATGGCCAGGCGACCGCCGGCCACGGGGACGCGACCGCAGAGATCCGCAACCCCGCCACGGGGGCTGTCCAGGGGCGTCTCCATCTGGGCAGTGTTGAAGACCTCGACTCGGCGGTGCGGGCGGCATCGGCAGCGTTTCCGTCGTGGTCAGCCCAGCCCCCGCTGGCTCGGGCCCGGGTGATGTTCCGCTTCCTGGAACTGGCGCAGGCACATCGCGACGAGATCGCCCGACTCATCGTGGCCGAACACGGTAAGACTTTCCCCGACGCGGTCGGTGAGGTGGTTCGCGGAATCGAAATGATCGAGTTCGCCACCGGGATCCCGCAGTTGCTCAAAGGGGAGTTCACGGAGCAAGTCGCGCGCGGTATCGATGCCTGGTCGGTGCGTCAACCGCTGGGTGTCGTGGCCGGCATCACGCCGTTTAATTTTCCGTCGATGGTTCCGATGTGGATGTTCCCGCTGGCGATCGCCTGCGGCAACACCTTCATCCTCAAACCCAGTGAACGGGATCCGTCACCCAGCCTCGTCATGGCGCGTCTGCTGAAGGAGGCGGGTCTCCCCGATGGGGTCTTCAACGTCGTGCAAGGCGATCGAACCATCGTCGATGCGCTCCTGGCGCATCCACAAGTCCAGGCCGTGAGTTTTGTGGGTTCGACCCCAGTGGCTGAGCATATCTATACGACCGGTTGTGCCAACGGTAAACGCGTGCAGGCCCTGGGCGGCGCCAAGAATCACATGGTCGTGATGCCCGATGCGGACATGGATGCGGCTTGCGACGCACTGCTTGGCGCAGCCTATGGTTCGGCCGGTGAGCGGTGTATGGCGATCTCGGTCGCGGTGGCGGTCGGTTCGGCTGGCGATCAACTGATCGAGCGCCTGGCACCGCGCGTGCGCAAGCTCAAGATCGGTGAGGGCCATCAGGAAGGCGCCGAGATGGGGCCGGTGATCACGGCGGCCGCCAAGGCTCGAATCGAGCACCTGATTGGCGAAGGGATCGCCGAGGGCGCGCAGGCGGTCGTGGATGGCCGCGGCTATCGGGTCGCCGGTTTCGAAGACGGATATTTCGTTGGCGCTACGCTGCTCGATGGCGTCAGCGCCGATATGACGGTCTACCGTGAAGAGATTTTCGGGCCAGTGCTTTGCGTGATGCGGGTCGCGGATGTTGGCGCAGCGCTTGCGCTCGTCAATGGGCATGAGTATGGCAATGGCGTTGCCGTCTTCACGCGCGACGGCGGCACGGCGCGCGAATTCGCCCGCGCAGCGCAGATCGGCATGGTGGGCATCAATGTGCCGCTTCCTGTGCCGATGGCATTCAACAGCTTTGGTGGCTGGAAACGCAGCCTCTTTGGCGACCATCATATCTACGGCCCCGAGGGCGTTCGGTTCTACACCCGGCATAAGGCCATCATGCAACGCTGGCCGGACGGCGAGTCGCGAGGGGCCGAGTTTTCATTCCCCCGATTGGGCTGAGTCTCGCCGATGGACCCGGTCAAGATCGAGTTGCTGGTCGAGTTTGGGGTGGTCCTGGTTGCCCCGCCCCTCTACCAGTACTACCTGTGGCGCAAGGGCAAAACCAATGCGGCCGGACTTTGGCGTAGCGCCCGGCTGTTTGCGCCGCTCTATGCGCTGGTGTTCGGTGCGCTTGTTTTGCTGCTCACGAAAGCATGATCGCTTCGCTCACTGAATTGCGCTCGGTGTAACGACTGCGCGCATCGATGGTGTCGAGCCGTAACCGCGTCGGCGCTTTGTAGATCTGGTCGCGCAGCCAATCCAGTTCCTCCTGGAGCCGGGTGGCTTCAGCGCTCAGGGTAAGCGCCCAGGCTTTCGGATTCCCATCCTCACCGCCGTGCCAGCGGTAGCCGCGGGCTTTCAGTAAGTCCTTGCGGTCGAAAGGCGCCTGCAGCGCCCAGAGCTTGTGATCGCGCCGGGCCGTGCTTTCAAGTAGCCACGCCAACGC
>JBBAOE010000018.1:15061-24745 GCA_040401595.1 Burkholderiaceae bacterium
GCCTTCGGGCTGCGGGAGCGGTCGCGACAGAACCTCCAGGACGGCCCTGCAGTCCATCACGGCGCGGTGGGCGCCAAAAAAGAGTCCCGATGCCAGAGCGAGGTGTCCCAGGGCATTGCTGGCGAACCCATGCTGACGCCACGGGATCTCCCGCGCCGAACAGGCCCAATGCCGGTCGGTAAAACAGTCAAAACGGCGCTCAACCAGAGCCCGATCGTATTCCGCATTGTGCGCAATGAGGATCGATGCGTCTTGCGCCAGGCGCCTCACCTGATCATCATCGATCCGGTGCCCCTGAACCATGGCGTCGGATATCCCGTGCACGGCAATGGCGGGTGGGGGGATCGGGCAGCCAGGGTCTTCCAACGCATCCAGCACCTCAACCACGCGCAAGATTCGCGCAGTCTCGGGTTCATACTCAAAACACAAGATCCCGAGTTCAACGATGCGGTCGTTGGCTCGATCCAGTCCAGTCGCCTCGACATCCAGAATCAGGCCGCGGGCGGTTGGTGCGCCACTCGGGGGATGGAACCGATCGCGCGGCCTTAGCTCACGCAAGATCCGGTAGCGCGGGTCGCGTTCGATCAGTTCAGCGAGTTGCTCGACAAGGGCGCTGGCATCGGCGGGGCTGAGCAGGCCGTCTTGCCAGCGCTGGATCGCAATTGGGTCGGGAGTCATGGGTCCTGCCTCAGAAGCCCGCAGGTTACCGCACCCCGATCCGTTGTTGGCCGATTGGCTTACTTGAGGATTGTTGGGGCTGACCCGTGACCAGGGGACCTAGCGCCCTCAGTGGCTGGCAATCCAGTGGATTGCGCCGTGGCCGAGTTCGCCGATTCGCAGTTTCAGGGCAGCGACCTCGGATTCCAGTAGTTCAAAACGCAGTTCGACCAGGTCTTGGTGATCGACCCCGATCAGCGTGGCGCCTGAAGACGCGAGTTCTCGACGCAACATGCCTTCGAGAGTGTACGGGATGCGGCAGCCTAACGTTTCCAGTTTTTGCAGTGGGGTTTTTTCAGCGACCAGCAGGGCCTGTGCGATCGCGTCCGTATAGGCCCGAACCAAACCCCCAGCGCCCAGACGAATGCCGCCAAAGTAGCGAACCACGGTCGCCAGCACACCGTCGAGATCCTGATGGCGCAGGACCTCGAACATCGGCCTTCCGGCAGTGCCCGAAGGTTCACCATCATCATGAGCGGCCGACTGGCCCCCCGCCAGCATCGCCCAACAGACATGGGCTGCCCCGGGGTGCGCCTCCCGCAACGTCCGAACCCGGTCCTGCGCGTCCAAACGATGTCGGATGGGTTCAACACATCCGATGAACCGGCTTTTGCGGATTAGAAGTTCGCTGTGGGCCGGTGCGGCGAGACTGAACGGCATCAATGATCTGCGGGTGGGCCGTGAGGGTCCACACTGTGCCGCAATTGAGGCGTGATGTCAGGTGCGGTGGCCAGCCTTTGGTTCGCTTATCCGGTCTAGCGCCCGCCCCACTCGGGCGGCATCCTGATGCACCAGATCGCCCAGCGCGACAATACCGACCAGATGGCCGTCGTCGCCAACGACAGGCATGCGCCGGATGCCCATCCGTGCCATCCGTTCGAGCACTTCGTCGCAGGCCTCGTCGGTCCGACAGGATTGCACGTCGCCCGTCATTGCATCGGAGCATTTCCAGCCGTCTGGCGTGGCCCCACGTGCCGTGGCCCGGACCGTGATGTCGCGGTCGGTGATGATGCCAACGACCCGAGACCCGTCGCAGACAGGCAGGGTGCCGACACCATGCTCCGCCATCAGTTCGGCGGCGCGGTGGAGGGTGGTCTGGGGCTCGACGCTACAGGTGGGGAAGGTCATGACTTCGGCGATCTTGCGATTTAGCATGGTGTGCCTCCGAAAGGGTGCCGAGTGAGGTGGCGAGATAAAGGAGACCAACCGCAAAAAGCGTGCGCGCTCGGCGTAGCATCGCGCCATGGCATTGGTTTTTCTCGACGTTCCGTTTTCGCAAAAGGAGACGGCAAAGGCATTGGGCGCCCGGTTTGATTGGGCGTCCAAGCGCTGGTTCGTGCCGCCTGGTCTCGATCCTGCGGCATTTTCTCAGTGGATCCCGGCCGCCAGCCAGGCCCCCGATTCTGCCCTGTCTGTTGCGCAGGGCGTTGGGGCGCCTGCGCATTCCATGGCACTTGGCGAGCCTCGTGGGGGGATGGATCTGCTTACCCGAGCACTGGCAACGCCCCGGCCGACGCCCGACTCGGACAAATCCTCTGGCCGGGCCCTGTCCGCGCTTCTGGCTGAAATTTCCCAGACGCTCGCCCAGCGGTTTTCCGACCCCGTCTGGGTGCGCGCTGATGTGGCTCCCTTCGAAGCCCGCCGTGGCCATGTCTACCTCGATCTGGTCGAAAACAGTGACCAGGGCCAGGAGCTCGCAAGGGCGCGGGCCCTGATCTGGAGCGACGATCGGGATGCGGTGATCGGCAAGTTTGAAACGGCGACCGGCATACGCTTTGCGGGGGGCCTCAAAGTGCTGGTGCGCGCGACGGTATCGTTTCACGCACGCTTTGGTCTGTCGCTGAGCATCCGCGAGATTGACCCCGATTACACGATTGGCGAACTGGCCTTGCGGCGCCGCCGGATTCGCGAGCAATTGATTCAGGAAGGGATCTATGCGCAGAATCGGGCGCTTGCGTTGCCAGGCGATTTTTTCTCAATCCTCGTGATCGCGCCCGATGGGGCCGCAGGTCTGGGCGATTTTCGCAAAGAGGCTGACCGGCTCGAGCGCCTGGGATTGTGTCGGTTCGACTATCGGGTGGCGACCTTCCAGGGCCCGCGGGCATCAGAGTCCCTGAGCGCAGTCCTGCGCGAGGCGGGGCAGTGGGCCCAAGCAAACGGCGCGGATGCGATCGCCTTGCTGCGCGGGGGCGGCGCCAGCGCTGACTTGCATTGGCTCGATGATCTCGAAATCGCCCGAGCGCTGTGTCTGGCGCCGGTGCCGGTACTGATCGGGGTGGGTCATGAGCGCGACCAGACGATCCTTGATGAACTCGCCCGATGGGTTGCGGGAACGCCATCGAAATTGATTCAATTCGTGGAAGCAACGATCGCTGGATCGGCCGCCCAGACTCAGGACGCGTATGACGCCATCCTGACGATAGCCGCACGCTCGGTCCAGCGCGCACAGGCGCAAGCCGATCAGTGGCAGGCCGTGCTCACGGAGTCTGCGCGCGCGCGTTGTCAACTGGCCGATCAGTCTCTCGACCATTTGCGTGGACGACTTCGGGATGATGTCTGGAATGCCATCGATCAGTATCGTCACCAGATCGACTCCGGCTGGACTCGGATCGAATCGGGCGCTGCTGCCGCAGTTCGGGTTGCCCGGCATGCCGTTGAAGCGCTGTGGCAGCGGGTCGGGCCCGATGCCTGGCGTCAGGTGGACGTGGCGCAGGCCCTCTTGGAGCCGCAGTGGCAGGCTGTGCGGCGCGGTGCCTGGCGGCAATGGGATGCGGCGAACCGGGAAGTGCGTCGCGATCTTGCTCAGGTCATCGGTCTTGGGCCCAGGCGAACCTTGCAGCGTGGCTTCGTGATCGTGCGCAGCGCCGGTCGACCCATCCCATCGGTCGCCAAGCTCGCGATCGACTATCCGCCAGAGCGGCTTTCTCTGGAATTTCGCGATGGCGTGGCCGAGGTGATCTTGCAATCACAGCGATTGAGCCGCTCCGATCCAACAGAGTCTGAATGGCTTGAAGGAGAATCGGATGTCCCCAACGAAACCTGAACCTGAAACCGCACCGGATAGCAGCATGGCCACCGATCCCGATCCCATCGACCATGGCGAAGCCCTGGAACCGCTCGACCCTGCCAGTTTCAACGCGGCCTATGAGGTCCTGCGTCGAAATGCGGAGTTATTGCGTGATCAGGAGGAACTCGACATCGATCGACTGGTCCCCCTAGTCGAGCAGAGCATGCAGGCGTATCGGATTTGCCGTTCCCGTCTGGACGCGGTTCGCCTCGCACTGGAATCCCGGCTTGGACCCGAGGAGGGCGCCGGTCCGGACCGATCCGATCAGTGAGTGTTCGCCGCTGCGGTTTTCACTGGCGCAGCGCTGGCCAGCAGTTTTTCGATTTCTGCGATCAGTTTGGCGTCGAGCGGTTCGGTGCTTGAACCGAAGGCGGGGCCCGGTTTGCCATCTCGTCCAATCAGATATTTGTGGAAATTCCAGCGTGGGGCGCCCCGGGCTTCACGCAATTGGCTAAAGAGCGGGTTGGCGTCGCGCCCGACCACAGCCGTGCGGTCGTAGACCATGAATTCAGCACCATACTGGTCAAAGCAGGTCTTGGCGATATCGGTCCGGTTGCCATATTCCTGACCGAGAAAATCCCCGGACGGGAAGGCCAGCACCGTCAGGCCACGGGATGCGTATTTTTGGTGCAAGGACTGCAGACCCTCGTACTGCGGTGTAAAGCCGCACTTCGAAGCGGTGTTGACGACTAAAACGACTCGGCCGGCGTAGCTGCACAAGCTTTCCGCTTGACCGTCGCGCAGGCGGGTAAAGCGATGGTCGAGTAATGTCGGGCACTGGGCGGGTGTTGCGACAACGCTCGCGCCCGCTTTTTCATTGGGCGCACTCAAGGCTGGGGTCGCCGTCGCCACGACGATGAGGGCCGAGATCAGAGCCCCGAGCCGAGCGACAGACCGGGGTGATGCGTTGAAGATTTTTGTGTTCACTCGGTTCTCTCATTGATTGAAGTCATCACTCAGTCGAAAGTATGAACCTAGACTGACGGGAAGGAGCGGTTCCATGCTGCTTCAATCCCTTCGCATCGTCTATCCTTGCGGTACAAATTTTTTGGAGAAACTTGATGACGACAGCTGCTAGCGAAAAATTGATGACCGATGTCAAAGTCGTGCTGACGGATGCGGAAAATTTGCTCAACCGCGCGGCCGAGGCCTCGGGTGAGCAGGCCGCCGATCTGCGCGCCCGCGGAATGCAAATGCTGCGTCAGGCCCGCAACTCCGCTCAGGAGTTGCAGGAAACCGCAGTCGCGCGCGGTCGCGCTGCGGGCCGGGCGGCCGATGCGTATGTCCATGAGCACCCCTGGCGCATCATCGGGGTCGCGGCGGGGATCGGACTGCTCGCAGGGTTGCTGCTCAATCGCAAGTGATCCTCGACCCGTTGGATGGCCCCGGTCGGGGTCGTCCTGGTCGGCCAATAGGAAATGCCTGAGATGAGTCAGTTGTTCGGTTCCGCGCGTCGATTGCTGGTCACTGTTCTGGCGATGGGGCAGTCGCGGCTGGAACTCGCCGGGATCGAACTGGCCGATGAGCGCGACCGCTTGCTTTGGGTCGCTGTTCTCGGCCTGCTGGGTGCATGTTCGCTCGCGGTTGCCATGTTGGCGCTGACGATTCTCATTGCGGTTGCGTTTTGGGACGTCGCCCGGTTGCCGGCCTTGATCGTGATCACGCTGGTCTGGTTCGGTCTCGGGCTATTTTTGCTCTGGCGGTCCCGGGCGCTGATGCGTGCCGCGCCAGCGCCGATGTCGTTGACGCTGGCCGAATTGCGCAGGGATCTTGAGACCCTGCGCAAATCGATCGGTGGGGACGCTCTGTGAGCAAGGGCGGGGCCTCGGCGACGGACCGTCACTTGCGCCGAGAATTGCTGCGCCTGCGTGCGGACCTGCAACGCCAGGAACTCGGTGCCGCCGCCCAGGGTCTGCGGGAGTCGGCAGAGCCGGCGCTGCGCGTGGGGCGATTCCTGGTTGGCCTGTCGCGCAAGGGCCCCGTCCTCGATGGCCTGCAATGGGTTCGGGAGCATCCGCTCGCGGGTTCTTTGCTTTCCGTCGTGGTCGCACGCCTGGGCGGCGCAGCCGCTCGTCAAGTCTTGACGCGCAGACTACCCCGATTGGTGCGACTGGTTCTGGGCGGTGCCTCAGCGGCGGCCGTTGGGCTTGCGGCGGTTCGTTGGTGGCGACGATCTCCCAAGTTGTAACCCGGGTCGCGGTGGTCCAGGCGGTTCGAAAGCCTGAGGCCGATGTGCTTCGGCTGTTGGCTAGCGTCAATCTCACCGCGGCTGGCTCGGCGTTGATTTTTCGGGCCGATGCAAAGCTTGTCGAATCCGTTTGTGCGCTCCCCATCCAGACCGAAGCCGCCGACCTTGAACGCCAGCAGCGCCTGCAGCGGGCATTAGTGCGACACGATGCCGCTCTCATCGCCCAGCTGGTCGACGGCGAGCTGGCCAGCGCGCTCCGGCCGGCAACCTATGGTCCTGGCATGAACCCACGTGCGGCGGCTAAAGCGGTGTTGGCCGACGATCTGGTTTTGGCCGCCGTCATCGATGCCGGACGCCGCCCGTCGCCCTTCGTCGGTTTGCCCTCGTTACAGGCCTTACGTGAACTGCCGGGCTATACGCCGCAGACAGTTGGCCCAGGCGTCGCCAGTTTTACGGTGCCGTTTCGCTGGCCCGGGGACGCGCGACCAGGGGCTACAGCCTCGTTTTCGATCAATGCCCGCGAGGACCATCCGCGTATCGGTTCCGGCCTCTCGGTGTACGCCCACTTACCGGGATTCCTGGATGAGCCGTTAGCTGCAAGGATCGCTCAAACATTGAATGTCCGGGAAAGCGAAGGTTTTTTCGGGTCCAGATTTGCCGGAGCCTGGTGCGTCACGGTGTTTGGGAGCTCATTTTCGGTCGGTTTTGTCAGCTTTGTGCCCTCCGCCTGGGTTGATTCTGACGCGCCGACCCGTTTACATGTTGAAATGTCAGAGCGAATGGCCCGCGTAGCCCAGAGTTTTTCCCCAGCCGTCGCTTGAACGTGCTGGGTCTGTCGCGACATTCGATGCTAGGACGATGGGAGAGGGTGCAATGCAAGAGGCAGTGATGCAGAACAGTTGGATTCGGTTGACAAGTCGGCTGCTGGCGCTTGGCCTCGTTGCGGTCAACTTCTCAATGGCCGAGGCTGCGACACCGGATGCGGGGCAGGCCTATTCGGATGTACCAGCGCGGGGCCAGCCAGGCAAAGGGTCGCACCGCGCACTGGCGAAGGATGTCGAGTTTGCCAAGACAAACCCGGAATTCAAACAACCCCCGAAGCGCTGGTCGACCCCGGGGGGATGGTCCGATCAGCCGGTTGCCGCTGCCCTGCTGCCGACGGTGAGTACGATGCAGGCGATCGCTGCCACGCTGCGCCAGCCCCTCGTGTCGGATCTGGTCGCGCCGCCGCCTTGGGCTGCAGAGTCCTGCGAGCGCTGGTATCGCGAAGGTTGGTCTAATTGCATGCGCTTGCTCGATCAGGACACACGTCGAATCCTGTGGCAATCCGTGACCTATATTGAAAATGAACAGCTGGATCGGGCGAAGCGGGGAGCCCGATTGCAGAATCTCCAGCTGTATCCCGATCAGGCGAAGGAAATTCTGGCGTACTGCAGCGCTCGTGCTTCTGCATGGGCCCAGGCCAGCAACAAAAGCTGTCCCTGAGAATCAAGCGGGCGCGGCTGGCGCTCCCGCTGTTTTTCCAGCGTGTTCATCCCGTTTGCGCTGGGCATCCGAGCGCATCGTGAGATGCCTGGCCATCCGCTCAGGTGGTGGTTCGGTGGTGATGATCGCGGTGAATAATTCTTTGTGGACCGTGAAGAGCAACGGGCCGGACGCTTTAGCGCGTTCACCGATAATGGCGACGCCTAGGTCAAACAGATTCACCAGTTGGCCAACGACTTGAGCGGCTGAGCGGCCTTGCCGGTAGCCGCGATGGATAATGGCGGCCGTGATTTGCTCGGGCGGAATTTCCAGCACCAGATAGGCGTTGCGCATCGTGCTCTCGCAGGCCTTTTTGAACTGCATGGGCGTGCGCTGGTCAAAATCGAAGTCGCCGAAGTCGAATGCGTAACCTGTGACGGATTCGGCGATCTTGACCGCCTCATCCTTGAATTCTGCCGTAATGGCCGCTCGAATGATTTGCTCAAACGTTTTGCGCAGCTTGTAGCCGCGATCATCCATTTCCTTGAGGGGATCGACGGTATCGGCGGCGTGGCTGAACGTCCCCGAAACGATACTTTGGAAAAGCCCCACCTTGAATGATCCGTCCTGAGAGCCGAGAGTGATTCCGAAAAAAAACGCAAAACCGGATTACGTCACGGATTGTGCCTGAGTGCCGTTCTGATTTTCGCATACAGGATGCCGACTTTGGGGTGGATCCGGATCCTGGGCTCTGCATTGGGTCCAAATGCGTCAGGGTCACCCTGACTTTCTTGGGGGATGTCCGGACCTGCAGCCTGGTCGACGGACTTTTATACATTCTGATGCGGTGTTCCGGTCAGACCCAGTCGGGTTGCGGCAATGACCGCCTGCGTCCGGTTGCTGGCCCCCAGTGCCCGCAATACGGCGCTGACATGGACCTTGACCGTTCCCTCGGCCAGCGAGAGTTCCCGACAGATCAACTTATTGGGCAAACCGCGCAGGATTCGCTCAAGGACGTCGATCTGGCGCTCTGTGAGCCCAAGGCTGCGCGGCCCCGTCCGTGGGTCTGGTTGGGACTCCGAAGGGGGGGCGGGCGTGCGCAGATCGGGTTGCGGCATCGGCTGAGGCATTGGCATGGGCTCCGTCGGTCTCTGAGGCGTTCCGGGCAAACGCTGACAAGGATGGGATAGGACGGGTCTGGTGTGCGACGACTTCTTTGGCAGGACGGTGTTTTGTCCGACCGCAGGTGCTTAACGCGGCGCGCATGGGTCGATACCGTTGCAAGGCTCCGACTGACGGTGATGGATTGTGCAAGGGGTCGTTGAGCGGCACCGGGTTCGGTAGCATCTCGCGCAATGAGCCCGACGCTGCACTTCTGGACGGACTTCGCCCTGCGCTACCAATTCGTGGCGCCGATGGGCCTCGCGCTTCTGCTGGGCTCGTTCATCGGGGTCGAGCGCCAGTGGCACCGACGACTCGTTGATCTCAAGAACAATGCACTGGTGAGTCTCGGCGCATGCCTCTTCATGCTGGTCACCAAGTCCGCCGATGGCTACAGTTAACCGGTCCGCATGGCCGCTCAGATTGTGGTGGGTGTGGGCTTCATTGGCGGCGGACTGCTCTTCAAAGATGCCGGGCAGACCCGGGGCATTAATACCGCAGCCACGCTCTGGTGCTGTGCTGCGGTCGGCACCCTGTGCGGTTTGGAACGCTCGACCGAGGCCTGGGGCGCGACGGCCATCATTTTGCTGGCCAATACGCTGCTGCGCCGGGTCGCCCAGTTCCTAAACCTGAAAATGGGCGTGAGCGACCATCTCACGCAGGCCATCCATTTCGAATTGACTTGCCTGCCCGGCGACGCCGATCGGGTTCGCGGCCTGGCGCAAGACGTGTTTCGTCAGGGGCGTGTCGAGGTTCGCGCCCTGGCACAAGGCCGCGACGGGGAACACACCCGGCTCAGCTGGACGGTGTTGTTTGAACAGGGCAACGCCCCGGATCTGGCCGAGCGGTTTTTTGAACAAATCGGGAACGCGCGGCTGATCACGCGTTCCTGGAGTTCTTTACCCTAAAACGCCCCGACCCACCCCGGTAAATAGCTCGCGTCAGGGTGGCCCGCCAGTTGCGTGGCGATCCGAACCACCCGATCCCAATCCTTTGCCAGCGAGGGTTTTGGAATTCTCGATCGGAAAAAATCTGCCCAAAGAAATTCGCTGAACGGCGTGACGTCTTTTGCAAACGCACCGGCTTT
>JBBAOE010000018.1:24845-36999 GCA_040401595.1 Burkholderiaceae bacterium
GTGCAGTGCGCACCGCCTGCGTGACCGGGTGGTCGGGCTTGATGATTCCGACGCGCAGTACTTCGACAAACACCGGATTGGCATTCATCGATGAACTGTAATGCAAATGATGTGTAGGCGGTCGCCGGGTCGGTTTCTCGAAGGTGCCTCGACGGTCCTTCGCCGGTTCTTCGCCGGTTCTTCGCCGGAGGTGGGCGCTTGCAGGGTTGGCAGCCTATGTGTGCTGTAATCGGGCCGGACATGGGACGGCCGCAGATCGCGCACGGAATGTAGATTTCAAAGAAAGAATCTTGAATTTGAACGAACACGCGTTTTGCGTTGCACCGATGATGGACTGGACCGACCGGCATTGCCGTGTCTTTCACCGAACCTTGAGTGCGAAGGCGTTTTTGTACACCGAGATGGTCACGACCGGGGCGCTCATGCACGGGGATGTCGAGCGTCACCTCGGGTTCGATGCGTTTGAGCATCCGGTGGCTTTGCAACTCGGGGGGAACGATCCGGGCGATCTTGCGGCCAGCGCCCGGTTGGCGCAGCGCTATGGGTATGCCGAAGTCAATCTGAACTGTGGTTGTCCGAGCGAGCGCGTACAGCGGGGCGCATTCGGTGCCTGTCTGATGGAAACCCCAGAGCAGGTGGCAGAGTCAGTCAAGGCAATGCGCGATGCGGTCACGATCCCCATCACCGTCAAGCACCGGATCGGGCTCGGTCGGCACGAAGGCTATGACTTCGTTCGGGACTTTGTCGGAACCGTCGCGGCCGCGGGCTGCAACCACTTTATTGCGCATGCGCGCAATGCCTGGCTCGATGGTCTAAGCCCGAAAGAGAACCGCGAAGTGCCGCCGCTACGCTACGACATCGTCCACCGGCTCAAAGCGGATTTCCCGCACCTGACCTTTGTTCTCAATGGTGGGCTGAAAACCCATGCACAAGCCACTGCCGATGCGCAGGGTCTCGATGGCGTGATGGTCGGGCGTGAGGCTTACCACAACCCCTGGATGCTGGCCCAGGTCGACGCGCAATGGTACGGCGGGGCGCCTGCGCCCGAGGGCGGCAGCGCCCGTACCCGTCGCGGCGTTGCCGAAGCCATGGCTGACTATGCCGAGGGCTTTCCGGATCTGCCTGCGCGCATGATCCTTCGACATCTGTTGGGGCTCTATCACGGCCAGCCTCGCGCACGGCTCTGGCGCCAGCGTTTGAGTGGTGCGGCCGCTAGCGCCGTGGGGGCTGCCCCCGCGTTACTGCGCAGCACACTCGATCTGGTCGATCCGGCCTGATCGTCTTCAAAGGATCTTGCCTGGGTTCATCCGATTGTGCGGATCAAGCGCCTGCTTGATGGCTTGCATCATGGCGAGCTCGACCGGTGATTTACGCAGGCGCAATTCCGCCCGTTTCAGTTGACCGATGCCGTGTTCTGCCGAGATCGAGCCGGCGCGCGCCTGCACCCGATCGTTGACCACAGTGGCAATTTCAGCCTGATAAGCGAGCAGGTCGTTGGGCGCCATACCAGGCGGTGCGGCCACGTTGTAGTGCAGGTTGCCATCGCCCAGGTGCCCGAACACGACGAGCCGGGCACCGGGCAGCACTTGATCGATCGCTTGCCCGGCATCGGCTGCAAAGTCCGGAATCGCGGCCAGTGGCAGCGCGATGTCGTGCTTCAGATTGGCACCTTCGCGCGCCTGACCTTCGGGGATCCGTTCGCGAATCCGCCAGAAGGCCTGGCTTTGGGCGAGCGACTGCGCCACCAGCGCGTCCTGGACAACCCCGCGCTCGAATGCCAACGCAAGCAGGGATTCGAAGCGTTCACGGGCATGGACTTCGCTCTCGGTATCGGAGGATTCCAGCAAAACAGTCCAGGCTGGCAGCGGCGAGAACGGGGGGCGTTCATCGGCGAACTGGGCCCCGACCACGTCAATACTGACTTCTGACATGATTTCAAACGCTGTCAGAGCTGGGCCCAGGTGCGCGCGGGCGACGGACAACAGTTCGAGCGCAGCGTCGAGCGAATCGATCGCGGCCAACGCGGTCACTTGTGCGGCGGGACGGGGCTGTAGCGCCAGGACGGCTGCAGTGATGATGCCCAGTGTACCTTCTGCGCCAATGAACAGATCGCGCAGGTCGTATCCCGTATTGTCTTTGCGAAGCGCCCGCAGCCCATCCCACACGTCGCCGTTTGCCGTGACGACTTCGAGTCCAAGGCACTGCGCCCGAGCATTGCCATAACGCAAGACCTGGGTGCCACCCGCGTTGGTCGAGAGATTGCCACCGATCGAGCAACTGCCTTCGGCGGCCAGCGACAGCGGAAACAGCCGGTCAGCATGCGCGGCCGCCTGCTGGATCTCGGCCAGGATGCAACCGGCCTCCACGGTGATCGTGTCAGCGCGGGTGTCGATCGCCCGGATGCGGTTCATCCGCCGCAGCGAGATGACGACGGACTGGCCTGAGGTGTCTGGCGTGGCGCCGCCCACGAGGCCGGTATTACCGCCCTGCGGGACGATGGAGATGCCATGTGCGGCGCACAGTTTGACCAGTGCGGCGACTTCTTCCGTATTGCCCGGCAGGGCGACGCCGATCGCGTTGCCGTGATAGCGCTTGCGCCAGTCGGTCAGAAACGGTTCGGTGTCGCTGGATTGTGTGACCAGGTGCCCCTTGAGCAGAGCACTCGCTTGGGCGATCCAGTCAGTGGGGTTTGGACGCATGGTTGGCCTCGGCAGGATCCGCAGCCGGGCCGCCTCCGCGGGTCCCTTTGGCCCAGAGGAGGGTGGCTGCAAAGACGACAGTGGACAGGAAGGTCTCGAGCCAGGCCAGGCTGGCGGACAAGCCCGGATCGCTCGTGGCGCGTACCAGCCCCTCGGTGAGATAGATCTGAATGACCAGCGAGAGGGCTTGCACAGCTCGCCGCTGGCTGCGCCACAGGCCCGGCACCAGCAGGATCAGGGGTACAACCTTCAGAAACAGCATGCTGCCGCCTGGCCGAAGTGGCGCCAGCCAGATCTCCCAAAGCAGGCCCAGCAAGATCAGGGCGACGACGCCGCCCAGAGTGGCCAGGCGCAGGACGGACAGCGAGGGTGCCGTGGCTGACTGCGCAGGCAAGGTCGGCGGCGAGTTCGGGGGTTGGGTCATCAGCGCCGCTGGCCTGCTGTGGCCAGGGCGAGCGCGGTTTCACCGAGTCGGCGACCCTGCGCAAGGGCCAGCCGACGTTCATCGGGATCGAGGGAGGCGCTGTGGTTGGACCCGGCGACATGCGACGCGCCGTAGGGCGTTCCGCCCCGGGTGGTCCGTGAGAGTTCAGGGTTGGTGTAGGGGAGACCGACGATCAGCATGCCGTGATGCAGGAGCGGCAGCATCATGCTGATGAGGGTTGTTTCCTGACCGCCATGCAGGCTTCCAGTCGAGGTGAAGACCGCGGCGGGTTTGCCCGAGAGGCCACCCGACATCCAGACCGGAGTCGTCGTATCGAGAAAATGCTTGAGCGCCGAAGCCATGTTGCCAAAGCGTGTGGGTGATCCGAGGGCGAGCCCGATACATTCCTCCAGATCCCGCAGTTCGGCATACGGGGGGCCATCAGCGGGAATGTCTGGGGCGACGGCTGCGCAGACGGCAGAAACGTCGGGCACCGTGCGCAGGCGTGCGCCGACGCCGGGTACCGATTCGATACCCTCAGCGATCGCTTCTGCCAGGCGTCGGGTCGAGCCGTTACGACTCCAGTACAGGACGAGGATTTCTTGCATGGCTCGAAGGTAACATGGGCCTCCCATCCGCAGATCTGGATCCAATGACCGAGGCCCTGACAAATCGTCCGTCCGTGCTGGATGCGACCGCGTTTTTGCGCTTGCTGTCGCTGCGCGCTCGCGAAGCCCGGGTCGCGCAGACCGCATCGAGCCTGGCGTTTTTGTCCCTGTTGGCGGTCGTGCCGATGGTGGCCATTGCCTTTGCTGTGCTGACGATCCTGCCCGCCTTTGGCGATCTGCGCGGTTCGCTGCAGGCGTTTTTCGCGAGCCAGCTCTTCCCTCCGGCGTTCAGCGAAACCGTCGTTCAGTATGTCAATCAGTTCGCATCGAAAGCCGACAAATTGTCTGTTGTCGGTATCTTCATTCTGTTTCTGACCGCACTGTCTGCTTTGCGTACGATCGAACGTACCCTTGACGGGATCTGGGGCGTCGCCGATCGGCGGCCGTGGGCGCATCGACTCGCGCTGTACTGGACCATCATGACCCTCGGGCCGCTGCTGGCAGGTGGCAGCGTCGCGATTCATTCCTATTTCTGGACGGTCACGCGTTCCCTGGGACAGAAGGGCGTGATTGCTGCCAGTGCGTGGACCGATATCGTTCCATGGTTGATGACGACGGTCGCGGTCTCGCTGCTCTACCGCCTATTGCCCAATACCCTCGTGCGCTGGCGCGATGCCTTGATTGCAGGTGCGTTGGCGGGACTCGCACTGGAATTTCTGAAAGGCGCTTTTGGCTGGTACGTCCGTCAGGTCGATAGCTTTACGGTGGTCTACGGGACGTTCGCTGCGCTGCCGGCATTTCTCGTCTGGCTCTATACGCTATGGCTGGTTGTGTTGGGGGGAGCGCTGCTGGCTGCGAATCTTCCGCATTGGGGGGCGGCCTCGGAAGCGCGTGCCGCCGAAGCGCCCGGGACCCGCTTTGAGTTGGCGCTCGAGGTCTTGATGGCCCTGGTCGGGCAAGCCAGAAGCGCCGCCCCGCCCAGGGCCGTATCGGCCTTGAAACCCCTGTTTCGCAGCGATGCAACGGCCGCCTTGCAGCTGTCCGAGCTTCTCGAGCGTGCTGGCTATCTGCGCCGTTTGTCGTCGACCCTGAGTACGACAGGCGTGGTGATTTGGGACGAGGTCTGGGTTCTGGCCAAAGACCCGGCGCAACTCACGTTGCGCCCGCTGTTCGAATTGCTTTGGTTGGGCGACCGGGTTGGGTCGCTGACGAGCGGACGGTCCGACCTTGTCGTCGGGATCGGCGCGGACGGCCGGTCAGTGGGTCTGCCGCGCCTTGATGTGTCGCTGGCCGCCATGGCCTCCTCACGCGCTCGCACCGATTCACACTGATCCCTTGGGCAGCGCAAGCGCTGGCATAATCAAAGGCTCCTGTCACCTTGTTGGCTCTGGTTCAACGACCGGGGCGCGCTTTGGATTGCCCATGACCGCCCGTACGCTCTACGACAAACTCTGGGATTCGCACGTCGTCCATCGTGCGGACGATGGCACTTGCCTGCTCTATATCGATCGCCACCTGGTGCATGAAGTCACCAGCCCGCAAGCGTTCGAGGGTCTGAAGCTCGCGGGGCGTCCGCTGTGGCGCGGGTCGGCCAATCTGGCAGTGGTCGATCACAACGTCCCGACGACCGATCGCTCGGAGGGCGTGGCCGGAATCACCGATGAGATCGCCCGCTTGCAGGTCGAAACTCTCGACCTCAACGCGCGCGCGCATCACCTGACCTATTTTGATATTGCCGATCGCCGTCAAGGCATCGTCCATGTGATTGGCCCGGAGCAGGGCGCGACCCTGCCCGGCATGACAGTGGTCTGTGGGGACAGTCATACCAGTACCCACGGCGCCTTTGCTTGCCTTGCGTTCGGAATCGGCACCAGCGAAGTCGAACATGTGCTGGGGACGCAGACGCTCGTGGCGCGGCCGATGAAGCGGATGCGCGTTCGGATCGAAGGCGCGGCGGGACGAGGTGTGACAGCCAAGGATCTCGTGCTGGCTGTGATCGGGCGGATCGGGACCGCAGGCGGGACCGGATATGCGATTGAATTTGCCGGCAGCGCAGTTCGAGCGCTGTCGATGGAAGGGCGCATGACGATGTGCAACATGTCGATCGAGGCGGGGGCACGCGCTGGCATGGTCGCGGTCGACGAGACGACCATTGCTTATCTTCGCGGCCGTCCGATGGCACCGCAGGGGGCGGAGTGGGACCAGGCTGTCGCGCTCTGGCGAACCCTCGTGAGCGACGACAATGCGAGCTTTGATGCCGAGGTTCTGCTAGATGCGGGATCAATCAAACCTCACGTGACCTGGGGCACCTCGCCCGAGATGGTTACGACGATCGACGGGCGTGTACCGGATCCCGAACGCGAAAAGGACGCCGTGCGCCGCGAAGGCTACGAGCGCGCCCTGGTTTATATGGGTCTGGTGCCCAATACGCCGATCACCGATATCCGGATCGACCGGGTCTTTATCGGCTCTTGTACGAATTCCCGGATCGAGGACTTACGTGCCGCTGCCTCGGTAGCGCGCGGTCGTCGCAAAGCCGATTCGGTGCGCCAGGTGATGGTCGTGCCAGGTTCTGGGCTGGTGAAAACGCAGGCGGAATCGGAAGGCTTGGACCGGATTTTTCGCGATGCAGGGTTCGAGTGGCGTGAGCCCGGTTGTTCGATGTGCCTGGCGATGAACGATGATCGGCTCGAGCCGGGCGAGCGTTGCGCAAGCACGAGCAATCGCAATTTTGAAGGGCGTCAGGGGACGGGGGGACGCACCCATCTGGTGAGCCCGGCCATGGCAGCCGCCGCCGCGATTGCGGGGCACTTTGTCGATGTGCGCCAGCTCGCCTGAAGCGGATTAACTTGACGATATCGACCTGAAACGAGGATCGGAGCTCATGGAGAAATTTACCCTGCACCGGGGCCTGGTGGCACCTCTGGATCGTGCCAATGTCGATACCGATGCCATCATTCCGAAGCAATTTTTGAAGTCGATTCATCGCACCGGTTTCGGCGTCAACTTGTTTGATGGTTGGCGCTATCTCGACAAGGGCGAGCCTGGGCAGGACTGCAGCCGCCGCCCGCTCAACCCCCAGTTTGTGCTGAATGAATCCCGTTACCGGGGCGCGAGCATTCTGCTGGCGCGCCGTAACTTTGGTTGTGGGTCGAGCCGCGAGCATGCGCCATGGGCCTTGCAAGACTACGGCTTTCGCGCCGTCATTGCGCCGAGCTTTGCCGACATCTTTTTTAATAATTGTTTCAAGAACGGACTGCTCCCCATCGTCTTGCCCGAGTCGGCGATGGATCGTCTGTTTGCGGACGCGGCCGCTTTTCCGGGCTTCGAGTTGGTGGTCGATCTCGGCGAGCAACGGGTGGCGGCCGTCGATGGTTCAGTGAGCTTTGAATTTGAGGTCGATCCGCACCGGCGCTGGTGTCTGATGAACGGCTTTGACGATATCGGCCTGACGCTGCGCCATGCCGATCTGATTCGGGAGTTCGAGGCGCGCCGGCTTGCCGAGCAGCCCTGGTTGGGCCGCACCCTTGAGGCCAAGATTTGAACGAGTTGAACGAGTTGAACGAGTTGAACGTATAGGCAGGCGGATTAATGAAAATTGCGGTACTCGCCGGCGACGGCATTGGATCCGAGATCACGGCACAGGCGCTTCGGGTGCTCGATGTTCTCGTTCGCGACGGCTTGCATGCCGAGACCGAACCGGGGCTGGTCGGGGGCGCTGCGGTCGATGCAACAGGCGATCCTTTGCCCGAGGCGACCGAGCGCCTCTGTGCTGGCGCTGACGCGATCCTGTTTGGTGCTGTCGGCGGCCCTCAGTACGACACGCTTGCGCGTGCGCAACGTCCGGAACAGGGGCTGCTGCGGCTGCGCAAGCGCTTCGACCTGTTCGCCAACCTGCGCCCGGCGCTGGTCTACGACGAGTTGGCGCACGCCAGTCCGCTTAAGCGTGAACTGGTCCTGGGTCTCGACATCTTGATCGTGCGCGAACTCACCAGCGATATTTACTTTGGGCAGCCGCGAGGCATCCGGATTAATGAGGCCGGTGAGCGCGAAGGCTTTGACACCATGCGGTATACCGAGAGCGAGATTCGCCGGATTGCGCATTCGGCCTTCCAGGCGGCGCGCAAGCGTTCCGCCAAGGTCACCTCGATCGACAAGAGCAACGTGCTCGAGACCACCCAGCTCTGGAAGGATGTCGTCACTGAAGTCGGCCAGGACTATCCGGATGTGGCGCTCGCGCACATGCTGGTCGATAACGCCGCAATGCAGCTGGTGCGTAATCCACGCCAGTTCGATGTCGTTCTGGCCGGCAACATGTTTGGCGACATTCTCTCGGATGAGGCCTCGATGCTGACCGGTTCCATCGGTCTGCTGCCCAGTGCTTCGCTCAATGCCTCGGGTTTTGGGATGTATGAACCGATCCACGGTTCGGCGCCCGATATTGCCGGCAAAGACCTGGCCAACCCCCTGGCGACGATCCTGTCGCTGGCCATGATGCTGCGCCACTCGCTGCACCAGGAGCAGGCTGCGCAGCGGGTCGAACAGGCCGTGCGCAGGGTGCTGGCGCAAGGGGTCCGAACGGGCGACATCGCGCAGGCGGGCGAGCCCACGGTCGGTTGTCGGGCGATGGGGGATGCGGTGGTTGCTGCGCTGGGCTGATGAGTCCTGGTTGAATTGCATTCTGGAGAATGACTGTGCTACGTGTTGGACTGGTGGGATGGCGGGGGATGGTCGGATCGGTACTGCTCGACCGGATGCAGGCAGAGGGCGACTTTGCGCTGATCGAACCGACCTTTTTCAGTACGTCCAACGCGGGGGGCGAAGCGCCTGCGCTGGGACAGCCGGGTGGCGAGACGCGACTCCAGGATGCGTCAGATCTCTCGGCACTGGGCCGGATGGACGTGGTCCTGACCTGTCAGGGCGGCGACTGGACGCAGGCTCTCTATCCGCAGTTGCGCTCGGCCGGTTGGCAGGGCATCTGGATTGATGCGGCCTCAACTCTGCGGATGCGCGATCACGCGCTGATCGTGCTGGATCCCGTGAACCGCGACGTCATTGACGCCGGCTTGAAGTCGGGAATTCGCGATTTCATCGGCGGCAATTGCACCGTCTCGCTGATGATGATGGCGATGGGGGGCTTGCTGCGCGCGGGGCATGTGGAGTGGATCAGTGCCATGACCTATCAGGCCGCCTCGGGCGCCGGGGCCCAGAACATGCGCGAACTGCTGGCGCAGATGGGGGTGTTGCACGCAGCGGTGGCGTCTGATCTGGCCAATCCCGCATCGGCGATTCTGGACATTGACCGCAAGGTGACTGCGGCGCTCCGCGGAGCCGGGATGCCAACCCAGCATTTTCGGGGTGCTCCGCTTGCCGGCTCCCTGATCCCCTGGATCGATGTGCCAGTCGATCATGGTCAGACCAAGGAAGAATGGAAGGGCGGTGCCGAGCTCAACAAAATTCTTGGCGGGCCAGCGTTTCGCTCGCCTGGCAGCATCCCGGTCGACGGTTTGTGTGTCCGGGTGGGCGCCATGCGGTGTCATTCGCAGGGACTCACGATCAAGTTGCGTCAGGCGGTTCCCATCGATGAGGTGAGTGCGTTGCTGGCGGGTGGCAATGACTGGGTAAAGGTGGTGCCCAATGAGCGCGAGCGCTCAGAGCAAGAGCTGACGCCAGCCGCCGTGACCGGATCCTTGCAGGTGCCGATCGGGCGGCTCCACACGCTCGCCATGGGCCCCGATTACCTGGGCGCGTTTACCTGCGGCGACCAGCTGCTTTGGGGAGCGGCCGAGCCGCTACGCCGGATGCTTCGAATCCTCGTGCAGCGTTGAATCTCTTGCGAGTCTGACGGTGCCTGCTGTCAGTTCGACAGTGCTGACTGGCATCGCGGCATTCGGCGCTGGATGCTAGCCTTGTGTCCATGAACGGGTTCATGCTCCGAGTATCTGTTGGCCCCGCCGGTCTGACGCCCCGATGGATGACCTGGCTGGTTTGCGGGCTGACCCTCATCGCTGCAGGGGCGGGGCCTCTGCGCGCGCAGCCTCAAGAGGCCGCAGGACGAGCTCCAGAATCGAAACTCAGTCCGGCCATACCCGTTCTCAAGCCGACTCCAGGTGTGCCCAAGCTCCCTGCGCGAGATCCGGCTCAGAGCTCGTCAGGACTCTATCGGGTCCGCCCCGGTGATTCGCTGGGGGGGATTGCAAATGACCTGATCGCGCAGGAGATGGCAAACCCCGCGACCGCTCCCGCCGAAAAGCCCAGTGTCGCGCAACGCATGTTGGCGATTTATCGTGCCAATCCCAAGGCGTTTGCGGGTTCGATGCACCAGTTGCTCGAAGGGGTCGAGCTGCGTTTGCCCACTGTCAAGGAAATCGCAGCCGTGGATCCGGGGTTGGCCCGTCTGGAGCTGCGTGATCAGACGTCGGAATACCTGGCAGAGCAGGCGCGCGCAGGCAACACCAGCGAATTGGCGCCGGCGTCCGAGGCCGAACAGGCCTTGACCGGGCTGCAGCGCGCGCTGCGGCGCAAGGATCGCGAATTGGCGGCCTTGCGCTCCGAGCTGGACAATCTGCGACTTTCGCCATCGGGGGCCGTTGGCGGGCCTGCCGCCCCCGGATCGGCCAATGTTCAGAGCGGGTCGCCGGTCGCTGCGCAGTCGGGGTCAACTTCGACTACGACTGCGACTGCGTCCAGCCTGGCTTTGCCGAACGCTGCAACGTCCAGAAGTCCAGACCCCAGTCCGAGTCCTTTGATTAAGGCCCCTGATCCAACGGCCGCTGCTTCAGGCGGGGTGTTCTCGCCCTTGGGCCTCGCCGTCGCGGGCGCAATGGCCCTGATGGCTGGCCTGTTTGGGCAGTGGTTCCTGCGCCGACGCGGTCGTGATGGGGGCGAGCCTGCGTTTGGACCCTCGAGACCTTTGAGACCCTCGGCAACCTCGGCAACCTCGGCACCATCGAGGCCCACGGGGTCAGCGGTCACCGAGGTCGGTGCCTGGAAAGAGGCCGAGATCCTCCAGCGGATGCCGGATCTGTCAGGATTCAGTGGTCTCGGATCTTCGAAGCCCAGCTCAGGTGAAAGCGTTGTGGATGGGGATTCAGGTGGGCCATCCATGAGCCCATCGTCCGGGCCCGGTCGGGTCCTATCGGGCAAAGGCCCTTAAGGCATCGGCGAGAATGAAGATCGCGCTTGGTATTGCCTACGATGGCTCGCCCTATCAGGGCTGGCAAACCCAGCCGGGCGGGGGGGCCATTCAGGACCACCTGCAGACTGCACTGGCTGCCGTGTCAGGTCACCCGGTGGCAACCATCTGCGCAGGTCGCACCGACGCGGGCGTCCATGCGACCGCTCAAGTGGTCCATTTTGAAACAACGGCGGAACGCCCGTTGACGGCATGGGTGCGGGGGACCAATGCCCACTTGCCGAAAGAGATTGCGGTGCAGTGGGCTCGGGTGGTGGAGCCGCACTTCCACGCCCGGTACTCGGCGCGCGCGCGCAGTTATCGGTATCTGATCCTGCGCTCCCCGGTCCGCCAGCCGCTCTGGCGATCGCAGGCCGCATGGGTCTATCAACCCCTTGATCTGGAACTCATGCGGGCCGCGGCGACTCGTCTGGTTGGTCAGCATGATTTTTCTGCGTTTCGGGCTGCAGCCTGCCAGGCCGCGACCCCAGTGCGCCAGGTGTACGATCTGACGATTGCCGAGCGCGACGCCTTTCTTGCGATCTCAATCCGTGCCAACGCGTTTTTGCATCATATGGTCCGCAATCTGGTGGGCGCCCTGGTTGAGGTGGGACTCGGTAACCGCGCGCCGACCTGGATTGACGATCTGCTCAAGCTGCGGGATCGGCGCCTCTCGGCCCGCACGTTTCCGGCGTGCGGCCTGACTCTGGTGGGCGTTGACTACGCGTCCGAGTACGATTTGCCGCGTCCGGGTGCGACCGCGCCTGGGCCCTGGTAGCGACGGCTGCGCCGATGGGGGGGTGTTGAGTGCGCACGCACGTTAAGTTTTGTGGTCTTGTCGACCCGGCAGATCTTGAAATCGCTGTTGATCTGGGGGTTGATGCCGTCGGGTTTGTCTTGTGGCCCCGCAGTTCGCGGGCCGTGACCCCAGCGCAGGCCATCGCATTGCGGCGCCGATTACCGAGCTGGGTGCTCGCCGTTGGCTTGGTGGTGAATGCGCGCCCGCCCGAACTTGCTGCTGTCGTTCGCGAGATCGGGCTCGATGTGGTGCAGTTTCACGGTGACGAGAGCCCCGAGGACTGCAGGCTGGCGTCCATCCCCTGGTGGCGGGCAGTCCGCATGCGCTCGGCAGACGATTTGGCCCAGGCGGTCGCGCAATATCCCGATGCCGAGGCGCTGGTGCTCGATGCGTTCTCAGACGGCTATGGGGGTAGCGGTCATTCGTTCGACTGGAACTGGGTGAGCCCGC
>JBBAOE010000018.1:37099-49757 GCA_040401595.1 Burkholderiaceae bacterium
GAGCCCGCCAGGCCCGCAGAGCGCCGCCCGTATGGACGAACTGCCGCAGGCGCAGGTTCCGGCTGGACCGGTTCGGATCTTGTCGGGTGGCCTGCATCCCGGCAACGTTCGCGAGGCGATTGGCCGGGTTCGGCCCAGCTGGGTGGACGTCTCCAGTGGCATTCAGGTTGAGGGCGAGCCCCGCCGAAAATCGCGTTTGCGGATGGAGGACTTTTTGTCCGAGGTCCAGGCGGCCGATTGCGCGGTACCCTAGGGGCTGGGGCAGGTTGCTGCCATCCTGAATTGATGTGTGAACCATGAAACCTTATGACCTTCCCGACGCACTCGGGCACTTTGGCCCCTACGGCGGCAGCTTCGTCTCCGAGACGCTGACCCACGCGCTCGAGGAGCTGCGTGCGGCTTATGCTCACTACCAGAATGACCCTGCGTTCATTGCGGAGTTCCAGGACGAGTTGGCGCATTTTGTTGGCCGTCCAAGCCCTCTCTACCACGCCAAGCGATGGTCCGAGCAACTCGGTGGCGCGCAGATTCTGTTCAAGCGCGAGGATCTCAACCATACGGGTGCGCACAAGATCAACAATACGATCGGGCAGGCCATGTTGGCCCGACGAATGGGCAAACCGCGGGTGATTGCCGAGACTGGTGCTGGCCAGCATGGCGTGGCCACGGCAACCATTGCGGCCCGCTACGGGATGCGTTGTGTGGTCTACATGGGCTCGACCGACGTCGCCCGCCAGGCGGCAAACGTTTATCGGATGAAGCTGCTGGGCGCTGAGGTTGTTCCAGTCGAGAGTGGCAGCAAGACGCTTAAGGATGCGCTCAACGAAGCGATGCGCGACTGGGTGACGAATGTCGACGATACGTTCTACATCATTGGCACTGTCGCTGGCCCGCACCCTTATCCCATGATGGTGCGGGATTTCCAGTCGGTGATCGGTCGCGAGTGTCTCACCCAGATGCCCGAGCGCTTCGGGCGCCAGCCCGATGTGGTGCTCGCCTGCGTTGGCGGCGGATCCAATGCGATTGGGATCATGCACCCGTATATCGATTTGCCGGGGGTTCGCCTGATTGGTGTTGAAGCGGCGGGCGAGGGGATCGAAACCGGACGGCATTCGGCTTCGCTTTCAGCCGGCTCGCCGGGTGTACTCCATGGCAACCGGACCTACCTGTTGCAGGACGAGGACGGGCAGATCATCGACACCCACAGTGTGTCGGCCGGCCTCGATTACCCGGGCGTTGGCCCAGAACACGCGTGGCTCAAGGACAGCGGACGCGCCGAGTATGTCGCGGTCACCGATGCGGACGCGCTCAAGGCCTTCCACGAGTGCTGTCGGCTGGAGGGCATCATTCCTGCCCTGGAGACGGCGCATGCAATCGCCTATGCGACCCAACTGGCGCCGACGATGCCGCGCGATTCGCTGATCCTGGTCAATCTCTCGGGCCGTGGCGACAAGGATATGCATACCGTGGCGTCGGTGTCGGGGATGACCGTATGACGCTGGCAGAGGGCACGCGGTCGGCTCATCGGATCGCCGATCGTTTTCAGCAATTACGCGCTGCCGGCAGGCGAGCCCTGATCCCCTATGTCGTTGCCGGTCACCCGACCCATGACGCGACCGTGGGCATGATGCAGGCGATGGTTCAGGCGGGCGCTGACATCATTGAACTCGGCGTACCGTTTTCGGATCCGATGGCCGATGGACCCGTCATTCAGCGAGCCACCGAAGCGGCATTGGCCAATGGGACGCGATTGCGCGATGTACTGGCGGCTGTGGCCACGTTTCGTCAGACCGATACCCAAACCCCGGTGGTGTTGATGGGCTATCTCAATCCGATCGAACGGATGGGAACCCAGCGCTTTGCGCAGGCAGCGCAGGCGGCCGGGGTCGATGGCGTCCTGGTGGTGGATTTGCCCCCGGAAGAGGCCGATGAACTGGTCCCGGTATGGCGAGCGCATGGGATTGATCCGATCTTTCTGCTTGCGCCGACGTCGACGCCTTCGCGTATTGCAGCGGTGGCCAAGGCGGCCTCTGGCTATGTGTATTACGTGTCGCTCAATGGCGTCACCGGTGCTGCTCTGATTGACCTGGATGCGGTTCTGGCCCGGGTAGCGAGTATTCAGGCGGTGACCGGCTTGCCGGTCGGTGTCGGCTTTGGTATTCGAGACGCAGCGACTGCGAAATCGATTGCGGGGCGCGCGGACGCGATCGTGATCGGTTCTCGATTGATTCAGATCATTGAGGATGGGCCGGTTGCGGATGCGCCGGTTCGGGTAGCGGAATTCCTGAGGTCGATTCGCCACGCAATCGATGCGCATTGAGGAGTAAGCGATGAGTTGGATCGAAAAGCTGTTGCCACCCCGGATCAACCGTGCACCGGTCGACGGGCATCGGCGTGCAATGCCGGAGGGGCTCTGGCTCAAGTGTCCCTCTTGCGATGCGGTGCTCTACCGGGCTGACCTCGAAGCCAGTCAGTCCGTTTGCCCGAAATGCAGTCACCATTTGCGGATCTCAGCACGAACCCGCCTCGACCTGCTGCTCGATGCCGAAGGGCGCTTTGAGATCGGCCAGGAAGTGGTTCCCGTCGATGCTTTGAAATTTCGCGATAGTCGTAAATATCCGGATCGTCTCGAGGAGGCGATGGAAGAGACGGGTGAGACTGATGCCCTGGTTGTGATGGGGGGGGCTATCCACTCGATCCCACTCGTCGCTGCGGCATTTGAGTTTGCATTCATGGGCGGCTCGATGGGTTCGGTGGTCGGTGAGCGCTTCGTGCGCGGTGTCCATGCCGCGATCGAACAGAAGACGTCCTTTGTCTCGATCTCAGCCAGTGGTGGCGCGCGGATGCAGGAAGGACTGTTGTCGCTCATGCAGATGAGCAAGACGACGGCCGCACTCGCGCAGCTGGCCGAAGCGAAATTGCCCTACATCTCGATCCTCACCGATCCGACCATGGGTGGCGTATCAGCCAGTTTTTGCTTCTTAGGGGACGTCGTGCTCGCGGAGCCCAAGGCCCTGATTGGATTTGCCGGCCCACGCGTGATCGAACAGACGGTGCGCGAGAAACTGCCCGAAGGCTTTCAACGCGCTGAGTTCCTGATGGAAAAAGGGGCAATCGACGGGATCGTGGATCGGCGTCAGATGCGCGAGGAAATTGCGCGCTTGCTCGCGCTTCTGATGCGCCAGCCCAGCGACGCCGTTGTCTGAACTGCCCCCGCTGCAGCCGACACCAGAGCCGTCAACCGAGCAGACGCTGCAGCCTGGAATCGGTTTGACTCCCGCCGCTCCTGACCGACCAGCCGAGGCCGCCAAAGAGGCTTCGGTCAGCACGTCGGCATTCGAGGCCTGGTTGCAGCGCCTTGAAACGCTCGACCCGAGCAGAATCCGATTGGGCCTGGAGCGGGTCGCAGCCGTCGCCGGTACGCTCGGACTCGGTCGCCCGGCTCCTACCGTGATCACGGTGGCGGGGACCAATGGCAAGGGTTCGACCTGCGCTATGCTGGAGGCGATCCTGCGCGCGGGGGGATTCCGCACGGGGCTCTATACCAGTCCGCATTTGTTGCGATTCGAGGAGCGTGCCCGCATCGAAGGCGTCTCTGTGTCGCCAGCGGCACTCGTTGAACAGTTCGAGGCGGTCGAACAGGCAAGGTGCGCGACCCGGGATGCGACGTCGGAATCTGGCGAGCCGGGTGAGACGGTTGAGCTGACCTACTTTGAATTCACCACCCTGGCTATTTTGCGTCTCTTCGAGCAGGCCAAACTCGACGTGGCGATTCTCGAAGTCGGTCTGGGAGGGCGCCTAGACGCTGTCAACTGGGTCGATGCGGATTGTTCGATCGTGACCTGCATCGATATTGATCACGCGGCACTGCTAGGGTCTGACCGGGAGTCCATTGGTCGTGAAAAAGCCGCCGTGTTTCGGAGCGGACGACCTGCAATCGTTGCGGACCCGGTGCCACCCGTGTCCGTGATCGCCTATGCGCATCAGATCGGCGCGGATCTCTGGCAGTTCGGTCAGGACTTCAATTACGCAGGGGACCGCCAGCAGTGGGGCTACGGGGGACGCGTGCTGCGTCGCAACAGCCTGGCGTATCCGGCCCTGCGCGGGGCCAATCAGCTGATCAATGCGTCGGCTGCGCTGGCCGCGCTCGAGGCCTTGCGCGATCGCCTGCCCATTCCGGCGCAGGCGATCCGGGAGGGCCTGGCCTGCGTTGAACTTCCAGGTCGGTTTCAGGTGCTGCCGGGTCGTCCGACCGTGGTGCTCGACGTTGGCCACAATCCCCACGCGGCAGCGCATCTTGCAGTCAACCTCGATCAGATGGGCTACCACCCCTTTACCTGGGCCGTGATCGGCATGCTGCGCGACAAGGATGTGGATGGGGTGATCCAGGCGTTGGCGAGTCGGGTGGATCACTGGATCCCGGTCGATTTGCCCGGCCCACGAGGCGCCAGCGCCGAGTGGTTGGCCGAACGATTGCGTGCGATGGGCGTGACCGTAGGGGCGCAGTCCAGTATTGCGCCGCATGCAAGTCCGCGTGAGGGTCTTGCGGCGGCGCGGCAGCGGGCAGGCCCGGATGATAGAATTCTGGTCTTCGGATCCTTTCTGACAGTTGCAGATGTCCTTGGTCACCGGTAGGCACCGAGCGGTCGTCGATTGTTTTTCGTCGCTATTCCAGGCCCTGAGCCCGAGTCATGTCCGAACGTAAGACCCCTGCCGGAGAGGCCGTTGACCTTGGATTGCTCCAAAAGAAGCGCGCCCGTCGCCGTTTGATTGGTGCGGTGACGCTTTCTGCGTCCGCCGCCCTGATTCTTTCGTTCGCGCTCGATCAGGAACCCCGTCCGCTGCGTGACGATCTTGTGTTGAAGATGCCTGCGCGTGAAACGGGTGATGCCAGACCATCCCCGGGTGCCATGGAGCGCGAGACAGCCCTGACGCCACCACCCGACGATGGGCCCGAGTCTGCGGGTGCTGCGCGTCCGGCTCAAAACCCAAAAAATCTTGCCCTTGCCCAGGGGCCGGCGATCTCCGCAGCCAAGCCGGCCGCAACCGACAGTGCGCCGGTGGCACCCCCGACAGCGGTTGCGCCAGCGGGTGCGGGCACGGGTGCCGGTACTGGAGCGATCGTCGATTCCAGCGTCAACCCGCCGCAAGTCATTGTGCCGGCCGGCGCCACCTTGCCCCCCGTCTTCGCGCCGTTTCCGGATGCGCCACCGCCACCGCCACCGCCTCCTGCGGATGGTCGCAGTGTTGCGCGTTCCGAGCCCCGGGCTGAGCCCAAATCGGAGCCCAAATCGGAGCCCAAATCGGAGCCCAAATCGGAGCCCAGAGCGGAGCCCAAGGCCGAACCGAAGGCGGTGGCCAAGCCGGAGCGCAAAGTGGATGCGAAGGCCGACCTCAAATCCGACAACAAGTCAGACCGCAAGCCCGAGCTCAAGGCTGGATCGAAACCGGACGCCAAATCCGATCCCAGGGCCGAACCGGGCAAGGCCGCAAAGCCAGTCGTCAAGACCGAACCCAAGCGCGATGTTGCAGGTGCTGCAGGTTCTTCGGGTGCTTCGAGTGCTTCGAGTGCTTCGTCCGCCGATTCGGATGCAGATGATCCGATTGCGCGTATCGCGAAGTCGCGAGCGGCTCAGGAAGCCGGCGCCCTGCGCCCTGCCGCAGGCAGCACCTCGGCGATCGGGGCGGAATCGAAGGCGGCGAAATCGGGGTCCTACCGGCTTCAGGTGGGCGCTTACAGTTCCGCGGCGGCAGCCGAATCCGCAGTCGCAAGGCTCAAAGCGGCCGGGTTTTCGCCCTCGAGCGAAACCATCCGTGGTGCGGCAGGGACTGAATTGATTCGTGTGCGGACCGGCCGTTATGCCGATCGTGAGGCCGCACAACGGGCCCATGATGTTTTGCGGGCGCGGGGCGTCGATACGACGGTGATCGCACCTTGATCCAGGTTGCGGTTTATTTGTCACCCATGTACGCAACCTGTTACGGCGGCCGATGATTGACCTGAGTCAGTTCACGGCCTGGGATTGGCTGATCGTACTGATTGCGATGACTTCCGTCATCTTTGGCCTCTGGCGTGGGCTGGTGCGAACCGCGGCCGGCTTGCTGGCCTGGGTGGGCGCTTTTGTTCTGGCGCCGTTCGGTGCCACGGTGCTTGCCCCGGTACTCGGCGGCGTGCCATCCTGGGTCCTGTTGGCGCTGGCGTTCTTGTTGGGTTTTGTTTTGATCCAGCTGGCGGGCGCCCTGCTGGCCCGGCTGGTTCAGGGCGTCGGGTTGGGCGGTATTGACCGGGTACTGGGTGCGCTGCTGGGTCTGGCACGCGCGCTGGCGATTGCTGCCCTGCTGGCGACAGCGGGCGTCGCGTTTGGTCTGGATCGTTCGCCTTCCTGGCAGGAAGCACGCTGCCGACCCCTGCTCGAAGAGTTGATTGATCTTGTGTACGGACGGCTCGGCGATCGACTGCCGCGTCGTACGCCCGAGCCGCGACCCGTTTCCAATTCGACGGACCCTGATCGTGACGGCATGATGACGATCCGTTGATCCTTCAGGACTGATTCCCCATGTGCGGCATCCTCGGCATCGTTGCCAAGACCCCAGTCAACCAACTTCTGTACGACGGATTGTTGCTGCTGCAGCATCGCGGCCAGGATGCGGCTGGGATCGCGACCTCGCAGGGTCATTCATTTCACATGCACAAGGCGAACGGGCTGGTGCGTGATGTGTTTCGGACCCGGAACATGCGTTCGTTGCCCGGTATGACCGGGATCGCGCATGTGCGCTATCCGACTGCGGGCAGCGCTTCGAATTCTGAAGAGGCGCAACCGTTCTACGTCAACGCACCCTTCGGGCTGCTGCTGGCGCATAACGGCAACCTCATCAACGGGGCCGAACTGAAGCAGGAAATGTTTCTGCGCGATCGCCGGCACGTCAATACCGACAGTGACTCCGAGGTTTTGCTCAACGTGCTCGCGCATGAGTTGCAGGCCGCGAGTCAGGCGATCACGCCAGACCCGGAAACGGTCTTTGGCGCCGTCGCCCGACTCCACCAGCGGGTGCGTGGCGCGTATGCCTGTGTTGTGCAGATCGCCGGTCTGGGCCTGCTGGCATTTCGCGATCCGTTTGGCATCCGCCCGCTCTGCTACGGAACTGCCGAGACACCGGCGGGTACCGACTATCTCGTGGCAAGTGAATCGGCCGCGCTCGAAGGTCTGGGATTCCGGCTGGAGCGCGATATCGCCCCGGGCGAGGCGATTCTGATCGATCTCGATGGCCGCTTGCATGCGCGGGCCTGTGCGCCATCGGCCGTGCTGAATCCTTGTATTTTCGAGTATGTGTATTTCGCCCGTCCGGATTCGTTGATCGATGGCGCTTCGGTGTATGCGACCCGTCTCAAGATGGGCGAGTACCTCGCCCGCCGTGTCGAGACCGAACTGAGACTGGGCGATATCGACGTGGTGATGCCGATCCCCGAGACTTCGCGTCCGGCCGCCATGCAACTCGCTATGAAGCTGGGCATTGACTACCGCGAAGGGTTTTTGAAAAACCGCTATGTCGGACGGACCTTCATCATGCCCGGGCAGTCGACGCGCAAGAAAAGTGTTCGACAGAAGCTCAACGCGATGAGCGTGGAGTTCCGCGGCAAAAATGTACTTCTGGTCGATGACTCGATTGTCCGCGGGACAACCTCGCATGAAATCGTTCAGATGGCTCGTGACGCTGGCGCCAATCGTGTGTATTTTGCTTCTGCCGCGCCGCCGGTGCGTTTTCCCAATGTGTATGGCATCGATATGCCGACGCGCAACGAACTGATCGCGCATGATCGCGATCAGGACGGTGTTCGCGATGCGATTGGTGCGGATGCGCTGGTCTACCAGAGTGTGGCCGATCTTGGGCGGGCGGTTCGGGAGATCAATCCGCTTCTTGAGCGATTTGATTCCAGTTGTTTTGATGGCATCTACGTCACCGGGGATGTCAGCGCGAACTATCTGGACCGGATCGAGGCCCATCGCCAAAGCGGCAGCGCTGCCCGCACAGGTCACGATGACGACACCGAACGCGGTCGTCTAGACCTGCAGGCGCCTGCTGAAGCCTGAATCATTGTCGAGAGGAAGTGTGCATGAAGGTTCCGCAGTCTGAGGGGTTGGCGTTCGAAACCCGTGCCGTGCGTGCGGGTTCCATGAGAAGCGCGTTTGGCGAGCATTCGGAGGCGATTTTTCTGACGTCGAGCTTCGTCTGTGAGAACGCTGCGCAAGCTGCTGCCGTGTTTGCGGGCGATGTCGAGGGATTTGTCTATTCGCGGGCTGGTAACCCGACCAATGCCATGTTTGAAGCCCGACTGGCTTCGCTCGAGGCGGGCGAGGCCTGCATCAGCGCGGCCTCGGGTATGGCTGCCATTCAGTCGACGGTGATGGCCCTCGCGGGGGCTGGCGATCACCTGGTGGTGTCGACGTCCGTCTTTGGTGCAACCGTCCAGCTATTCACGTCGATCCTGCCGCGTTTCGGGATTGAAACCACCTGGGTGTCGTTGACGGATCCGCAGGCCTGGGCCGATGCGATCCGCCCAAATACCCGGATGCTGTTTCTCGAGACGCCCTCCAATCCCCTGATGGAAGTCGCCGATCTGGCGGCATTGTCGAAGGTCGCCCGCGCAGCCGGGGTTCCGCTGGTGGTCGATAACTGTATCTGCACCCCGGCATTGCAGCGCCCGCTCGAGCAAGGTGCTGATATCGTCATTCATTCTGCAACGAAATATCTGGATGGTCAGGGCCGTGTCCTGGGCGGTGCGGTTGTTGGATCATCGGACTTCATTGACGGCCGCTTGCGGCCGATGCTGCGCACCACCGGGGCGGTGATGTCGCCGTTTAATGCCTGGATCATGCTGCGCGGGATGGAGACGCTGTCGCTGCGGGTGCGCCAGCAGTCCGCGAATGCGCTGGTACTGGCGCGCTTGCTGGCAGCACATCCCCAGGTCAGGCATGTGTACTACCCGGGTCTGGAGAACCATCCGCAATTCGAATTGGCCGCCCAACAGCAGACGGCGGCTGGTGCGGTGCTTTCGTTTGAACTGCGCGCGGATCCCGAACTGGCGGGTTCTTCGGGTGACGCTGCGACCGAGGTTACCGCCGGTGGTCAGGCTGGGATCCTGTTGAATCGACGGGATGCGGAACTGCGTATGCGGGCCTGGCGTGTGATTGACGCCTGCGAACTCGTATCGATCACCGCGAATCTGGGCGATACTCGCAGCACGATCACCCATCCTGCGACGACGACCCATGGACGGATCACCCCCGCTGCCCGTGCCGCAGCCGGGATCGGTCAGGGCCTGATGCGGGTCGCAGTGGGCTTGGAAGATCCGCAGGATCTGTACCGGGATCTGCTACGCGGCTTGGATCCGGTTTAAGCGCTCGCTGTCCGGGCCCGGCGCATTGCGCGCAGGGCGTCCGCGAGGACTGGCCACAAGGCGATCACCAGGGCAAGGCTGATCAGTGCCGCGCTGATCGGTGAACTCGCCAGACCGCTCCACTCCCCCTGGCTGATGGCCAGGGCGCGGCGTAATTGCCCTTCGGCCAAAGGGCCCAGGATCAGGCCAATGACAGCTGGGGCAAGCGGCCAGCCGGATCGGCGCATCCCATAGCCAACCAGTCCGGCGCCCAGCAGCAGCCAGAGGTCGAAGGCCGATTGGCGCATGCCGTAGGTGCCGAGCATGGCGAACACGATAATCCCCGCGTACAGCCAGCGCTTGGGGATGGCGAGCAGCCGAACCCACAGCCCGACCAGGGGCAGGTTGAGCGCGAGCAGGACGATGTTCCCCACCAGCAGGCTGGCAATCAGGCCCCAGACGAGCTCGGGCTGGGTGACGAACAAGAGCGGCCCCGGCTGCAGGCCGTACTGCTGAAACCCGGCCAGCATCATCGCTGCAGTCGCTGAAACGGGCAGTCCCAGGGCCAGCATCGGGACGAGGGCAGCGGTGACTCCCGCGTTGTTGGCAGCTTCGGGTCCGGCCACCCCTTCGATGGCGCCATGGCCGAAGGCCTCCGGATTTTTGGAGAGGCGTTTTTCAACCGCGTAGCTCAGGAAGGTCGGGATTTCGACCCCGCCCGCCGGAATACATCCGAAGGGGAAACCGATGGCAGTCCCTCGCAGCCAGGCCGGCCAGGAGCGACGCCAGTCATCGGCGCTCATGCGGACTCGTCCAGTCTGTAGAACCGCTTCTTCTTCGTCTTCGTGAACGGCTGCGTACAGTGTTTCACCGATGGCAAACAAACCCATGGCGACCAGCGTGACTTCGACGCCATCGAAGAGTTCCGGAATACCCATCGCAAGTCGGGGTTGCCCGGTCTGGCCGTCGATACCGACCAGGCCAGTCGCGATCCCCGCGATCAGGGCGCCGGCACCTTTAAGGCGATCCTTGCCCAGCGTTACCGTGACGGTCACGAAGGCCAGCGCGAGCAGCGCAAAGTATTCGGCTGGCCCAAACCGCAGGGCAATTTCGACCACCCAGGGGGCGAGCAGGGCCACGATGGCGGTCGCCAGCAGGCCGGCGACAAAGGAGCCGATGGCAGCGGTGGCCAGCGCAGGGCCGGCTCGGCCAGCCCTGGCCATCCGGTTCCCTTCGAGCGAGGTCACGATGGAGCCCGATTCGCCGGGCGTATTGAGCAAGATGGCGGTGGTCGAACCGCCGTACATGGCGCCGTAGTAGACCCCGGCGAACATGATCATGGCGCCGGTTGGCTCCAGCTTTGCCGTGAGCGGCAACAGCAACGCGAGGGTGACCGCGGGGCCCACGCCAGGCAGTACGCCGACCGCAGTCCCGAGCAGGCAGCCCAGAAAGGCGTAGAGCAGATTGTCCGGTGCGATCGCGACCAGCAGACCATCGGCCAGCGCGCTAAGGGCGGTCAGGGTGACCGAACTGTCCGGCATCATCAGGCACCAGGCAAGGCACTGAGCCAACCCGCAGGCAGGCGCAGGCCAAGACCGACTGTGAACATAAACCAGGTCGTGAGGGCGAAGATCAGGGCCACCCCAACGTCGCCCAACAGCTTGCGAGCCGTTTCGGCCGACGGCGTCTGCCCGGCGGCCCCGCTGGTGGAGACCGGACCTGGGCGCCCTGGAAAGGCCTGGGCCGCCAGCACGAACGCGGCCGTCATCGCGGGCACAAACCCGACGCGTTCGATCCCGAGGGCGCCGATGGCCACGGCGGTGAGCAACCACCCGAGGGCAGCGATCCGCGCGACGGGAGGCCTCGAACCAGTGCCGTCAAAGACCTCGGCCTGGGCTTCGCCCGCTTGCATCGAGCCCGAGCGCCAGGCGCCGATGGCGAGCACGGGCGCCAGCAGCAACATCAATGTCCCGATCACGGTCGGAAAAAAACTCGGACCGACGGGCGAGTATCCGCCGGTGCTTGCGATGCCCTGGGCCTGGAGCACAACGAACAGGCCGCCCCCGCCCAAGGCCAGCGGCATGGTGAGGTCGGCGGCGAGTGCCCCGGCGGATCGGGATGGGATGCGGGTCGGGGCGGTTAGATCTGGGGGTTGGTCCCTCGCGCTCACTTCTTGGCAAGACCCAGGGAGTCGACGATCGCGCCGATCCGTTTTTGTTCTGCCGTGACGAACGGTCCGAACTCCTTGCCCGACAAATGGAATTCCAGCCATTCCAGCTTGTCCAGAGACTGTTTCCAGGACGGCGTCTTGACAGCGGCATCCACAGCGCGGATCAGGGCATCGCGCTGTGCTTCTGAAATATCGGGCCCGGCGAAGACGCCACGCCAGTTAACCAGTTCCACATCAACCCCGAGTTCGCGCAGCGTCGGTACGGCGACATCGGGCAGGCGCTGGGCGCTGGAGACGGCGAGTGCGCGCAGACGGCCGGATTTGATGTGGGGCAGGAATTCGGCGACGCCGGAAATGCCTGCGGCAACATGGCCGCCCAGCAATGCGGCGACGGCTTCGGCCCCACTGGTGTAGGCGACATAGTTAACTTTGGAAGGATCGGTGCCCGCCTCGCGCGCCACCAGGCCAGCCAGAAGATGGTCGACCCCGCCGGCCGAACCCCCGGCAAAGGCAACGGCGCCAGGATTGGCCTTGAGGGCAGCCATCAGGTCCCGGATGTTCATGATCTTGGACGCAGTCGGTACCGCGATGACGTTGGCCTCGGCCAGGAGTCGGGCGATTGGCGTGACGTTGGCGAGCGAGACCGGAGTCTTGTTGAGATGGACTGCGCCTACGGTCACCAGTCCCGCGACGATCAGTGCATTGGGACTGGCTTTGTCGGTGTTCAGGAATTGGGCCAGACCGATGGTGCCGCCCGCACCGCCCTTGTTTTCGTACTGGACGCTCTTGGTCAGGCCGCCGGATTGGAGTGCGGCACCGAGACTGCGCCCGGTCTGGTCAAATCCGCCGCCGGGGCCGGCTGGAATCATGATCCGCATGGAATCGAAGGCGGAGGTCTGGGCAATAACCTGACCCGGCAGCGTCGTGGCCACGATTGGCAAGGTGAGTGATTGCAGGAGCGTACGACGGTGCATGCGAAAGTCCTCCGAATTAGTTGAATCGAGTATACCGTTGGCCCGCGTCGATCCAGACCATCCGCAGCGCATCCGCAGCGCATCCGTAGCAGCACCCGTAGCAGCACCCGTAGCAGCATCCGTAGCAGAATCCGCAGG